>CAZMCF010000056.1:0-4099 GCA_964564935.1 uncultured Anaerolinea sp. | reverse complement strand
TTGTCATTTCGACGAACGAAGTGAGGAGAAATCTTGATTGAGTGGCGGTAAAGATTTCTCGCTTCGCTCGAAATGACAGGAGGGGGTTGTCATTTCGACGAGCGTAGCGAGGAGAAATCTTAAAGCAAGGGTGAGAAAGATTTCTCGCTGCGCTCGAAATGACAGGAGGGGGTTGTCATTTCGACGAGCGCAGCGAGGAGAAATCCTGGTGCAACACCGGGAATGATTCCCGGCATTCGATCGAATGTAAAACAATCGTGACCTCAAAAGCCATGAAGCAACAGGATTATGATCTATCCTCCCGGATCATTCCCAATTCTCTGTGAGCAGCTCGGCGACCAGCCCATCGATCATTTCCACGCTCCCCTGCGCCCAGGCCTGCTCGAAGCCTAACGGATCGCAATGCGAGCGCGCAGCCGCCTCATCGCGCCGCCATTCGATCAGGTCGGCCGGTGATATGGGCAGCCCGGTTTTCTCCAGGATTTGGCGGGCGGCAGCGAAACACCTGGCAGCCTCCTCGTATCTTTGTCCGGCAGCAAATGCGCTGGCCAGCCCTGCCAGGCACTCGGCGATGCCCTGCTGGTTGCCAAACTCGGCCTGAAGACTCAGGCTTTCCAGGAAAAGTTTCCAGGCCTGGAGCGTTTCCCCCCGCCAGAGGGCGATGAAGCCCAGCTTGTGCAGCGAGCAGGCAATCTCCATCGAGATGTTCAGCTCGCGATTGATCTTTAGACTTTTCTGGTACAGATCCTGTGCTTTCGGGTATTCACCCTCTAAGCGGGCAATGTCCCCAAGGCGGATGCAGGATTGGGCTTCGCCGTCCTTGATTCCTGCCTCGATAAACAGCGACAGGCTCTCCTGATAATACTTGCGCGCATCCTCCAGGCTGCCCTGGTGGTAGGCGACCAGGCCAAGATCGGAAATCAGGGAAACCCGCAGTGTGCGGTCGCCGAGTTCCTCGTAGAGGGCTAAACTCTCACGGAAGTATTGATCTGCCCCGGCGTAGTTCTGCTGATCGAAGACGATGTGCCCGTACATGTGAGTGGATTCAGCCAGACCCTGGCTGTCTTCCAATCGGCGGAAGAGATCGAGCGATTGGCGCAGGCGGTCGGCGGCATAGAGCAGCCTGCCCTGCTGCCAGGCCAGGGTGCCTTCGGCCATCAACAGCTGTGCCCGGGTGCGGCCGGGCTGAGGCAAACGCTCGAGAGCCAACCCCAGCCAGCCAGCGCCTTCATTTAGCGCGCCGTACAGGTACCAGAAATACCACAGGGATGCCGCCATGCGCGCCCCGCTCTCGACCGCCTCCGGATCGCTGCTTCCGGGATCCAGCGCCCAGCCCAGCGCCCGGCGCAGGTTATCGACCTCGTTCGACATCCGCCGCAGCCAGAACGCCTGCTCTTTGTCCCAGAAATGGGGGGCGGCCTCTTCGGCCAGTTTGGCGAAGTAAATCAGGTGGGCTTTCTGCGCAGCCTGGATCTCGCCGCTGTACGTCAGATGTTCGCGGGCATAAGTCTGGGCGGTCTCGAGCAAATGGTATCTCTCGCCATCGGCAGCCAGGTAGATCATGTTCTTCCCCGCCAGGCCGGCAAGGGCGGCCTGAAGCTGGTCCGCGGGGATCTCCGGGCAGACTGCCCGGACTGCCTCGAGGGTGATACCGCCGGCGAAGACCCCCAGGCGGGGGAACACCTGCTTTTCGGCGGGCAGAAGCAGATTGAAGCTCCAATCGAAGGTGCTGCGCAGGGTTCGCTGGCGTTCGGGCAGGTCCTGGTAGCCGCCGCCGATCAGATCCAGGCGCTGAACGAGACCATCCTGGAGCATTTCCAGCGGCATTTCGCCGGTCCGCGCTGCCGCCAGCTCGATCGCCAGCGGCAGCCCGTCGAGCCGGCGGCAGATATCGGCGACCCTGGCGCAGTTCTCCCTGTTCAGATGGAAGTCCGGGGAGCGCGCTCGCGCCCGGCTGGCGAACAGGCGCACCGCGTCTGAGCGAGTTGCCTCGAGGTAGAATTGCTCGGTGCTGGCCGCGCCAGATAGCCCGGGGAGGCCGAGCGGCTTGACGGTCAGCACGGTTTCGCCGGTGAGGCGGAGCGGCTCGCGGCTGGTGACCAGCAGCCTCACCCCGTCGAGGGCCTGGAGCAGGCTGGCGAGCTGGGGCGCAGCCGGCAGCAGGTGCTCGAAGTTGTCCAGCACCAGCAGAATCTGCTGGCCTGCGAGGAAATCAACCAGCGTTTCGAGAGCAGACCGGTCGCCGGTCTGCTTCGCGCCCAGTTCTTCGGCGATCCTGCCCGTGAGGGCGTCTGGATCGTTCAGGGAGGACAGGGAAATAAACGCGGCCCCATTGCGCTGTTCAGGGGCGAGTTTTTCGGCAACCGCCAGGGCCATACGGGTCTTGCCGACCCCGCCAGCACCGGTCAGGGTCAGCAGGCGGGCGGCGCGGCGAAGAAGATTGACGGCCTGGGCGATCTCCCTGCGCCGGCCGATCAGGGGAGTGGCCGGCGATGGCAGCCGGGCGAGAACCTGCGCGGAAGGGAGTTGGTCCGCGGGGGCTGGCAGGCGGTCCGGCGAGCGCTGAGCCAGGGCAGCCTGGATAAAAACGGCGCGCTCGTCAGCAGGAATTTCCAGGCCGTCTGCCAGCCGTTCCGCCAGCAGCTGCGAGGGCCGGCGTTCGTCCTGCTCGATCTTTTTGATCGTGATCACTGCGCAGTCGACCCGGCTGGCCAGGGCAGCCTGGGTCAGGTCGAGCGCTTTGCGCCTCCGCCGAATCCATTCCCCGAAGGACACGATCATGCTCATTTGTTACCCATGCAAATATTCAAGCTTGTATCTCTATTGTATTCCAAAAGGGTACCCATACGATCAACAACTTGACTATGCTCGAATCAGGCGTCCAGGCTATCGTCGAATAACGGTCGGTTTGTTTGAGTTTGAAAGGAGTCCATACCATGAAAAGCAAATCCATTCTTACGTCCATCCTGATTATCGCGGCCCTCTTATTCATTGCCGCGCCGGTCCAGGCCGGACATGCGCCCTTCTACTTTGAGAAGGTCTGCGACGGCTCGGTGGCTCTCGATATCTGCACCATCCAGAACGCTGCGCCACCGTTTGGGTTCCTGAACGGCGGGACGATCCAGTACATCGATCACGCCTACTTTGAGAATCCCGCCGGGGTCGTCATCGAATCTGCAACCGTGCTGGTCATAGCCGGGGACGGCAGCCAGACGTACGGTCACGTTCGCTGGATCAAAGACCGCGGCTACTACACCCTCCTCCCAGGCAGCGGTTCGTTCGCGAACATGCATATGATCGGTGATGTCGCTGTCCTCAGCTGGGAAACGTGGACCTTCTCGGTCAGCGGCTCGTATTTTGTCACTCCCTGAACGGTCGGGAGAGGCTGAGATGATCGCCCATGTGCGTCAAACGGGTCTGAAGACCGGGGTGGAAGATAGCGTCCGCGCCGCGTTGATGAGGTGGATCGAAATGGTAGAGCGGCGCGACCTTTCTTTGCTACCGCAGACGATCTGGCCGGACGAGGAACTGGTCTGGATTGGCAGCGGCGAGGCGGAATGGATCCGAGGCTGCGCCGGGGTCGAGGATGCGCTAAAGGCTCAGAACGCCGCGTTGGAAGACATTCGCATCGGTGTCAGCGAGGAAACCATCCATGTAGCAGCCGGAGAGCGCTATGCCTGGGCGACAAGCCGCTGGATCTTTCACGCCAGGGCCGGCGGTGAGGAGATCGAATTGCCCCTGCGCTGCACCTGGGTGCTGGAAAAGCGCGGCGATGAGTGGCGGATCGCCCATTTTCATAAGTCGGTGGGCGCACAAGGATAACCGCAATACGCTTCCGCTCGACAGGGAAAGTTGCCGCCGGGGATGGCGGCTGGGGCAATAGAATGGCGAGAGCGCGTTGGTTATTTCTCCGCCGCGCTCCACCTTCTTTTACCAGGCATCAGACCGTGGTTGGGTTTGAGGATATGGATCGAAATGAGGCGGGAATGACCAGGCGGCCTTGTGAAACTCAACGGGCCAACAAAGCGCTGCTCCTGATATATTACTTGGATTCAACTCGTAAGTGCAACAGACTGATCAAAGAATACCTCAAAAGGTG
>CAZMCF010000055.1:0-5222 GCA_964564935.1 uncultured Anaerolinea sp. | reverse complement strand
TGTTGGCTGCTCCTAAACCATTAATTGTGGCTTGACTTTAATCACAGTTGCTACGATGGATGATTACAGGTGTTTTTACGGGCGCAGTGAATGATGGCCCGCAGATCGTCATTGAAACAAACCTGACGCCCCACCAGATGCCGATCAATCGTGAAATCATCGGCGTAATCCGTAGGGGCGCAGGGTTGCAGCAGAGATTGATTGCATACCGTGATCCCCTGCGCCCCACAACCGCCGGTGTCCATCCGAGAATAATTGAACCGGAACAAGATGATTTAAGCCACAAAACCGGCCGGAAGGGATGCCCGCCCTTTGCATAACTGGAATGACACGCAGGGCCTCCTCTTCTCTCCTAAAATTGGGAGAGAAGGGGTCGGGGATTGTGAGGGCTGGGAGACCGCCTCGCTCCCCGGTGTCTCTGCGAACCGCCGCTTTCTGGCGGTGAAGTAATCTCCCGGCCAATCGGGAGACCGCCGCGCTGCGATCGAGCTGACATCACCAGGGCGTGTATGGATGGGCAGGCCGGGCCTGGTGTTGTGAGGGCTATGCCGTAGGGATATATCACAAGTTTACAGAATCGCAAGCTTCCTCTTTTCGCCTGTGCAACTCTCTATAATGAGGGATAACCGACATAACAACTGGCCCCACCGCGGGTATTAACCTCACAGCTTTCCAGTAAGGAGCTGCTTTGAGAAGAATTTCCCTCTTCCTCATATCGACCCTGCTGCTGGCCGCCTGCCTTCCCAGGGCTCAATCCGCCCCGCCGCCGCCCACGCCGACCGAGACCCCCGTCCCGCCCACGCCAACGCCGGGCATTGGCTCGACCGTCGTGCGAGGCTCGGATGGCGTCACCATGCTCTTCGTTCCGGCGGCGGTCTTCGAGATGGGCAGTCCGGGCGCCGAGAAAGGCAACCCGCTCCACCTGGTCTCGCTCGACGGTTACTGGATCGATCGGACCGAGGTCACCAATCGGGCCTTCGCGGCTTTCCTCAATTCCTTCCCTAACCTGACCCCCGCCAGCGCCGCGCAGTGGTTCGACCCCTGGCTGGAGAACAGCCGCCTGGTCTTCGCCGACGGGCAGTGGAAGGCGACCGAGGGATACGAAGGCCATCCGGTCAGCGCAGTCAACTGGCCGGGCGCGCAGGCTTACTGCCGGTGGGCCGGCGCTCGCCTGCCGACCGAGGCGGAGTGGGAACTGGCAGCCCGAAGCCCCGAGGGGCAAATCTACCCGACCGGTGAGGTGATCACCTGCGAGCAGGCCAACGTCTGCGGGGCTGAGCCTGCGCCGGTCGGCAGCTTCTCTGCCGATGCCAGCCCTTACGGCCTGCTGGACATGGGCGGAAACGTGATGGAGTGGGTATCCGACTGGTTCTACCCCTACTACTTCGAGAGCGAGGTCACTCACAATCCAAAAGGCCCGCTCTACGGCGTCAACAAAGTCCTGCGCGGAGGCTTTTATTTGAGCGCCTTCCCGGCTTATGACCGAATGGAAGTTTCGCCTTCTTTCGCTGATCCCGGCGCGGGGTTCCGCTGCGCGATCAGCGCATATGAATCCAGCCCGCCGGCCTACGGGCAGTTCTTCGCCCTGGAAGCCTGCGCTCAGTCCGAGGGCGATGTTGCCTGGACCGAGTGCGTGACCGGATTGACCCGCCGCGAAGACGGCACCGTCCTGATTCATCTCTTCTGGGATGTATCCAGCGAGGAATGCGTTACCCAGGACGTTGCCGCTGAACTTGGCAACTTTTACCTGGTCGACGAGCCCGGCAACCGCATTGACCCAACCGGGTTTGTCGATTGGAGCGGCAAGACATGTGTTAAAAATTCGGTCGGCCAGTTGATCTTCCCGAAGTTAAGCGATCAATCCACATGGGTGGTTCTGTATGACGATAATCTGGGCGTTTCGACCAGCCCCTTCCAGCTGCCGTGGGTCGTCCAGGCGGTCAGCGGTGTTCAGCCAACCTTTGCGCCCACCCCCCGCCCGCTGGCGGAACGTTTTCAGCAGGTTTATACCTTCCTTGTGACTGCTGGCGTCGCTGACCTGGCCTGGTCGCCCGATGGCCGCTCGCTGCTGGTAGAGACAAAGGACGGCAGTCTGGTCATCCTTGACGCATCCAGCGGCAGCCCCTGGCCCCCACTGGATGCCGGCGGCATGCAGGTTCACGCAACCGGCGGGGCATGGTCACCCGACGGCAGCCGGCTGGCCGTCAGCGACGGCGGCGAGATCTATATGTTCGACGGCCAGGGATCGACCTTCTTCTACTCGCTGACCCCGCCCGCCGCGGTACGTCAGTTGTTTTGGTCGCCGGACGGAAAGACGCTGGCAGCGGTGCTTCAGGACGGAACGCTGCGCCTGTTCAGCGCATCCGCAGCCCAGATGACCAGAACTTTCAACCAGTTCGCCGGCGTCTCTTTCGCCGCCTGGTCGCCGGATGGAGACAAACTGGCCGTCCAGGCCGCCGACGGCCTGCACCTAGTGCGGTCCGCCGATTCGCAGCCGCTGGCCCACTGGGATTCCATCCTCGCCCCCGCCTGGTCCCCGGACGGCGTTTGGGTTGCCGGATATTTCCTCCAGCAGGTGATTCTGGAAAGCGCTGCGACCGGCGAGCGGCTGGCAGCCGATTCATCCGAATTTTCACCCGCCGGCGGCGCCCTGCTCGCCTGGGCGCCGGGCGGCGATTACTTCGTCACGGCCCATATGGGCGAGATCGTCATCTGGTCCATCGGCGACCAGCTTCGCCAGCGCGGCAGCCTTCCCGTCTCCTCCGGCGTGGCGACCAGCCTGGACTTCTCCCCGGACGGCAGCTACCTGGCCAGCGGCGGAGATGACGGCTCGATTATCATCTGGTCCATCGGGGCGGAGTAGCGCGCTACAGATCTGCCCACAACTTCGGCCCGGCTTACAACGCCCTGAAATGCCTTTTAACGATCCCCTCGACCTCCGCCCAGAAGCGCTCGCGCGGCAGGCCGAGCTCCTGCGCCAGGCGGGCTTCGATCTTCGCTCTGCCGAGTGGGCGCTCGAGCAGCTCCTGCATCAGAGCAGGGCGCGTCTCAAAAAAATAGCGGGTGATCCAATACCCGCGGGTGTACAGCGCCACCACCGCATCCGGATCCAGGTTGACCATCCGCCGGCCTTTGGTCACTGGAAAGCCGCGGTCGAGCAATTCGACCGTCGCCGGTTGAACGGTCTGCCAGCCGGCGATGCCGTCAACGGTCAGCATGGCCAGACCCTCATTGAGCCAGGCCGGCAGGCGAAGATGAGCCGCGCAGGCATGGGCGGCCTCGTGATAGACCATGTGGCGCATCTTTTCATTCAGGTCCTCCACGTCCACATATACCCGCCTGCCCAGACTGCGGTCGGCGGCGGCGATCAACCGCGGCGGCTTGATTCCGATCACAAAACGGTGGCCGTAGCGGTTCTGCCAGCCGCCGGTGAACTTCCAGGTACGTATGACCCGCCCGACCCAGAGCGGAGCCGAAAGGGTCAGGGATATTTTCGCGGCGAGAGGCGCGGCCGCCACAATGTACGACCACCAGCCGGTCATGATCACCATGTGCAAATCGCGCGGCGCCTGAAAGCCCCAGCGCAACCGGTTGTAGCTCAAGGCGCGCTCGAGCGCCAGGCAGGCCTGCTCCGCCTCTGCCCGGTCGCGCTCCTCAAAATAGACGGAGTATCCGCTGCGCCGCTCGACCAGATAACTCATCCTGATGCTCAGATCACGAACCGGCCGTCCTGGTAGAACAGCACGCCGTCAGCCCACATCCGCCCGCCGTTACGCGCGTCGCAGATGAAATCCCAGTGGATGCTGGACTGGTTCTTCCCGCCGGTTTCGGGAAAGCCGTTGCCGATCGCCAGGTGGAAAGTGCCGCCGATCTTTTCGTCGAAGAGGATGCTCTTGGTGAAGCGCTGGATGCCGTAGTTGGTGCCAATGCCCAGCTCGCCGAGGTAGCGCGCTCCCTCATCCACGTCCAGCATCTGCAGCAGGTACTCCTCGTTCTTGACGGCGCTGGCTTTGACGACCCTGCCCTTTTCGAACTCCAGGCGCACGCCCTCCACCTCGCGGCCCAGGCGGATGGCGGGATAGGTGAACTGCACCCAGCCGTTGGCCGAATCTTCCACCGGGCTGGTGTAGATCTCGCCCGAGGGCAGGTTGACCGTGGCGGTCGAATTGAGGAAACTGCGCCCCTCGATCGAAAGGGTCAGGTCGGCGTTGGCGGATTGGATCTTGATCTCCTTACTGCCCGCAAGCCACTGCACCAGCCGCTCCTGATCCGCCTCGACTTTCTGCCAGCAGGCGACTGGATCGTCCTGATCAGCGAAACACGCGGCAAAGACAAATTCTTCGAAATCCGCCAGGCTCATATCGGCTTCCTGGGCCAGCGCCGGGCAGGGCGCTTGAGTGATGTTCCAGCGCAGCTCGCCGGCATGAATGCGCTGGTGGTAGATTTTAAGAACCTCGTGCATCGCCTGGGCCGCCAGCTTCTGCCTGAGCGGATCGACGCCGCTGAGCGTGCGGGTGTTCTCCGGCGCCATGATCTGGATGAACACGTCTACCTTGCGAACCACCAGATCCAGCAGGGGCGTGACCCACTGATCCTGTTCCTCGCTGCCGTATTTCAACACGATTTCGTCGAAGGTGCGGTCGTTTAAATACATATCGACATGCGCGCCGGCCAGGGTCGCCTGGCGGGCGATTTCGCGAGCCAGGGGAATGCCTTGCGGCTCGGCGAAGATCACCACCCAATCGTCCTTGACCACTTTGGTGGAATACGCCACCAGGATTTTGGCCATGTTTTGCAATCGTTGATCGACCATGCGGGTCTCCTGAGAAAGAGGGTATGGCTATGCCGGTATTATAGAGGAGATGCGCAAAACCGGGAGGCAATCGAGATAATCATTTTCGGGTTGACATCAAGCTGAATTCAGCAAGTCTGCCCACCGCGCCACGCCCCCCAGTGTCCTTGCGAACCGCCGCTTTCTGGCGACGAAGCAATCTCCCGGCCAAACGGGAGACCGCCGCGCTGCGCTCGCGGTGACACCACCAGAATTGCGCAGTTATGGGCAACCAGGACCATGGGTTTTAAAGGCTGGCAGAATCCGCTCATTCCGTTCCTCCCTGGTAACGGATGGAATAACGCTTCCTCACGACTCCCCTTCTCTCCCAGAGTTGTGTATTGATCGGGGACATACTTTACAGGTATTCGGAGACATAGCTTACACCTTA
>CAZMCF010000054.1:0-6788 GCA_964564935.1 uncultured Anaerolinea sp. | reverse complement strand
AACCCGTAACCTACCACTTACAAGGCGGTTGCTCTGCCGTTTGAGCTACGTCGGCCTGGATTGTTAAGTATCAGGTTAAGCGGAATGATTATACCAAAGCCTCTTAATGAAGGCAAGGTTTAACCGCTTCATCAATCCGGCGAGCGCCGATTCTATCTGAACTGCACCGGGGAGTCAAGCGATTCGAATTACTTTAATGTATAATCAGTCGCAGATTGACGGAGGTTGAATGGAAATCACCTGGTACGGACATTCCTGTTTTCGCATCACCGAAAGAAATCTGGCGACGGTTGTTACCGACCCTTATGACCACCGCGTGGTCGGTTTCAGCCCGCTGAAATTGAAGGCAGATATCATCACGGTCAGCAATGCCACCCCAGGGCACGATTTTCTTTCTGCGGTCAAAGGCGACTCCTACCGCATCACCGGGCCGGGCGAGTATGAAATTGGCGGCGTATTCATCACCGGGGTGCAAACCAACGGTCATACCAAGAAGGACGCCGATGAGCCGCGCAATACGCTGTATCTCATCGACTACAACGGGATCAATGTGCTTCATCTGGGCTCGCTCAACCGGGTGCCGACTCAAACCGAGGTCGAGGCGCTGGGCCCGGTGCACGTGGCGCTCGTGCCGGTCGGTGGGGGCGGGGCGCTGAACGCCGCCAAGGCTGCCGAGGTCATCAGCCTGCTGGAACCGAACATCGTCATTCCCATGCATTTTCACCTGCCTGAATCGGCAATCAAGCTGGAACCTTTGAGCAAATTCCTGAAAGAAATGGGACTGAGCGGAGTGACCACGCAGCCGTCGATTAAGGTGACCAGCGTCAGCTCGCTGCCCGAGGAAACTCAGGTGGTGGTGCTGGATTATGAACGCAATTAGAGGTGCCCCTGTGCCGGTAAAGTTATTGATGTCTTGGGATATTGCGCCTGACCGGGAGCAGGAGTATTTTGAGTTCGTCGTCCGGGAGTTCATCCCCGGCGTGCAGCGGATGGGCTTCGAATTGAGCGATGCCTGGGCGACCGTCTTCGGCAACCAGCCGCAAATCCTGGTTGGAGCGGTTGTTTCCTCCGATGCCCGCGCCCGGCAGATCCTGAACTCGGCCGAGTGGAAAAGCCTGAACAACCAGCTGCAGGACTTCGTGCGCAATTATTCGATCAAGATCGTCGAACCGCGCAGTGGATTTCAATTCTAGCCCGCCCGGGTGCAGGCGATGACCAGCGAGTTCGCCCGCCGGGTTCTGGATTGGTACGCCATTCACGCCAGGGACCTGCCCTGGCGTTCGCGCAATGATCCGTATGCCGTCTGGGTAGCGGAGATCATGCTGCAGCAAACCCGGGTGGAGACGGTTATCCCTTACTACGAGCGCTGGATGGAGCGTTTTCCGGGCGTAGAAGACCTGGCAAAGGCCGAGCTGCAGGAAGTGTTGCAGCTGTGGGAGGGGCTGGGCTATTACGGCCGGGCGCGGAATCTGCATGAGGCAGCGAGATTGGTGTTGGAACGCTACGGCGGGAAGCTGCCCAAAAGCCGGCGAGAGTTGCAGAACCTGCCGGGCATCGGCGCCTATACCTCCGCGGCGATTGCTTCGATCGCCTTCGGCGCGGATGAGCCGGCCCTGGACGGCAACATCCGCCGGGTAATGGCCCGAGTCTTCGATCTGGATCTCCCGGCGAGCGCGCCGGAAGGCCGGGCAACCCTGCTGGCCTGGCTGGAGGAGCACCTGCCCCCTGGCAGGGCCGGCGACTTCAACCAGGCGTTGATGGACCTTGGCGCGCAAATCTGCACGCCGCGCCAGCCGAAGTGCGGGCAGTGCCCGCTGAATGGACTATGCCGGGCGCACCAGCTGGGGATCGAAGAGCAGCAGCCGGTCGCCGCCCGGCGGTCGCCCATCCCGCACTACACCGTGACTGCGGCGGTCATCTGGCGAGATGGGCGGGTGCTGATCGCCCGCCGCCCTCCCCAGGGATTGCTCGGCGGGCTGTGGGAGTTCCCCGGCGGCAAGGTCGAGCCGGGCGAAGAGCTGGCCGAGGCGCTGCGGCGCGAGATCAAGGAAGAGCTTGGCGCTGAAATATTTGTTGGAGAGGAACTGGGGGTATTCGAGCATGCCTATACTCATTACAGAGTGACCCTGCACGCTTTTTCCTGCCGTCTGGCGGGCGCAGAGCCGCGGGCGCTGGAGGCCAGCGCGGTGCGCTGGGTTCCGCCGGACGGGCTGGGAGATTTTCCGATGGGAAAAATCGACCGCCAGATCGCTTTACTACTATCAAAATCCCTCGAATTTTGATTTAATATAATTGTCTCAGGGAATTGAGCGGGGTATCACCCGCTTTTCGGGATGACCTGGGCCGCAGGGTTCAACTGCAATCCTGCGAGGAGAACCCTGCACAGGTGTGGTTCAATGGATGATGATGCGATCAATCCCGAGGCGTACCCGGCAGAGCGGGAGAAGATGGTGACCGAGCAGATCCAACGGCGCGGCCTGCGCGACCCGCGCCTGCTCAAGGCTTTTCGCGCGGTCCCGCGCCATGAGTTCGTCCCCAGGGAGTTCCGCTATCGCGCCTATGACGACGGGCCGCTGCCGATCGGCCTCGGACAGACGATCTCTCAGCCGTACATCGTGGCGCTGATGACCTCGCTGCTTGAGCTGCGCGGCGATGAGACCGTGCTCGAAATCGGCACCGGCTCGGGCTACCAGGCAGCCATTCTCGCGCAATTGGCCCGTAAAGTGATCTCGATCGAACGCCATCCTCGACTGGCTGAGCGGGCGCGGACGGTGCTGCAGCGCCTGGGGTATCAAAATATCGAGGTTCATTGCGCAGATGGCACCCTCGGCTGGCATGATGAAGCCCCCTACCCGGCGATTATTGTCACTGCTGCGGCTGCCTTCCTGCCTCAGCCGCTGGCTGCCCAGCTTGCCCCGGGCGGGCGGCTGGTTCTGCCGGTAGGCGACTACACCGGCCAGGTATTGCAGGTCTGGACGCATGAAAAAGGCGGGCTGGTCTATGAAAACGTCATCCCGGTCAGTTTTGTGCCGCTGCGGGGGAAATACGGCTGGAGCCAGGAGGATTGGTCGCGCTACGGGGATGAGGTGGAGTTTTGAACATCCGACGCGCTTCCATTTTATTGTTTACTGTACTCTGCTTGGCGGGCGGGTGCCTGCCAGCAGGGACTGCGGTGGTGGAGACGCCGGCGGCGACTGCGACCCAACCGCCAGGCGCTACTCCTTCACCGTCTGCGACGCTGACGCCGTTACCGCCGACCGCCGCGCCGACCCAGACATCGACGGCAACCCCCTCGCCGACGCCCCAACGGGCTGTGCCGGCTTTCAGCCATATCGCAATTATCGTCCTCGAAAACAAGGAATTCGACACTGTGATCGGCAATCCGCAGATGCCGAACTTCAACTCCTGGGCAGAAGAATACACCCTGCTGACCCAGCATTATGCCATCCGCCATCCCAGCCTGCCCAACTACATCGCCATGATCGGCGGGGATACTTTTGGGATCACCTCCAATTGCACCGATTGTTTCATCGATGCGGTCAGCCTGCCGGACCTGATCGAGACCAGCGGGAAGACCTGGAAGACGTACCAGGAGTCTATGCCCGAGCCTTGCTATCGGAACGATACCCGGCTCTATGTCCGCAAGCACAATCCGTTTATCTACTTCGATCCGATCCGGCTGAATGAGGAGCGCTGCCGCGCGCATGTGGTGCCGCTGACTGAGCTGGAAGAAGACCTCGCCAGCGGGGATTTACCCAACTTCATTTTTATCACTCCGAATATCTGCAACTCCGCCCACGACTGCTCGCTGCATATTGCCGACGCCTGGCTGGGCAAATGGGTCGACTGGCTGATGGGCGACCCGGAGATGGCCCGCGACGGGCTGATCATCCTCACCTGGGATGAGGGCCAGGGCGATCACCGCTGCTGCGGGCTGGAAACTGGCGGCGGGCGGATCGCGACTGTTCTGATCTCCGCTCACGCGCGGCGCGGTTTCGAGGACGACACACCCTACACGCTCTACTCGCTGCTCAAGACGATCTCAATCGCCTGGGATTTGCCCCTACTCGGGCACGCTGCTGACGAAACCAACGCGCTGATCGAAGCGCCCTGGCGCAGAGAACCCTGACCGCAAGTTCGGTCAGGGCCCGATTTCCAGCCGCGGGGATTTATTCGCCGTTTTCTGGCTTGGGGATTTCGGTCCCTGGACCGTATTCATAGACTGCCTGCCAGGGCAGGTAGTGAGTACGGAATGTATCGCTCAGATAGACCTGTCCATTTCGATATACGGTGCGCTCGACGATCACGTCCGCGCCCTGGGCTTCCCAGTCTACCTGCTTGATCACGCCCGATTCCAGCTCGGGATTTTCTTTATAGAGCGGTTCGGGCGGTTCTACGGTGTTGGTGACCCCGCTGGTCTTCCATTCGACGGTGCGCCCGTCGGAGGTGGAGTAGAACTTCCAGGTGATGCTGCTGTTGGCCGGGCTGACGTAGGTTTCCATCAGCAGCCAGTAAGGGGTATCGTTGGTGAATTTGAAATCGACCAGCGGCACAAAAACGGTGGCGTCCAGACCCGCCAGCGAGGTGTCGATGCGGTTGCCGACGACCTTTTCGTAGTAATAAACGCGGTAGGCGTGGGCGTGGCGCTCTACAATCGGAAAGCCGCCGAAGAAGGCCGTGCGGAACAGGGTGGTGCTGACCTGGCAGACTCCGCCGCCGACGCCCTTGATGGTCTGGTTGCCGACGATGATCAACGCTTCGGCGTAACCGTTATCCAGGCTGATGTCGCCGAGCGCGTTGGCCATCGAGAAAGTTTCGCCAGGCGCGACCAGGAGACCGTGGAAGCGTTTGGCCGCTGCCTGGATGTTCTGCACCCGCTCGCGGCTGGAGCCGTAGAAGTAGGAAGTCTGCATGCTGACCAGCTCTGTGATGCCCAGCTCTTCGGCGGTGGTGGCATCGGTGGCGGGCGGCTCGGTGATCTGGAAAACGAGCGGAATCTCGTGCCGGCCGTTCTTCAGGCCTTCTTGAATGGCCTTCAGGCTGGCTTCGACGTCGAGCGTGCGGCCGATCACAGCCGGCTCGAGCAGGTCTAACTGGCGGGTATCGTCGTTGAAGATGAAACGGGCGTTGACCGGGTAGGTTTGCAGGTCCGGCGCCAGATTAGAAAGAAAGCTGATCAGCGCCTGGCTGTTGAGACCGACCTGGTAGGTTTCGCCGTCGCCATCCTTGACCCGCTCGATGGCCAGCATCGAGGCCAGCGTCTGCTGGTCAAACACCCACGGCGCGCCTTCGGCGCTCATGCCCTCGGGCATGGTCAGGGTCAGCGGCTGGCTGAGGATGTTCCGGGCGATCTCGGCCTGGGCGCTCACGTCCAGGATTACCGGCGGGGTCTCCCTGACCACCAGCGGCACCAGCCCGTCCTGGAGGGTTTGCACCTGGGCAGAAACCAGCGCCAGCGAGGCGTCGATATCCAGGGTGCGCCCGACCTCGCCCGAGCGGACGATCACCTCGGTGCCGTTGATGCTCAGACCGGCCTCGCTCACATCGCGGTCGATCTGGCGGGCGATGTTGGCCAGGTACTGGTATGCCAGGCGCTGGTCGAAAACCAGCGTCGGCGCCAGGCTGGCGCCGCGGTACCAGGCGTTGAACTGCGTCGAGAGGCGCTGGAACAACCCGCCCTGGCGACCGGTTTTATATGCGGCTTGAGCAGAGGCGCCGGGGTCGAGGAAAAGACCCAGCTCCTGAGGTTTGGCCACCCATCCGTTTTGGCCGTCCTGGAGCAGGATTTGACCGGTTTGCGGGTAGGTTATTGCGGCCTGGATCGCCCCGGTGGCGGCGGCTGGCGTCATCCCGCCGACCGGGATGCCGCCGACGGTCACGCCGGGGAAAATCCGCCCGGCGAACCAGATCTGGTAACCGATCATGAACGCTGCGACCAGAGATACAAAGAGGACAAAACCGAGCAGCAGCGCGATCAGCGCCTGCTCGAGGATCGAGCGCGTATTTGTGGAAGGGTAAGCTGCAGTTCTCATAGGCTATCCATTATAACATTCGCGACTCTGCCCATCAGCCAGCCGGATCGGGTCAACGGAGTTAAAGCGCCGAATGGATCCGATTGGTTCCCGGGCGGGATTTTGATGTAAGGCTGCAGGTTGCATGCCGTCCGGGCTGTTAGAAGATTGGACAGGTGGATACCCGGGCGGCGGAGGGAGAGATTCTGGCAATTGTCTGACGAGTTTATGAAATTGGCTGGCGAATCCCTTGACAAGGCAAATGATTCCGGTATAATTCCGCCCGTTGCCTTTCCAAGGCAGCCCGATCTAGCTCAGCAAGAAGATCGCTAAAAACCGAATACGCCACTTCCAACGAGCGCCTGGCAGGTCGCGCCAGAACGGAGGCGACCCTTGACAACCTGTTGGGATTTGAGTAAAATATAAGTCCCAAACTGCAGAAAGATCTTGCCCATGGGGCGGATCGATAAAAACTGAAGACAGGTTGGACCAAGCGGACCAGGCCTGACATGGACGTCGAGAGATGAGCCGGTGTTGACCATTGAAGCAAGAACAGGAAGACATCGGTTATTTTATGCCCCGACCCTGTCAGCGAAAAGCAGGTGCAGCGTCACAGGCCCTGGGAAGCGAGCGGAACCTTAACAACTGAAGAGTGATAGGAAGTATAGCCAGAAAATCCGTCAATACATCAAAATCCGTAACGTACACCTGAATAAGGTGAAATTTTTGCGGAGAGTTTGATCCTGGCTCAGGATGAACGCTGGCGGCGTGCCTAAT
>CAZMCF010000053.1:0-7944 GCA_964564935.1 uncultured Anaerolinea sp. | reverse complement strand
GGAAGCGGCGCTCGAGGGCGGCGTCGCTCTCGATGTGCTTGCGGTATTCGTCCAGGGTGGTTGCGCCGATCACCTGCAGCTCGCCGCGCGAGAGGGCCGGCTTGAGGATGTTGGCCGCGTCCACCGAGGAACCGGCTGAACCGGCGCCGACCAGCATGTGAACTTCATCTATAAATAAGATTGCACCGGATGCTTTGAGCTCATCGATGACCCGTTTGAGGCGCTCCTCGAATTGGCCGCGGTACATCGTGCCGGCGACCAGCGAGCCGACGTCCAATTGCAGCACCCGTTTGCCGAGCAGCGGGGCGGGGACGTCGCCTTCGATGATCCGCTGCGCCAATCCCTCGACGATGGCGGTCTTTCCCACGCCCGGCTCGCCGATCAACGCGGGGTTGTTTTTCGTGCGGCGGGCGAGAATCTGGATCACCCGCTCGATTTCCATCTGGCGGCCGATGACAGGGTCGAGCTTGCCTTCTTCGGCGAGGGCGGTCAGGTCGGTGGCTAGCTGGTCCACCAGAGTGGTCTTTTGACTCTTCTCTTCTTTTTTAGATGCGGCCGGACTGGCAGGCGCGCCAAGGGCGCCTTGCGGCGAGCTGCTGCTCTCCTGCAGCACCCGGCGGGTCTGGCGGCGGATTTGCTCAGGCGTAACGCCCAGCCTGCGCAGCACATCCATCGCCTTGCCTTCGGTGGAGCGCACCAGAGCCAGCAAGAGATGTTCGGTGCCAATGTAGTGATGACCCATGCGGCGGGCTTCTTCGATGGCAAATTTGAGCACCTGCTCCACGCCAGCGGAAAGATCGATCTTACCGCTGTACCCCTGACCGATACCGGTAACTCGCTCGACGATTTCCTGAACGCGCTCGGGTTCCAACCCCAAATCGCGCAGAACTCTGCCTGCAATTCCGCCTTCTTCCTGGATCAGGCCCAAGAGCAAGTGCTCGGTGCTGATCGTGGTCTGCCGCATCCGCTCTGCTTCCTGATGCGCCAGACTGAGCACCCGGCGAGCTCTCTGGGTGAAACGTTCCATTCCGGACAAGGCAATATCCTCCTCTAATCAACAAACCCATAAAAGGGCACCATAAGAGCCGGGGGATTCCGGCAGCCCCTTTACCTGCCTGGGGCCAGACAACTGCTCCCTATAGTCGAGATTCTACCAGACTTTAAAGGCTTGTCGAGTCACCTGTTTGGGGGATTGTAGAAGGCTGGAATGGGGGTCAATCCGCGAGCAGATAGGCAAGGGTCCACCTCGTGGTGGCAAGCAGCGCCTCGGTGTGGGTGCGCTCATAATTGTGGGAGGCGTCCACGCCGGGACCGATCAAGGCAACGCGCAGATCCGCTCCAGAACGCCACAACGCCGTTCCATCCGAGGCGTAATTGGGATAGACATCTACCTGGTGAGGGATGTTGTGTTCTTCCGCAAGGCCGCGCAGGCGCGCGCTGAGCGCCGGGTCATACGGGCCGCCCCCGTCTTTGACGCACAGCGTGGCGTGGAATTCATCGGACGTCTGACCCTGACCGACGACAGCCATATCGACCACCACCAGCTCGGCCGTGCCGGGCGGAAAGCCGGTTGCCGCGCCGTGACCGACTTCCTCGTAGGTCGAAAAGAGGATGTGAACCGTCTGCTTCGGCTTGAGCCCGGCCTGAGCAAGCGCGCGGGCTGCGGCGACCAGACAGGCAATGCCGGCTTTATCGTCCAGGTGGCGCGAGCGGACAAAGCCGTTGTTGAGCTCCACGCGCGGGTCGAAGGCGATGAAATCGCCCACCTGGATGCCCAGGGCGCGGGTATCCTCGGCGCTGTCGGTGCGGTCATCCAATCGCACCTCGAGATGATCCTCGTCGCGCGGCGTTTCGCTGACTTTTTTACCGTGCAGGTGACCGGAGGCGGTTTCGATCAGGATGCTGCCGCGGAAGGTCTTGCCGCCCTGGCTGAAAACGGTGCAGCCCTCGCCCTCGATTGTGTTCCAGGCGTAGCCGCCCAGCTGGGTCATTTTCAACCGCCCGTTCGGCTTGATCTGTCTGACCATCGCGCCGAGGGTGTCCACATGGGCGCTCAACCCGCGGGCCGGGCCTTCATGCTTGCCCGCCAGGGTTGCCATGAGCGCACCTTTGCGGGTGCGTTCGGTTTTCCAACCCGGAATTTCGCCCATTGCCTTTTCGACCAGGGCGACCGCCTGTCCGGAAAAACCGGTAGGGCTGGGTGTGTTAAGCAGCTCGCAAAGGAAAGAAACCAGACCGGCGGCATCGATATCAGGCAGGGTCATTTTATTTTCCTGGTTGGAGAGGTTAATTGGAAGTCGGACCGGCCGGGATGCCCTCGAAGGCGGAAATTTTCTCCCGCCACTCCGGCCAGACGGGCACGCTTTTCTGGGCGTTATAATCGTAAGCCACCATGACGAATTCGGCGGTGGATTTCACTTCGCCGGTTTCCTCATTGACAATGGCAAACTCCATGTTCATGCTTTTGTTGCCCAGCCTGGAGACGCGCATCTGAACCTTGATCTTTTCCAGCATCTGAATCGGCGCCAGGTAGGCGATGTGCACATCGGCGACGATCATGCCCAGGTTGAAAAAATCCTCGCCGTTGAACAGGCCGAGATGAACGAGATAGGACAGACGGGCCTGCTCATAATAGGTGAGAAATCGGGCGTTGTTGACGTGCCATTGGGGGTCGAGATCCCCGTAGCGAACAGTGATGGGAATGGAAAAGCGATAGTCAGCCATACCGGCGATTATATCCAGGCGAGGGGGATTTGTCGAGCGGCGCGCGGAATGTCAATTGGACGTATGACCTTTGTCACTTGTATGATAAAACGGGTTCAAATACACTCATATATAACCAGATAATTCCTACCCATAATTCCGAAAAAGGAAGTAATTGATGCAGATCACCAGGCAGGCCGACTACGCCTTAAGGGCAATATACTATTTATCAAAATTGGATCCCAACGAACGAGCTGCTACCAGCCAGATCGCTCAGGAGCAGCGCATCCCGCCGTCCTTTCTGGCAAAGATCATTTCCCAATTATCCATCGCCGGCTTGATCCATACCAGCCGCGGCGCGCGCGGCGGGGTGACGCTGGCTCGACCGGCTTCCGAAATCTCCATCCTTGAGGTGGTCGAAGCCATCGACGGCCCGATCATGCTGAACGAATGCACCACTTCACCCGATGTCTGCCCCTTCGGCGAGGAATGCCCGATCCGCCCGTTGTGGTGCCAGGCTCAGGATGAACTGGTGGAGCGGCTAAAGGTAACCACCTTTGCCGCTTTCCAGAACGGCACGAAACCGGGCTGAACGCAACCTCCAACCTGACCGGAGCCATTAACCGAGATGCCTGAAGGCCTCGCAATCCACCGACGCTGGGTGGTGGTGTTAGATAACGGCGCCATTGTGATCGATTGGGGCGACGGCGTTTTTCAGGACCTGTTGACTGGAGAATTGTTACGTGACCTCTCGTTAATCGGCAGCCATGTCATCCAGGACGAGCAGCTCGAGTGGCTGAAGCGGACGGGAAATATTGCCGGTTTTGACGAGAACTGCGTGTATATCAACAACCTGCCCGAGGTTCCAAAGAAGACGATCGAATAAGGTCGCTTTCAGCAGACTGACCGGACACAGCAGAGGTGTCCGGTTTTTATGGAAATGAATATACAAAACCGGCTATTCCCTCCGGAGAAGCTGGTCCAGCTCGGCAAGGGATACGCGCGAGGTCATGTCCAGGCTGAGCGGGGTCACCGCTACCTTCTGAGCGAATCGCAGGGTGTAAATATCCGTATCAACTCCCACATGGTCGGGCGAGACATCGATCACGTAGTCGACCGGTCCAGGCGCGTCGAGCGAGTCCGTTCGCCGCGAGCGGGGGACAAAGTAACGGTGCTCGCCAAGGCGGACCACCTGCCAGGGTGTCTCGGGCGTGGCATTGGCGGGGACCTCCACCTTAAGCACCTTTACATCCGCCGGCATCGAACGCTCGAGCAGCCGCCGGGCGAAGTAGCGGGTGAAGTGAGCAGCGGCAGTGAACCTGGTCTCGCGTGAGTAGGTCAGGTAGTCATTGTCGAGGAGTTGAAGAGAGACCGCCAGAGAAGGCACTCCAAACGAAGCGCCTTCCAGCGCTGCGCCGACCGTGCCAGAGATGGTGATCCCGCTGCCGACGTTTTCGCCGTAATTAATGCCCGAGACCACCAGGTCAGGCAACTGCGGCAGCAGGTCAAGCAGGGCATACATCACTGCCTGAGCGGGGGTTCCGCCGATGGCATACGCAGTCCAGATCTGGCTGCCGATCTGCAACAGGCGCGGAGTGATCCTTCCATCGGAGCCGACTGGGTGGCTGCGCCCTGCGCCGGAGGACTGGTTGCGCGGTGCGGCGATGGTCACAAAGCCAAGCGTTGAAAGGGCTTCGGCGGCAGCCCACAGTCCAGGCGATTCGATGCCGTCATCATTGGTGAGCAGGATTTGTTTCCGTCCAGGTTTCATGGCGAGGATTCTACTACACAACCGGAACAGGCATCTTGCTCGCCGAAATCCAATATTGGCGGTTCCCTTACGGGTAACTCAATCCGCCCATCGGGGTATTGGTTGGCCATGGGGTGAGAGTCGCGCCAGAGGACGGCGCAGGGTAGGCAGGCCGGGTCGGGCTGATCTGCGGAACAAGACTGCCTGGCGCAACAGGCGGGGCTGCCGTTGCCGCGGCAATCGTCGGCAGCTGGGTGACGACCGTGATCGGGGGGATGATCCCTTCCAGGGTTGGGGTTGGCGTGGATCGCTTCTCTGGCGAAAGCCAATTGGTACCGAAGATTATCGCCGCCGCCAGCACGACCAGGATGATCATGGAAAGGCAGCCGGCCAGCCAGAATCCGCGCCAGCGACCATTTTTCTTCGCCAGTTTTTCCGGAACCTGCAGCAGGATCAGGGTGATATTATCGTGCCCGCCGCGCTGGTTGGCCAGGTCGATCAGACCGGCTCCGGCATTCTCGAGCGGTTGAGAAGAAAGCATTGCGCCGATTTCCTCATCGCTGACCAGATCGGTAAGGCCGTCGGAGCAGAGGAGGAGAATATCATCCTTCTGCAGCAGGACGCCGGCCTCGCCGTTTGCGGGCTGACCTTCCAGGCGCTGGCAGATGGCAGCTTCGGGCGGCTGGGGCGAGCCGAGAAAGCGGCGGATGACGTGAGCGTTAGGGTGTCCCTTGACCTGGTCTTCACTCAACACCCCGTGATCGAGCGCTTCCTGGATCCAGGTGTGGTCGACGCTCAATTGACGGAGCTTCCGGTCACGCAGGAGGTAGATCCGCGAGTCGCCAACGTTGGCGGCGAACAGACGCATACCAATCACGTAGGCGATTGCGCAAGTGGCGCCCATTCCCAGCCGGTCAGGGGCAGCCGCGGCGTGTTGATAGATCGCCTGGCTGGCGGTCTCCACTGCTCCCTGCAGCGCTTCGGCCGGAGAAAGACCCTCGGCTGAGGCGGCCAAATAGGAACTGATCTGGTCGACGGCCAGGTCGGCAGCCACCTCGCCCGCGCGGTGACCGCCGATTCCGTCAGCCAGCACGGCCAGCAAGACCGGGGTCTTGCGCCGGTCGCGGCGCTGGTAGGCCGAAACACCGAAACGGTCCTCGTTTTTCTTGCCGCGGGCGCCCTCGTCGGTCAGGGCGACCACCGTCAGATGCGAGCGCTCGACCTGTTTCATGACGTGTTCCCGAAGGTCTCGACCCGGGGGTTTCGTTCTTCGGGCGGCTGGGCGAGCTGAAAGCGGAAGGCTTCCCGGCCGATCTGAATCAGGTCGCCATGCTTGAGCAGCAGCCCCTGGCTGGGCACCGGGGCGTAGTTGACCCAGGTTCCGGCGACCGAGCCGGAATCAAAGATGCGGTATTCCCCCTCAGGGGTCATCTGGATGCGCGCGTGCAACCCGCTGACCGTGGCGGCGTCCAGGCGGTAGAGCGCGCGGCGAGGATCGCTGCCGATGGTCGTCTCGCGGCGGATGAGCGGGATGGCCGTGGCTGGCTGAGGAGGCAAATCCGCGCGTGTGGCGGCGCCGTTTTCACTCACCCGCATCAGCCAGGCTTTCGCCTCGCCAAACTCGGACGTAGCCCGGCGAGGAATGGTCGTCCGCTCAGACGAGGTGCGTACCGACCCCTTGCGCGGTCGGCTGGGCGGCTCGATCCGCGCCGGAACGGGTTGGGTCAGCGGATCAGATTGGGCTTTACGGATGGCCCGGCGGCGTTCGCGCGACTGGCGCCCGGAAAGAATCAGGGCCAGAATCAACACTGCCCCGGACGCAAGAATGGCCCCCAGGGTGAGCAGGCGCTTGCCGGTGAAGACAGCTTGCAGCGGCGCGGTCCTCTGCGGCTCGACCGTTAAATCTACCGGCCACTCGATGCTGGATTTAATCAACCCAAGGACATCCTCTACCTCGACCCGCAGCATGTGCTGTCCGTCGCTGGTAATTCCGCTCAAATCCCAATGGAACGCATCGAACGGCGCGGCTGTGTTTTCCGCCGCCAGCGCACCGTCGACGTACAACCGGCTGGATTTTAGCGGGCGCTCGTGCCCGTCCGGAAATTCGATCACAATCCGCAGCCCGGTCGAATCCGGCAAAAGCCGGGATTCCTTTTGACCGTCTTCCTTGACCCATTTGCGCTCGATCAGCGACGGCGGCGAAAGGAAGATCGGGTTGGGCGGCTCGACGTTGATGAAGAGCGGCTTGGAGGCCGAGCTCAGCAGACCGCCGGCATAATCAATCTCCAATCGTAAGTTGTGAGTGCCGGCGGCGTTGATCTGCGAATCGTAAGCGGCGCGGTACACATAGCGCAGTGGTTCCAGGTAATCGTCTGGATCTGGCAGGCCGTTTTGACCATCGAAGATGCGATATTGCCCGCCCGTTTCCGCTGCCAGGGCTTCCAACCCCTGAGCGATCTGCGGGTTATTCACCGCGGCGGATTCAGACGCGACCAGCCAGACATTAATCCGCACGCCCTGGGCGGCTGCCCGCCCGGCCAGGTTGGTCGCCGCCTCCTGGTTCCAGGTGAAGATCAGAGGGGTGACGAAGAGGATCGCATCCTTACGATGCGATTCCGGGCTGGCGTCGGTGGCCAGATCGACTGCACGGGTCAGCGCGTTGAGGCTGGGTGTTTCAGCCAGCAGATCGGGCTGGTAGCTACTGATCGCAGCGGCCCACTCGGCGGGATCGCCGCTGCGGATGAGCTGCATGCCGGTGTTGGCAGCCAGGCTGAACTGGTCCCTGGTCCCCGCCGGCTGAGCCTGAGCCCAGGCGAGCAAGGCAGTCTGGATAGCCTCATACCGCGAGACGCCGGCGTAGCGGTTGCTCAGCTCGGGGCCAAGGTCATAGGCAGCGATAAAATGTACCCCGGGCTGGAGCAGCTCCAGCTCACGCAGCGGACGGGCCTGTTCGTCTTCGAGAACGCGCACCTGGCCGGGCTGCAGACCGCGGATAAACTGATTCTGCTCGTCGTAGGCTTCGAAGCGGAGGCTGAGCGCCGGGAAACTGGCGCTTTCGATCGAAAGGATCTCGATCCGCGCCGCGCTCTGGGCGCGGGCGGCGCGAATCCCAAAACTGGCCCCCAGAATGATTAGAATCGCAATGAATCGTGGTATACGTCTGCGCATGCGACTGTCCACTGAGCAGCATCTTGATTTTACATCATCCTGGAAGGGCGTATGCCTACGAGTGGTCAACGGGATTCCGCCGATTTCATGAGAAGACCGGCGAACAGGGATACCTGCCCTGAGAGTCTCGAGACGGACGTGATCAAGTGGACGATCGCCTCTCCCGCAAGCGGGAGAGGGCAGAGTGAGGGTCAACGAGACTGGCCGGGAGATAGCGCCTGCACTGCACCGCAGGTGCAGGTGTCAGTCGCTTTGCTCCTTCATAATAACCCCTCACTCCCACTCGATCGTCGCCGGGGGTTTGCTGGTCACGTCGTACACCA
>CAZMCF010000052.1:0-8210 GCA_964564935.1 uncultured Anaerolinea sp. | reverse complement strand
AGCATCTGCCGGTGTTGATCCACGAGCCGCACAAGCTGGCCGGCAAGCTGCCCGGCGCGGAGCGACTGCGCGGGCACGAGCATTAGCCCTCACCGCGCCAGGGGCGAGTGTATGTTGTGCAGATGGAAGAATATGGGCAGGCTGTAACCCGACAATAAGCCCAGGTGTCTTTGCAAGGAGTGCAGCGGCGGCTGAAGGGTAAACAAGGGCTGTAGGGGCGCAGGGGATCATGAAAACACCGATGTCTTGATGGCTTCCCCTGCGCCCCTACGGGTGGACGGCGGTATCTCTGCCCGCAGCTGCGACGAACCACTCCCCCGGCCAGGGGTGGGGATCGCCGCGCCGCCCAACGGCGGCTTGCGATGACGCCGGGGGCCGGGATGGCCGCCTACCGACCCGGATTTTGACATAAAGCATATTGTCAAAAGCGGAAATTTGTATAGAATCTACTCTGGTCATCGCTTGGGCTGTGGTCGCACCGGCTGCAGTCCTTCGAATTTTTATAGGCCGGATGGCCGGCACTCTTTTCGCAGCAGTCTATTGTTTTATAAGGAGCGATCGGATGAGCGTCATCGAGGTGAGCAATCTGACCAAGTATTACGGCAAGTCGCGCGGGATCATCGATGTGTCGTTCAACGTGGAGGAAGGCGAAATCTTCGGCTTCATCGGGCCGAACGGCGCGGGTAAATCCACCACCATCCGCCTGCTGCTCTCACTGATCCACCCGACCAGCGGCAGCGCCAGGGTCTTCGGCAAGGACGTGACCAGACACGGGCCGGAAATCCGCCGCGATATCGGTTACCTGCCCTCTGAGGTTTTTTACTACGAGGGGATGAAGGTCATCGACCTGCTCAGGTACTCCGCCAGTTTTTACGGCCGCGACTGCACCGAGCGCATCCGCGAGCTCTCCGACATTATGGAGCTGGAGCTCAACCGGAGGATCAGCGACCTTTCCTACGGCAACAAGAAGAAGGTCGGCATCGTCCAGGGCCTGCTGCACAGCCCCAGACTGCTCTTCCTGGACGAGCCCACTGCCGGCCTTGACCCTTTGATGCAGCGCAAGTTCTTCGACATGATCCGCGCCGAGAATCAACGCGGGGTGACAGTCTTCTTCTCCTCGCACATTCTGAGCGAGGTGCAGCGCCTGTGCACCCGGGTGGCGATCATCCGCGAGGGGCGCATCGTCGAAATCTCCGACATCCGCACCCTGCAGCAAAACAACTACAAGAAGATCAACGTGACTGCCGCGGGGCTGGATCCGGCTGCGTTCGAAATCCCCGGTGCGACCAACATCCAGTCCGAGAACGGCACGGTGCGCTTCTTCTTCAAGGGCGATATCAACCAGGTGCTACGCAGGATCAGTGGCGTGCAGGTCAGCGACGTGACCATCGAGGAGCCGACCCTGGAAGAGATCTTCATGCATTACTACGAATAGGCGGCGGCGATGAGCGCAACGATTTTCCTGCACGAATTCCGCGCCCGGCTCAAGTCGGTGGTCATCTGGTCGGCTTCGGTGGCGGCGCTGATCCTGTTTTTTTTCTCCATCTTTCCGGGTTTCGCCGACCAGGCGGCGATGGTTAACCAGATGATGGAAAAATTTCCCCAGGCGATGCGCGACGCATTCGCCCTGGACCGGATGGACCTCTCCACTTCTCTGGGGTTCTACAGTTTTCTGTTCATGTTTGCTCAATTGTGCCTGGCCATCCAGGCGGGCAACTACGGCTTTGGACTGGTCTCGGTGGAAGAGGCTGAGATGACCGCCGATTTCTTGCTGAGCAAGCCGGTCAGCCGGACGCAGGTGTTGACCGCCAAGCTGCTGGCCGCGCTGGCAGGGTTGACGATCACCAATGCGCTGGTCTGGGCGGTCAGTTTCCTGTCCTTCGCCCTGTTCAGCGCCGGCAGCGAATACGACAAGGGAGTGCTGCTTCTGCTGCTTGCCAGCGTTGTCATTTTCCAGCTCTTTTTCCTGTGCGTCGGGTTGGCGATATCGCTGCTGGTCAGGCGGGTGCGCAGCGTGACGCCCTATTCGCTCGGGCTGGGCTTTGGCGGCTATGTGCTGAGCGCCTTCAGCGGCATCTTCGCCGATGTCAAGCTGGAGTACCTCACTCCCTTTAAGCACCTCGACCCGACCTACATCGTTCGTAACAGCGGGTATGACACTCCGCTGGTGCTGCTCAATGCGGCGATCACCGTGATGGCCCTGGGGCTGAGTTACTGGCTTTACGTCCGGCGCGACATTCCCATGGCGTCGTAGGGAGGCGTATGTGAATATCTTGTTTCACGAATTAAAGGCGAATTTTAAGTCTCTGCTGATCTGGTGCGGAGTCCTTGCCCTGCTGATCATGATTGCTGTAGCAAAATTCTCCGCATTTGCCGGCGATCCGGCGATGGTTTCGATGCTGGATTCGATGCCTCAAGGATTGCTTGACGCGTTGAACATGCGCGCATTCAACCTGACCACTCTGAGCGGATTCTACGGGATTATGTTCGTCTATTTTGGATTGATGGGGGCAATCGCCGCGGCGATGTGGGGCAGCGATATCATCTCGAAGGAAGAGCGCGACAAGACGGTCGAGTTCTCGCTGGTGCTGCCGGTCTCGCGCAGCCGGGTGGTCACGGCCAAGGCGCTGGCCGCGCTGATCAACTGCATCCTCTTCGTGCTGGTCACGCTGGGGATTTCGCTCCTGGCCGTGCAGCAGTACAACCCCGACCAGGCCTTCTACGATTTCCTCTACCAGGAAATGTGGGCCATGTTTTTCATCGAGCTGATCTTCCTCGCCGTCGGGCTGCTGCTCGGCTGCGGGATGAGGCGCTACAAGGCCGCCGGCTCGACCGCCGTGGCGATCATCCTGGCGACCTACTTCATGTCGATCCTCTCGACCATGCAGGAAAAGCTGGATTTCCTCAAGTATTTCACCCCGTTTCGTTATTTCGACGCGGCGGAGTTCTTCCGCAGCGGAACGTTCGAACCGGGATACCTGCTCCTTTCGGCTGGGATTGTCGTGGTCAGCGTGGCCGCGGCATACCTGATCTACAACCGGCGGGATTTGTATATTTAGGCCCTCACCCCGGCCCCTCTCCCGTGCGGCTTGTTTCCAGGGCGGAAGTTGAAAGTTGAGGACCAGGGGATGCTTGAGCCAAATCCCTGCGTACTGGGATGAACGAGGTCTGTGATCCCGCTTCTCCCTGGTATGTATAGGCTAAAAAGCCCATTATGCCATCCGCCATCCGGCGCTTTTTCTCCCGGGAACCTGGATTATAATAGGATAAGTAGATCAAATTTATCCTATTATATTCTGGTTTCGAGGAGATTCTGATGGCAACCCAAACCTTGAACAAAAACATCACCATCACCGACCCGCCGGTGGCTCAGGCGCTGTTCAACAACACCCGCTGGGCATGGCTGTGGCTGATTGCGCGCGTCTACCTCGGGTACACCTGGTTGAATTCCGGCCTGGGCAAG
The DNA here is from genome assembly GCA_964564935.1 of uncultured Anaerolinea sp. Taxonomy (GTDB): domain Bacteria; phylum Chloroflexota; class Anaerolineae; order Anaerolineales; family Anaerolineaceae; genus Bellilinea. Next base: position 4,747 of record CAZMCF010000052.1, on the reverse strand, counting down.
CTGGCAAACCCTGCCTGGGTGCAGACCGGCGAAGCCCTGAAAGGTTTTTGGGAGCGGGCAGTGGCGATCCCCGAGCCGCCGTCCCGCCCGCCGATCGCTTTCGACTGGTACCGCGGCTTTCTCCAAGCGCTGCTCGACAGCGGCAGCTACAACTGGTTCTCCAGGCTGGTCGTGGCGGGCGAGCTGTTGATTGGCGCCGCGTTGATCCTGGGCATGTTCAGCGGCATTGCCGCCTTTTTTGGCGGATTCATGAACTGGAATTTCATGATGGCCGGCTCGGCCAGCACCAACCCGGTGTTGTTCGTCCTGGCCGTATTCCTTGTCCTGGCCTGGAAGACCGCCGGCTGGTGGGGTTTGGACCGCTGGCTGCTGCCTCTGCTGGGCACGCCGTGGAAGCCTGGACTGCTGTTTAGCAGGGGGGAGGGGAGAGCCGGGGCAGGTGAGTGACATTCGTTCATTGGGACGAGATTCGTGCAAAGGCGCCACCTGATCAGGCGGCGCTTTGGTTCGTAGATACTAGCGGGCGAGCCGGGTAAACCACCAGCTGCCGGATGCGCTGACCGGCGGCTGGGTTAATGAAGGAGGGAGGAGAAATCCAATAATCCCATAGGCGCAGGGGGATGGCTGCGCCCAATTAACCGAGAGCTTATTGCAGCGCTCCCAGAACGACCTCGATTTCCATCGTCTCGCCGTCGCGGATGATGGTCAGGGTGACGCGCTCTCCGGCGTCATAGTTGGCCAGCGTCTCGCGGAGCTCCTGGACGGTGGTGACCGACTGGCCTTCTACAGCGGTGATCACGTCGCCGCCGATGCGGATCTCCTCGCCGTTGATCACGGCTGTTTTTGTCCCGCCGCGCAGGCCGGCCTCATCGGCTGCCGAGCCGGCCAGCACGCGGACCACCAGCACCCCGCGGGTGCTGCGCGGCAGATCCATGGCGCGGGCGATTTCAGGGGTCAACGCCCGGGCAGTGATGCCGAGCGAGCCGCCCCGGGTCACATCGCGGCTGGTTTCGTCATCTGCTGATGGTCGGCTGGCCAGGGTGGCTTTCAGCGTCATTTCCTTGCCGTCGCGCACGATGGTCAGTGTGACCTGCTGGCCGACTTCAGTTTCGGTCGCCAGGTAGCTGACCAGGTCGTCCATGCCGTTGACGGGCTGGTTGTCGATTTTGGTGATCACGTCGCCGCCGATTTCGATGTCCCGGCCGTTCAGGTTGAAAACCCGGTCGCCGCCGCGCAGGCCGGCCTTATCCGCAGGCGAGCCGGCGGTGACGGTCAGCACCAGCGCGCCGCGGGTCTCTACGGGCAGGTCCATCTCGGCCGCCAGGGCGGAAGTCAGGCTGGTCCCGCTGATGCCCAGGTAGGGGTGTTCGTAACTGCCGTCAACGATCAAGGCCGGGACGACCCGCTTGACGATGTTGGACGGGATCACAAAGCCGATCCCGGCGTTCGAGCCGCTCGTTGATTCGATCGCGGCGGTGACCCCGACCACCTGGCCCTGGTCGTTGAGCAGCACGCCGCCCGAGTTGCCCGGATTGATCGGCGCGTCGGTCTGGATGACGTCCGGGATGGAATACGTCAGCCCGCTGGCGGTGAGGGTTTTTTCAACCGGCAGCGAGCGGCCGAGCGCGCTGATGATCCCCAGGGTCATGGTCTGCTCGAGCCCGTACGGCGAGCCGATGGCGATGGCGAGCTGGCCCACCTTGACCTGGTCGGAGTCGGCCAGCGAGACCGGGTGCAGACGATCAGGTTCCACATCGACTTTAATCACCGCCAGGTCAGAATCGGGGTCGCTGCCGACCAGGGTTGCGTCAGTTGTGAAGCCGTCCGAGAAGACCACGGTGATCTGATCAGCCCCGTCGATGACGTGATTGTTGGTGACGATATGGCCGCTCTTATCCCAGACGAAGCCCGATCCCAGCCCATTCTGAACGGGCGGCTGTTGAGACTGATCCTGGCCGGGGAGCCCGAATGGGAAGGAGAAGGACGTGCTAACCGGCGTCGCAACCTGAATGCTGACGACCGATGGGCTGACCGATTCGTAGATTTGCGTCAGTACGCCCTGCAGGGCAGCCACGCCCTCGCCGGAGACGACCACCGGAGCGGAGGGCGGAGAAGTCACCTCCTGAACCGATGGGGTCGGCGACGGCTGAACCTGAGCTGCGGGAGCCGATGGGGTGCTGCTTAATAATGGAAGATCAATGTTGATCCCGGCCGGCGAGCAGGCAGCTAACAGCATCGCAATGATGATTATGAAACCGGTAAGGACAGGAATTCTCTTCATGGACACCTCCAAAAGAGCCGTTTGATGGGTTGGCGACCAGCCGGCCATGGGACTCGACCGAGGCGGGCGGTCCCGGCGAGCCCCACAGCCTGAGCGATACAGAGAGGGAGAGAAACCTTCCGTTCTCGAGATCAAAAGGGAGCCGGTCTTTGATCCGTAAATATCATACGCGAGTTGCTCGATTTAGTCCTTATGCGGGGATAATGGGGAGCTTAAGATTACCTTAAGAAATCCTCGTTCATCAGGGGTCAGGTAACATTTATCAAGTGCTGGGTAGGGTGTACGACCCTTACGAATAAACAAGCCATGTTCAAGATTGGTGTCGTCCGTTGAAGGTCGGATTGTCCATTCTCCTGATCCTTGTCCAACAGGCAGGAACAATAACCGCTGTTTGAGTAATCTGCGAGAACTGGAGAATCTCCCATGAATTCATCTGCAGGCCCGACTCCGGGTGCACGCTCAGGCCATGCGTCCGAAATACGCCAAGACATCACCCGCGCCGTGGCGGCTTCGATCGTCACGGTAAGCAATGGCGCCAGCATGGGATTACAGGCTGACTTTGACCAGGCCGGAAAGGATTTCCGGAAGCTCAGTGAAGCTGGAGATGGTCTGGTCGGGTTGGCAGGCCGAGGCGAGCAGGTTGCGAGGGTCGTATTCGCCGGAGCGAACCAGCACGCTGCGAAAACCGCATTGCGCCGCGCCCTGGATGTCAGTATCGATTCGGTCGCCGACGACGACCACCTCTCTGCGGTGTAGTTGAAGCACCTCCAGAGCAAGCTCAAAGCCGAAACAGGCCGGCTTGCCGATGTAGACCGGCTGCACCTGCGCAGCGCGGGCGAGCATCTCGACGAACGAGCCGACGTTCAGCTCCAGTTCGCCCGAGGAACTGTCGACCAGCTCCGGTTGCATCCCGATCAGGCGCGCGCCGCGCTTGAGCAGACGCAGTATCCGGTTGAAGGTATCACAGTTGAAGCGGGAGTAGTTGTCGCCAATGACGATCACCTCGGGATTCTGCTCGTCGTGCGGCAACCCTGCGAACTCATCTATGCCAGCGCCTTCGACCAGCACCCAGCACGAGCGCGGCTTTATCAGGCGCAGGTAAGCGGCGCTAGCCGACGAGGCGGTGATGACCTCATCGTCGCTGATGGCAAAGCCCTTCTGGCGCAGGCGGGCGGCGCAGGAAGCGCGGCTCTTCAGGGTGGAATTGGTCAAAAAGCAGAGCTTCAAGCCCATCTCGCGCAGCCCGGCAAGGGTTTCGGGCGCTCCGGGGCAGGGGAGCCCTTGAAATTCGAGCACGCCGTCGATGTCGAGGATCAATCCGCGGATGGGATGAGCGTTCCAGCCGGTGTTCAGCCAGTCAAGTTTGGGGTTTGTTGCGTCGATTGACATTCTCAATCCTCTTCTGCTTCGATTTTTCGAACCATCCATACCAGATCGAACTCCTGGCCGTTCTTCCGCCCTACCTGCGGGAACCGCCCGCACTCGAAGAATCCGTATTTACCGTGGAAGTTAAGGCTGGGTAGGTTCAGAGAAGAAATGCAAGCCAGGATGCGGTCGATGCCCAGGAGTCTGGCGCGCTCGATCAACCAGTCCAGGGCGGCTTTGCCCAGGCCTCGGTGGGTGTGGTCTGGGTGGATGAAATAGGTGATCTCGGCCACGCGGTCAAAGGTGCTGGCCCAGTGATAGGGGTGCAGCAGGGCAACGCCGATCATGCGTCCGTCTTCAGCAATCATCGCGCAGGCCGGATAGGTTTGGGCAAATCCCAGGAAGCGGTCGAAGAACGAATCGGGGACTGGCCGCTCAGGAAAGGCGGAGGGGCTGGTGAGGATGTAGTGGTTGAAAATATCGGTGAAACCTCGACGGTGTTCCTCTGCAAGGGGGACAAGATGGGTCATGGCGAGTCTCCGGAGTAAAAAATTCGGTAGAAATCTGTCCAGAAGCCTGATTTTCCAGCCAGATTATATCCTGGAGGCGTGAACCCAGCGTTAAACTGCGGCGATGAGAGGCAACTCATTTTCGAGCTTATACGTTCCGTAAAATCTTCAGGGTGGTATAACGTTGCTAATTATAATGCGCGTAGCCAACACATCAATCAATGACCCCTGTATAATGTTGTTATGGAGTAGTAATTTGCCGGTGCAGGCAGCATGCAGAAACGAGGACAGGACCTGGATTCGGCTATAAGAAATTTAGGAATTATACAGAGGCTGGATGGGAGGTTGATCACCGCGCTGATCAGGCTGAAGGGGTAGGGGGCATGGATAAGACTTCACGGCCCACTACAAAACGCTATTGTCCTTGCTAGGCGCGTAGTGACTGACACCTGCACCTGCGGTGTGGTACAGGCACAACCCCACGGCCAGGGGTGGAGATCGCCGCTTGGTCAGGAGATGACGGAGATGCCCGGTCGGCCCTCACCCTAGGTCCCTCTCCCGCGCGTGTATTGATCGGGGACATACTTTACAG
>CAZMCF010000051.1:0-8856 GCA_964564935.1 uncultured Anaerolinea sp. | reverse complement strand
TCCCTTTGGCCGCCTTCATACCGACCCGCAACCGTCGACCTACTTCAACCCAAACAAAATCTGGGTCTGCAGTTGATCCTGAGGGGTGATGGCGGGATCGTTCAGGTAGAACTCATACGAGATGCCGGTCGCCTCTCTGCCCCGGCTGGCGATGAATTCACTCAAAGCGGCGTAGGCGCGCTCGATCGTCTGGTAAGGGCCTACATGGATCGTGCTGGCATACTCCCCGGCAGGGATTTCGCAGGCTTCGACTCTTCCTTCGGCCGGCAGCGTTCTGCTGACCGGAAAGCCAACCTCGATCTCCAGAGCCTGCATATCCATATTACAGTAGCCCACGAAGGGCGGACCGGCGGGCAGCTCGCCGTGCTTGCCGAGGTGAGCCATGAGCAGGCTGAATGCCTCGCCGAGCACCCGGGGCAGCTCGCTCACCGGCGCGACGGTGTGCAGGCAGACCGTCGGTTGAACCGGTCTGGATACGATCTCACACGCAGAGACGTTCATGGGTAACCTTTCAATGCGCAATATAGAACTTATATTCTATATTATATCCTGGTTATTCCGGAATTACAAGTAGGAATATATTTGAGATTCCTGCTTGATATCAAGCCCTCTGCCGGGCGATAGCGGTCGCAGCGGAAGGGATGCTTGTAATCGCAGCCGCTAAGATCGGAAACCTGCACCCATCAGGCAACCCCTTATCCGGGATAGGTTTCAGGATTGGCCATTAACCTGTATCTTGATATACGCTGGCGGCGTCCAGAATATAACGCAACGCGGCAGGTCTCCCTGCCGCATGATAAGAAAAAAAATAACGGAAGAATAAAATTATCGAAGCTGCTTAAATATTCTGAATGATGTTGCTGTATACCTGACCAAGCTGTTCCCCGAAAATATACAGGAGCACGACGACAACCAACACCACCAGGGCGAATATGAGAGCATACTCGACCAGTCCCTGACCTCTTTCGCGCAGTTTGGTTTCCAAGGGTCCTACCTCCTTTCTTGCCGATTTTTCAGTTGCAATTTACGTGCCAGAGACCGCTGTTCATCCATGGCGGGTCTTGGTTATTCTTATTATAAGAAATCTTACGCAATTTAATACTTACAGATTTCTAAGTATTCCGGTCAAATACTTAAGTAGTTATTTGAAATTCAAGCAGAAATCACCCGCCTCAGCGCAGGTGGTCTCCTGCCAGCAGACCGGTCTTCAAAGATTTCTTAGGGAGCCTTTGTAAGGACCCGTCTGACAGGCTATCATCTGCTGGCGAGCTTGCCCCGTTTTACGGGTTGCGGGTAGAATCAGATCAAGGAGAGCCGGCATGTCTGCAGTGGATGAGATCAAGTCGAGGATCGACATCGTCGATCTGGTATCCGAAACGGTTAAGCTGCGACGGACGGGGAAGAATTACATCGGTTTTTGCCCGTTCCATACCAATACGCGCACCCCTGCCTTTGTCGTCTTCCCCGACAGCGGCACCTGGCGATGTTTCGGCCAGTGCAACGAGGGCGGCGATATCTTCGGCTTCGTGATGAAGAAAGAGGGCTGGGATTTCTCCGAAACTCTTCGCTTTCTGGCCGGCAAAGCCGGGGTGACTCTCGAGGCTCCATCGCCTGAGCGCCGCCATGAGGAGGAGCAGTTCGACCGCCTGCGCGGGCTACTCGAGGAGGCAGTCACCTTTTACCGCCACCAGCTCACCCAAACCCCCGCCGGGGAGGTCGCGCTGAGTTACCTGCTCAAGCGGGGCTTGAACCAGAACGCCATCGAAACCTTCGAGCTGGGGTATGCCCCCGACCGCTGGGGCGCCGTCCAGACTTACCTGAGCGGCAAGGGCTACAGCAACGATGAGCTGATCCAGGCAGGCATGCTGACCGAGCGCCCAGAGGGCGGCAGCGGGCATGACCGCTTCCGCAACCGGATCATGTTCCCCATCCGCGATGGCAACGGTAGGATGTGCGGCTTCGGCGCGCGGATCCTCGACCCGAACGACGTGCCCAAATTCCTCAACTCGCCGCAAACCCCGCTGTTTGATAAAGGCCGGCTGCTGTACGGTTTGCACCTGGCCCGCAAAGCCATCCGCGCCGCCGATCAGGCGGTGATCGTCGAGGGCTACCTGGACGTGATTGCCCTCCATCAGGCCGGCTTTGCCAACAGCGTTTCGCCAATGGGCACCGCCCTGACCGAGGAACAGTTACGCTACCTTAAGCGCTTCTCGCGCCGGATTGTGCTGGCTCTGGACGCCGACGCAGCCGGAGTGAAGGCTACCATGCGCGGGCTGGAGGTCGCCCGACAGGCGCTCGACCACAGCGAGGAGCTGACCTTCGACGCGCGCGGTCTGCTGCGCAGCGAAGCCCGCCTGCAGGCTGATTTGCGGGTGACTACTCTTCCGGAAGGCCTGGATCCCGATGACGTGGTGCTGCGCGACCCGGAGGAGTGGAAATCAATTCTCGAGCAGGCCCGCCCGATTGTCGTTTACGTGATGGAAAGCCTGGCGGCCAGCCTGGGCGTGGATGACCCCAAGGCCAAGAGCGAGATCGCTGCCCGGGTGCTGCCGCTGATCGATGACGTGCCTGACCAGGTCGAACGGGATGCTTACCGCCAGCGCCTGGCACGTCTGCTCAAGGTGGACGAGCGCGCACTGATCGGTACAGCCGGGACGTCCGGCATCCGTCCGCGCCGGCGGGCAGCCGCCCCGGCACATCCCCGGGAAGCCGAGGCGCCTGCCGGCCTACCCAGCAAAGTCGAGCAGCAGGGCCACGCCATGGAAGCCCACTGTCTGCGTCTTTTGCTGCACAACCCCGAGGCGCTTTATTCCCTCGACCGGGTGCTCCAGGCGGCCGGGCTCAGCCGCTTCAGCCCGCAGGACTTCGAACACGCCGATCACCAGGCCCTTGCCCGGCTGATCCTCCAGTCGCTGGAGCAGGAGCACGTCGAGCCGCTGGCCTACCTGGCCGAGAACCTGAGCCAGCCGCTGCAAGAAATGGCGGCGCACCTCCAGGCGCCATTACCTTACGGGGAGCTGAAACCAAATCAACTGATTGAAGATCTGGTACGAACCTTGCTTAAATTACGACTGCTGCGGATCAATGAAGGCATCAGCCAGATGCGTTTCCTGCAGGAAGACCTGCAAAACCAGGCAGATACACCCTTGACTCCCTACCAGGAACTCATCTCTCAATATATTCAGGCGCGCGCCCGGCTCGAGGCGGCGGAGCGCCGTTCTTATCAATTCGATTAATTAGAGTAGGTATATTGATTTATGGTATATTTATAACCATGCCTCGAAGCCAAACTCCTTCCCCGGCGACCGGCAAGAGTACTTCACGGACATCTGCCCGGAGTAAAAAGACGGAGTCTGATCCCGCCTCGAAACACAAGCGGCGCAGTGAAAGCCCGAAGCTGGGAACTCCCGAAGATCAGATCCTCGAGCCCTCGGAAGAGGAAATCGATCAAAAAGAGATTCCCGAAGACGCGTTGCCCACCGCCCCCGGCGAAGATTGGGGTGAAGCGGAAATTCCCGTCGAGGATCCTCTCGAAATTCTCGAAGATCCCTCGATGGCGGTGGAGCTTTCCGAGGATCCGGTGCGCCTTTATCTCAAGGAGATCGGGCAGATCAACCTGCTCGACGCGGAGAGCGAATTTCGCCTGGCCGCGCGCATTGAGGCAGCCCGCTACATCAACACCCTCAAGAAGCATCTTGATCCCAAACACAAAGGGGCAGACCGAAACGTCGCCCTGTACATGGCGGTAGTTGAAGACCTGTTCACCTCATGGGAGCGCTTAAAGCAGGATGCCCAGCGTCTGGGGCAGGGCGACGTGCCCGACCTGAGCCTGATCCTGCTCGAAGCCCAGGCGCTGCGCACGAGCTGGCAGCCGGACTCCCCTTCTTACCTGCGCGCCTTTCTGGATAACGGCCTGTGGGGCAAGGACACCCTCTGGGACGGGCTGGTGCGCAACGCCTTCAACCTGTACCTGTGTCTCTATCTGCTGCCCTCGGATTTGGCGATGGAAATCGTCAAATGCCTGCAGAAAAACGACGAGCTGCCCGGCATGGAATTCTTCGAGGAGCGCCTGCGCAAAGAAGACCTGGCCCATGAATTAGAAGCTGTCCGCTGGCGCTCGGAAGATGCCAACCAGACCCTGATCCGTGCCAACCTGCGTCTGGTGGTTTCCATCGCTAAGCGCTACCTGGGGCGCGGGATCTCTTTCCTGGACCTGATTCAGGAAGGTAATCTGGGTCTCTTGCGGGCGGTTTCGAAATTCGACTCGACCCGCGGCTTCAAATTCAGTACCTACGCCACCTGGTGGATCCGTCAGTCGATCAGCCGCTACATCGCCGAACAGGCGCGCACGATCCGCATTCCCGTCCACCTGTTCGAGGCGATCACCCGCCTGCTGCGCGTGCAGCGCACGCTCGTGCAAAAGCTCGGCCGCGAGCCGACCCACGAAGAACTGGCCCTCGAGGCAGAGTTCCTCTCGGCGGATGATGTCCGCGAGATCAAGCTGGCACTGAGCCGCGACATGCCGATCGATCCCGAGCTGCAGCGGCGCTGGGTCTGGGCGACGGCCAAGGTGCAGCGCATCCTGCAGTCGGCCGAGGAGCCGGTGTCGCTCGAGCGGCCGGTAGGCGATGAAGAATCCAGCCAGCTCGGTGATTTCATCGAAGATGACGAGGCGCTGGAGCCTATGGACGCCGCCGCCCGCGAGATGCTCCGCGAGCAGGTACAAAGCGCGCTGGGGGCTCTCTCGGAACGGGAACGCCAGGTGCTCGAGCTGCGCTTCGGCTTGATCGATGGCAAAGACCACACTCTGGAAGAAGTCAGCCGTTATTTCAATGTGACCCGCGAGCGCATACGCCAGATCGAGGCGAAGGCACTGCGTAAGTTACGTCACCCCACCCGCAGCCGGCACTTACGCGAATATCTCTCCTGAAATCATTCCCCCGGAGCAAGCATGGCGCAGCGTGTCCTGATTGTTCAAAGCGACCCAAAGGCCGCCCAGGCGCTAACCCGATACTTCAAAGACCGCGGCGACCAGGTTTGGGAAGCCTGGGAACTGGGCCAGGCGCAGGGCTTGTTCGCTCAGGCTCAGCCTGACCTGCTGTTCTTCGACTTACACCTCCCCGACGATCACTGGCTGGATTTTCTCAACTCTGCCCGAGAGCAGAATCCGGGTCTGAAGGTGATTTTGACCAACCGCGTGCCTGAGGTGGCCCGCGAAATGCAGGCCAAGGCCAGCGGTTATCATACTTTTCTCCGCGCACCTTTCACCCCGCGCTGGATCGAGGCAACCTTGCGCAGGGTCTCCGGCTCAGAAGTTCCCACACAGCCGCGCAAGGCCATCCAGACGCCGGCGGGCGGCGAGCCCAAAGTGCGCGTGCCCATGCGGATCAAGATCACCCTGCCATACCTGATTCTGGCGCTGTTGTTTGCCCTTGGGGCGGCCTACATCGTAAGCCAGGTCGTCTATGAATCCGTCCAGGACCGCTACTTCAACCAGCTGATCGCCACCGGCAAGCAGACCGCCGACTGGATGGTCCGTGAAGAAGACCGCCTGCTGGCCAGCCTGCGCCTGATGGCCAACACACAGGGCGTGAGCGAGGCCCTGCAGGCCGGTGATGCAGAAACGCTGCGCTCTCTGCTTCTGCCATTGATCGTCAACACCGACGAGGAAGTCGTCGACGTGCTCGACGCCCAGGGTGTGGCTGTTTTCTCGGCCCACCGCGCGCCGGGCGACGCTCAGGGAGAGTATTCCTTTTCCCGCGGCGAGACCATTTTCCAGGGCCAGGATTTCGTTCAGAAGGTGCTGCAAAATCAGGTCGACAACCGCGGCGACAAGTATGCCGGCTTCGTCCGCGCTCCCTGGGGGGATTACTTCTACGTATCCGGTCCGGTGCTGGACGCGAACAACCGCCTGGTCGGCGTGGTGATGGTCGGAAAATCGACCCAGACGCTGGTTCGGGAGATGAAATCCGAAACGCTCGGCGAAACCACGCTCTATGATTTAAATGGCAGAGTGCTGGTTTCGACCCTGACGGAAGCCAGCGCGATGGATATCTCGCCAGAGCAGGTTGAGGACGTCCTCTCCCGTCAGGATCAGGTCAGCCTGACCCGCAGCCTGACGATCTCCTCGGTAGACTATACCGAGCTGCTCGGCCCGTGGGAGGTGCGCGAGCGCAACGACCTGGGGTTGGTCGGCGTGGCGCTGCCGCAGGCATTCCTGGTGCGCACCAGCCAGGTCACCCGCCTGCAGGTCTTCATTCTGGTTGTCAGCGCGATCTTGCTGGTCATCGCGGTCGGCATGTACCTGGCGAACCTGATCACCCGCCCGCTGAACCGCCTGGTGCACGCTTCGTCGCAGGTATCGCAGGGCAATCTGGGGGTGAAGGTCAACGTCAAGGGTGATGATGAGCTGGCCGTGCTGGCCCACACCTTCAATTCGATGGTAGCCGGCTTGCAGGAGGGCTCGATGTACCGCGACCTGCTCGGGCGAACGGTTTCTCCCGAGGTGCGCGAGGAACTCCGCCAGACTTTCGCCACCGGTTCGCTGCGCCTGGAAGGCCAGCAGGCAGTCGCGACGGTGCTGATCACCGATATCCGGGGCTTTACCACCATGTCCGAACAGACCGACCCGGCGACAGTGATGACCTGGTTGAACGAGTATTACGACCGGCTGGTGCCGATCATCGTCGAGCACGGCGGAGTGGTCAACAAATTCGACGGGGACGCGATGCTGGCCTTTTTCGGGATCCTGCCGCGCCTGCAATCACCCAAGGAGAGCGCCCAGGCTGCCTGTCAGGCAGCCCTGGAGATGGTCGCGGCGATCGACGAACTAAATGATGTTCGCCGCCAGCGCGGTGATCCGCCGATGATCACCGGGATCGGGATCAACACCGGCGAAGTGATCGCCGGCGGCATTGGCTCGCGCGACCGGCTGCATTACACCATCATTGGCGACACAGTCAACACCACCCAGCGCCTCGAGGCGCTCACCCGACGGCTGATTAAAGGCTCGGGGGTGTTGATCGGGCACCCGACATACGCCGCGCTGGAAGAGCTTCAGGCAGGTTACACTTTCGAGTCATACGGACTGCACTCGATCAAGGGCAAGCAGGAGAAGGTGATGGTTTACCAGCTTCTCCCGCTGCGGGAAGTCCCTCAGGTTGAGGTGATGCTGTAGTTCGCCCGCAAAACATACTCGATCCCATCGACAGGCTCAGGGATCGGGTCAACGCTCAGGATAGGGATCATGGGCGGTGGCTGCGGTCCGAAGTCTGCCCGCACAAACCCGGGCAGGCTGCGCGCCTGCCCGGAATGATTCTCTACACGTCCTTCTCACACGCTCGGCTCGAGGGCTTCCTCGGGCTCCGAGCGGCCCTGCTCCTTGCGCAGGGTGATCTCGCGGTCCTCGTTGACGTCAACCACAATCGTCTCCCCCTCGCTGAATTCGCCCGCCAGGATCGCGTCAGACAGGCGGTCCTCGATCTTGAGCTGGATCACCCGGCGCAGCGGGCGCGCTCCCATGTCGGGATCATAGCCTTCCTCGGCCAGCTGCTGGAGGGCGGCGTCGGTCGCCCGCAAGCCAAGGTTGTTCTCCTTGAGCCGCTCTGCGACTTTGTCCAATTCGAGCGAGACGATCTTGAGGATATCCTCGCGGTTGAGCGCGCGGAAGACGATGACCGAATCGAGGCGGTTGATGAATTCCGGCCGGAAGACGCGCTTGAGCGAATCGATCAGCTTCTTGCGCATCTCTTCGTAGGCTTCCTTCTCTTCTGAGACTTCGTCGCGCTGTAGCGGAAAACCCAGCGAGGATTGACGTTTGATCACGTCCGCGCCGATGTTGGAGGTCATCACAATGATCGTGTTGCGGAAATCGACCTTATGCCCGCGCGCATCAGAGAGATGCCCCTCCTCCATGATCTGCAGGAGCATATTGTGCGCCTCAGGGTGGGCTTTCTCGATCTCGTCGAAGACGACGATCGAATACGGCCGGCGGCGGATGGCTTCGGTGAGCTGGCCGGCGTCATCGTAGCCCACATAGCCGGGGGGCGCGCCCACCAGCCGGCTGACCGTGTGGCGTTCCATGAACTCGGACATGTCCAACTGGATCAGGGCGTCTTCGCTGCCGAAGAGGAAACGGGCCAGCGCCTTGGTCAGCTCGGTTTTTCCCACGCCGGTCGGGCCGAGAAATACGAACGAGCCAATCGGGCGGCGCGGATCTTTCAACCCGGAGCGTGCGCGGCGGACAGCCTTGGAAATGGTCTGGATGGCTTCTTCCTGCCCGATGATGTGGGCGCGCAGCTCGTCTTCCATGTGCAGCAGCCGCGCGGATTCCTCCTGGGCCATCTGCATGACCGGCACGCCGGTCCACATCGAAACTACCTCGGCAATATCATCCGCCGTGACCACCGGGCTGCTGTCGCGGTCCCAGCTTGTGCGCAGGTCTTCCAGCTCGCGTTCAAGAAAGGCTTCCTTCTCAAGAAGCTCCTGGGCGTCGTCGTAGCGGCCGTCCTCGAGAGCCAGGTTATGATTTTCGCGCACGCCGCGCAGCTTGGTCAGGATTTCTTTCGCCGTGGTGGCGGCGGGACTTTTATACATTCGCACCCGCGAGGCGGACTCGTCGATCAGGTCGATGGCTTTGTCAGGCAGGAAGCGTTCGGTGACATAACGGGCGGAAAGCCGCGCGGCGGCTTCCAGCGCATCGTCGGAGATCACCAGACGGTGGTGCTCTTCGTAAGCGCTGCGGATGCCGTGCAGGATCTGGATGGTCTCTTCGACCGTCGGTTCGTTGACCTGGATTGGCTGGAAGCGGCGCTCGAGGGCGGCGTCGCTCTCGATGTGCTTGCGGTATTCGTCCAG
>CAZMCF010000050.1:0-9529 GCA_964564935.1 uncultured Anaerolinea sp. | reverse complement strand
ATGCTGGTCATCCAGGCTCTCGGCATCCAGCAGGGCACCTGGGTCTTCGTTGTCGCCATCTGCATCGTCGGTTGGGGCGAGGTCGCCCAGGTCGTCCGCGGGCAGGTGATCAGTCTTCGCCCCCAGCCCTACATCGAAGCCGCCCACGTGGTCGGTGCTAACACCGGGCGGATCCTCTTCCGTCACATCCTGCCTCAGCTTCTCTCCCCCCTGCTGGTCATCTCCGTCCTCGAGATGGGCGGCGTGCTCATGCTCCTGGCCGAGCTCGGCTTCCTCAACATCTTCCTCGGCGGCGGCTTTCGGGTTGTGATTGGCGAAGGAGCTGGCATGACCATGCTGGTCGCCTCCTTCTCGGACGTGCCCGAGTGGGGCGCTCTGCTCTCCAACATCCGTAACTGGTGGCGCAGCTACCCCTGGATGGCCTGGTACCCTGGCGTCGCTTTCTTTCTGGCTATCGTCACCTTCAACCTGTGGGGCGAAGGCCTGCGCCGCTTCCTCGAGACCAGCCGGCTGAACATCGTCCGCCTGTTCAACCGTTACCTGGTGATGGGAGCTGCAGCGGCGGGAGTGGTGCTGGTTCTGATGCTGCGCAGCACCTCGCCCCTGGGCGTGTATCGCGAGACGGCCATGCAATTCGATCCCTGGAACGCAATGGTCCACCTGGGTGTACTCAGCTCGCCCGAGCTGCAAGGCCGGGAGACCGGAATGCCCGGCGCGGAAGCAGCCGCCAAGTACATCGCCGAACAGATGGAAGCGATCGGCCTGCTGCCGGGCGGCAGCAATGGAAGTTATTTTCAGGTCCAGCCCGCGCCGCGTTTTCACCTGAACCAACTCCCGCGGCTACAACTCCTCGACGACAGTGGCAATCCGGTCTATTCCTTCATTTACCGCAAAGATTATGTGGAATGGACCGAGTACGCCTCCACCCGTGGACAGGCAGAGGGAAAAGTGGTGGGGTTGATCACCGGACCTCATCCCGGCACATCTGAAGCCGATATTTACGGACTGGGAAAGAAGGCGTTATATGACAAGGTCATCCTCATCCGCGAGGAGGATTTTCACCGCATCAGCATCGGCATGGCGTCCGCCGTCCTGGTGATCAGCGAGGATCCGCTGGACATGCAACAGCGTTATCTATACTCTCCAGTCCTGTTTGACCCCTCACCGCCGCCGGTCATGCGGATCAGCCGGGATACAGCAGATATGCTCCTGGCCACCTGCGGTAGCAGCCTGGCGGAACTGGAAGGGAAGGCTGCCAACTTAAAAATGGGGGAAGCGTTCCTGACCGAGCCGGGCATCCAGGTACTCGTAGAAGTCCTGCCTGAAACCAGCATAGAAGAGAATTATTACAACGTCATCGGCTACATTCCCGGCACAGGCGCAGCCGTGCAGGCGCCCGGCGGGGTCAACCTCGACCACTATGTAATCATGGTCAGCGCCTACTACGATGGCCTGGGCGTCGCTCCGGACGGCACCCTTTACTCTGGCGCAAACGATAATGCCAGCGGGGTGGCGGCCATGCTGGAGATGGCCCGCGTTCTCAAAGAAACCCCTTACCAGCCCAAACGGACCGTGGTCTTCGTCGCCTGGGCGGGCGGGGAGCGCCGGGAAGGCCTGAGTTTAATTAATATCATGGGCGCCAAAGTCGGTTTCAGCGGACTGGCTGTGGACGCGGTCATCGAGCTCAGCGGCGTGGGGTCAGGAACCGGCGAGGGCATTGCCCTGGGCGAGGGCAGCAGCTACCGCCTGGTGCAGCTTTTCGATCGAGCCGCCAGCCGCCTCGGCGTCGAAACGACCACCCGCGGGCGAGATCCCCATTACGGTCACTCCACGCGCACCGGATTCGGCGGACGCAAGACCCTGACAGCCTATTTGAGTTGGGATGGCTCGGACTACCTGGCGCACACCCCGCAGGATACCCTCGAGCAGATCGACCCGGAAAAACTTGCCAAAGTCGGGCGGACAACCCTGCTGACCCTGCTGATGCTCAGCCGGGAGGTGACCGGCTGGTAGGAGCGGACCACAGGCAGAAAAATTCGGATTGCCTTCGAACTCCAACCATTCCTGGTCAGAGCCAGGCGAAACGTTTACGCCAGCGGCGCGCATAGAAATGCGGAGAGCATCTTCTCATCAAGAGATTTCGGATTAAAATATGTTCCAGCTTTCGTGCGAAGCGGCCGTTTTATCCTTGATCCCATTGCTTAACGTCAGTCAATTGATTGGTATGGGTTGAGTTTGGAGATCTCTATACCCGTGGAGATACCTGCGTAAAGAAATCCATTTCAAATCACCCGCTGGAGTCAACAATGAGTACCATGAAAACCGTCCTGGGAACCACCCGCCCGCCCTTCCTGATCCTCACGCCCGCCTGCGTCGCGGTCGGCGTGGGCACAGCTTTCTGGAAAACCGGCCGGCTCGACTGGCTGCAGGTTCTGCTGGTGTTGATTGGCGCGCTGTCGGCGCACGTCTGCGTCAATGTCTTCAACGAATATTTTGACTTTAAAAGCGGCCTGGACGCGAGGACACAACGGACGCCGTTCAGCGGCGGCAGCGGCACTTTGCCCGCCAATCCAGCTCTCCACCGGGCGTCTTTCATTCTTGCCTGGCTCACTTTTGCGATCACCGCTGCGGTCGGCGCCTACTTCGTCTGGCTGCGAGGCTGGCAATTGCTGTTGATCGGCGTCCCCGGCCTGATTCTGCTGGTCACTTACACAATCTGGTGGGTCTATCGGCCGATTTTCTGCCTTCTCGCGCCCGGGTTGGGCTTCGGCATCCTGATGGTCATGGGAACTCACTTTGCTCTGACTGGCGAATACACCTGGATCTCTTTTATGGCCGCGCTCGTCCCAACCTTTTTGGTCAGCAATCTCTTGCTGCTCAACCAGTTTCCGGATGTGGAAGCCGACCAGAGTATCCGCCGCAGGCACTATCCGATCACCATCGGGCGCAAGGCAAGCAGCGCCTTGTACGGGTCTTTTATGCTTGGCGCATATCTGTCCATCATTCTTGGCGTTGTTTTGGGTTGGCTGCCCGCCTTCAGCCTGATCGCGCTGGCCACCGCAATAATCGGCTGGCGAGCCTATCAGGGAGCGCGGATGAACGCCGAGAATATCCCGGCGCTGATCCCCTCCTTGGGTCAAAATGTGATCGTGGTCATCGCCACGCCGGCACTGCTTGCCGTGGGCCTGGTGATCGGCAGGCTGGTCAGCTGAATTAACTCGAGATGAAGATCGCAAGGTTATCGCCGGCTGAACTGCAACCGGCGATTTTGCTTCTAAATAAATTGGGGCAAATTGGAATATCACCCTTGTGATATAGTAGAGTGAAATTTCAAAACGAATTCATTTTATGCGCAAACGGAAAAGATGATCGATGACTGACATTTGCATCAAACACGTATACGAGCCCGCCTCGCCTGAAGACGGCGTGCGAATTTTGGTCGACCGGCTGTGGCCGCGTGGATTCACCAAAGAAAAACTGAAAGCTGACCTGTGGCTGAAGGAGATCGCTCCCAGTCACGAGCTGCGCAATTGGTATCACCGCGATCTATCAAAAATGGAAGAATTCAGGCAGAGGTATTTCGCCGAACTGGATGCGAATCCGAAAGCGGTGGAACTCCTTCGCGAGAAGGCAAAGCAGGGTCGAGTAACGCTGCTCTATGCCGCCAGAGACAGCGAGCACAACCACGCAGTCGTCCTCAAGGATTATTTGTTGGGTGTCATCGATTAGTGTAAAGTTGATATCCGTATCTCGACAGGTAAGATGAATAACCGAGAGGGAGTGAATCCGCCATCGATCAAACGGGCCACAATACTATTCGATTTTAATTTCCAATAGAAACGCAGCCCATTCGCCCATCCCCAAATGCTCAGATGCCGCTTTTCAGGGAGCTGTTTGACCAACGATCATCAACGACAGGGTTGGGGGTTTTTGGAATAAGGAGGTTCGTTCACGTGATAAAGCAATCCAAACACCGCATGCGGAATCTACCCCTGGCGCTCGCCCTGATCTCCTGGATGTTGACGGTTCTTCTATCTGGTTGCGCAAAGGCGACGGAAACACCCCGGGCCGAGCAGGGATCAGAACCAGAGACGATGATCCCACCCGCCGTAGCAACCGAGGCGATCGCCCCAGCCCCGCCCACAGTCCTGGCAGCCACTCCAACTTTAGAACAGGGTCAGACTCTTGAGGGATTTTTCTTTTTCGATGATTTCAATTACGAGGATGTACCGGCAATGACCGCCAACGGCTGGATCGTCCGCGAGAAAGCCGGCTGGCCGGGAATCCCGGGCGCGGCCTGGCTGCAGGAAAATGTCAGTTTTGTTGACGACGAGAGCCTGCCCGGAAACCGCCTGCTCCAGATGACATCCTCCACCGATGGAACCGCGCGAGGCACCAGCCAGACCCAGCTCTGCCACCAGCGTAAATACCTGCAAGGAACTTACGCCGCCCGAGTCTATTTCAACGATCAGCCGCTCAGCGGTCCTGACGGCGACCAGGTAGTCGAGACTTTTTACATGATCAGCCCGTATACCAGACCCCTGGACCCCGATTACAGCGAGATGGATAACGAATACCTCCCCAACGGCGGCTGGGGACACAGCGAAACCACATTTTTTGTCACCACCTGGGAGACCGTTCAAATCGAGCCCTGGAATGCGGATAATACCTCAGATTTCGTTCAGGGCAGCCTGGAGGGCTGGCATACTCTGGTCGTTCAGGTGATTGACGGTGACGTAGATTACCTGCTGGACGGCATGTTGATCGGCCACCATCGGGGTAAATACTTCCCGGAAGTCCCCGTTTCGATCAACTTTAACCTCTGGTTCATTTATGGGGGACTGATCGATTCGGGCGAAATCCGCCAGTACCAGGAAGCTATCGATTGGGTCTATTTCGAAGCAGATGCGCGCCTGGCGCCAAGGCAAGTCGAAGAACGGGTGGCTGCGATGCGCGAGGCCGGGCTGTCATTTTTTGATTCGGTTCCAGAAACGAATCCGCCGCTGGAATCTCCATGCGATTTGTAGAGATGGGCCTAATCTCAGTCCTGAAAACAGCCTGAGATACATGCTCCGCGCGCTGTTGACACCTATAAAAATAGAATAAATGATCTGATATTTTAAGATAATATTTGCCTTTAATGTGGTATTATATTTTAGCACTAACGTTCCATTTATAGACAGGAGAAAGTTAAAATGCAGAATATCACCCCCTTTCTGTGGTTCGATAATCAGGCTGAAGAAGCAGCCCTTTTTTACACGTCTACCTTCAAGAATTCGAAGATCACCTCTATAACGCGCTACACCGAGGCTGGTCCAGGCGAGCCGGGGACGGCAATGACCGTCAGTTTCCAGTTGAACGGGCAGGATTTCACCGCGCTCAACGGCGGACCGGTGTTCAAGTTCAACGAGGCCATCTCCTTCGTGGCGAACTGCGAGTCGCAGGTAGAGGTCGACGAGCTCTGGGAAAAGCTCTCCGCCGGTGGTGAGAAAGGTCCCTGCGGCTGGCTGAAAGATCGATATGGCGTTTCCTGGCAAATCGTCCCGGTCGAACTGTTCAAATTGATCAACGACCCGGATCCGATGAAGGCCAAACGGGTGACCGAAGCCATGCTGAAAATGAGCAAGCTGGAGCTGGATGTCCTGCGCCAGGCGTATCAGCTGGCATAACAGGCAGAAGGTAAAATTTTAAAGATCAAGGATTTTGATTTGGTGCAAAGCAGTCCCCGCGGGGGCTGCTTTTCATTTACCAGGGGAAGCGCATTTCGATTATGACGGAAACAGAGCAGCGATCTGGAGGTAACGCCGGAGCGATGGCACGCCGCCAGCGCCCCGATTGAAATTCCACCACTCCGTGGTTGGCTCTTGACATTTTAGAATTTATTGCTATAATGAGTGAGTAGTCAGTCATTTATTTGCCGGGCACAGAAAGGAAGACATGGTCCGCGAGCTGAGTCAAGAAAAAAGAGAGAAATTCCTGCAGGCTGCCCTTAAGTTGTTCGTCGCCAATGGGGTCGCCCACACCACCACCGCCGAGATCGCCCGGCTGGCGGGAACCGCTGCCGGTACCCTGTTTCTCTACTTTCCGACCAAGCAGCACCTGATCCACGAGCTGGTGCTGACGATCGGCAGGCAGCAATCGGAGTACATCCACACGCTGCTCGACCCGTCCCTGGGCGCCCGCGATACCTTATTCACCATCTGGAGCGGTTCCCTGCGCTGGATGCTGGAGAATCAAGAGGCATTCAGCTTTATTCAGCAGGTGCGCGATTCGGGCATCCTCGCCGCCGAGGTCGTCCAGGAATCGGGCAAATACTTCGATTATTACTACCACGCCATTCAAAAGGGGCTGAGCGAGGGCAGCATCAAGCCATATTCGGTCGAGCTCATCGGCGGCTTCCTCTATCAGGACCTCGTCGCGGTGATGAACATCCTCAAGATGGAGCATGATCCCGCCCGCCAGCAGGAGCTCATCCAGACCGGCTTCGATATCTTCTGGAACGGCATCAAACGCTAGCCGACTGTCATATCTTCGATTTGTCAATTCGTCAATTTAAGCAAAGGATATATCATGAGCGCCTCCCAAATAAAACTATTGATCACCGCATTGTTGATCGCATTAATCTTTGTCTCGGGTTACTGGCTGAGCCGTATGGGAAAACCTTACTCCGGCTTGCTCTTGACCGTGCACAAGTTGATCGCCCTGGGCGCAGGGATCTATCTGGGAATCACCGTCC
Source organism: uncultured Anaerolinea sp. (assembly GCA_964564935.1). Classification (GTDB taxonomy): domain Bacteria; phylum Chloroflexota; class Anaerolineae; order Anaerolineales; family Anaerolineaceae; genus Bellilinea. The sequence continues at coordinate 2,793 of CAZMCF010000050.1, read as the reverse complement.
ACAAAATCAATCAGACGGATCCCTTGAGTTTGGCGCAGTGGACCGCTCTGGCGGCGATGGTTTTATTCTTCCTGGTTACAGTCGTCACCGGCGGATTGGCGAGCGTCGAAAAGACCTTTCCGGCGATCGTCGCAAGAACGCATCATATCGGACCATATTTGACCATCCTCAGCAGCATCATTTTTTTCTATCTGGCGTATAGTAGATAGAAAGATGAAATCGGTAAGAATTTCATTGCGCCTTTTCTTGTTGATGCTGATCTTCATAGTGGGCGTACCCTTGCTGCCCCTTGTGATCAGCCGACGTTGGGACTGGTGGGAAGCCTGGGTTTTCGCCGCTGCTAACATCTTTGGTTTTGTCATCAGCCGCTTCCTGGCAGCGCGGCGTCACCCGGACCTCCTGGCCGAGCGCTCCAGGTTCATGCAGCAAGCAGATACTACATCCTTCGACAAAGTCCTGGCACCCCTGGCTGGATTGAGCAGCGGGCTGATTCCGCTCGCCGCCGGTCTGGACGAGCTGCTAGGTTGGTCGCGAGCCTACGCCATGCCGCTGAAAATTCTGGCGCTCATGGTGATGCTGGCAGGATTTACCCTTGCTTCCTACGCAATGATCACCAACCGCTTCTTTTCGGGCACAGTGCGCATCCAGACGGAGCGGGAACACCGGGTCGTTACCGCCGGTCCGTACCGCTGGATTCGCCATCCGGGTTATGCCGGTAGCATGTTGGCCAACCTGGCAATACCCATCATTCTGGATTCGAGCTGGACATATCTTCCCTCGGCGGCTGCCATCCTCATTCTGGTCTTCCGCACCCATCTTGAGGACAAGTACTTGCAGGAGAACCTGGCCGGTTACCGGGAATACGCCAGGCAGGTACGGTTCCGCTTGTTGCCCGGGATCTGGTAGTTTCCATAGAACACTTGGAGTGAAGATGATCCCGAGTGAGGCTCATAGAGAGGAAATGATTTACATCGAAAAAGTGACATCGGTCTGGACCGGTCTGCTCTTCCTGGCACTGACGCTTCTGTTCGCCCTCCTGATGCTCTGGCGGATATCCGCCCGTGGTTGGGACGGGTTTGCCATCGTTGGCCTGATCCTTGCCTTTCTCTTCCTGTTCTACACATTTAATTATCGAGTCTTGATGATCCGCATCTCGACCACAGCCATAAGGTTGGATTTTGGCATATTCCACTGGACGACGCCGCTGGCTGAAATTCACCGATGCCGACTGGACGATAACATTCCGGCGCTGAATAAGTACGGCGGCGCTGGTATTCATTTTATGACCGTTCACAGGCGATACCGGGCCTCGTTCAATTTTCTTGAACATCCCAGGATCGTGCTCGAATTAAAGCAGAGGAGAGGTTTAGTTCGGGACGTTTCATTTTCCACGCGGTGGCCGGAGAAAATCCTTGCCCTGGTTCAGCCGCTGCTGCAAACATAAACAGACAAGCGTGTCATAATTATCTTAAAAATTCCGGCAACCTATTGACTCTCGATTTTCGCCGTGCTATGATGTTATCGATAACGGGAACGATAACGGGATCGATAACAACAAATGCCGACCAGATCCAAGCGCCCAACCATCAAACAAGTCGCCTCGCTGGCGGGAGTTTCCACCCAGACGGTCTCACGGGTGATGAACAACCGCCCGGATGTCTCCCCTGAAACCCGCGAGCGGGTGCAAAAAGTCATCGAAGAGCTGGGGTATCAGCCCAGCGCCCTGGCCCGCAGCCTGATCCAGCGACGCAGCTACACCCTGGGGGTGGTCACCGCCGGATTGAAATACATCGGCCCTTCGCGGACCTTGAGCGGCATCACCACCGCGGCGGAGGAATTCGGCTATTCGCTGCTGCTCAAGGAACTGCCGCGCTTCAACGCCAATAATGTTTTACCCATCCTGCAGGATTTCTTCTCGCGCCACGCCGACGGCGTGATCTGGGCCGTTCCCGAAGTCGGCGACAACCGCGAATGGCTGGAAAACACTCAACTCGATCTGGAAATCCCGATCGTTTTCCTGACCATGCAGCCGCGCCCGAATATCCCGGTCGTTTCCATCGACAATCACCTGGGCGGCAGAATGGCCACCCAGCACCTTCTCGAGCAGGGCTACCGCCACATCGGACACATCTCCGGCCCACTCGACTGGTGGGAGTCGCGCCAGCGCCTGGCCGGCTGGAAGGATACCCTGCGCGAAGCCGGGCTCGAGGTGAACGACAGCCATTGGGTCGAGGGAAACTGGTCATCCAGCAGCGGCGCCCAGGGAATCAAAACCCTGTTACGCCAATACCCGCAGATGGACGCCGTGTTCGCCGGGAATGATCAGATGGCTCTCGGTGTTTTGCAGTACTCCTGTCGAGAAGGGTTGAACGTTCCGGAAGATCTCGGCCTGGTTGGTTTTGACAATATCCCTGAATCGGAATACTTTTGGCCTCCTTTGACCACAGTCCACTCAGAACAGTACAGCGTGGGAAAAATGGCTGTGATTGAGATGGTCAAAATCATCGAAGCGGGTCGCCGTAACCTCGAGACGATCGAGCCCGCCTCAATTATGCTGACCCCGTCTCTGGTTATCCGGCAAAGCTCATTAAAAATCCGGGATCATAAAGCAAAGGAGGTGATCAGAGCTGAACAGACCAAGTAAGTGAAGTGCCTGCCAGGCGGCTGAGACCCTTAGCAAGCACTTCGGAGCATGAGGAATCTTCCTGCGCACAGGAAAAACCTCATCCGCTCGATTATACCGCACCCGTCACTCCGTGAGGAGAACCCCCTAATCGAGAAAAAAGGAGAAAA
>CAZMCF010000049.1:0-9623 GCA_964564935.1 uncultured Anaerolinea sp. | reverse complement strand
GTGCCCCCAAGGGGACTCGAACCCCTGTTTTGGCCTTGAGAGGGCCGCGTCCTGGGCCGCTAGACGATGGGGGCGGTCAGCGCCAGAATTTTATCACGCCCCTCTTTGACTGTCAACGACGCGGCTTCAGCACGATCCGGATCGGCGTACCGGTGAACGGGTATTCTTTACGGATGCTGTTCTCCAGATACCGTATATAGCTGAAATGAGCCAGCTTTGGGTCGTTGACGTAGATCATGAACGTCGGCGGATCGGAGCGCACCTGAGTGCCGTAATACATTCGCAGTGACCGGCCGCTGCTCGAGGTAGCCGCATGGCGGTCCTGGGCGTTCTGAATGATCCGGTTGAGCTGAGAGGTAGTCAATCGCGCCAGGCGTTCCTCCTGCACCTTGAGCGCCAGCGGCAGCACCTGATCGACCCTCTGCCCGGTCTTGGCTGAGATAAATAAGATCGGCACGTAATCGATGAAATTGAGTTCTTCGCGGATGCGGCGGGTGTACTCCTGCATCGTTTCGCTGTCTTTTTCGACCGCGTCCCACTTGTTGACCAGCACAACCGTACTCTTCTGCGCCTCAAGGATGAAGCCGGCGATGTGCGCATCCTGGGCGCTCAAGCCGCTGACCGCGTCGATCATAAGCAGGGCGACGTCGGACCGCTCGATGGCCCGCAGCGAGCGCAGCACGCTGTACTTTTCCACCCCTGGCTCGATTTTGCCGCGCCGGCGAATGCCGGCGGTGTCAATCAGGGTAATCTCTACCCCCTCATAGCTGATCCTGGTATCGACCGCGTCGCGGGTTGTCCCGGCAATCGGACTGACGATCGCCCGCTCCTCGCCGACCAGCCGGTTGAGCAGGCTCGACTTGCCCACATTCGGCTTGCCGACGATGGCAATCTTGACCGAATCGTCTTCTTCCTCTTTCTCTTCCTCTGGAAAGGAAGCCACCAGCACGTCCAGCAGGTCGCCGGTGCCGGTGCCGTGCACCGCCGAGATCGGGTAAGGCTCGCCTATGCCCAGCTCGTAGAACTCGGCTGCGCCGTCGCGAAAGGTCTGGTTATCGGCCTTGTTGACCACCAGCAGCACCGGCGGGAAGGCCTGTCCGCCCTCCACGCGCTGGTTGCGGCGGAGGATATCCGCCACTTCTCGATCCGCGGGCGTCACCCCGCTGGTCGCATCGACCAGGAAGAGCACCACATCCGCCTCGCGAATGGCCAGCTCGGCCTGACGGCGAATCTGGGCAACATATTCTGCCGATCCCACCGAGAGCGGCTCCGCCCGCCCGGAGGCTGAGCTCGGATCGATCCCGCCCGTGTCGACAATATGGAAGGCGCGCCCATTCCACTCGCCCTCGGACATCAGCCGGTCACGGGTGGTGCCTGGGGTCTCATCAACGATCGCCAGGCGCTCGCCGGCCAGACGGTTGAACAGGGTTGACTTGCCGACGTTCGGCCTCCCGACCAGGGCTACTAACGGCTTCTTCATCTCGTACCTCGCCGTCTCATGGGGTGGTCGTTCCGCCGCGGACGATGGAAACCTCGACGTTCTCCGGCAGGATCGACTCGACCACCAGCTCGCTCAGCAGCACCTCCACCTCCGGCTCGATCTGGTATATGCCGACTGTCCGGTTAGCCAGGTCAACCACAATGCGTACGTCCTCCACCTTCAACCGGTCGAGCAGCGCCACCGGTCCGGAGAGGATGACCGTCACCGTCTCGGGCGAAATGACCGCCCGCAAGCCCGGGCCCAGACCGGTAATCTCGACCGGCACGTTCGGCAGGGTCAGGCTGCTCTCGATGGCGGCGATACTCACCCGCACCAGCACCTCGGTCTGTTCTCCGACCACTGATACCCCTTCGGGCAGATTGAGCATGAGTGAAATGTCCATGTCGTCATTTGCGCCGCCGATATCCAGCGGCTGCGTCTCTATGTAACCAGGCAGGTCGCTGACCACCTGAGGATTGGACGAAAAGACCGTTACCGCCGGCGGGAAGACTGAGATATTGGTCAGGCGATAGCCGGGGGCAACCTGCCCGGTCACCACCACCTTGACCACCACGTTACGGTAGCCGAAGCGCTGGGTGATCACCTGGCTGACGGTCACCTGCTCGGGAAGCAGGGTGACGTTGTTGACGGGCAGTTCATTCTCGTCGAGCGCCTGGAGGGTCACCGTGCGGTTGATGGTCTGGCTGGCCTGGTTGATGTCGATCACCGCGCGCACTTCAGCCACCCGCTCGACCAGCGACTGCGGTCCGCTGACAATTGCCGTTTGACGGCTGAGGGTGGGGTTTTCGGCCAGGTAACCAATGGCGGGCGTGCCGCGCTGAACCAGATTGATCGCCAGCTCTTTGGTCTCCAGGTTCTCCAACCGCAAAGTCACGGTCAGCGGCGACTGGGAAATCTTGCGCGCCGGGCGCGGGACGATCTGAACCTGCACCGGCAGGGTATGCGTGCCGGCATCGACTGCCGAGAGATCGACGATTGCGCGTACCGCGCCGGGAGTGCTGGTAAGCTGATCCCAGATCGAGCGCGGCGCGCTGAGCACCAGAGAAACCGATCCGGGCTGACCGCTGGTCAGCACCAGCGCCGGGCTCTGCCCGACGATCTCAATCGGCACAGCGCTGGGGTATGTCCGCTGCTCGATCGGGTCGTTGGAAGTCACCGCCGAAATCCAGACCGCCAGCGCCAGGATAAAGGCGGTCAGCAGGGTGGGCAGCAGGCGGGCGAATTTGCGCAGGAATTCCACCATCGCCTAATCCTCCTGGCGCGGTTTGCCATCCGCCGGCTGTTTGGAACTGCGCTTGAAGATATCCAGAACGCTGCGCGTGGGTTGGGCGGGCTGGTAGAAAGCCATCAGGATGTTTTCCAGCCGCTCTGAGTCCAGGCGGCGGATCATTCGCCCGGCGTGGGCGATGGAGATCGACCCGGTTTCCTCCGAGACCACCACGGCGATCGCGTCAGTCGCCTCAGAAGTGCCCAGTGCGGCGCGGTGGCGAAGTCCCATCTGGCGCTCGGGTGAGCGGTTCAAAATGCCGCTGGAAGATAGCGGCATGACGCAGGCCGCCGCAACCACTTCATTATCGGCGATGATCGCGGCCCCGTCGTGCAGCGGGGTGTTCGGGTAAAAGATTTGCAGCAAGAGCTCTGGGGAGACGCGGGCATCCATGCGCACGCCGGTGCGGATGTAATCGCGCAGCCCGTCGTTGCGCTGGAGAATGATCAATGCGCCGTGCTGGCGGGCCGAAAGCCGGGCGCAGGCCGAAACCACCGCCTGGATGGTCTGCTGAAGCGCTTCGCTGGACGAGGACTTGCGCGAGAAGATCGCCGTCTGTGTAGAACCGGCCCGGCCCAGCCGCTCCAGCCCGCGGCGGATTTCCGGGGCAAAGATGACCGGGATCGCCAGCACCAGTGTAGGCGCGATGGTCTGAACCAGCCATGAAAAGGCCTGCAGGTTGATCAGGCTGGTCACCAGGCTTAACAGGACGATCAGCAGGAGCACGCCGCGCAGCAGGATCATTGCCTGGGTGTCGCGCAATAGCATAAGAATGCCGAAAAAGACCAGGGTGACCAGCACCAGGTCGAGGGCGCTTGTCCAGGTAAAGCGCTGAAAAATAAAGATGAGCTCGTTCAGTAATTGAGACACGGATCAACCAGACATTCTCATGGAAAGCGATCAGATCGGACGAAGGACGCGGTCCTCGCGCAGCTTCTTAAATAATAACACGCTGCCCTCGGGCATGGACTCTTTCGCGGCGTCCTGCCAGGCCTGAGCTTCCAGTTCGTGAGGCTGGCATCGCACGTAGCCCAGCCTGCGCCAGAGCGCATCGTGGCGCACCAGCGCGGGCTCGACGAAGATGAGCGAGGCCTCGCACTGCAAATCAGCGGACGCACGCTCCATCTCCTGCACCAGAGCCGGCACGGCTCGCTCGAGCGCCAGCCCGCGCTCGAGGATGAAATCGGTGGTGCGGGCCACCAGGTTCTCCACCTGCCAGCCGATCACTCCGCGCAGCTCGTCGCCGGTTTTGAGCATGAGGAAGCCCTTCTCGCCGAACGCCTCCATCACGTCGGCAGCGGTGACCGCGGCCTTATCGCCGCGCACACGGCTGATCAGCGCAGCAATCGCGGCCGAATCGCGCGGGCGCCCGCGCAGCACCTGCAGCGCGCCGGCCTCCTCGGCTCTGGCCGCAGGCGGGACCTCTTCCATGGCCACCGGTACATGCCGGCGCCAGGCCTCGACCACTTTTTTCCAGGTGCTTTCGAAATTACCCGAGTTGTGGATGACCACCTGAGCGGCTTTGACTTTCTCTTCCTGCGGCGACTGATTCGCCAGGCGCCGGCGGGCCTCCTCGACGCTCATCCCGCGCCGCTGCACCAGGCGGGTAAGCTGGGCCTGCACCGGGGCAGTGACTACCCAGACGGCGTCGCAGGATTTATGCACGTTGGCCTCCAGCAGCTTGATCGCCTCGATCACCACCACTTTCTGTGGCGCGCGGCGGATGAGAAAGTCGAGCGCCTGGGTCACCAGCGGGTGGACGATGGCTTCCAGGCGGGCCAGCGCCTGCGGATCGGCGAAGACCAGCCGTCCGAGCCGGGCGCGGTCGATCTGCCCGTCAGGCGCGAGGATGTACCTGCCGAATTCCTCAATCACCCGTGGGTAGCCCGGCGCCCCCTTGGCGATGGCGCGGTGGGCCAGCGCGTCGGCGTCGATGCCGTAAGCGCCGAGGTGCTCGAGCATGCGCCGGACGACGCTCTTACCGGTGCCGATATTGCCGGTCAGCCCGATGACGTATTTTCCCGCCCACTTGCTCAAATGCGCACCTCAGGAATCTGGATTTACCAGCGCAGGCAGCTGGCTGCCTTCATTTTAGCCTTGCCGTTCAATAATGTCAAAGGATCGGGCGCGGCGCGTGACCCGGTTCCGCCCGGCAGTTGCAGGTTAATGTGCATTTTCCGTGCCGGGAGGGCTGCCCCCCAACCCCCGAGCGTCACCGCGAGCGAAACGAAGCGGTCACCTCGCGTATTATAAAATCTCATCAGCAATGAGCCGGGTTACACCGAAGGATGATGTCATTTCGACGAACGACATACACTGGGCGGGCGTTGGCGGGATGAGAAATCTGCCCGCGACGGAAAGATATCTCGCTTCGCTCAGTATGACAAAGAGACCTGGATATGAAAGCAAACCTGGCCAAGACATTGATGGCGTCACCACTGCGCAGCGGTCTCCCTGCCGTCCTCAGCCCGGTTCTTCTTCCGCGCACGGCGGAAGACTGGTGGTTGACAAACTACGCGTTAAAAAACGAAGGTTGAGAAACCCCACTACCCAAATCCCTTCTCGTCCTGAGTATAATTTAATTCGGGGAAGCAACCATGTCTGTTCCAACCCTGATCATCTACAATATGTTTGCCAACCAGGGCGCCGCCCGCCGGTCCGCCGCTGCCCTGACGGCAGCCGCCGCCGGCAAGCCGTACCTGACCTGGGCCATTACCGCCTACCACCGCCATGCCATCGAGCTTGCCCGGCAGAGCGCCGAGCGGGGCTTCCGCCGGGTGATCGCCTTTGGCGGCGACGGCACCGTCCACGAAGTGGTCAACGGGCTGATGCAAATTCCGGTCGAGCAGCGCCCCGAATTCGGCGTGGTCCCGGCCGGCTCTGGAAACGATTTCTCCGCCAGCCTGGGCATCCCGCGTGATCCGCAGGAAGCGCTGGAACTCGCCCTCCACAGCGAGGCGCGCTGGATCGACGCCGCCCTGATGAAGGACGATTCCGGGCGGAGCGAGTATTTCATCAACACCCTCGGCATCGGCTTCGACGCAGTGGCCAACCTTCTCGCCCACCAGGCCGATTTTCTGCCCGGGTTCAGCATGTACCTGGCCGCCGCCCTGCGCACGATCTTCTTCGAAAGCAACCCCATCCGCATCCGCGCCGTGACGGATAAGCAGAGCTGGGAGGACGAGGTGCTCCTGTTCATTGCCTGCAATGGACGGCGGGAGGGGCGGCTCTTCACCGTCGCCCCGCAGGCCCAGCCGGACGATGGACGCCTCGATTTTGTCGCCGTGCGCACCATCTCTCCGCCGCAGATGCTCGCCACCATCCCATACATGATGCGCGGCGACCACAACCGGCTGAGCTACTGCTACCAGGGCTATTTCACCCGCCTGGAACTGAGCGCCGACCAGCCGCTGATCATGCACGCCGACGGGGAGATCCTCGCCGGACTGGACTCGAACATCCGCTCGGTGACCATCGAGGCTGTGCCGCGCGCGATCCGGGCGGTCGCCCCGGCGCTGGATCCTGCCGCGAAGGTCGGCGGTCATGCCTGACCTGCTCCACACCCTGCAAGATTACGACTTCGGTCTGTTAAAGATGATCGCCGCCGTCTGGGGCATTGAGCTGGACGCGCCGTCGGCCGCCAGCGCCCTGCCGCAGCTGGCGGCGGGCCTGCGCCAGCCGGAGCTGATCCGTGAGATGGTCGAAAGTCTGCCGCACAGCGCCCGCGAAGCCCTGCGCGGCCTGCTCGAGCACGAGGGGCGGCTGCCCTGGCCGCAATTCGAGCGCCGCTATGGCGAGGTGCGGGTGATGGGCGCGGCCCGCCGCGAGCACCTCCGCCCGGACCTCAAGCCAGCTACGCCAGCCGAAATCCTCTGGTACCGGGCGCTGATCGGGCGGGCGATCCTCAACCTGCCGCCCGAGCCGCAGCAGTATGCCTACATCCCCGACGAAATCCTGGCTGTTCTGGGTCCGCGCGGCCTGCCTCCGGCCGCTGCCCTTGGGCGGGCCGCTTTCCCGGACGAATGCGCCCACTCGATCCCCGCCTCGGACGCTGTCCTCGACCACGCCTGCAGTCTGCTGGCCGGTCTGCGCCTGGGCTGGCCGCTCGAGCAGATCCCCGCCGCGGACTGGGGCATCCCGCCGCGCGATTTGCAGGCGCTGCTCCTCGCCGCCGGCCTGCTGGATGACAGCCTGCAGCCCCTGCCGGATGAAGTCCGCGAGTTCCTCGCTGCGCCGCGCGCGGAGGCTCTTGCCCTCCTGGCCCAGGCCTGGATGGGCAGCCGCAGCTTTAACGAGCTGCGCCTGCTGCCCGGTCTGATCTGCGAGGGCGAGTGGCAGAACGACCCGCTTCAGGCCCGCCGGGCGCTGCTCGACCAGCTCCGTCTGATCCCGGCAGATACCTGGTGGAGCCTGAGCGCATTCATTGCCGCGCTGAAGGAACAGATGCCCGATTTTCAACGTCCGGACGGCGACTATGAGTCATGGTTCATCCGCCGGGCCGGCAGCCAGGAGTACCTGCACGGCTTTGCCGCCTGGGACGAGGTCGAGGGCGCTCAGGCGCGCTACCTGATCACCGGGCCGATGCACTGGCTCGGCTTTTTCGACCTGGCCGCCCCGGAGGAGGGCGCTCCGCCGGCGGCTTTCCGGCGCTCGCGCTGGGCCGACGACCTGTGGGGTGGGAACCCCCCTGCCGGGCTGGCAGAGGAACGCGATAAAGTTAAGGTCTCGCTGGACGGCGTGATCAGCGCTCCGCCGCTCGCCCCGCGCCCCGTCCGCTACCAGCTTGCCCGCTTCTGCGCCTGGCTGGAGCCGAAGGGCGGTGCGTACCGCTATCGGATCACCGCAGCATCCCTCGAACAGGCCCGCCGGCATAACCTGCGTCCAGCGCACCTGATCAACCTGCTGAACAAGCACGCTGACGGTCCGCTGCCGCCGCTGCTGATCAAGGCGCTCGAGCGCTGGGAGGAGCACGGTTCGCAGGCCCGCCTGGAGCGGCACAGCCTGCTTCGCGTTACCACCCCCGAGGTGCTTGCCGCCCTGCGAAAAAACAAACGCGCCGCCGCCTGCCTGGGCGAGGAAATCAGCCCCTCGGTGGCGCTGGTCAAGCCCGGCTGCGAGGAGCGCCTGCTGCGCCTGCTGGCCGAGAACGGCTACCTGGCCGAGGCCCGTCTGGATTGATCCGCAGCCCGGCAAGGTGACGAACGTCCAGGCGAGGGGGTACATCCCTCCATCGTCTGTCTCCAGCGGCTGAAGTATAATGATTGCGGAAAACCTTCCCCCAGACATCGCCCGTAAACTCCTTTTCCGAGGTAAACATGACCAACCGACTCGATTGGATTAAAGAAGAAATCGAAGGACTGAAGGCTGCCGGTTTGTACAACCGCATCCGCACGATCAGCTCGCCGCAGGGCGCCTGGTTGATCGTAGACGGCAAACGAGTGCTCAACTTCTGCTCGAACAACTACCTCGGCCTGGCCAATCACCCTCAGGTGGTCGCCGCTGCCAAACAGGCGCTGGATCAGTACGGCGCCGGACCCGGCGCTGTGCGCTCGATCGCCGGGACGATGGACCTGCACCTGGAGCTGGAGCGCCGCCTGGCCGCCTTCAAGGGCGTCGAGGCAGCCATCACCTTCCAATCCGGTTTCACCGCCAACCTGGCGGCGATCCAGGCGCTGGTGGGCAAGGAAGACATGATCTTCTCCGACGAGCTCAACCACGCCAGCATCATCGACGGCTGCCGGCTCTCGGGCGCGCCGATCGTTAAATTCGCTCACGCCGACCCGGCCGATCTGGAGCGGGTCATCCGCGAAAACCAGGGCAAGTACCGCCGCGCGCTGGCCATCACCGACGGCGTGTTCAGCATGGACGGCGACATCGCCCCGCTGGACAGGATCTACGAGATCACCAACGCCCACGGGATCATGCTGATGGTGGACGATGCCCACGGCGAGGGCGTGATCGGCCGGGGAGGCCGCGGGATCGTCGATCACTACGGGCTGCACGGTAAAGTGGATATCGAGGTCGGCACGCTCTCCAAGGCTTTTGGCGGGGTCGGCGGCGTGGTCGCCGGCAACGGCGTGATCGTCGAATGGCTGCGCCAGCGCGGGCGGCCTTTCCTGTTCTCCTCAGCGGTCACCCCGCCCGACGTGGCGGCGATGATCGCCTCGGTCGATTTACTGGAAAAATCGACTGACCTGGTCGACCGGCTGTGGGAGAACGCTCGCTATTTCAAGGCCGAGATGAAGCGGCTGGGCTTCGACACGGGCGTGTCGGTGACGCCGATCACGCCGATCATGCTCGGCGAGGCGCCGCTGGCCCAGCAGTTCTCGCGCGAGTTGTTCGAGGAGGGCGTGTTTGCCATGCCGCTGGGCTTCCCGACCGTCCCGCGCGGGAAGGCGCGCATCCGGGTGATGATCTCCGCCACTCACAGCCGCGAGGATCTCGACCTGGCGCTGGAGAAGTTCGCGCTGGTAGGACGCAAATTAGGCGTGATCCAGTAGACCGGCGGGTTGGGTTGAGGGCGGTCAGAGTATTGACGGAATTTGATGCCTAACCGCCCGAAATCCGTTTAATATGCATTCCGGATGTTCAGTCTCACAAGTCATGCTTATCATGGGATCGACCACATCAAGGGCAGATGGATCACTCCCCGAAACGGGCATCGTATCACTTGAAGGCTACATAGTTTAGGTCTGTTTAATTTAGGATCGGCGAAGGATAAAAATTATCCCGAGCATCAACCATAAGGAACCTGCCATATTCGTGTAATGCCTTTTGTAGACCGTCTTCATACCCTGACCGCAGATAATGGCAAGGAGTTTGCCGATCACGAGCGGATCTCTAGCCATTTGCAGG
>CAZMCF010000048.1:0-10539 GCA_964564935.1 uncultured Anaerolinea sp. | reverse complement strand
CCCGCCCAGCTCAGGCCGATCCGTCCGCGCTCAAGCTCAACTCGCAGTACTTCCACCTCGATCACATCGCCAACCTTGAGCTGCTTATCGTGTGGAATATGCGTACGGTGGAGCAGCCCGTCCTGCTTGACGCCGACATCGACGAACGCGCCGAAATCGACCACGTTGCGCACGGTGCCCTTCAGCACCATCCCCGGAGTCAGGTCTTCCATTTTCAGCACATCCTGGCGCAGAATCGGCGCGGGCGCGTCGCTGCGCGGATCGCGTCCCGGGCGGGCCAGGTTGTCGAGGATATCGGTCAGGGTCGGCACGCCGCAGCCGAGCTCTTCGGCCAGCCTGGGCAGGCCGATCTCATGGCGCATCAGCGCCAGAATCCGCCGCCGCTCGATCAGGCTCATCTCCGCGGTAACGCGGGCTCGCTGCAACGCCGCGCGGGCAATCGGGTAGCTTTCCGGGTGGATCGCGGTGGCGTCCAGCGGATCTTCGCCGTTGGGGATACGCAGAAACCCGGCAGCCTGCTCGAAGGTTTTCCCGCCGAGCTTGGGCACTTTTTTCAAATCTTCGCGGGTGGCAAATGGTCCGTTCTCGTTGCGATATTGAACGATCGCCTCCGCCAGTTTGGGCCCGATGCCCGAGACGTAGGTGAGCAGCGCCGGCGAGGCCGTGTTCACATCCACCCCCACCCAGTTGACCACGCTCTCCACCACCCCGGTCAGCGTCCGCCCAAGCTCGTTCTGGTCGACGTCGTGCTGGTAGAGACCCACCCCGATCGATTTCGGATCGATCTTAACCAGCTCCGCCAAGGGATCCTGCACCCGCCGGGCAATCGAAACCGCCCCGCGCAGCGAAACATCCAGATCGGGCAGCTCGGCGCGGGCCAGCGGGCTGGCCGAATAGACTGAAGCGCCGGCTTCGTTGGTGATCACGTAGCGCACCGGGCGGACAGCCGGTTCGTCGCTCTTGAGCAGCTCGGCGATCAGCTGCTCGGATTCCCGCGAGGCGGTGCCGTTGCCGATGGCAATCAGAGTCACAGCGTGCTTTTTTACTATCGCCAGCAGGGATTCCAGCGCTTCCTGGCGTTTTTTCTGCGGTTCGTGGGGAAAAATCGAACCGGTTTCGAGCAGCTTACCGGTCGGGTCGACCACCGCCAGCTTGCAACCCGTGCGGTAGCCCGGGTCGATGCCCAGCACGGTCTGCCCGGCCAGCGGAGGCTGCCCGAGCAAAGCCCGCAGGTTGTCGGCAAAAACGCGGATGGCGTGGGCTTCGGCGGTTTCGGTCAGCGCGCGGCGGACGTCGCGCTCGATGGCCGGGAGCAGCAGCCGCTCCGCCGAGTCCTGTGCAGCCGCCTCGAGCTGAGCGGCGAAGGGAGAAAGGGGGTCGGGGCGGTAATAACGCAACAGCTGCGCCTTCCAATCCCCTTCGTTGATGACTATGCGAACTTTGAGGACTTTCTCGCGCTCGCCGCGGTTGACCGCCAGAACCTGATGCGGCTTGAGGTGATCCACCCGGCTTTCGAACTGGTAGTACAGTTCGTACACTTTCCGCTCGTCTGCCGCGTCCCCGGCTTTCTCGACCTGCATCGACGCATATTTGAGCGCCCTTCCCCGCACCGCCTGGCGGACGTTGGCGTCATCGGCGATCGTCTCGGCGACGATGTCGCGCGCTCCTCCCAGCGCATCTTCTATGCTGGTTACCTGCTCGTTGAGGAAAGCCTGGGCGGCTTCCTCAGGCGTGGTTTTCCCGCGCAGCTGGGCCAGAATCATATCCGCAAGCGGCTGCAGGCCGCGCTCGCGGGCGATGCTGGCCCGGGTGCGCCGTTTGGGCTTGTAGGGCGCGTAGAGGTCCTCCAGGGCGGTCATCGTCTCAGCCGCCAGGATCTTCTCGCGCAGCTCGTCGGTCAGCTTACCCTGCTCTTCAATCGTGGCAAGGACAGTGGCCCGGCGCTCGTCCAGCGCGCGCAGCCGCTCCAGTTCCTTCTGCAAATGGCGCAGCTGTTCCTCGTCCAGGCTGCCGGTCATCTCCTTGCGGTAGCGTGAAATGAAGGGAATGGTGTTGCCCTCATCCAGCAGCGCGACGGCTGCCTTGACCTGTTCGGGCCTCAGGTTGAGTTGCTTGGATATTTGCTCAATGTGACTCATGGGGGGAATTCCACGGGAGGATGGACGGTTATCAGGATTGTATCACAGCAAAAACACCTGGATTCATGGTTTCTGCCAGCCAGTTTATGCCCGTCCTCAACGGCGGCAGGTGAATAAGAGATCTGGGTGATAAATGTGATAAAAAACACTTTACTTGACTGATCAGATTTCTTACAATGTCACTAATAATTATTTTAATTGTATACTTGAAACAAAATTGGGGATGAAGAAGCAGTTTACGGTCAACCAGCCTTTAACGGTTTCAGGTAGATGGAATGATGAGGCACCTCACTAGCTGGTTTACTACTCGGAAGAAGCGGACATCCTGTGCACTGATCATATCTGGCATCCTGCTGGTCACATTTTCGTTAACCGCATCCGTCCACGCCTGGAATCCTGTCACGGTGGCTGCAGATCCACTTGTGCGTATGCCCGGCACCCAGCCAGGCCAGACCGCCCTGGAGGCTTCGGGTCGCTGTCTGAACTGTCATGCGGGCTACAACCAGGCGGTCGAACCCGGTTTCAACTGGAAGGGTTCGATGATGGCTCAGGCTGCCCGCGACCCGCTCTTCTGGGCCTGCCTGACCGTCGCCGCGCAGGATTCGATCTGGGCGGTCGGCACGCCGAATGCCACCGACATCTGCGAGCGTTGCCACTTTCCCAAAGGCTGGCTGGAAGGCCGCTCCGATCCGAGCAACGCCTCATTGATGACCGGCGCAGACTATGATGGGGTTCAATGTGATTTCTGCCACACCCAATTCGATCCGTTCTTCCAGACGACCGCTTCCGGCCAGCGCGAGGGCAGCGACTGGCTGAATTACTGGGATGAGACCAACGCCAGCGCGACCAAATCCAATACATTCGCCGCGCAGACGCTCACCGAGGACCGAATCCTTTCGGCGAACATCAAACTATTCAACGGGCAGAACTTTTACACCAGCTTCCTGCCGCCGCAGGGATACACCGAAAACGGCGGTGGGCAGTATTTCGTAAGTCCGAACGCTGAAAAACGGGCTTCTTTTGCTGACGCCGAGGCCCGTCATACCATTTTTTACAGCCGCTACCATAAGAGCAAGTATTTCTGCTCCACCTGCCACGACGTCTCCAACCCCGTGCTGGCAAACATCGGCGACAATCCCGCTGAGGCGCTCACCACTGAGCTGCAGTCAGCCTATTCGTACTTCCACGTCGAACGGACATTCTCGGAATTCATGCTGTCGGCTTACGGGCAACCCAACGGCGCTCCCGGGATCGGTCCCTTCGACCCGGCAATCTTCACCACTTCAGACTCCGGCAACAAAATCCGCATGTGTCAGGACTGCCACATGCGCGACGTCGTCGGTCCGGGCTGCGATAAAGCCGGCGTGCCCATCCGCCCCACGACCAGCATCGAGCACCCGCAAAGCGGTCAACCCCTGCATGATCTAAGCGGGGGTAACGTCTGGACGGCGCAGATCCTGGCCAGCACTGTCGCGGGCTCATCGAATTACGATCCGACCAACGCTCAACTGCTCGGCCAGGGCGCAGCTGTGCTAACCCTGGATCTCACCCAGGGCCTGGGGATTGATCCCGCAGCCATGCTTGCCGGCGCAGACCGGGCAATGCAGCAATTGCAGCTCGCCGCCGCCATCAAAGATGCCAGTTTTGACCCTGGCAGCGGTCTGCTGACCTTCAAAATTCAGAATCAGACCGGTCATAAATTAATCTCGGGTTTTCCAGAAGGCCGGCGCATGTTCGTGAATGTCAAAGCCTATAACGCTGTCGGGCAGCTGATTTTCGAAGTCAATCCATACGACCCCAACGCCAGCACGCTCAAAGGTCTGGATTACCCCTACTCCCCGGCGCTGACATTGCCCCAACCGCTTTCAGCAGCAGAAACCTATGTCGATACGCTGGTTTATGAGATGAAACCCAGCAGCGCTCTGACCGGAGAGGAGCACACCTTCCACTTTGCTCTGGCAACCGACCGCTACAAAGACAACCGCATTCCCCCAAAGGGATTCAACATCAGCCAGGCTGCCGATCGCTTATCCCAGCCGCGCTATGCCGGCGCCGACGCCCCGAATTACTTCACCGCGGAAGAATATGCGGGCGGGTATGACGCCGTCAGCCTGACTCTGCCCGCGGGAGTAAATGCGGTCGAGATCAATCTGTATTACCAGACCACCAGCCGCGAGTATGTCGAATTCCTGCGGGATGAGATTAACGGCAGCGGCAACCTGACCCTGACCGGTACGGGCGCAGGCGGCGACCCCGCCTACATTATCCAAACCGATCCATTTTTTACAAAACTTAAAGCCTGGGGGAACACCATCTGGGATCTCTGGCTACACAACCGCCAGGATCCCGGCGCAGCGCCGATCCTCATGGCGCAGGCTGTCGTGAATGGTTCCTCCATCTGCCCCGCCCCGCAGCCGACTCTGATCTCCGTTGTGCCTTCACCCAACAGCGCGGTTTTGACCTGGAGTAACGTCCATTCCGGCAACCCTCTTGTGACCGGATATAAGATCTACTATGACCAATCCGGCAAATCCCAGATGCGCGCTCAGGTCGGCCTGACCACAACCTACACAGATACTGGTCTGACGAACGGGCAGCAGTACTGCTATAAGGTGACATCTCTGACCAGCAGCTGCGAGAGCCCGCCCAGTAATGTGATCTGCGTGAACGCGCCGACCTCTTCTCCCACGCCTACCTCAACAAGCACCAACACCCCCACCTCGACGAGCACATCCACCTCCACGGCAACGGCGACCTCCACGAATACACCTACGGCAACGCGCACTCCAACGTCTTCGGCTACATCCACGCCAACCAGCACCGTCACACCGACAAGCACGATGACGGCTACTCCCAGTCCATCGGCATCCGCGACAAAGACTCAAACTGCGACCGCAACGCCAAGCAAGTCCCCCTCCCCCACGGCAGCCACCATCATTCCGACCCCGGAACCTTCTAACCGATTATTCCTCCCCATGATCATTAAAAGCAGTGCCAGCCTGGCTACACCGGCGACTTTTGATTGGCAGCAGATTTTCCCTCGCTGGATCACTGACATTTTCAGCGGTATTTTAAACGTTTTCAGTTGATTCCAGGCAGGTGAAGAGGCCCGGGGGCGCCCTCAGGCAGCCGGACGACATCATTTAATGGCTATGCGAAACTTGGCGGGTTCGGAAATCCCCGCTTGGTCGGCTGGATCAACCGCCGGTCAGCCACTCTTCCGCCGATTCTCGCTCGCTTGCGACGAAAAACTGCCTGCCGCGGTTCGTTTCCAGGGCAAATTCGGAAAACTTCCCCTGGCCGATCCGCTCGGGCGAAACCACCGCCGCCGCGCGGATGCGGTAGTTGCTCCACTTCAACAGCGCCGCCCCCGCCAGGCCGGTGCGCAGGTCGAAGAAATCGCTGCTCAAATTGCCCTCGCTCAGCAGAAGCAGATTCGCATCCGCCTCGCCGCACGCCCCGGCGATCTCCACCGTGTCCTGTTCGCTCTTTAGAAACGCGCTCGCTGAGAGCTCGACAATGCGACGCCCGGATTGCTCAACGATTCGATAATCCATGCAGGCCTCATGATTACTGATTAATTCGTTTGTTTATTTGGCATCCACACATAACGCTCGATCGTACAGACCTCCTCAAACCCCAGTTTCCGGTAAACCGGGTAGCCTTCCGGCGAGGAGGTTAATGCGGCATACCGGCAGCCTGCCCGGCGCGCGTCCTCCAGGGAAAAAACGGTCAGCGCGCTGGCGATTCCGCGCCGGCGGTACTCCGGCAGCGTGCTGACATGCTTGACCGCCGCAGCCCGGCTTCCGTAAAAAATGGCCGCGGTCGCCACCGCCCGGCCCTCGATCTTACCCAGATAAAGGCGCACGTCCAGGGTTTTACCGAATTCACTGACGGTATAGACCCAGCTCAGACGCTGCTGCACTTCCAGCGGCGCTCCGCCCACCCACAACTCGATCCATTCCGCCAGCGCCGCGGGGGATTCCACCGCCTCGCAGACCAGCCCGGCCGGCTGTTTTTCCGGCGCGCGCAGGTGATTCAGGTCAATCGCCAGGGCCGGACCGCGCCAACCGAAGCTCAACCCGCAGCGCTGCAATCCCTGCTCCAGCTCGGCCGGGCGACTGGACGGGCCGATATACCAGCGCATGGGCAGGCTGCGCTGCTGAAACGGCGCCAGCGCCGCGCGAATGTTCTCCTCCAGCCCTTCTTCGGGAAAATTCGTCTGGAGGATACCGTTGAAAAATTCACCCGGCAGTCCGGTTCGGTACCAGGAGAGGCGCTCATCCGCGCCGCTCTCCCCACCCGGCAGGCAGGCGTAGGTCATTTGATAGGCGTAAGTGCTCTCCTCGGCCAGCTCCACGAGAAAGGGGTCAGGGGCAAGACTTTTATTCAGGAGAGTTTCATTCAGCATGGATCTTCCTCGCCGCCAGTAAGTATACGCCCATCCTCAGGTTTGATCACTTCATTTTGACGACGAACCGCTAAAAAAAATCCCCGTGCTGGAAGGATGGTTCCGCCGACAAACATCCCCGGGTAAAACACGGCTTAGCCGCATGGGCGCGCCAGCTGGAAGCGGCGGATCCCGTTCTATCGGTGATCAGCGCGGCTTTCCCAGAGAATTATAGCCATAGGCGCTCCATCCCTCCACGGAACATGCCAGAACGCAATCCTTGCCGGCGATCTATATCTGGCGGTTCTTTGTACAAGGTTTTGTTTGTTTCACCACCCCCATATCTGGACGGGAGGTTCTTGACCTTGTTCTATCTTCTCATTCTCAAAGATGATTTTTTTTAACCGCTGATCCAGACCGCGCTTTCTGTATTCCCGCTCCGCTGCTGAATGCCTCCCGCTGACCGGATCAACGCGTGTTTTGCTATGCGCAATTCTGGGCCGCTTTGACGAATTTCAATCACCGTTTGAGCAGGGCCTGCCGCCCGTTTTCTCCATGATTTGCTCCATTTTCTTCAGTTTTTCGCCTCCAAGGCCTTCCTGAAGGCTGTTTTGGGTTGTTTGTCCCCTCCCCTCTTGATTTCACGGCCCATTCGGACTACGCTTAAAGCGGTTTCATCCACACATCCCCGCGGAGAAATGCATGGACAGACTCAACCAAAAATGGATGCTCTTCTCTGCCTCCCGCCGCCGTCCGGAGGCTGTCGCGCGCATTCAGCGCCAGCGTCTGGTCAAACTGGTTGACTATGCGAAAAAGCACTCCCCCTTCTACAGCCGCCTCTATCAGGACATCCCCCCAGGCGGCTTGGACCTGGCCAGCCTGCCTCCGGTCAACAAGAATGCCCTGATGGCCGAATTCGACGCCTGGGTCAACGATCCCCAGGTCAACCTGGCTGAATTGCGCCGCTTTCTTGCTTCCAGGGCTTCTCCCGGCCAACGCTACCTCGACCGCTACAGCGTGTGGGCCACCTCAGGCACCACCGGCGAACCGGGCATCTTCGTCCATGACGACCGGGCTCGCTCCGTTTACACCGACCTGATCATCTTCCGCGCCTATCCCAACTGGTTCAGCCTGAGCCAGTTGATCGACCTGCTCCGGCGCGGCTTCCGCTATACCCTGGTCATCGCCACCGGAGGACCGTACGCCGGAATCACCAACTGGGAAGAGATCCGCCTGCGTTTGGGTCGATTAGCGAATGTGCTGAATACGCTTTCGCTGGACAACCCCCTGCCCGAGCTGGTCCAGCGCCTGAATGAGATTCAACCGGTCGTTCTGGCCAGCTACCCGAGCGTCCTCGGCCTGTTGGCCGAGGAGCAGGTCTCCGGATCCCTGCGCATCCGCCCGAACCTGCTGGCCTGCACCAGCGAATGGCTCGATCCAGCCGTCCGCGGACAGATCGAGCGCGCCTTTGCCCCTGCCCGGTTGGTCGAACTTTACGGCGCCTCGGAATTTCCCTGTATCGCCACGAGCTGCCGGCATAACTGGCTGCACCTCAACGCCGACTGGGTCATCCTCGAGCCCATCGACCGCGCCGGGCGGCCAGTCCCGCCCGGGCAGCCCTCCCACAGCGTCCTGCTGACCAATTTAGCCAACTTCGTCCAGCCGATCATCCGTTACGACCTGGGTGACAGCGTCACCCTGCGGCCGGACCCCTGCCCGTGCCGCAGCCGCCTGCCCGCTCTGCGCGTCGAGGGGCGGAGGGACGAGATTCTGGTCTTCCCGGGTAAAGACGGCTCGCCGGTGCGGCTGCTGCCCATGGCCCTGGCCGATCAGGTCGAGAAGATGCCCGGCGTGCGCCGCTACCAGATCATTCAGACGGCTGCCAGCGCCCTCCAGGTTCGCCTGGAGGCCGAGCCAGGCTGCGACCGGCTGGAAGTGTGGACAGCCGCCCGGCGCTCCCTCGAGGCATTCCTGAGCGCCAACCAGCTCATTGACGTGGAGCTCTCCCTGGCCGGCGAGCTCCCCCGCCCCGAACCGGGCAGCGGTAAGTTCCGCCTGGTCTGGTCGCAGATTACGGATCAACAACTTTGACAATCAGCCTGATCGAGAAAATTATTCGGTTGGTCACCGGCCTGGCCGGTCTGGCTGTTCTCCTGGTCTTGCTCGCCGGGATAGCTCGCGGCCTGCGCCAGCCGCCGGGCAGGACAAGCGGCCGGATAGGCCGACTTCGTTCCCCTGCTTTCTATTTTATCATCAGCCTGCTCTACTTCGGCTTCTGCGCGCTCATTTGGCGCCCGCTCGGACTTCAGCTCGACAGGACAACCCGGATTGTCTTCCTTGCCACAGGTGCGACGATTTTCTGCACTGGTTTGGGATTGATACTGTGGGGGCGTCTGACCCTCGGGCAATATTATTTCGGCTCGACCACCCACGGCGCGCAACTTTTCGAGCATCACCGCCTGGTCACCACTGGAGCCTTTTCCTGCATTCGCCACCCAATGTACCTGGGATACCTGCTGGCTGGTCTCGGCGGGATCCTGCTCTTTCAGACCTGGACAATGGTTTTCTTCAGCCTGCATTTCCCCGCCCTGATGCGCCGCGCACGCCAGGAAGAGCGGGTACTGGAGGCGGAATTTGGCGACGAGTGGCGGGAGTATTGCCAGCGCGTCCCGGCCTGGCTGCCGCTTCCCTGCAAGCGCCGTCTGCATCCCGGCCTGGCGGCGCTACTCGAAACCGCGCTACTTTTTCTGCCGGCCATCCCTGCGTATCTTTTCTATTGGCCGCACGCCAGTGCAAACCTGTCTCAGGCGGGAGAGATCGCATCCTACGTCTATTTTGCCGTTGGCACCTTATTGATCGGCCGGCGCTGGTCGATCGACCGACTGGGTCTAAACCGGCAAGGCATCTGGCTCGGCCTGATCTGCGGCTTTCTCCTGGTGCTTGCCCGCACGCTGGTGATCCTGGGGGTGATGCCTGCCTACAACCCACCATCCCTGCTCTTTGGAGACCTGATCGCCCAAACTGCCTTCTACTTAGGCCTGGTCGGTTTGGTCGAAGAGCTGCTCTTCCGCGGAATGATTTACCGCGCAGTGGAGGACTGGCTGGGCGCCCGCTGGGCGATCTGGATTTCCAGCCTGGCCTTCGGTCTCTGGCACATTTTTGGGCAAGGCCCTGCGGTTGGCGCTGCCACATTTTTCTACGGATTGATCTTCGCGCTGATGCGCCGCCGGGCCGGCGGGATCATCGGATTAATCTTTGCCCACGGTTGGATGGATCTAGCCACATTCTTATTCCTATCTCCGCAGTCGTTGGAAAGCCTGACCACCGGCCGCCCGGAGATCGCCCATCCCATGTGGGTTTTCATTGGCATGTTGTTATTGGTTCAGGTGCCGGTTTACCTGTGGAAAATCCATCCGCTCTGGGCGGAAAAACTGCCCAGAGCGGATGTTTCAGATCAGCCTGATTCCCCGAGAAGCATATCAGGCTGAGGGGGAGAATTGGCATTGAACTTATGCAGGGTAATAATGCAATCGATAGCCCTTATCGCTCCAAACGCGCTCGACTTCTCTGTTGGCGCTGTCGGCGTCAGACTCGAAATGGATATCGCCGGCGTGGCAGAGAACAAAGAGCATGGGCGGGCTGCCGCCCTCTATATGCAGCTCACCCCGCCCTACCTGGTAGATGCCCTCGTGGATGCTGCGTTGAATAAACGGGAGGATCTCACTGACGGGCATTTTTATGGGCACATAAATCTCGGACGTTCTGCAGGAAAAACCGTAGGAAAGGGATACCTCGCGGATGCCCTTCTTTTGGAAAAAATTGGCGATTGCCTCGATTTCCCCCCAGATCGCCTCGGTGTTGAGTGTGTCGGTTCTGAGTCCCATCATGGCGTCTCTGTTTGTTAAACGTGAATTTAAGGCAATCGCCCTCCCCACTTATGATTAAATCACGCACCAGGCTTCAAAGGTGGCTTCAATAGAGGCATTTTTCGAAAATTGGTCGAAAATTGGT
>CAZMCF010000047.1:0-10809 GCA_964564935.1 uncultured Anaerolinea sp. | reverse complement strand
TCCCCAGTGTCATCGCGAGGGAGCGTTCTTCGCGACCGAAGCGATCTCCTCCCCTTGCCGGGAGATTGCCACAATTCGCTCGCAACGACACGGGAGTGTCATCGCGAGCCGCCGTCAGGCGGCGCGGCGATCTCCACCCCTGGCCGGCAGGCCTCCATTCTTCCATCTGCCCAACACACCCTCACCCTAGGTCCCTCTCCCGCGCGCGGGAGAGGGAAACAGGGTGAGGGCCGACCGGGCATCTCCGTCATCTCCTGACCAAGCGGCGATCTCCACCCCTGGCCGGGAGATTGCCACGCTTCGCTCGCAACGACACCCGAAGCGACCCCCACCCTCTCCAGTGTCATCGCGAGCCGCCGTCAAACCGCGTGGCGATCTCCACCCCTGCCGGGAGATTGGTACCCTTCGCTCGCTGCGACACCCGGGCCGGCAGCCAGGCGGCCTCACCCCCGCGCCAGCCGCGCCGTCCGCCCCGCAAGCTCCTTAATTGACAGCCGCTCCTTGCCCCGCAAATACGTCTCCAGCAAGTCTCCCAGCGGCGCGGACCACTTCTCCGGCGTCCCAACCATCACCCCCAGCACCGTGCCGACCAGTCCGGCGTTGCAATCCACATCCAACCCGGCGTGAGCCAGCCAGCGGAAGGCTGCGGTCATGTCGCCTCCGCAGTGCCACAGCGCCAGCAGGTCTGCCGCCAGGTTCGGGTAGGCGTGAATCCAGTTGTACTCCTCAAAGCGCCGGTCCAGCCGCTCCCAGGCTCGCGCCGGGTCAGGCTCCTTCTGTAACACGTCTAAAACCTCACGGGCCACCGCGGTATACTCGCTTCGCTGGGGGATATAGCGCAACCCTTCGAACAGAATCTCGCGTGGATCGCTACGAACGTACGCCAGCGAGGTCAGCGCCGCCGCGTACATCCCGCCGTAAACCCCGTTGGCCGAATGCGACACGACACCGTCAATGTGCGCCAGGCGGGCTGCCTCAAGCGGCTGCCCGGGGGCTAGCATCCCGCAGATCATCCCGCGCATCTGCACCCCGATCCAATCCGAAAACGGGTTGAGGAACGAGCCCGACTCGGGCGGCATGATCCCCATGCCAAGGTTGCGCAGGGCGATCCCCTCCGCCGACCAGCCAAAGGGGATCTGGCGCAGCCACTCCAGTCCCAGCGCGCGCGAGGTGAGTTCCCTGCCCTGCCGTTCGAAGACGTCCAGTAAAACCAGCTCGTAGACCACGTCGTCGTTGACCGTTTCCGGCGTCGTGATGTAGCGATCGATCACCCCGTATACCTCGGCAATCCGGCTGCTGTGATAGCCCTCAATCGCCGTGCCGAACGCCCCTCCGGCGAGCTGCCCCAGCCAGCCGTGCAGGGTTTTTTCCTCCAGGTGGTCCATAGCGCCGGGCCGCGCGCCTTCCTCAGGCCGGTCCATCGCCGCAACGACGTCTGCCCATTCCGCCGGGTGCTGGAAGCTCCAGTAGGGATGGTCGGGGATCTTCGGCGCCTCGCGCAGCGCCGCAAGCAGCTCGGCGGTCAGCGCGCGCAGCTCGTCCCGCCGGTTCTCCTTTGCCAGGCGCATGCCCTCCGGCAGCAGCGCCTCGGCCGCGCTGACGTCGTAGCCCCGGTTGGCCAGCGATTCGGCCATCTCCACATAGGGGATCTCCGGCGCGCCCGAGCCGGGAACGCGCGCGTCCCAGAACAGCATCATCAGGTCGTCGCCGGTCGGGAAGACCGTCTCGCTGTTGAACCACTGGCTGGGATGCACCCGCCGGTCGAGCGGCACGGCTGTCAGGCGCAATTGCCGGTCGATCTGCCAGGCTTTTAACCGTTCGCTCATATCAATTTCCTCTTGCCGTCCCTCCGGGCGTAGAAGAACAGCGCGATCAGGGTGGCGATGTAGGGCACCATCGAAGTGAACTGGGCCGGCACCTGGTAGCCCTGCAGCAGCAGCCCCAGCCCGTCCGAAAAGCCGAATACCAGCGAGATCAGCGCCACCCCCAGCGGGTGTCCGCTGACCAGGATGATCGCCGCCAGCGAAATCCAGCCGCGCCCGGCGGACATGTTCTCGGTAAACAAATTGACGTAACCGAGTGAGAGGAACGCTCCCGCCAGCCCGCACAGCACCCCGCAGTAGAGCAGCGAGGCGATCCGCAGGCGGTTGGAGGGCACGCCGGAGGAATCCAGACAGGCCGGATTGTAGCCCGCCGCCCGCAGGCGCAGCCCGAAGCGGGTGCGGAAGACCAGGAACCAGCTCAAAAAGGTCGCCACGACGGCCACATAGACCATCAAATTCTGCCCGCCGAGAATCCCGCCGATCACCGGCACGCTGGCAAGCCAGGGAAACTTGACCGCCGGGATGGGCACGATGCCCGGGTTGGAGAAAACCCCCTTGACCGAGAAGATCTGGCGCAGCATGTAGGTCGTCGCGCCGACCGCGAACAGATTCAGGGCGATGCCTGTGACGAACTCGTCCGTATCGAGCACCACCGCAAAGAGGATGAAGATCAGCGCCATGACCAGCGAGCCGAGCACCGCGAAAAGGATTCCCACCAGCCAGGAGTCGAAGTAATACGAGCCGAGCACGGCAAAGAACGCCCCGGTCAGCATCATTCCTTCCATGGCGATGTTGAACACCCCGGCATAAAAGGTGAACGCCCCGCCAAGCGCCGCCAGCAGGATCGGCGTCGCCCCAGAGATCATCCCGTTGATCAGCCCGATGAATACGTTCATGTCTGCCTTTCGCGCACCCGCCGCCGGGCGGCCAGCCGGTCGAGCGTGGCGTTGAGATATTCGCGGCTGGCGACGATTACCAGCACCAGCACTGCCTGCAGCACCTGGCTGATCTCGCTTGGCACGTTGGTGATCAGCTCCATGCCCAGCGCGCCGGTCTGAATGGCGGCGAAGAACATGCCGTAGAGCAGAGTGGCGACCAGCCCGTTATTGGCGACGATGGCGATCATCACCCCATCCCAGGCGTAGTTTGCGCCCAGACCCTTGAGAAAGCGGTGCGGCCCAGCCATGACCAGCAGCCCCCCGGCCAGCCCGGCCAGCGCGCCGGTAACCAGCATGATCGTGGTGAAGTTTTTGTCCACCTTGCAGCCGCCAAGACGGGCGAAGAGCGAGTTCTGCCCGGAAAGCCGCCACTCATAGCCGGCCTTCCAGCGGTTGAAGACGAACCACATCACCCCCACCGCCACAGCCATGAACAGCACGCTGCTGCTGAACCCGCCGATCTCCGGCAGCCAGGCCGATGGGCTGATCTGCGGGGTCATCGCCATGTAGGCGGTTGGATCCATCATCGGGTAAGTGATCACCCAGGCGGTGAAAAAGTCGGCCAGCATGTTGAGCATCAGCGTGACGATGAATTCGCTCATGTTGAACAGGCGCTTGAGCAGCGCCGCCACGCCGGCCCACAGCGCCCCGCCGACCATGGCCAGGATGACCAGCAAGGGGATCATCAGCGGCGCGGGCAGATCGAGATAGATCCCGCCGACCGTTGCGAACAGCGCGCCCATCAAAAACTGTCCCGGCTGGCCCAGGTTGACCGGTCCGGAGGCGAAAGCAATCGCCGCCGAGAGCCCGGTGAGCACCAGCGGTACCGCTTTTTCCAGAGTGGCGGCCAGCGGGAACAGACCGCCGAGCGAATAACGGAAGAGCGAGGCATAGACCGCCAGCGGATCGTAACCCTGGATGAGCATGATCAGCGCGCCGATCAACAGCGCGACCAGCGCGCCCAGCACGCCGTTCAGGATCTTCTGCCTCATCCCACCGCCTCCCGTCCCTGCAGCATCAGCGCGCCGACCTGCTCGAGGGTAGCTTCCTCGGCCGCCAGGTCAGCGGCCAGCTCGCCGCGGTAGAGCACCGCGATCCGGTCGGAGAGCAGGAAAATTTCCTCCAGATCAGCCGAGATCATCAGCACCGCCCGGCCCTGCGCGCGCATGCGCAGGATCTGGTCATGGACGTACTCGATCGAGCCGACGTCCAGGCCGCGGGTGGGCTGGTCGAGAAGCAGGAAGGGGCTGTCCAGCAGTAATTCCCGCCCGAGGACGACCTTCTGCTGGTTGCCGCCCGAAAGCGAGCGGAAGGGGGCGTACTTGGAGGGCATGACCACCGAAAAACCCGTCGCCAGGTCATCGGTGAAGCGCCGCGCGTAGGCGTAATCCAGCAGTAAACCCTTCCAGCGGGCGAAGCGTGGATTGAGCGCGTGATGGGTCATGATCGCGTCTTCCAGCACCGGCGCGGTCAGGCTGGCGCCCATCTTGCCGCGGTCCTGGGGGACGAAGGAGATCAGTCTGCGCCGCTCGAGGATCTCGGCGTGGGTGATATCCTGACCCTGGACGAGAATCCTGCCCGCCGAGGGCCTGGTCAGCCCCATGATCGCGTTGACCAGCTCATATTGGCCGTTGCCCTCCACGCCGGCCACGCCGACGATCTCGCCGGCGCGCACCTGCAGGCTGACATCCCTTAATCGCACCCGCCCGCCGGCTTCCTTGACCGTCAGACCCTCGACCTGGAAGATCACCTCTCCGGGCTGCTGCGGGGTGCGCCGCGTTTCGAACAGCACCTCGCGTCCGACCATCATCCGGGCAAGCTCGGCCCGGTTGGTTTCGGCCGCCTCGACCGTGGCGACATGCTTGCCCTTGCGCAGCACGGTGATCCGGTTGCACAGATCGAGCACCTCGTCCAGACGGTGAGAGATGAAGATGATCGTGTGCCCGTTCTCGCTCAGCCTGCGCAGCTCGGCAAACAGCTGCGGAATCTCCTGCGGGGTGAGCACCGCGGTCGGCTCGTCGAGGATCAGCACCGAGACGTTCCGGTAGAGCAGCTTGAGGATTTCGACCTTCTGCCGGGCGGCGACGGAGATGTCGCCGACCAGCGCGTCAGGGTTCAGGTTGAACTGGAACTCGTCGATCTTCGCCTGAACGAGCTGGCGGGCGCGCTTCACATCGATCCGCCCCAGGCGGTCGGTCGGCTCGACGCCGAGGATGATATTCTCCCAGATGGTGTACTCGGGAATCAGGACGATCTCCTGGTGGACCATCCCGATCCCGGCGGCGATGGCCTCACCCGGCTCGCGGAAATGGACCTGCTCGCCGCGGTGGAGAATCCGCCCCTGGTTGTAAGGCACCAAACCATAGAGCACCTTCATCAGGGTGCTCTTGCCGGCTCCGTTTTCCCCGACAATGGCGTGAATCTCGCTCTCGCGAAACCCGACGGTGACGTCGTCCAGCGCCAGCACGTTGGGCGGATAGACTTTGACGATGTTTTCCAGGCGGATCAGGTCGGGGTTAACTGTCATTTATGGATAACCGGATGGGCAAAGCATCCGCAGGTAAGCTGGGTGTGAGATTGACGGATCCTTGCGGATGCCTCGCCCTTACAGATAGATTCTCCGCGCAGCGCACCTCAATAAGCTCAACAAACGGCGAGCAGCGATTCTTGAGGTTTACCCTGAGTCTTAGCAGGGCTGTCGAAGGGTCGCCGCGCCTCATCCATTCTTACAGACTACTCGCCGTACGCTTCGACAGGCATAACGCACAGCGTGCGCGGCAGCATGAACTCAGGTATTAGCAGAACCCCCTCCCGGCCTCCCTCAATTTCGCTCCGCGCGAATTTGGGATAGGTGCAGGTGGGGGTTCTCGGCGTGCTCAACCTACTGCCACACGTTTGTCCCGTCGTACATCGGGATCTTGAGCGTGCCGTCCACGATCTGCTTGCGCAGCTCGGTTACCTTGTCGATGATCGCCTGCGGCAGCACCTGCACCTGCGCGTCGAAGACCACGTCCACGCCGCCGGCGGCGATGCCGTACATCAGCACCTCGCCAGGCTTATAGGTGCCGTCGGCGATGGTCTTGTACACATTCTCAATCGACAGGCCGACGTTCTTGATGTCGCTGGCGGGCACGAAACCCGGCTCCAGGTCATTCTGGTTGGTATCCACGCCGATTGCGTACAGCTCGCGCTCGCGGGCAGCCTGCAGCACGCCGATCCCCGCCGCCGCCGCCACCTGGAAGACCACGTCTGCCTTCTGGTCGTAAAGCTGCAGCGCCGCCTGCTTGCCCTTGGCGCTGTCATCCCAGGCGCCGCCGAGCGACTTCTTCAGCACCTGGATCTCCGGATCGACTGACCTGGCTCCGTTCTCGTATGCCCAGACGAAGGCGCTCACCACCGGGTCAACGTCGCCGCCGACCACGCCGATGATCTTATCCGGGTTGATGTTTTTCACGCTGGTGTCAAGGGTCAGCATCCCGGCGACCACGCCTGAAAGATAGGCGCTCTCCTCTTCGATGTAGTCGATCGAGGTGATGGTGTTGGCTGAATTCTGGACCACCGTATCGATGTTGACGAAGATCTTGTCCGGGTATTGATCTGCGTACTGCTTGAGCTGATCTTCGAAGCCGTAAGATATCACGAAAATCACGTCAGCGTACTCGACTGCCGCCTGGAGCGAGGGCTCGTACTTGGCGGCGTCGAAATTGCACTCGATCGTGCGCGTCTCCACTCCATATTGCTTGGCGATGTTATCGATGCCCGCTTTGCCAGAATCATAGAAGGCGTTGTCGCCCAGCGCGCCGTTGATCAGATAGACCACCTTCTTAGCTGGCTCAGGGGTCGCCTGCTGTTTGGCGCAGCCGGCCAACACCCCTGCCAGCAGCACCACGAACAAAATCAGGTAAATGCTCTTCTTCATAACTACCTCCTTAAGGGAATGAATATAGTTTATCTTTTCCGCAGAAATTCTTCAACCCTGTCGCGGGTGGGCAGCGAGGGCTGCGCTCCGCGGACCGTCACCGCCAGCGCCCCGGCCGCATTGGCTATGCGAAGAATATTGGCTTCGACAGGCACAACTGCCGTCTCAGGCGCCTGCCCAGGCCTGATTTCACCTCCCTCTGCCAGCGCCGCCGCCAGCGCGCCGGTAAAGGCGTCCCCTGCCGCCACTGTGTCCACCACCTCCACCGTAAACCCCGGCGCGCGGATCGTCCCCGCGCGGCTGACCGCCAGCGCCCCTTCCTCCCCCAGGGTGACCACCACCCAGCCTACCCCGCGCTCCAGTAAACTTCGGGCAGCGCGTTCGACCTGATCCAGGGACAAAACATCCATGGCGGAGATCAGCGCGGTCTCGTGCTTGTTCATCACCAGCACGTCGACCAGCCCGAGCAGCTCCTCAGGCAGCACACGCGCCGGCGAGGGGTTCAGGATGACCGTCACGCCGGCCGCCCTGGCCCGGCGGGCAGCCTCGAGTACCGTCTCCAGCGGGATTTCGAGCTGCATCAGCAGGATGTCCGCCTGGGTCAACGCATCCTGCCAGCCGTCGAGATCTGCCGGCAGCACCTCGCCGTTGGCGCCCGGCGCGACTACGATCGTGTTGCGCCCCTGCCGGTCGACGGTGATCAGCGCGGTGCCAGATGCAGCCTGAGACCGTTTTACCCGCGCGGCGTTCACCCCGTTGGCGCGTAAGGTTGCCAGCAGCTGATCGCCGAAGGCGTCCTCGCCGACCCTGGCAAGCATCGTCACCTGAGCGCCCATCCGCGCCGCGGCGACTGCCTGGTTGGCGCCCTTACCCCCTGGAAAAGTCTGGAACGAATAGGCCAGCACGGTCTCGCCGCCAGCAGGCAGACGGTCTGTATAGGCGACCAGGTCCATATTGATACTGCCAAGCACGGTCAGGTGGGCGGGCATGGGCTATCCGCAGGGCAGGGTGATGGATATTCCCATCTTAGCACCTCCGGTCAGGGAGTGTCAACCCCCCGGCAGGCCAGGGGGCTCGCCGCGCCGCCTGCCCCGGTGTCGTTGCGAGCGAAGCGTGGCAGCCTCCCGGCCAGGGGTGGGGATCGCTTCGGTCGCGAAGAACGCTCCCTCGCGATGACACTGTGGATGGGAGATCGCTGCGCTGCATCCCCGGCGATACCGGCAGATTATCGAGCCGGCAAAGTCGCCCCTGGATCAGGATCGCCCGCGGCCTGGCATGAAAACCGGACCCATCAAATCCATCATCCAGCCAAAGAGCAGGGCAAACCACTGAGTGAGTACTAAAACGCCCGGCACGTAGACCGCCCGCCGGGGACGGCAGAGCAGACTCCACACCGCCTGAACGACCCGCTCTGTTTTGACTCCCATTCCTTCCGCCGGGATGGTCGTCCCGGCAGGCCGGCTCTTCCCGGTGTTAAAGAACTCCGTCCTCACAGCCCCGGGTTTGACGATGCTGACCTGAACGCCGCTGCCGCGCGTTTCGCGGTACAGACCGGTCGTCAAGGCGTTGACAAACGCCTTCGTGGCCGAGTACACACCAACTCCCCGGCTGGGAATATCCCCGGCGATCGAGCCGAGGAAGATGATATGCCCGCGCCTGCGGGCAAGCATACCCGGCAGAAAGGCGCTGGTCAGGTGAACCGCCGCTTCGATGTTGATGTGCAGCATCTCCTCGGCCAGTTTCCAACTCATTTCATCGAACCAGCCGTGCCAGCCAAAACCGGCATTGTTGATGAGCACATCCAATTCTCCCAATTGATGGACGAATTCGACCAGGGCTTCCCGCTCCTCCGGGCGGGTCAAATCTGCACAGAAGACCTCAACGCTCCCGCCGGCTGCGCGGATTTGAGCGGCAATCTCCTCCAGGCGCTCTCTGCGCCGGGCGGCAAGCACCACGCGCAGCCCTTCGGCGGCCAGTTTTTCGGCCGCTGCTGCCCCTATCCCGCTGGATGCGCCGGTAATCAGGGCCAGGTTGTAGGGGACCTTCTTTGAGCTGCTTTTCATCACAAGCCTCTTTGCAGGGGTGGGATCATATCAAAAGTAAGTTTACATCGATATGGATGAACAGACGCTGGAAAGCGCCCATCGATCGCCGGGCAGCACATGAATGACAACCCCAGCGAAGGAGGCGCGGCAATCTCCCGGCAGAGATACCGCCGTTCAACCGTAGGGGCGCTGGGGAAGTCTTCCAGACATCGGTAATTTTATGATCTCCTGCGCCCCTGCAGGCCTTGAAAACCCTTCAGCCGGCGCGGCTGCGCTCCTCGCAAGGACGCCCGAACGTCCTCGCGAACTCAGCGCCTGCTGGCCTGCAGCCAGCGCACCGTGTCGGCCAGCGATTCGCGCAGCGCCCGCGGTCTGTAGCCCAACTCCCGCCGCGCCCGTTCCGAGCTGATCGCCGAATTGCCCATCACCGTCACCACCGAGTAGCGCGTAAACTTCGGCTTTGCCCCGCTCAGGCGGTAGTACAGGGTGGAAAAGTTAGCCATGAACAGCGCCAGCCGCGAGGGAATCTTCAGCACCTTGCCCGGCAAGCCGGCGATATCCCGCACCAGCTGCTGCATGCGGGTGATCTGTATCTGCTCGCCGCCCAGGATATAGACCGCTCCGGGCTGTCCGTGCTCGTAAGCCAGGATCATCCCCTGGGCGACGTCGCGCACATCGACGAAATCGTACGCGCCGTCGATCAGCAGACTCACCCCGGCTTTCAGCCAGCCGAGGATCAGGCTGCCCATCTCCGAGCCGAGATAGTCGTGCGGACCGACCACGCCGGTCGGGCAGACGATGACCGCATCCAGACCCTCCTTTACAGCTTCCTGCACGGCCAGCGAGGCTTCGGCCTTTGTGCGATCGTATATGCCGACCGGATTGTGAGGATCGAAGGGCAGCGTTTCGTCCATAATCACGCCTTCCACCCGTTTGAGGGCGTGGATCGAGCTGGTGTGAAGCAGGCGTTTGACCCCGGATTCGCGGGCTGCGCGAATCACGTTGATCGTCCCGTCGACATTCACCCGACGGACTCTTTCGTCGTCGCCGGGCATGATCGAGATGATCCCCGCCAGGTGGAAAACCCCATCGACCCCCTGCATGGCCCGGGTCAGAGAGTCCAGATCGAGGACGTTGCCCTCGACAATTTCCAGCTCTATCCCCTCCAGCGGCGCCCGGCTCTCCCCCGCCAGCACCAGCGCGCGGACGGCATAGCCCCGCTCGCGCAGCTCGCGCACCAGGACGTTGCCAATATGGCCGGTAGCCCCGGTGACAAGCACTTTCGTCGGCCTGCCAATTTGTTCAGTTTTTTCCATAGGACCTTTAGACCAGTTCAGAAAATCGGCTCGATCAAAAAAATACCGTCTGGTATGATCTGATTCTGGCACGGTTATCCGCCCATGTCAATGTGACCTGAGTCCTATTAAGAGATTGTAAAGTCCTATTCTCGTGCTATACTTACAAAACATCCTTCCTGAGGTCAGTTATGCCACACCAGGTCCGAGCCGAAGAGACCCGATCTCGCATCCTCGATGCAGCCCGTCTGTGTTTTTCCCGCAATGGATACGACGCGACGAGCGTTTCGGATATCTGCGCAGAGGCCGGGGTTACCAAAGGGGCTTTCTACTATCATTTCGAGACTAAACAGGCTCTCTTCCTTGAGCTGCTCAACTCCTGGCTGAGCCAGTTTGACGTTCAACTTCTGATCAAGCACAGCGGGGGTTCAACAGTCGCCGAAAGCCTGGTCGAGATCGCCGGCGCGACCAGTGTCATTTTCAACCAATCGACTGCGTATTTGCCCATGTTCCTTGAATTCTGGCTGCACTCCATCCGCGACCCGGTCATCTGGCAGATGGTGATCGAGCCGTACCGCCGCTATGTGCGGCTCTTCACCCAAATGATGGAGGAAGGTCAGTCAGATGGTTCGATTCAAACCACGGACCCGCATCTGGCCGCCCACGCCCTCACCGCGCTGGCAATCGGGATGGTCCTGCAGGGGCTGATGGATCCGCAGGGCGCGGACTGGGGCAAGGTGACCCAGGAGAGCGTCCGCCTGCTGATCAACGGACTGGGATCCAAACCGG
>CAZMCF010000046.1:0-11915 GCA_964564935.1 uncultured Anaerolinea sp. | reverse complement strand
GAGCGCAGCGTGGCGATCTCCCCTGCGACCGACGAAACGATATCATCCAGCCAAACGGAAAGAGTTCCGGCGACAATGCTCATGAACCGCCGGAAGGCTCAGGATTTCATCCGCACTTCCCTGACCTCATAATGCTGCGAGCGGGCGTCGAAGCGGGTCAGCACCGCCCGGGCTTTGGGCGGCACCACCGCCTGCTCGTAATCCTCGCCGGCGAAATCGCGCACCGCCTGGAGCGAATCGAACCACATGATGGTCACGAATTCCACCTCGCCGCCGGTCTCGCGGCGGAAGAGTTGAATCCCCTCAAACCCGTTGATCTGCCGGTTTTCGATGCCGGTGAAGATTTCTTCCCTGAGCAAAGCTTCATAAACATCCGCATTCTGCGGGGTAGTCCAGCCGTGCCAGATCCGTCCAATCATCCTGCCGCGCTCCTTCTCGAAAATGGTTGAATGCCAATTTCACCGCCAGCGGTGATCATAAATTTCAGAAATTATGGTAAATTGAATTGTACTCCAGTATCAACCAGGCAACTGACATGTTCGTCTTCAACCGCCGCACCTGAATTCGACCTCTGAGCGCAGTCCTGCGCTCGAGTCCCCCGCTGCGCGCCTGGCGGCACGCCCCAGGCCGGACCGCGCCCTGACATCTGCCCCGGCCTTCTGGACCGCCGCCGGCCCGTCCTGGCGGCGGTTTTTCATTTTTCCTTACAGGAGGCCGCAATGTCTGTACCCGATTCCGAAACTGTAATCCTGATCACCCGTTACGGCATGGGACACGCCGAGCCCGATCTGCAGCTCAGGCTGATCGGCACCTATTTGAATTTACTGGATCAAAACCACATCCTGCCTGCGGCGATCTGCTTATACACCGACGGTGTCCGCCTGGCGGTTACCGGCTCGCCGGTGTTGGATGTGCTCCGCTCGCTCGAGGAGAAGGACGTGCGCCTGATTTTGTGCAGCACCTGCTTGAATTTTTTCAACCTGAGCGATCAGGTGCAGGTGGGTATCGTCGGCGGGATGGCCGACATCCTCGAGGCGCAATTCCGTGCTGCAAAGGTCATCACCCTCTAATTTGAGCATCTCTCTGCGGCCCGGCCCATTTCCCGGCGGGGAAAACGGTAAATTGCGCGCGCCTGGACGATCCCCTAGACGTAAAAAGTGGTATTATCTTTTATTAAGATAAGGTGAAATTCAAGCACTCTTCCTGATCGCGAATTCTGCCATGAGCGCCAATCCTGACCCCTCCCGCCAGATCCTTCAAAACGCCCTGGCCGCCCTGAAGCGCGGCGACCGGACGACTGCCCGCCAGCTGGCCGAGCAGGCCGCCGGGCTCGTCCCGGAAAGCGAGGCACCCTGGCTGCTGCTGGCCGCCCTCTCCCCGCCGGAAGAAAGCCTGACCTACGCCCAGAAGGCGCTGGAGATCAATCCGGACAACCCGGCGGCCGAGAAAGCCGTGCAGTGGGCTCTCGACCGGATCCAGAAACCCTGGCTGGAGGAGCAGTCCGCTCGGCCCGCGGCGGAACCGCCCGCGCCGCCTGCCCCCGGCCCTGCCCAGCCCGCCGGGCAGCCCTCACCTCCGCCCGGAGTCATCCAGCCCGCGGATTTTCCCGCCCCTTCCTTCGGTTCCGCCGAGGAAGAGCCGGCGGAGAGCGAAGCGGAGCCTGCCCCTGAACCCGCTCCCGAACTGGAAGATTTCTCCG
Source organism: uncultured Anaerolinea sp. (assembly GCA_964564935.1). Lineage (GTDB taxonomy): Bacteria > Chloroflexota > Anaerolineae > Anaerolineales > Anaerolineaceae > Bellilinea. The sequence continues at coordinate 10,216 of CAZMCF010000046.1, read as the reverse complement.
CCTATCGAGCCGCGCTGATCATCGAGGAGCAGCCCGAGTCTGAGGCCTGGATGGATGCGGAACCTGCCGCATCGCCAGCCCCAACCGCTCCCGCGGCAAAAATCCCGCCCCGGCCAGCGCGGCTCTTCCTGCTCGCCGTCTTCGGGCTGATCGGCCTGCTGCTGATCGGCGCGGTTTTGATGCTGCGCCCGCAGATCGGCAGCCTGCTGGCTTCACTCTCCCCCGGCAACGACTGCCAGGCGACGCTCAGCCTGGGTCCGCAAAGCTTCGAAATCCGCACACTGGTGCCCAACAAGGACGGCTCATTCAAGATCCCGACCAGCCACCCGGAGCGGCTGTACTGGCTGAAGGGCACCGACATCAACCTGGTCTTTATCATGCTGCCGACCGAGGAGAACGTCCGCCTGGTCTCCTCCGTCCAGGCCGGCCAGACCGCCGTGCTGCGCTGGCCGAACTGCGACACCACCGCCTACCAGCTCTCCCCGGTGAGCGCGGAGCGGCCGTTCAACCTGACCGAGCTGGCCGAGTGCGGGGCTTGCATTACCGTGTTCATCCCGGGGGTGAGCGCCCAAAGTGGATTTTTCGTAATTGGGAATCTGATCCAACAGCAATAACGTTCATACCTCCTGAGAGCCGGTAGTGGGACGAATATCCACCCTCGAAATTTCCTTCCAGGGAGGATTTCCCTGTTGTCGTAAAAGGAGAAACTTCACCGAGCGACCCAGATAACATAATTGGCACTTGACATTTTAGTTTAAATATTATATACTTCAATAAATATGAAGTATATATAATCGGAAATATATACTCGGAAAGGCTGATATGGCTCTCGAACGCAAACTAAAACCTGACCGCAGCATAGGCGGCGCGATCATCCCTATCTCCATGCCGATCATCTTTGCTCTCATTGCCTTACTTTTCGAATTCAGCGTAGCCCTTAAAGTAGCCGCTGTGATGGTAGCCCTGTTCTTCTTCTTCTACCTGTACATGCTCCTGCGCACCGGCAACCTTCACCTGCTGGTCGTGGTTTGTGAAGCCCTCTTTTTTACCTTTATGTTTTGGCTCATCAGCCAGCGATATGGATTTGGCGATTTGGAATGGCAACGGACTTTTGAAATCGCCATGAGGATTGGCGTGATTACGTTCGGCATCCTGTTGATCTATTTCGGCCTCAATCGCAGGCTGCAATGGCGCGGACGGGAAATCTTCGAGCTGGCGGCTGAATCGGTCGAGGAAACCGGCGACGGCTACACCCATCGCCCCTGCCCGGTCGGGAGAGTGGATTACAGCCTTCACCAGTTGCGCGGATTCGCCCGCTTTTGCGCCAAACACATGATCGCCCTGCCGTACATCACCTCGAAGAGCATCACCCTGGTGCCAATGAAAATGGGGGACGAGTTCTTCCGCCTGCTCGGGCTACTCGGCGATTACCGCGACGCCAGCTGGGTCAATTTTGATGTCAACGGAGAAGTATCGGTCCACATCACTCAGAAGGATTACCTGGAATACCGCGAGCCGCTCGCCTTCGATAAGCTCTGCGCCTCATTCGGGCAGTTGTTCATCGAGTTCCTCGAGCTGTACTCCAATGGCGAAGGCATCCGCGCGGTCGACCGCATGGATGAACTCAAAATCCCGCTTTTCTCCTGAGGCAGGTTCGCTATGGATTTCCGTACCGCCGCGAAGTTCGCCACGCTGCTTTCCAAGGATTACGCCGAGGATATCTTTGACCTGTTGGTCAACTACCAGGCCATCTCCGCCTCTGAGGTTGCCGCTCGCCTTGATTTACACATCAAGACCGCCCAGGATTATCTCGAATCGCTGGCCGATCTGGGCGTGGTCGAGAAGGAAGAAGTACTGGAGAAAAAAAGGCCCTACTTTCGCTATGCTTTGAAGCAAACCCGCATCCTGATCGACATCGACCTGATGCAGGTCAAACGAAGGCCTACCGATAATAGCCTTTCTTTGCCCATCCGCGAGAAAGCCGGTGCCGGGGCGCGCTTTGCTGCTGCGCGCAACGGTGATTATATTGCCAGCGTCATCATCTGGTCTGGAGAGGGGCGCGAACGCCAGGAGCGCAGGATAAAATTGACCAACCCGCAGGGCAGGTTTCTATACCATCTGCCCTTCCCAAAAGCTCAGCCGTTATCTGTGGCTGAGATCATGAGAAAAGCCGGCATCGATCAGGTCCTCGCCCCGGAAATCCTCGACCTGGTGCAATTGCTGGATCAATACGGCGTGATCGAGAAATCGAATTAACCCATCCGGCGCACCGCCAGAATGGTGATATCGTCGAACTGGGCGGCGGAATAGGGAAAAACCGAGTTGGAGAGGTCAATAATCGGCTCGAAAACACCCTGCGCCTAGGCGCGTCCTGATCGGCGGGGCATCCTGCGCCGCGCCATCCGGGGTGCTATAATGAGATCGACAGGTTTTCTCCAGCCTCCTCCCGCCTTCATCCAGATTGGCCACCCCCATGCTCTCGACCAAATTCAATCTCCCGCCGCCCGGCGCCAATTTCGTTCGCCGCGAGCGACTGCTGCGATTGCTGGATTCGGCTGCCCGCATGAATCCCCGCGTGATCCTGGTCTGCGGACCGCCCGGTTTCGGCAAGACCACCCTTGTCAGCGACTGGCTGCGCACCTCGCAGGCGATCCGCGGCGATTCATTCGCCTGGCTGACCCTGGAAAGCGGCGATGACGATCTGACCCGCTTCCTGACCTATCTGATTGGCGCCTTGCAGCGCATCCGCCCGGGATTTGGCGGGGGACTGCTAAGACTGCTCCAGACCCATCAACCTCAGCCGCCCAACGTCCTGGCCACGCTGCTCATCAACGAATTGAACAACCTGCAGGGACGAATTTTCCTTGTGCTGGATGATTTCCACCTGCTCGCGGCTCAACCGATCCAGCATTTCATCCAGTTTTTGGTCGAACATCAGCCGCCTTCGCTCTGCTTGGTTTTAGCCACTCGCAGCGACCCGCCCCTGCCGCTGGCCCGCCTGCGGGCGCGCGGGCACCTGGTCGAAATCCGCCAGCGGGAACTGTGCTTCAGATTGGACGAGGCGAGCGAGTTTCTGAACAATACGATGGGCCTCCACCTGACGGCGGAACAGGCCGACTGCCTGATCAAACAAACCGAGGGCTGGATCTCCGGTCTGCAACTGGCGGCGATTTCCCTGCGCGAGGCTGAAGATCGGCCAGCCTTCTTCCGGGTTTTCTCGGGCGAACATCCCTTCATCGCCGACTACCTCACCGATGAGGTCCTGGCCAGTCTGCCCGAAGGTGTGCGAATTTTCCTGCTGCGAACCTCGATCCTCGAACGGCTATCCGCCCCATTGTGCGAAGCGGTCAGCGGGCTAACAGGCGCGCAGGAGGTCCTCGAAAAGCTGGTTGCCGCCAATCTCTTTATCACTCCATTCGACGGCCAGCAGCGCTGGTACCGCTATCACACCCTGTTCGCCAGCCTGCTGCGCAAGCGGCTGCACGATGCCGAGGGCGAGGGTGTCCTCGAACTGCACCGGCGGGCTAGCCGCTGGTACCTTGACAATGGGCTGGTCGATCCGGCGATTGACCACGCGCTCAAAGGGCAGGATTCCGAACTGGCAGCCGGTTTGATCGAACAGAACGCCGAGAGCTGGCTGGCGCGCGGCGAAATCTCTACGCTGCTCAAATGGCTGGAGGCCCTGCCCAAAGGCACCGTCGCCGCCCATCCTTTCGCGGCCTGTTTACTTGGCTTCGCCCTGATCCAGGCCGGCCGCCCTCCCCAGCAGACGGCCGCCTTGCTCCAGGAGATTGAAGCATCCGAAGGCCGGGATGAATATCAGGGGGAAACGACCACGCTGCGCGCGTTGATGGCAGTGATGCGCGGACAGGTCAAGGAAGCCGTTCGTCTATCGGAAGAGGCAATCCGCCAGCTTCCGGCGGAGCGCGCTTTCTTCCGCAGCCTGGCAGCCGACAGCCTGGGCATGGCTTACACCCTGGTTGGAAACATCGACGCGGCGGCGCGCGCTTTTCAGCAGGTCGTGGATATTTCCAGCCAGTCTGATAATCTCATGATGACTCTCATGGCCCTGACCAACCTGGCCGGGCTGCACTACGTTCAGGGGCGCCTGAGACTCGCCATCAGCGCATCCCGCCAGGTTCTCGACCTGGCGGACCGGCGCATCGGCGGGCAAACGCCGCTGACCGGAAAGCCGCTGTTCATCCTTGGCGAGATGCTTCGCGAACAGGGCGACCTGGATGCGGCGCTTCGGTATCTGCAGGAAGCCGCCAGGTTAATGGAGGATTTTTCCGAGATCGGCCAACCGCTCGCCAGGCTGAGCATCGCCAGAATACATCTATACAAAAAAGAGTGGGAGGCCGCCCAGGCGTGCATCGACCAGGCCCGCCGGCAGGCGGAGGCTACCCAATCCACTCAACTGGATGACCGAGTCGCCGCCATGCTGCAGGCTCGTTTTTGGCTCTCCCGCGGCGAGCTGGAGCTCGCGAGGGAATGGGCGCGTGGGCTGGGCCTTCTGGAACAAACGCCAGCCAAATTGATCGCAGCAGCAGGTCAAAATGCGGCCTTCAATGAGATATTCCTCGGCGAATATCTCACCCTGGTGCGTCTTTATCTCGCCCTGGACCAGCCGGAGCAGGTGCTCGAAATGGTTGCGTTGCTGCAAGAAAAGCTGGCAGACTACGGCCAAAGCCGGCGGAACCTGGAGCTGCTTGTGCTCAAAGCGCTCGCGTTGCACCAAAAAGGTGAAAAAGAAGAGGCGCTTGAAAGTCTCGGCCAGGCATTGCAACTGGCCGAGCCGGAGGGCTACCAGCGTACGTTTGTCGATGAGGGCGAGCCCATGGCGCGTCTGCTTTATCAGGCCGTTTCCCGCGGGATCTCCCCGGCTTATGCCGGCAACCTTCTCAAGGCAATCACAGGCGAAATTCAGATCAGCGCGAAGACAAACCGCACCCCACCAGGCGATTTGATCGAGCCGCTCAGCGGACGCGAATTGGAAGTTCTGCGCCTGATCGCCGAGGGGCTGACCAACCAGGAAATAGCCAGACGTCTGTATATATCGTTGAGCACCGTCAAGGGTCACACGACCAATATTTTCGCCAAGCTCGGCGTCGCCACCCGCACGCAGGCGGTCGCCCGGGCGCGCGGGCTGGGCATTCTCGCCGGCTAGCAGTCTTCCACAAAAACAATACTCCGACAGTACTTTCGGCCGGTCAAAACAGTACCTCGCCTCCTGTATGCTTGGAAAAGCAAACAGGAGGCGCTTTTATGCCCATAAAGCTGAATGAAACGGCCTGCCATGCCGGCACCTACCAGATCACAGTTGAAGGCAAGATCGAAGCCAGCTGGTCAGACTGGCTGAGCGGGGCGCAGTTCTTCGCTCAAAAGGACTTTGCAGGCAATTCCTTGACCACGCTCCAGATCTGCCTGGATGACCAGGCTGCCCTGCGCGGGCTGCTCAACCGTCTGTGGGACCTTAATTTATGCGTGCTTTCCGTCCGGCGGATCGATTTAGCCGGGCAAACTCAAAGAAACAAGGAGAAAAAAGGATGAACGCGAACGTTACGATGGAACCCAATCCAGTCCCGGCGATCCAGGTGCGCGGGTTGACCAAGTCCTATGGCAAGGTCCGCGCCTTGCGCGGCATCGACCTGGAAGTGCACCGTGGGGAAATTTTCGGCTTCCTCGGCCCAAACGGGGCGGGAAAGACCACCACCATCCGCTGCCTGCTGGACAACATCCGCCCGGACGGCGGCAGCGCGGCAATTTTCGGGCTGGATCCTCAGAAGGATCCGGTGGCAGTCCAGGCGATGGTCGGCTACCTGCCCGGCGAAGTGCAGTTCTACGAGAACCGCACGGCTGAGTGGCAGTTGCGCTTTTTCAACGAGATGCGCAATCGGCGGGCTGACTGGGGCTTTGTCCGCCAACTTGCCGGGCGGCTCGACCTGGACCTGAAACAGCCGATCAAGAACCTTTCCAAGGGCAACAAGCAGAAGGTCGCCGTCATCCAGGCTCTGATGCACCGTCCCGAGCTGCTCATCCTCGATGAGCCGACCAGCGGCCTTGACCCATTAATGCAGCAGGAGGTGCATGCGCTGCTCCGTGAGGCTCATGCCGGCGGCGCGACGATCTTCTTCAGCTCGCACATCATGAGCGAGGTCGAATCGATCGCCGCCCGGGTGGCAATCATCCGCGCCGGCGAGATAATCGAGGTGGCTGAAACCAGCAGTCTGACCCGCCGGTCGTTAACCCGCCTGACCATCCGTTTCAAGCGGCCGTGCGATTTCTCGCACCTGGCCCGCTTGCCGGGGATCGAGATCCTTGCCCAGGCTGATCAGATTGGCGTTTCGCTGCAGGTCACCGGCGACATGGAAAGGCTAGTCCAGGCTCTCGGCGGCATGCCGGTCCTCGACCTCGAGACCGAGCGCCCCAGCCTTGAAGAGGTTTTTCTAACCTACTATCAAAAATAACATTTGGAATGGAGAAAAATGCCATGAAAAGCTTATGGACCACTTTCCGCTACACCTATGCCGGCCTGCGGGGGCAGATCCTCGGCTGGGGATTGGGACTGGCGCTCTACGGCCTGATGATCGTTCCGATGTATGAAACCATGCTGGCAGAGGGAGGCCGGCTGATGGAGATGGTCGCCAGCTACCCAAAGGAATTCCTGGCCTTCTTCGGCGCCGACCCGAACAGGATGTTCACGCCGGCCAGTTACCTGGGGATGTACGCCTTCTCGATGATGCCGTTCATCCTGGCGATCTTCGCCGTTGGCGTCGGCAGCGGGCTGATCGCCAGCGACGAGGAACGCGGCCGCCTGGACCTGATCATCGCCCACCCGACCGGCCGATCGGCCTTCTTTTTAGGCAGGTCCGCAGGGCTGCTCGCCGCAGCCGTATCGATCATGCTGCTCGGCTGGCTGGGCTTCAGCGCCATGCTCGGCGGCAGCAGCCTGGGCCTCGATTGGGGACAAATGACCGTCCCCTTCGTGACCCTGCTCGCCCAGACGCTGGTCTACGCCACCCTGGCGCTGCTGTTGAGCATGTTGCTGCCTGCGCGCAGCCTGGCGGCAGTGATCAGCGGCGTGTTTGCGGTCGTCAGCTACTTCGTTTCGTCCCTGTCTTTCATGAACGAAACCCTGGAGGCGCTGGCGAAGTTCATGCCTTATCATTACTTCCAGACGGTGTTCTCTTTCCAGGAGATCAACCTGGAATGGCTGCTGGCGCTGCTGGGCATCTCAGCGCTGATGGCAGTCACGGCCTGGCTGCGCTTTCTGCGCCGCGACATCCGCCTGAGCGGCGAGGGCACCTGGCAGCTGTCCTTACGACCGGCCAAGAAAATTTCCGCCTGAGCTTCTTTCTATAATGGTCTCGCCTGGGGAAAAACGATCCCGGGCGAGATTTTTTGGGGGTGGCATCAATCGAATTCGGAACGGTGGATCGTGGGGTACAACCAGTTCCCGGGGTGAACGAACCTACAGCCACCTCCAGCGCGGTCGGGTCATTGTCCTGCCCTTCCAGGACAATGTTCCGGAAAGACTCCGCCGAAGCGATTGGCAGGCGGCCGCTACGTTTGCCAGGATCGTGAGCGGATAGAGAAAGGCGAGGCCGAAAGGGATCCCCAGAGCGATGTACGGGATCAACCACAAGCTCACAGCCAGGCCGACACAGCCGATCAGCGTTCCCGCCTGAGCGTGCTGCGCCTGCCCAAAGATCGACAATAAAAGAATGATCAGGGGCTCCCAGAACATCACTGCCAGCCAGAAAAAAGCGAACAGGAACAGCAGCAGGCGAAAATCGAAAGCCGCGAACAGGTTCTTGATAAAGCCGTTCAGCGCTTCGCCGCTGGAATGATACATCCGGCAGGTGACCAGATCGGCAATATGGGCTGCCCGCCAGCGGAAACCGCCTGCCTGGATTCGCCGGGTCAGAGTCAAATCGTCCACAATCGAGGCGCCGAGGCTCTCATGCCCGCCAACCGCATGGTATGCTTCACGGCGAAAGAACAACATCTGACCAACCGCGATGGACAGAGCAGGTTTTCTCAGCCGGTAAACCAGCGCCAACGGGGTGAAACTGAGCAGCACCCAGGAGAAAAACGGCACCAGCAGACGCTCGCCCCAGGTATGCACCTCCTGGCGCGGCAGGCCGGTCAATAAATCGGCTCTCTCGCCTTCCAGGGCAGCGACGAGGGATTTCAACGCATCCGGCCTGAAGGTGGTATCTGCATCGGTGAAAAGCAGCAGCTCACCCTGGGCTTGTGCCGCCAGCTGGCTGCAGGTCCAGTTCTTCCCAAGCCATCCCTCGGGCAGCGGTGCGCCAGCCAACACCCCCAGTCTTGGCTGAGTAAGAGCCAGGGTATCGAGGATCGCACGCGTCCCGTCGCGGGACTGGTCGTCTAAAACCAATACCTCAAAAGAGGGGTAGTCCTGCGCCAGCAGCGATCGAACGCAGCCGGCGATATTGCGCTCCTCGTCCCGGGCCGGGACGAGGATGGAAACCATGGGATAAACCGCCGGGGGTGGATGCCGCCTGGCGCGGCGCATGATCCACAGATTACTCAAAATGACGAGCAGGAGGATCGCCTGAAAGACAATCAGATGATAAATCAGGTCGTGGGCGAAATAATATCCCATACCTTTCCTTAATTCCTGTCCAGCTTGAGCAATCTGACCAACCACGGGCGCAGATGGGCTCCCTGGCGTAGATCAGCCCGGTGCGTCCAGGCCAGGATGAGCGTTTCCACCAGCCATACTGAAATCAACAGGGGGTCAGGCAGCCAGACCAACAGGACTGCCAGTATCCCGACCAAAGCGAACATCACCGCCCAACCGGAGGGGGTGAACAGCGCGAACCCTACCAGCACTGCCGCAGCCGCCGGCAGCGAGACCTTCCACAGGGTCAGTCCGATCCACACGCCAAAAGCCGGGGCGATGGCTTTTCCGCCCCTCCAGCCGAGGAAGGGCGAAAAGGCATGCCCTAAGACCGGCGCAGCGGCGATCAGAAACATCTCCGGGCCGCGGATATTCAGGTTAAAATTTGCAATTCCGACCGGCGCCGCTGCTTTGCTGATATCCAGGATCAGCGCAAGCACCCCAACCAGCCTGTTCCCGGCTTTGAATACGTTGGCTGCGCCCGGGTTGCCGTCGCCAAATTGGCGCACATCCACGCCGAGTAAAAGCCTGCCCAACCAGACGGAAAACGGCAGCGAGCCGCAAAGAAAGGCAAGCAAAATCATCACCGCTGCGGTCATAATTTCATTATATAACACAGACTATCCGCGAATCTTACCCGCTGGCAAAATCGTACGGAACGATCATCGGCAACACATCCTAATTTTGGGTATATGGATTATCGAAAGTCAGTAGAATGAAAAATTCAGCGCCTGCCGCGCTCGATGGCAGGCGCTGAACCTTGACCAAACAGGATTTCGGTCCGATCAGGCCAGGTCGAACCGGTCCAGGTTCATGACCTTGTTCCACGCTGCGACAAAGTCGTAGATGAACTTCTCACCAGAGTCCTCGCAAGCGTAGACTTCCGCCAGAGCCCGCAGCTGGGAGTTCGAGCCGAAGATCAGGTCGACCCGCGTGGCGGGCCACTTGAGTTCGCCGGTGACACGGTCGCGGCCCTCGAACACGTCAGCACCCTCCGAAACAGGCTTCCACACCGTGCCCATGTCGAGCAGGTTTACAAAGAAATCATTGGTGAGCGCCCCGGGCCGCTTGGTGAAGACTCCGTGCTGAGAGCCTGCGAAATTGGCATTCAAGACTCGCATGCCGCCAATCAGAACCGTCATCTCAGGTGCGGTCAGCGTCAGCAATTGAGCCCGGTCAACCAGCATCTCCTCAGCCTTAATGGCGTAGCGGCCTTTCTGATAGTTGCGGAAACTGTCTGCCTTCGGCTCGAGCACGGCAAAGGATTGCACATCGGTTTGTTCCTGCGAGGCGTCCATTCGTCCCGGCGTGAAGGGAACCGTCACTTCGTAACCGGCTTTCTTCGCGGCCAGCTCGACGGCTGCGCAACCGGCCAGAACGATCAGGTCAGCAAGCGAGACCTTCTTGCCGCCGGTCTGGATTCTGTTGAAGTCGGCCTGGATGGTTTCCAGGGCCTTGAGCACCTTCGACAGTTGTTCAGGCTGGTTGACCTCCCAATCCTTTTGCGGCGCCAGGCGGATGCGGGCGCCGTTGGCGCCGCCGCGCTTGTCCGAGCCGCGGAAGGTG
>CAZMCF010000045.1:4807-13581 GCA_964564935.1 uncultured Anaerolinea sp. | reverse complement strand
AAGGCTGGGGCGCCTGGATTCGAACCAAGATCCACAGATCCAAAGTCTGGTGTGCTGCCATTGCACTACGCCCCAACGGGTACTTGACCCCGAAGTGGTCTATATTTTAGCACAGAATTAAGGGGGGGAATAGACAAGAAAATCACCGCCGAGACGCAGAGGGCGCAGAGGATTTCTAAAATTCTCTGCGTCTCGGCGGTAGAACCTTATTGCGCCATACGGAAGTACCCGCGCCCGCGGCCGGATCTCTCCAGCGCCGCGCGGATCATCATGAACTCGCCGATGTTCTCCATGGTCACCAGGCCAACCAGCTGGCCGTTTTGCACGACCGGCATGGTGTGGCACTCGCGGGCCTGCAGCTTGCGCGAGACCTCGTCGAGCATGGCATTGGGCTCCACGCTGTCGAAGCTGCAGTCCATCGCGCCGTGAACCGGGGCGGTCTGGCCCAGGCGCTGCAAACCTTCCACCAGTCCCTTGCGGGTCAGCACGCCGACGACCCGGTCGCCCGAAAGAACCGGAAACTCATGCTGCGAGCCGCTCATCATCAGCTCGACCGCCCGGGAGAGCGGGTCGCCTTCATTGAGGGTGCGGAAATCGGTGAGCATCGCCCGCGAGACCGGGATGCCCTCCAGGGCCGACTTGACCTGAACCATGCTGGCTTCCTGCGCCGCGCCCATGTAGATAAACAGGGCAATAAAAACCAGGAAGGGATTGGTAAACAGGCCGATCAGGCCGAAAATGAAGGCAAAGAACTGCCCAAGGGCAGCGGCTGTGTGGGTGGCCTGGGTGTACTCCATGCGGGTCGCCAGAAGGGCGCGCACCACCCGTCCGCCGTCCATCGGGAAGGCCGGGATCAGGTTGAACAGCGCCAGAAAGACGTTGACCTGCAGCAGGCGCTCCAGCAGCGAGCCGTCGTTCATGCTCAGCAGGGTCACATTTTGCAGTCCGCCGGTGAAGTATAAATATCCGCCGAGCAGCGCAGCGATGACCAGGTTGACCGCCGGGCCGGCCAGGGCCACCCATAGCTCCTGGCGCGGGTTCTCGGGCATGCGTTCCAGGCGGGCTACCCCGCCGATCGGCAGGAGGGTGATATCGGCGGTCTGGATGCCGTAGCGCCGGGCGGTCAGCGCGTGGCCGAATTCATGCAGCACCACGCAGAGGAACAGCGCCAGCAGGTAGAGCACGCCGTTGGCAGCCGCCGTCAGCGTGCCGCCGGTGAGGTAATAGGAAACGCCGATCCAGATCACGATCAGCAGAAAGGTGGCGTGGATTTTGACGTCGATGCCCGCCACCCGGGCAATCTTCCAGGACCATTTCATGAGTATACGCTCGCTTTCTTCCTTTTGGCAGACTTTTGCCATTCATTACTGGTGAGCTTATCTTGATATTATCAGTTTACTGAATAAATATCAAATTTTTCATAGAAAATTGTATAAAGAATGTGAAGATGGCCGGTTTCCTATTGCGCATTGGCTCATAATTAGTTACAATATTCACAAGGCTGGTGGTCAGACCACCGCTTTCCCCCAATGACCCCCACAATCCAACCGCTCAACCATCTCAGCCTCAAAGCCCTCTGCGTGCGCCGCCTGGAAGGGTTGATCCTCTCCGGGCAGCTCCGTATTGGCGAGCGCCTGCCCGCCGAGCGCGACCTGGCCGCCCGCCTGGAGATCTCCCGCCCGCTGCTGCATGAAGCCCTGGTTGACCTGGCCGCCAAAGGTCTTGTGCGGATCGTCCCCCGCCGCGGCGTCTTCGTCAACGATTACCGCACCACCGGTTCGCCGGCCATGCTCGAGTCGCTCCTTGCTTTCCGCGAGGGCAGCCTCGACCCGGCCTTCACCCAGTCGCTGCTGGATATGCGCCTGCTGGTCGAGACCGAAACTGCCCGTCTGGCTGCCGCTAACCGCAGTTCCGAGCAGCTCAAACGCCTGGCGGAGATCCTCTACGCCGAGCTGAACGCTTCCCCAGATGATTCTGCGGTCCTGACCGATCTGGACTTCGCTTTCCACCTCGAGATCGCCCTGGCCTCGGCCAACCAGGTTTACCCGCTCATCCTGAATTCCTTCAAAGGCGTGTACACCCACCTCTCCGGCTCGTTCTTCCGCACGTTCGCCGGCAGCCCGGTGATCGCCGAAGTGCACGCCTTCCACCGCCGCCTGTTGACTGCCTTCGAGCAGCGCGACAGCGCCGCAGCCGTCCATGTGATGACAGAAATGCTCCGCCACGGCGAGCGTTACCTGAAAGGAGAAGCAAAATGACCGCACCGACCCTCGAAAAACCGCGCTACCGGATCAAGCAGCCGGAAAACCTCTCGCCGCGCATCCAGTGGCTGCGCGATTACTACTTCCAGGGAGTGAAGCGCCGCTGGAACAACGAATACACCGCCTGGACGACCGGCGCCGACTGGGATTTTCAGTACAACGAGCTGAGCTTCTATATCGTCCCGGAGACCTATACCTTCCTGCAGACCTTCCGCTCGTCTTTTTCGCAGAACGCCCGGCCGGTCAGACTTCATCCCGACTTCTGGAACTGGAGCCTGGTCGAGCGGCGGGCCTGGTTCCTGCGCGAGGTGATGCTCAACTACCTGCCCAAGGAAATCCTGCCCGGCGACCTGATCGCCGGCAGCCGTTTCAACGTTCAGCTCTCGGCCTGTTTGAATAAACAAGAGGCCAAAGCGCGCGATAAGCTGGTCTACGGAAGGGATGGCTGCCGGTCAGCCATGCTCTGGCTGCACAACCACGGCTACGGCAATGCCGGCGCCACCAGCGGCCACCTGGTGCCCGACTACGCCCGGGTGATCGAAAGCGGCTGGCAGGGCATTCACGCCGACCTCCAGCAGCGCTACGACCGGCTCAGCCCGCATGAACAGCGCGGCCCGAAGGGCGCTCAACTGCGCGCCATGCTCACCGCCTCAACCCTGCCGCGCGACCTGGCTGCCGCCTATCGAGACGAATGCCTGCGCCTGGCAGCCGCCGAGCCGGAACCCGAGCGCCGCGAGGAGCTGGAACAGATGGCTGAGAACCTCGCCCGCGTCCCCTGGCAGCCGGCAGAGACTTTCTGGGAGGCGGTCCAATCGCTCTGGCTGACCCACATGCTGGTCATGTCGGACGAGAGCTACCCCGGTCCCGGCGATTCCTTCGGGCGGATCGACCAGTACCTTTATCCGGCCTGGCGCCGCTCCATTGAGGCCGGCATGCCGCGTGAGTTCGGCAAGGAAATCCTCAAGTGCTTCTGGGTGCACGCCAACACCGCCTACGACGCAATGATCCGCACCGGCGGCAACCAGGGCATCACCGCCGGATACGGTCAGTTGATCACCCTCTCCGGGTTGGGCGCGGGCGGCCAGGACCTGACCAACGACCTGACCTACGCCATCCTCGAAGTGATCGACGAGATGTCGCCGATCCTCGAGCCGAAGCCGAACGTGCGCCTGCACCGCAACAGCCCGGACGAACTGCTCGACAGGGTGGTCGAGATGATCGCCTCCAGCCAGGGCTCGCCCTTCCTGCTCAACTTCGACGAGCGCTCGATGGCCGGAATGCTGCGCGAGGCGCGCGAAGCCGGAGTCGAGCACCTGATCAACCTGAACAATGTTCACGATTATGTCCCGGTCGGCTGCCTGGAGAACACCATGCCCGGCAACGACCGCTCCGGCACGGTCGACGTCAACCTCAACCTGGTCAAGGCGGTTGAGCTGGCCCTGACCGGCGGCTGCGATCTGCTCCCCTACACCGACCCGATGACCGGCAAGACCGAACCGCCCAAACGCGACGGGCCGGACACGGGCAGCCCGGATTCCTTCCAGACGTGGGATCAGTTCTGGCAGGCCTACGCCGCCCAGACGCGCTATATACTCGCCAGGATTGTCGAGACCTACGAAAAGTCCGAAGAAGTCCGGGCGAAATTCCACCCGACGCCCTACCTATCCTGCCTGGTGCGCGGCTGCGCCGAGAAAGGATTGGATGTGACCCAGGGCGGCGCCGAACTGGGATTTGTCACCATCGAGGGAGTCACTTACGCCACAACCGTCGATTCCCTCCTGGCGGTCAGGCACCTGGTCTTCGACACGAAGACCTGCACGCTTCCCGAGCTGGTCCAGGCGCTGCGCGACAATTGGGTCGGGCACGAGACTCTTCAGGCGCGGGCGCTGCACAGGGCGCCCAAGTACGGGCGTGATGACGAGTCGGCTGACGCCCTCGCCCTGCGGGTGATGGAGCTGTGGGCGGACGAGACCTGGAAGCACCGCACCCGCTCCACCAACCGCCAGTTCCGCCCGGGCATGCTGAGTTGGAATTACTGGATCGCCTATTCCGATATTCTCCCTGCCACGCCGGACGGCCGTCCGAAGGGCAAGTTTCTCTCCAATGCGCTCTGTCCCTCCAACGGCGCGGATGTCAACGGGCCGACCGCCAACGCCAACTCGGTCGGCAAGGCAATGGGCGGCAAAGCTGCGGATGGGGAAGGGGATTTTGCCGGTTATCTCAACCTGCTGCCCAACGGCGGCAGCCACACCATGACCTTCAACCCTTCCATCCTGCGCGACCCCGAGCACAAGCGGAAATTCAAAGCTTTTCTGCGCGGCTACGCCGAAAACGGCGGCAGCGCGCTGCAAATCAACATGATCGACGCCGACATGCTCCGCGACGCGCAGAAACATCCCGAGAATTACCGCCACCTGCTGGTGCGGGTGACTGGCTACAACGCCTACTTCACCAGCATCGGCCGCGAATTGCAGGACGAGATCATCGCCCGCGAAAGTCACATGCTAAGGTAGGTTCATCATGACAACTCAAGAAACATCCATCATCGGACGCATCCTGCACCTCCAGCGCTTTTCCACCGAGGACGGCCCCGGCATTCGCACCACCGTTTTTTTCAAAGGCTGCCCGCTTCACTGCGCCTGGTGCCACAACCCGGAAAGCAACTCGCCATATGTCCAGGTGCAGTGGGTCGAGAGCCGTTGCATCGGCTGCGACAGCTGCCTGAGCGCCTGCCTGCTGGGTACCCTCACCCGCACAGAAGAAGGAGTGGTCATCGACCGGGACGAATGTATCGCCTGCAGCGAATGCGTCGCGGTCTGCCCGGCCGGCGCGCTCGAACAACTGGGAGTCGCCGCCGAAGTTGACGCACTGGCCGCCGAGCTGATCAAGGACCACGCTTACTACCAGGCCTCCAGCGGCGGGGTGACCCTCTCGGGCGGCGAGCCGACCATGCAGCCGGATTTCGCCGCCGGGCTGCTGCAAAAGCTGAAAGCCGCCGGTCTCCATACCGCGTTGGATACCTGCGGGCTGTGCAACCGGACTGCCTTCGAAAGCATGCTGCCATACGTCGATCTGGTCCTCTACGATGTCAAACTATTCGACCCGGAGCTGCACCGCCAGTATACCGGGCAGGATAACATCCGCATCCTGGACAACCTGCGCTGGCTGGGGAAATACATTGCCGAACACGGCGCGCCCCGCCTGTGGATTCGCACCCCGCTGATCCCCGGCGCGACTGCCTCAGCCGAGAACGTCAGTTCCATCGGCCGCTGGCTCGCGGTTGAACTGGGCGAGCTGGTCGAGCGCTGGGAGTTGTGCGCGTTCAACAATCTATGCCGCGATAAGTACCGCCGCCTTGGCCTGGAATGGGCCTACGCCAGCACGCCGCTCATCCCGCAGGCGGAACTGGACGCGCTGCAGACCCTGGCCCGCTCCTGCGAGCTGCCGCCCGAGCGGGTGGCAGTGACCGGCGCGGCGCGCTTCGATCCAGAATCGAACTGAGAGGTCCCTGATGAAACTGGCTTATCCTACATTTTCCGCCGAAGATATGCGCGCCTTTGAGCCGTCGATGAAGATCGGTCTGCTCGCCACGGTGAATCCGCAAGGGCTACCCCACCTGACCATGATCTCCACCCTCAAAGCCGCCGCTCCAGATCAGGTCGTCTGGGGGCAGTTCACCGAGGGGCTGAGCAAGGAACACGTGCGCTCCAACCCGAGGACCGGCTTTCTGATCATGTCGCTCGCCAAAGAGGTCTGGCGCGGGAAGGCCCTCTGGAACCGCAGCCAGCAGCATGGCCCTGACTACGACTTTTACAACAACACGCCGATGTTCCGCTACAACGCCTACTTCGGCGTGCATACCGTCCACTACATGGATCTGGGCGGCCACACCGGCCGCCAGCCGCTGCCCATGAATGCGGTCATCTTCGCCGCGATGAAGACCATGCTGGCCCGCAGCCTTGCCCCTGGTAAAGCCCGGGAAGAGGCGCTCAACGCCTGGACGCTCGCCTTCCTGCGCAAGCTCGACAACCTCAAATTCCTGGCTTACATCGATGAGGATGGATATCCCCTGATCATCCCGGTCATCCAGGCTCAGGCCGCGGGCCGCGACGAGGTGATCTTCTCCACCTCTGCGTTCGGCGAAGAGCTGCGCGCTGTCCCGCCGGGCGCCGCCGTCGCTTTGCTCGGCCTGGCGCTGAGCATGGAGGATGTGCTTTTGCGCGGCGTCTACGGCGGTCTAAAACGACGGGCCGGAATCCTGTGCGGCAGCCTGCGGGTGGACTGGGTCTACAATTGCATGCCGCCTGCCCCGGCCCAGATCTACCCGCCGCAGCCCATCATGCCGGTCGTTGAGTTCTAAACGCCTGTACCGGCTAAGAAGGTCTTCCCCCATTCATCTGGATCCGCCTCTGAGACCGATCCACGGCTGGTTGGGTGAATTTTTCAAAAGAATCTCTGCTATACTGATTTTATAACTGCCGACTAATGAAAAGGAGGATTGTGATGGCGGAAGAAAAAGACGAGTTCAAACCTAAAGTCCAACGAGAAGTACCAGATTGGTGGAAGCAAAAGCCCGCCGGGGTGAAAATCCTCGCCGAGCACAAGGTGGTTGAAGGGGAAACCCTCAGCCACATTGCCTTGAAACATTACGGGAACGCCGGGCGCGACTACTGGATGGTCATTTACGAGTTTAACAAAGACGAGATCGGCGACAACCCTGGAATGATCCGCGTCGGGACCATGCTGAAGATTCCCGAGCTGCCAGCCAATCTCAAGAAGTAGCTTCCGACTCTGATATCCGGCGATCCGGCGGTCGAATCGTTCGACCGCCGTTTTGATTCCTGTTCAACGGCGTACCCGGTTGATCCATCTCATGCAGGCAATCCAGATCATCTCGAAGCCATAACTTTTTACATCCTGTTGCGACCCTCTAATTGCACACTAATCTAATCCTAATTGTCTTTTAATCATCGGCGGCGCGACCGCGGCAATTCTTAATCACATTAATCACAACCGAGGTGCGACATGAGCAAAAGAAAACTGAGAGGACAAGCCAGAATCATCAACCGCAAAGCCGGCGCAGGGATCATTCTGATCGGCGCCTTACTGGCGGCCGTGATCGGGCTGTTGATCCTTCAGGAGCATCAGGTCCGCGCTGCCGGCGGGCTGATCGGCGGGACGTACTTCAATCGGTACTCTTACGATGTCCTGTTGAAGCCAAACAAAACCCGCACGCCGCGCGGCCGCCCGCCGACCAGTACTCCCGGCGCCACCCTGCCGCCAGGCAGCACATTCACCCCAACGGCAACCCTTACACCCACTCTCACCCCAACCATCACCCTCACGCCGTCGGCCAGCCCGACGCCCGACGAAAGCGGTCAGTACGTCCTCCTTTCCTGGAACGACCTGGGTATGCACTGCTACAACCGCGATTTCAGCGATCTGGCCGTCCTGCCGCCGTTCAACACCCTCTACGCTCAGGTGGTCATGCGCGGCGACCCGCCGCAGATCGTCACCCAGAATCTGGAATTATCCTTCTCGTTCCCAAACAACACCTACTCGGTGGGCAAGTCCAATTTCTGGACCTACGCCCAGGCGCTCTTCAACCTTTCCGCCCCGCTGACGCCCAATGTCGGGCTGACCGGCACCGGACTGGCCGGAGCAATGGAATTGAGCGGCGATCACTTCGTCGCTGAAGGCATCCCCCTGACCGAATTCCAGGACAGCAGCCCGACCACTCCCTATCCCTACCAGCTGGCTGAAGTGGCCGCCAAAGACGACCAGGGACAGCAGCTTGCCAGCCTGACCGTCGTCGCGCCGGTTTCGACCGAGATGCACTGCGAATTATGCCATGCCGACGGGATGCAGGAGGGAATTCGCACCGGTAAAGTCGAAACCAACATCCTGACCCTGCACGACAAAGAACACGGCAGTGAGTATCCGGCCGGCTTCAGCGGCGGATTGATGGCCAACCGCCCGGTGTTGTGCGCCGAGTGCCACCGCTCCAACGCTCTGGCGCCCTACGGCGTGCCGGGCAAATCTGGCATTCCCAATCTGTCCAAAGCCATGCACGCCAAGCACAGAAAGGCGTTCACCACCCCAAACACCCAGGCACAGTGTTACGCCTGCCATCCCGGCCCGCAGACCAAGTGTCTGCGCGACATGATGTCGGTCCAATACGATATGGACTGCATCGACTGCCACGGGGGGTTGGAGGAGGTCGCGGCCAAATCCCAGCCCTGGCTGCAAGAACCACGCTGTGATGGCTGCCACACCGAGCCGCAATACCGCCAGGACAACGCCCTTTACCGGCTCTCACGCGGACACGGCGGCCTGTTCTGCGCAGCCTGTCACGACAGCCCGCACGCCGTTGCCCCCAGCCGCGAGGCAAATGATGCGATCAAGTTCAATCAGCTGCAAGGTTCGAACGGGCCGTTGGGCGAATGCACGGTCTGTCACCTGACTCAACCGGCAGGGACGAAGGTTCACGCGCAGTAGAGCGGCCGGCGGCTG
>CAZMCF010000045.1:0-4707 GCA_964564935.1 uncultured Anaerolinea sp. | reverse complement strand
AAATATCTTTGAGCAGCTCCACGTTGGCCGCCGAGGCGGGGCTGAATTCCTGATCGCCCTTGATCTTGGTAATCCGGCTGTAGCCGCACTTGGTCCAAAAACGCAGCGCCGGCCAATTCTTCAGCCCAACTCCCGCCCTGGCTTCCGCGAAGCCCATTTGGGCAGCCCGGCGCTCCAGCTCTGCAATCACCTCGCATCCGTAACCTCTCCGCTGGCAGATGGGGCGCAGGAACAGGTTGCCAATGTAGATGGTTTCGGGGGTCGGATAGCCGAAGTAGACCGAGAGGATGCCGACCGTTTCGCGGTCTTCGCTGTCGCGGATCAGGAAACGCTGTTCGCGCCACCTCACACCGCCCGGCGGGAGCAAGGCATAACTGACAAATTGCTCGGCCAGTTTTACCGGCGATTCTCGCTCGCCGAGCAGTTCCAGCACATCGCTGTTCTCACTGAACACCTGCTGGACGGCGCTCAAGGCTGATTCATCTACCCGGCTCAGCAGGCAGCGCCCGGTTTCCCAGTTCTCCGGCAGGAATTCACGCGGTTTTCCCTCCTTGCGCATCCAATAGTGGGTTTCCGTTTCGCCGATCACGCTGAATCCCAGGCGCAGATAGAGCTGGCGGGCCGGGTTGATCTTCAATACCCGCAGGCTGACCGGCAATCCGCAGCCGGCTGCTCTATCGAGTAATTCCTTAATCAGAGTGGTGCCTATCCCAAGCCCTTGATACTGCGGATAGAGCTCGATATTCGAAAGGATGTAACCAAGCTGGTTTTCTTCGACGGTGATTACCCCGGCATCCTTGCCCTCGCACTGGATCACCTGGCTGTTGGCGGGCGAAAAATGTTCTCTGAAGTAACGCTGCTGAAATGGCTCGTCCCACCCCCAGGTCTGCTCGACGTACGGTTTGAGCGTAACCCGGTGCAGGTCCCAGAGGAAATCCACATCGGCGTCGGTCGCCGGGCGCAGCGAAAAACTGACACTCATGCTCCCTCCATCCCTGATACTGCCTGAGCGGAACAAATCCCGGCTCACACCCGGCTCCTGGCGGTCTGCATCATGCGCCGCGCCCGCAAGGAGACCTGTACGAATTTGACCAGGTGCCGCAGCGGGCTGATATGGCTCTTTTCGCCGGCATAAATGGTGCGGATTGGCACCCATTCCAACCGGAAGCCGTTCAGCAGGCAGACGACCAGCATTTCCACTTCGAACTCGAAGCCGCGCTCCACTGGCTGACGCAGGGCTTCCATCAGCCGCCGGCTGACCAGCCGGTAACCGGACTGGTTGTCAGCAACCGGCTGACCGAGAGCCCAGGAAAGCAGCCACGTGCCGAGGGTATTGCTTAACCGCCGTACCGGAGGCATCCTCCTGAAATCGCGCCTGCCAATGATCAGATCCGCTCGGCTTTCCGCGTAGACCTGCAGGAACACTGGGATCTCAGCCGGATCGTGCTGACCGTCAGCGTCGAGGGTGATCACTGCCTCGTACCCGCTCGCCAGGGCATAAGCAAACCCCGCCAGAAGCGCTGCGCCTTTTCCCTGATTGGGCTGCTGAACCAGCACCTCAGCGCCCGCGGCTCGCGCGCGGACGGCGCTGCCATCGGTCGAGCCGTCGTCGACCACCAGAACAGGCAGGTGAACAAGCGCGCCGCGAACCACCTCGGCGATGCGGCTTTCTTCGTTATAGGCCGGGATCAGCGCCAGGATGCGGTTCTTTTGGAGCTGCGACATGGATGCCTTGGCGGGGGAATAGGAGTGGACTCCATCTGAAACGATTATATCGCAGCCCGCTGCAGACGGGCGGCGCCGGCAGGATGAACTTGCGCTTGAGGCGGTTAATATGGAAAGCCCCCCTTAAGAGCTGTACGCCGGAAGGATCCATGCGGCCGGACCGGCGAAAACCGCGCGCTGCCGACGGCGGCCGTTCACCCCTGGCGGATGAAGTGCGGCATCTCGAAAGGAATTTCCAGCGAGATTTCGACGAAACCGGCGTATTCCCCCCCGGCGTACCAGGGAGTCTGGTAGATCAGCTTCTTCACCCCTTGTTTCTCGATGGTATACACATTCGCTTTCCGGTCAGCCATCATCTGCCGCAACTTCGAACGGGCAGGCTCGGGATGGCAGTCGAGCACATTCTGACCGATCAGGCACTCGCCACCTTCCCTGGCAAAGGATTGGATTGCGCGATCGTTCAACTCGAGGATGGTCCCTTCCTGGTCGCATACGGTGATCGCCCCTGGAAAACCCTTGACCCATTCGTGTGGCTGCATGCGTTGCTCCTGTGCAATTTTATGATATTCGCCAGCGATTTCCAGCGAGCCGATTGTACTCCAAATTAACCGGCAGCGGTTCGGGCAACCTTGCTGCCGAAGGGTTTCTCTACCAGTTGATGGACCATATCGATCCCGGCCGGGATTCTTTCTGCGCGCTCTGCTCCGTGGAAGAATTATTCTGCCGGCGAATCCTGCTCTACAGCCGGGAGGTGAGCGGAATTACCCGTCGGCTCCTTACGATCAAAGAAGACTGCAGCAACCAGGAAGACCCAGCCGGCGGCGGATAAGACCCCGGTGATGAAACTGAAAACCCCGTAAGCCGTGCTGATGGGCATGGCTGGCAGGCTGGCGCGCCACAATGCTGGAATGATTGTGATGAAAATACTGGTTAAGTTAGCCAGGATAAAGGTCGCCATCGCGACGATAACCAGGACCGCGATCGCCGGGAACTGCTTGCGCCGGACGACCGCGATGACCAGGACAACGATGTAGACGACCAGAAAAGGCAGCTGGCTTAAAAGAACGCTGGTGAATTGCTGGTAGAGCGTCATAGGGTCACCTCCTCACCGATTGGCGCGGCTTTAGCCGGGACGATGCCGCGCCCCTGGAAGATCGCCAGAATGACCAGAACGAAACCTGCCAGGCGGAAGGCGCTGAAAATCAGGTTGACAGCAATATCGGCAGCGAAGGTGAATTGGGTGGTCATGCCGGTCTCGATATGAAGGTATGTCGAAAGAGTTACCCATGCCGTCTGAAAGAGAACCTGAATGATCAGGGCTGAAAATCCGATTAAGGCGAGTTTGTAGATGCGCGGATTTCGCTTCCAACGCGCAATCGAAAGACCAGCCCCAGCCAGCCACACCAGCAGGAGCGGGAGCGTACCGATCAGGCTTGAAAACATGAGATGGATATAATCGAAATACATCATGGAGTCACCTTTCGCGCGTGAATAGTCGAACAGGCAGGTATATTGTACTGACAATCCAGATCGATTGCATGTTTTGTGCCTGTACGCAGATTGCAGCTGGCGTGATAACCAGCGGGTTGGCTGGCTGAATCCTCGCAACGCCGCGCCATCGAGCGAAATCTATCTGCCGCCCCGAGATTCCGGCAGAGCTGCTTTCAGGACTCTCAGGGCGCGCAGGGTAACCCACTTGCTCGCCTCCCCCTTGATCTCCACGTCAACCCAGGTTTTGCCGTTGTAGGTGTATTCCATTTTCCAGCGGTTATGATCGTCACGTTTAGCGAGAACCAATTTCAGGGCATTCTCCAGACGAGGATCGCGCGCATACCCGGCCAGGGTCAGCGCCTCCAAAATCTGGAGCACGTCGGTGACGTAGCCAACCGGCAGGCCGAACTGGAACCAGCTCCGGCTGGGTTTGGTGCCGAAAGGGGTGGGATATTCCGCCGAGGCTGGATCGACGCTGAGCAGAAAATCGACGCCCATATCGATTCCCCTTTGTATCGCAGGGGTGCGCATGCCGGCGGGGACGCGCGCCAGGGCGAGCAGCGCCTTCACCGCTCCCCAGGCGCAGGGTTTATAGTTGTTCGCCGAGCAGGCAAACCCCGGTGCGCAATTGCCGCTGCGGTAGTAGCGGACTTTTGCCGTTTTCTCTTCTGCCGGAGCGATGCCCTCGCCGCTGATGCTGCGCGCCAGCCAGTCGATGGCTTCATCCAGGCGCGGGTCTCCCAGCCAGTCGAGTAGGATCAAGGCGTTGATCAGGTTGCCCTGCAGGCAGTGGATCAGGCCGGACGGCCCGTCGGCGCTGAAGCCGCCATAACTGCAGCGGGCGTGGTCGAGGACGTAATTGCCGGCTTTGCGAATCCGCGGGTCGGCGCCGTCCGCGCCGAGCATGGCCAGCAACCCCAGCGTCCAGTAGGTGCCGGTGTACTTTGGGTAGTAGCCGGGCTTGACCCAGTAGCCATCCGGGTGCTGGTGGGCCAGAATCTTGGGCACCGGTCCGGCGCGCATGATCTCGGCTCGCGCTTCCAGCGCCTGGGGAGAGTCAGCCGGCAGCCCAAGAAAATCGACCAGGGTGAAATAGCGCACGCCCGGGTTGATCGAGTCGGGCTCCTGCAGCCAGGCCTGGAGCTTGTCGCTGAATAACTGAGACCAGGTGATATTCATTGGAGCCCTCCCGGATATTCGCGCGCCCCCTGAGCGGTAGATACTGTTCATATTAGCTTAGGGAGGCAGGGAAATCAATATTGAATGATATTAATAACAGGTAATAAGCTGAGTTGAAGATCGTGCGACCCCAAAGCCTGTTCACTCGAGCGCTGGCTGAAATCCAGAGGATCTTTGCGAACGAGCGAAGCGGCTTTAGCAATCTCCCAGCCAGGTTGGAGGATAAATTACGGGCGCAAGGGCCACACCATAAATAGTCCCTTTGGCCGCCTTCATACCGACCCGCAACCGTCGACCTACTTCAACCCAAAC
>CAZMCF010000044.1:0-14521 GCA_964564935.1 uncultured Anaerolinea sp. | reverse complement strand
CGGTTTTATCCGCGCCAATCCCATTCGCGCGTCCCCGGGGAGGGGATTTTATTCGAATCCCGTCTCCCGCTCTTTTTCCCCTACCGGCTGACCGCCGGGATCAGCACCGTATAAACCGCCTGGTAGGTCAGATGCAGCGGCTGAGCCTGCCCTTCCACCTCCCCACCTAGCAGGTGAAGCCTGGTGTCCAGCGCGACCAGGGCTGTCTGCGCACCAAAACTGCGCGGGAGCGGCTCCAGCACGCTCCAGGCATCCCCCTGCTCGTCGTAGCGGAGCGCATCCAGGCTGCTGCCGTCCTCTTTGATCCCACCGCCGACCACGTAGATGGCGTTGATCAACCCGGCCGCGCTCAATCCCGACCGCGGCTCGGGCAGCCTCTGCCGTGATTCCCAGGCCTGGCCGCCCTCTTCTTCGCGGTTGGGAAAATAAGCCCATACGTCGTCGTAGATCTTCTTCCCGTCCGTACCGCCAATCAGGTAAATCTTGCTGCCCGAAACCGCCGCAGCGGCCTCGCCCAGCGGTCTGCGCAGCGGTGAGCGCGTTGACCAGCGGTCCTCCGCCGGGTCGTAGACCAGCACCTGGTCGACAAAGCTGCTCCCATCCCAGCCGCCGAAGAGGAACAGGCGGCCTTCGTATGCTGCCAGAGCATAATCGCTGAGCGGCAGCGGCAGGCGGGCGCCCTGCTCCCAGCTGCCGTCACGAAGATCGTAGATCTCAAGCAGGTCGATAGGGCTGTCGTCTACGCCCTTCCCGCCGGGTACATAGACCTTCTCGCCGATCACGCCCGCCTGCGCCCCGCTGACCGGCGTGGGTTTGTCCTCTAGCCGGTTCCAGGCGCCGCTGCTGGCTTCGTAGCGCCACACCGCAGGGCTGACCTCATCGCCCGCCCGCCCGCCAATCAGCAACATTGAATTCTCATACTGGGCTGCAGCCGGGTCGATCGCCGCCAGCGGCAGGTCAGGCAGCTCCACCCAGCGCTCGAATTGGGTCAGCGGCGCAGGTTGAGAGTCAGGCTGGCGGAAGATAGCCGCGCCGCCGGCCAGGAGAAAGGCTGCCAGCGCGATCAAGAGAGCGGCGGCGAGGATCACCCCGGGCAGCCGGCCGTTCTGCAGGTACCAGGGCGCCGGCGGTGCCAGCGCGGGTTCAGCCGCTCCGCCGTTCTGCGGCAGGATTCCGACCTCAGCCTGCGGAACGATATTTTCGCGCAGCGCATACAGGGTGGCTTCAGTCCGTGAGACCACCCCGATCTTGCTGAATATATTGCGAAGATGGACCTTGACCGTATTGGGGCTGATGACCAGTTTTTGGGCGATCTCCTTGTTACTTGCCCCCGTTGCCACCAGCTTGAGAATTTCACGTTCGCGTTCGCTTAATTCAGGCTCGACCGACATGCAAATGATTATAATCGAACTCCACCCCAGCGCGCCCGGAATCGGCGCTCGTGAATCCCTTTCGCCTTCCAGTCGTCTGTTTTCCTTTGAGAAAGTAGTTCCGTCATTTATCCTGCATCAAGGTGAAAGAATAACATGATTATGGTACACATAGTATTGTCTGACATGTTTAATTTATGACAAGGTAATGACTTGTAAAATCTTTTTTTTCCCGATAAACTAAATATTGCAGATATACTCTTATAGAAATTCACCCGAGCAGAACCGATTTGTCTCCGCTATCTCTGGACCCATCTATGGCGCGGTTCCCCGTTTTCCTTTACCGTTGCACTTTAGCCCATTGATTTCCGATACTCCCCACCATGAGCGGCGCAGGATTGGATCGCTGATATGCAATCTACCGTAAAGGAGGTGGTTCCTGTCAGACGTGTAATTCCAGGATCGTTCAACTTTTTTCCATCCCATTCCATTCTTATTACCCATTCAAGGAGGAGTCCGATGAAGTATTTGAAGTTTTTGCTGGTAGCAATTCTGGTCGTCGTCCTGGCCGCACAGTGCGCGCCCAAGGCTGAGGAGCAGGCTCCCACCACGACCGAGCTGCCCCTGTTCTACGGCGCGTTTGCCACTCCGATCGAAGAACCGTGGGACGGCGTGATCCACTCGGCGCTGCAAAAGGCCGCTGACGAAGGCAAGATCCGCTACGAATATACCGACGATATCGGCTATGCCGGCGACATGGAAAGAGTGCTCCGCGAAATCGCCGAGAAATCGAAACCGGCCGCGATCTTCGGAGATGCCTTCGGGAATGAAGAGGCTGTCCGCCGCGTTGCGGCTGAATACCCGCAGATTGCATTCGCCTTTGGCTCTGGCGGCGGTCCGGCGGAACCGAATTTCGCCGTATTCGATAACTGGATTCACGAACCGGCTTATTTGTGCGGCATGATTGCTGCCGGCGTCACCAAGAGCGGCGTTATCGGCGTAGTCGGCGGCTATCCGGTTCCCGAAGTGAACCGCATTGTCAACGCTTTCATTGACGGGGCTAAATCAGTCAACCCGGATGTCAAAGTAAATGTGACCTTCATCAATAGCTGGTTCGATCCGGCTGCCGCCAAGGAAGCCGCGCTGGCTCAGATTGACGCCGGGGCGGATGTTCTCTTCGCCGAGCGCTTTGGCGTGATCGAAGCCGCCGTCGAGAACAACCTGTTTGCCTTTGGCAATATGAGCGATCAATACGAGCTCGGCCCCGACCACGTCCTCACCGGCCCGGTCTGGAATATGACCCCAACGGTCGAATACGTGATCAAGCAGGTCAAGGCCGGCACCTTCACCGCTCAGGACCTGAAAGACTTCAGCATGGTTGCCAAGGGCGGCGCCTATCTGGCTGATTTCCACGGCATGGATGCCAAGATCCCGGCTGATATCCTCGCCAAGGTCAAAGAGACCGAAGCCAAGATTAAAGACGGCACTTTCCGCGTTGACATCAAGGAAGAGGCGCCCGTTTCTCAGTAGTCTCTCCGCAGCTACGTTACCGTCATTGGTGGTGAAATTCAATTTTTATTGATTAGCCCCAACCATCCTGATTGACAACTCCTCTCCCTCGGCGGTAAGGTCACCGGGGGAGAGGGAATCAATACCAGTGGAGCCGCGATGCATATTGTTGAAATGAACGGGATCACCAAACAATTCGGTGACCTGGTTGCCAATGATCATATCGACTTTTATCTGGAAAAAGGGGAAATACACGCATTACTGGGAGAAAATGGGGCCGGGAAGACCACCTTAATGCGAATCCTTTACGGCCTCTACCGGCCGGACAGCGGGACGATTTGCATCGAGGGAAAGCCGGTCGAGATCCATTCGCCGAAGGACGCCATCGCCTTAGGCATTGGCATGGTTACTCAACATTTTGCCCTGGTACCCCCGCTGACAGTCGCCGAAAACGTTGCGCTCGGATACGAGAAAGATTTCATCTTCCGTAAGGCTCAAATTGAAAAAAAAGTGGGTGAAGCAGCCGAACGATTCGGCATCGCTATCAATCCCAAATCGCTCGTCAGGCACTTATCAGTGGGTCAACGCCAGCGGGTCGAAATCCTTAAAGCCCTCTACCGCAATGCCCGCGTGTTGATCCTGGATGAGCCCACTGCAGTGCTGATCCCGCAGGAAGTGGATGCGCTTTTCGAAACCTTAAACCGCTTGAAGAAAGATGGTTTATCGGTCATTTTCATCAGTCATAAATTATACGAAGTCACCAACATCACCGACCGGGTGACTGTGCTGCGCGACGGCAAGGCGGTCGGCACCGTCAACACCGCCGAGGTCAACCAGGGGATGCTGGCTGCCATGATGGTCGGGCGGGAATCCTTCGGGGTGAAACGTCAGGCCGAAGCCGCCCCTGAAGAAAAGCCAGTCCTCGAGGTCAGGAACCTCTCTGCCACAGACGACAAAGGATTGCCGGCACTGAAAAATATCAGCTTTCACATAAACTGCAAAGAGATCCTTGGAATCGCCGGCGTCGGCGGCAACGGACAGAAAGAACTGGCAGAGGCGCTGTGTGGCGTGCGCGAGCCGACCAGCGGCGAGATCATCTGCGATGGATGCAATCTGGCCGGCAAGAATCCCATCGACTTTACCAACGCCGGAATGGGACGCATCCCAGAAGACCGACACGAGGGCATGGTCGCCGATTTGACCGTCACCGAGAACCTTGCCCTGGAGCACCTGAACGAGTACACCCGCAACGGCATTCTGGACCGAAAGGCCATCCGCAAACACGCCGAGGATCTGATCGGTCAATTTCAGATTAAAGCCAGGCCGCTGGACGCAACCCGCACCCTCTCGGGCGGCAACATGCAGAAAGTCCTCCTGGCGCGGGTGCTCTCGCGCTCGCCGAAGGTGGTCATCGCCCCGCAGCCAACCCGCGGGCTGGATGTCGGCGCAACCGACTACGTGCGTCAATCGCTGCTCGAGCAGCGCGAGCGCGGCGCCGGCGTTTTGCTCATCTCGGAAGACCTGGACGAAATCCTGGCTCTCTCCGACCGGATCGCGGTGATCTACGAAGGCGAAATCGTCGGCGTTCTACCCGCTCATGAAGCCACCCCCGAGCGTCTGGGCTTGCTCATGTCCGGCGCGGTTAAGGAGCAGACAGCATGACGACTGCAAAGCCAAAACTCCGATTTGTTAAAACCGACAACCCGCCAATCTGGGTGCGCCCGCTCATCCCGGTCCTCGCCCTAATCGGCACCTTCATCCTCACCTCCGGCCTGATCATCTGGGCGCAGGCCAATCCTTTCGAGACCTATTACCAGTTCCTCATCGATCCGCTCTCCAGCCGGGTTTCTTTCCTGGAGGTGCTGGTCAAAGCCACACCGCTCCTGTTGACCGGCGTGGCGGTCACCTTCGCCTTCGCCTCCGGATACTACAACATCGGCGCGGAAGGGCAGCTGTTTGCCGGGGCCATCGTCGCCGCCGGTCTGGGCATGTGGCTGGAAGGGTGGAACCCGGTCATAACTATTATCCTGATGCTGCTCGGCGGGTTTCTGGCGGGAATGGCCTGGGCGTTGATCCCGGCCTTGCTCAAAGTCCGCCTGGCCGTTGATGAGGTGGTCACCACCCTGCTGCTCAACTCGGTGATGGCTTACATCGTCAGCGCCATCCTCAATGGCCCGTGGCGAGACCCCGTCCTCGGCTGGCCGCAATCGCCGCAAATTGCCGATAATGCGATTTTCATGAAGCTGGTTCCGCGCTCGCGGTTGAACATTGGCTTCGTCATCGCAATCCTCGCCGTGCTGGTGCTCTGGTTCATCCTCACCCGCACCTCCTTTGGACTGAAAATGCGCGCGGTCGGACTGGGGAAACCGGCAGCCCGTTTCGCCGGCATCAACGTGAACCGGACGATCCTCACCGCCGCATTGATCAGCGGTGGCATTGCCGGCATCGCCGGCGTCTGCGAGGTCGGCGGCATCCAATACCATCTGATTGGAGACCTGTCGCCGGGTTATGGCTATACCGGCATCATCATCGCCACGCTCGGCTCGCTCAACGCCTGGGGCGTCGCCGTAGCGGCTCTGTTCTTCGGTCTGGTTGACACCGGCGCGCAGACGGTCAGCCGCGCGCTCGGCGTGCCTGTCTACCTCGGCGAAGTCACCCAGGCGACCATGCTGCTCGTCGCGCTCGGCATGTTTCTGCTGCGCCGTTACCGCCTGCGGAGGATGTGATGGAAGTCTTCCTGATTAATCTTATCGCTGCAACCTTCCGGGTTTCCACGCCCATCCTGCTGGCCGCCATCGGTGAAACCTACAGCGAGCGGGCCGGCATCCTCAATCTTGGCATCGAAGGGATCATGTTCTTCGGCGCCTTCATCGGATTTTTTACCGCCGACAGGAGCGGCTCGCTCTGGCTGGGGCTGCTGGTTGCCATTCTCTGCGGCGTGCTTGCCGGACTGTTGATGGGGCTGTTGTCGGTCACTCTGGGTGTTAACCAGCACGTCTCTGGTCTGGGCATCACCCTGCTGTTGACCGGCCTGGCCTTGTTTGCCTTCCGGCTGAATTACGGCGGCCGTTCCACCCCGCCCTCCATCGAACCGTTCAGCCAGCTGATGCCATTCAAAAACATCCCATTCCTGAATACGCTGACCAACCAGTACCTGCTCACCTACATTGCCTTTTTCGCGATCGTCCCGCTGGCATGGTGGCTGCTGTACAAGACCAGCTTTGGTCTGAAAATCCGATCAGCCGGTGAGAACCCCGAGGCTGTGGACGCCGCCGGAGTGAATGTATATGCCATCCGTTACGCGGCTCTGGCGATCGGCGGCGGCCTGATGGCAGCCGGCGGAGCTTTCCTCTCCCTGGCGCAGCTCGGCGCTTTTACCCACGGGATCGTTGCCGGGCGCGGCTGGGTGGCGATCGCTATCGTCATCTTCGGCAACTGGGACCCCCTGCGGGTAATGGGCGGCGCGCTGATCTTCGGCGGCACCTATGCCCTGCAGCTTCGCCTCCAGGCGATGGGCCTGCAATTGCCCATCCCGTACGAAACCTTCCTGGCGCTGCCGTATATTGTTACAATTATCGCGCTGGTCATCGCCGGGAGGAATGCATCCTACCCCGCGGCGCTGCTCAAACCCTACCGCAGGGAATAACTTTCTCCTTCTCATGGTACGTATCAAAAGGAGTAACCACTATGGAATATAAGTATGTAGGAAAACCTTACATCCGGCCGGACGCGATCAGCAAAGTGACCGGCAAGGCCATCTTCCTGGACGACGTCCGGCTGCCGGGCATGCTCCATGCCGCCATCCTGAGGCCCAAGTACGCCCACGCTAAGATCCTCTCGATTGACACCAGCGAGGCAGAGAAATGTCCCGGCGTGGTCAAGGTGGTCACTGGTAAGGGCTGCCAGTTCCGCTACGGCGACAACATCCGCGACCTGGTTCCCATGGCGGTCGACAAAGTGCACTATATCGGCGAGCCGGTCGCGGCCGTCGTGGCTGACACGTTTGCCCATGCGGAGGCCGCCCTCGAAAAAATCGTCGTTGAGTACGATCCGCTGCCGGTCTACACAGACGCCCGCCAGGCGATGAGTCCCGACGCGGTGCTCATCCACGAAGACCTGGGCAGCTACTGGCATTTGCCCACGCTCAACCCGCAGCCCGGCACCAACATCGCTAACGTTTATCACTTAAAGAAGGGCCGCGGCGAGGAAGGGTTCGACGAGGCCGAAGTGATCGTCGAGGCCGAGTTCAACTATCCCTTTGGTTCCTGCGCCGCGCTCGAACCGCATGGCTCAATCGTCTGGTTCAAGGAAGATAAGACCATCGAAGTCTGGTCCTCCTCGATCTGCCCCTTCATCATCAACCAGGACCTGGCCAATTCCTACGGTGTGCCGGTCAGCGATGTGCGGGTGCACATCCCGGATATCGGCGGCTGCTTCGGGTACAAGTCCGACATCACTGTCGAGCAAACAATTGCCTGGATCGCCAGTTTCGTGCCCGGTCTCCCGGTCAAATGGGTTGCCTCGAGAAAGGACGACTTCAACAGCACGCTGATCGCCCACGGCATCCGCACGAAAATGAAAATCGGCGCAAAGAAGGACGGAAAGCTGGTCGCGATCAAATCGACTATTCTCCATTCGACCGGCGCCTACTCGGATACCGGCGTCAACGTCACCATGGCCGCAACCCATAACTCCACAGGCCCGTATGAGTATGAACACTGCGACCTGACCGGTTATACCGTCTACACCAACACGCCCGCCGTTGGCGCGTACCGCGGCTACGGGCACCAGGAATCTCAGTTCGCCACCGAGCGGATGATGGATCTGCTTGCCCGCAAGCTTAACATGGATCCGTTTGAGCTGCGCCGCAAGAATTACCTCCGCGAGGGCAAGGTCAACGCGCTCGGCGAGCGGATGTGGAAGTCCAACGGCGACCTGACCAGGTGCGCCGATCGGGTACAGGAGCTGGTCTTTAACAAAGAAAAACCACGCGAAGACGACCAATACATCTACGGGCGCGGCTTTGCCGCTGTGTTCAAATCGCCCAAGGGGGCGCCCTTCTCCACCAAGGGCTGCTACATGAAGATGAACGTCGACGGCAGCGTCTCGGTCAACATGGGCGGCGCCGAAGTCGGCCAGGGTTTGCGCACGGTCGTCCGCCAGGTCACCGCCGAAGCTTTGAAGATTCCGGTCGAGCGGGTACGGGTCTATAACGAGCTGGATACCCAGTTCTCCCCTTACGAATGGCAGACCATCGGCTCGATGTTCACCATCCAGGGCGGCCGGGCAATCATCCGCGCAGCCGAAAAGCTGATCGCGACGCTCAAGGAAACCGCCGCGCGGGTGCTGAAGACCGAGGTGGATTACCTGGAATACGATGGCGAATCCGTCTATATGCGCCACGACCCCTCGATTCGGGTCGCGGTGAATGAACTTTGCCGCGGCTACATCACCGAAGACGGCATCACTATCGGCGACGTGGCTCAATCTGTATCCGACGCGCGCCTGCCGCGCTACTCCAACCCGGACAAGAACGGTCAAGGCTCGCTTGGCGTGACCTACACCTTTGGCGCCCAGGCGGCGGAAATCCGCATTGAAAAGAAGACTGGCAAGATCTTCGTCGATCACTTCGCCTCGGTGTTCGACGTCGGGCAGGTGATCAATCCGCTCCAAATCC
This sequence comes from uncultured Anaerolinea sp., assembly GCA_964564935.1. GTDB lineage: Bacteria > Chloroflexota > Anaerolineae > Anaerolineales > Anaerolineaceae > Bellilinea. The sequence goes on along the minus strand of CAZMCF010000044.1, from coordinate 5,965 downwards.
GCGGCTCGGTGCTGGGCGGGGTGACCATGGCCATCGGCGCGGCGCTGTATGAAGAGCTGCAATTCGACGCCGAGGGCAGAATCATCAACGATCAATATTACCAGTACCACATCCCCACCTATAAGGAGGCGGTCAAGCAGACGATCGAGTTCGTCGAGACGCCCGACCCGATCGGCCCATTCGGCGCGCGCGGCATCGGCGAACACTCAGTCATTGGCGCCGCCCCCGCCATCCTCAACGCGATTTACGACGCCGTCGGGTACGATTTCTTTGAAATCCCGGTCACGCCCGAGAAAATGAAGAAGGCGCTCGAATCCCTCAAGGAGGCTGCATAATGGCCGAGAAAATTCACTTCACGATCAACGGAGTTGCGCGCAGCGTCGAGGTCGAACCGGAGACGATGCTGATTGAGGTCATCCGGGACGTGCTTAACCTGACCGGCACGAAGAAGGGCTGCGACAACGCCACCTGCGGCACCTGCATGGTGCTAATCAATGGGAAAGCTGTTAAAAGCTGCAACACGCCCGTCGCCAAGGTCGCCGGTGCGGAAATCATCACCGTAGAAGGGCTGGCCAAAGGCATGGAGCTGCACCCGGTGCAGAAAGCCATCGCCGAATCGGGCGCGGTGCAGTGCGGTTTCTGCACCCCAGGCATCGTCATCGAGCTGGTCGGTCTGCTGGAGAGCAACCCCGACGCCAGCGAACGCGAGCTGGATAATGCGCTGAATAAGCACCTCTGCCGCTGTACCGGCTATGAACCGATCCGCGACGGCGCGCTGATCGCTCAGCAGTTGATCAAAGCACGCCAGGCCGAGAACGCCTGATCTACCATCATTTTATGCAGGGGCGGGCAGCAACCCGCCCCTGCGAAAAACAATCATCACGATCAATCTCAACGGGAGGGAACCATGACCTTTGATTTGCTCATTACCAACGCGCGCACGCGCGAATCGGCGGGGGAATTGCTTCAAATCGGAATCAAAGATGGCAAGATTGCCAGGATCGCAAAGTCGGTGGAGGGCAAAGCGGCCAATACCATCGACGCCGGCGGAAAGCTGGTGACCGGCTCATTCATCAACGGCCACCTTCACCTGTGTAAGGTCTATACGCTGTCCATGATGGACGACGAAGCCCTGGGCGCCTACACCGGCGAGTCGATGGGCGGGGCGATGACCGCCATCGAGCTGGCGGCGCGGGTCAAGGCCAAATACGACGAATCATGGATCATCGAGAACGTGCGCAAGGCGGTTAACCTGGCGATCAGATTTGGCAACACTCATATCCGCGCCTTCGCCGATACCGACACCAAAGCCCGCCTGGAGGGCGTCAAAGCCCTCATCCGCGCCCGCGAGGAGTATAAGGGCAGGGTCGAGATCCAGGTGGTCGCCTTCCCGCAGGACGGCGTGGTTCGCGACCCGGGCGCCGAGGAATACATCGAAGAGGCGCTCAAGCTTGGCGCGGACGTCGTCGGTGGCATCCCCTGGATCGAGTACACCGACGCCGACGCCCAGGAGCACATCGACCGGATGTTCGCCCTGGCGAAGAAATATAACAAGGACGTCTCCATGCTGATCGACGACGCCGGCGATCCCACTCTCAAGACACTGGAAATGCTGGCCGTCAAGACGATCAAAGAAGGCTGGGAGGGGCGGGTGACTGCCCAGCACGCCCGGGCCATGGCGCTCTACCCCGAGCCGTACTACCGCAAGATCGAATACCTGCTCAAGCGCGGGCGGATCGGCGTGGTTTCCGACCCGCAGACCGGGCCGCTATACGCGCGAGTCAAGTCGCTGTACAAAGCCGGGGTCAACGTTGCCCTGGGTCAGGACGACATCGCCGACGCCTACTACCCCTTCGGGCGCAACAACATGCTCGAGGTGGCTTTCCTGGCTGCCCACCTGATGTGGATGACCTCGCGCGAGGAGATGGAAATCCTCTACGACCTGATCACCACCAATGCCGCCAGAGCGCTCGGCATCCACAACTACGGGCTGAAAGAGGGCTGCGACGCCGACCTGGTGGTGCTCAACGCCGAAACGGTCTGGGAGGCCATCTGGAATCACGAGCCGCCGTTGTATGTGATCAAGGACGGGGTGGATATTACCCTGAAGTGAATTGGAGAGAGAATCCTTAGCGAGCGGAAAATCCCGAACCGCTGTAAAACAGGTATCGCTGCGAGTTAAGCGAAGCAATCCCCCGGCCGGCCGGGGGATTGCTTTGCTTAACAACGAAACAGGTAGCGTCTTCAGTAAGAAGCAACCCATGGGCAAGGGCAGCTTTGGAACTCGCCCTTGCCCATCATTGTTTCAAATCATGATTCCCCGTTGAGGTTCCCTTTACCCGCTGGCAGTTCCGGTACGGGCTGGCCTCCGTTCAGCGCCTTCATCTCGCGGTAGGCCAGGGTCCATACGCTCGATGAGAAGATCTGATACCAGCCGCTGACGAAAAATAGCGGCGCGAACAGGACAACAAAAAAGAACGGCAGCCCAAGCAAGATGCCGATTACCCCAGCCAGCGGCGCTGGGGCGAACAGAGCGGCGATTCCGAAACCGATCAGCGCCGGCAGGGCTGCGACCAGGATCGCCGGGATGAGCAGGATCAGATACACCGGTATGAGCAGAAAGAACAGGATGAACCCGAGGATGCCCATGCCGATCCCGATGCCGAGCATCACCAGCCACATCAGCAGCCCGCTTTTCCAGTTCTGCCTGAACATTTGCCATCCCTGCCGGAAAGATTCGCCGATGCTGGCGCCTTCGAGAGCAGCCTTGCGGGCAAAGAACTGGCGCAGCAGGCCGAGAAATGCCATCCCGATGACAAAGAAGAACAGAAACACAAAGAAGAATCCGATCGCGGCCACGACGCCAATTGCGTTTGCCTGGCGTTCCACATTGAAATAAATGGCAAAGCCGACCCCAATGATCAATGCGATCAGTAGAAGCACCGGCAGATTCACGACCAGGTCGATCACCCACAGGCGGAATGCCCTCCGCGTCCAGCCCAGCCGCCAGCCCTGCTGGAAGCCAACCTTCTCTCCGGTCTGTTCGTGGCCATCGACCATGCGCAGCACCGCGGTTTCGGATGGATAGCGGATCAGCGCCGTGAATGCAGCGGCGACCAGAATGAACAGCAGGAACCCAACGCCTATCCAGATAAACGTACCGATGTGCCGCTCGGGATATTCGAAGAGCGGGATCAGATTCTGCTGAGCCCACTCGTTGAATTCCTCCAGCGGGGGCCAGGGTTGGGCATCGCCCCAATCACGGGCGCCGCTGAATTGCATCTGCGGCCCGGAACTGCCTCCGCCGCCCCCGCCGGCAGTGACCGCCAGCAGCAGCCCGAAGATCCACAACACCCGGTAACTCCAGAGGATTTGCCAGGCTCGTTTGAGGATTTTACCAATATCGATCATTTCGTTTTCTCCTTTTTTTTCTAACGGCAGATTTCTCCACCGAAAGTTGCTATCGATCTACAAATCACCCGCGCGCCCCGCGCTGGACGGCCTGGCGCGGCGTATGCCGGATCAACCAGGCCGCCAGCCATGCCAGGTAAAACAGCCCGGCCAGCGTCTGCCAGAACAACCCGTGGAACACATCCACTGCAATCAAGCTGACCTGGTCGGCGATTGTCAGCATAGCTTGAGGCAAGCTGTTGAGCCGGCCGTCAAACAGGCCGCTCAACGCGCTGAACCAGAGGGAGTGGCTACCATTCACCGGATCGCCTCCAGGCAGGTTTGCTCCACCTAACACGCCCGCAAGCCCGCTGACCGCCAGGACCGTCCGGTAGAAGAACCAGGCTGCCAGGATCAGCGCCGGGATGGTGTACCAGAGCAGCGACGGGCGACCGGGCGGCTGCTCAACCGGCTCGCGGCGCGGCAACTGCAGCGTCAGGCGGGCGGCGAAGGTATCCGCCGGGGTGAATTCGGGCACAGGCGCCGAGTGGAGCATCGCCGAGACCCGCCGCAGGCCTTCCAATTCGGCCAGACAGTCTTTACAAATCTCCAAATGCGCGTGAACCTGCTGCCGGCGCGCGAAGCTCAACTCGCCGTCCAGGTAGGCGCCCAGCCATTCGCTCACATGTCCGTTCATGCCTGCTCTCCAAACTCAGGTACCAGCAACTCGCGCAGCCGGCAGCGGGCGTAATTCAGCCTCGACATGACCGTCCCGACGGGAATGTCGAGGGCGGCGGCAATCTCCGAATAAGACAGCCCGCCGTACTCGCGCAGGACCAGGACGGCCCGGCCGGCCTCGCTCAGCGAGAGAATGGCCGCCTGCACACTTCGACTGCGCTCCTTTTGGTAAAGTGCTTCCTCGGGGCTGGCGGCCTGGTCCACCGCGCGGACCGTCATGAGGTCGACCGGCGCCCCGCGCCCGCGGCGAAGCATGTCCAGCGCGGCGTTGACGCCGATGCGGTACAGCCAGGATGTCAACGATGTGCCCGGCCGGAAAGACGCGACGAGGTGCTGCCAGGCTTTGATGAAGGTCTCCTGGGCGGCATCCTCGGCCAGCCCGGCGTCGCCGCACAGGCGGTAGATCACCTGCACCACGTCCGGGTAGTGGCTGCGGACGAGCTCCGCGAAGGCATCCCGGTCGCCTTGCTGGGCGCGGGTGATGAGGTCGGATTCGCTCTCCGCGGTCTGGGCTGCCGGCACGTTGGATCCTTTCTGGACTCACATATAGTTAACGAAAGTGAGGCCAGATTTATTCGATCAAATGTGATCTAATTGTATCCAATCCAGGTAAGGGGGCGGTGCAAAACGAACCGTGATATAATTTTTAACGCAAAGACGCTCTCCGGGCCCGTAGCTCAGTGGCAGAGCGCGCGGCTCATAACCGCTTGGTCGAAGGTTCGAATCCTTCCGGGCCCACAAAAGTTCTATTTGTTATGGAGCAGTTAATTACAAGGTTAATGAACTAAGTGCAATATGGACATATCTGATTGGGTTCTAATTGGTACAACATTATTTTTAGGTGCCATCGCTATTTGGGGAGAAAGAATCAGGGATCGGATATATAGCCCAAAATGGACTATTAAATATTCTGAAAATCCCCCATATTGCATTAAAACTTCTTACAAAAGCTTTATCGAGCCAAAGATTAACGAACCAGTTTATTTTTTTCGTTTCTTAGTTCATAACACCGGAAAGACGATCCTGAAAAATTCAATCGCTAAGATTGATCAACTATGGATATACGATTCATCAAACAAACCAAGAAAATTTGATAATTGGGTGGAAGTACCATTGGAGTGGGCTGATAATCGCCGCACAGTTATTAGTCTTAGTCCACAAAGTAAAGAATATTCTAATATTGGTCATATTTCCTCAAAACAATACCAGGAGAAATATGAACTAATAAAAAATGATATTCCAGGCACACATGATAATGGCTTACGTTTTTTCTTTCAAACAGTTGTTCATCCTCACTCTCAGCCAAATTGTTTGTTACCGGGAAAGTATGCCATAAAGGTAATGCTTTATGCTGAAAACCTAATTGCAAAAGAGTTGTGGTTTGAGATATCTTGGTCAGGAAAATGGCAAGAAAACGATAGTGATATGTTTAGGGAACTAGTTTTAACCAAAATATCAGGTTTAGAGTAATCATTTGTAAGTCATTATAAGTGAAGGGTAGAGATACCCGCTCTACGACGAATTTATTGACCACTCATCCCTGGACGGCTTGGGCCGCGGGCAGAGATGCCCGCTCTATGAAGGACATCATTGTATGTTCTTCCTGGGCACACCTGAGTTGCAGTCAGGGATGCCAGTACGACGGAGATATATAGAGTGCCCATCCCTGGGTGCGTTCGATTACGCGGGCAGCATATAGCGCGCCCATCCCTGGGCGCGTGCGATTACCGCGGGCAGGATGCCCGCCCTACGCGAAATTGTAGCACGCCCATCCTTGCGTGCGGTTTTTACGGCAGGCAGGATCCCCAGCCTGAGGTGTGCTATTCAACCTCATCTC
>CAZMCF010000043.1:0-14691 GCA_964564935.1 uncultured Anaerolinea sp. | reverse complement strand
TTATAATAATCCACATTTTGTGCGTTGTTTAAGATTGCCTGCCCGGGTAGAAATCCATACGAATTTGATTATTCTGGATGATCATTCCCCCCTGCAATCATAGAAATCGATCTTCCCCCAGTTTATGTATGGATCTTCCAATCGAACAAAATATAAACCGGATCGAAGAATGGCGTTACGGTCTTTCCACTCCATGCGTCCATCCGGGTTCTGCACGTAAATACCCCGCCCGCTGGGGAAGATTGGGCAATCTTCAGATGCGCCAATGATCGTGAATACGTATTCTTTGGATTCTCCGTAATATACTTTAACGTTAGTATAGATATGCGATAGCAGCGGCAAGTAGTTGGCAGGCGCTGAGGGGGTTCCAGTCGGCCACTTTGTCGAGGTAGCCCTGAGAGTCAATGTGGGGGCGCGAGTCCCTGATGAGGTAGGACCGATGGTTGGGGTCATGCTGATCGTTGGAGTGAGGGTGATGGTAGGGGTCAAGGTGAGGGTCGGGGTGAAAGTGGCCGTGATAATCCTGTAAATTGCTGTGTAGATTGGATTTGGGGTAAATGTCGGTGAGGACGTTTGAGTTGGACTGGGTGACAGGGTCGGGGTAAAGGTTGGATCTGCTTTTCCTGCGCAGGAAGCCAAAAGGACGGCCAAGAAGACTATCAGGATCACCGATTGATAAATCTTGTTCATTCCCAGGTAGGGCACAGAAGTATCGATCCGTGCGCTTAAAAGGTAAATCGATCTTAAATTCTGTATCGTAAAAACATCGACATAAATTCTCGGAAAGCGCTTGGATAAAAATTATAATCGATAGATGGTGAGTGCACCCGCCATTAAAGGAGTTGAATATCGTAACTTAGTAGTCCTTCAGTCAATGCCCTACTATAATGTATATAATAATCAACGCTGCTAAATGGTCAAAAGAATTTCAGATCGTTTCATCCCCCGGCATTCCTGAGAGCTGCAACATATTCCTGTATGAAAATATCTAAACAAAGATTCAAGCTGTCCGACCTGGTTGACCGGGAACGGTATTTTTACTTCACGGTGGCCGGCCTGTTTGGGATCATCGTTTTTCTGGTCATCATCCTGCTAGCCGACAGCGGAGGAACGGACCCCTTGGTTGGCGGATTGACCACGCCGGCAGCAAGCGAGACTGCTCAGGCCGGCAGCGGATCTCTTGGCATAACAACCCCAGCGGCCGGGTTAAACCCCCCCGCGTCATTACCCGAGCCTGCCCAGTCCGCATTTGCCCAGGTGCTTCTCTCCAGCGAAGATATGAATGCCGTTTTAGATATCTGGTCATCGGAATCCACCGACATCCTGGTGCAGCCGCGAGTTGAGTACAACCTTGACATGGCAGCCGGTCGGACCTTCGTCACTCGCAGTAAGGATTTTCAACTATCTTTAGAGGTATATCACTTTTCCGGTGATCGGGCGATGGCGCTCAAGGTTTCGAACGCCTTGAAGCAAATTTACCTGGAAGAACTCGACTTTATCAATACGGAATTGGCCTGTACTCCGAAAACGCCGGAATCCTCCTGGATCATTGAGAATCAAAAGGATAAGCGAGTGTTCCTTGGCAGAATCGCTGGCTCCAACTTTGTCGGCGTGCAGTTATTTAGCGAAGCCGCGTTTGATAAGGATAATGCCGCCCATTTAATGTGCTCGGTTGCCGAGCGACAGCTTGAGGCGTTGAGAGTCGCTGGATATCTACCTGAAGGGGAGAACAGTGAAACACTTCCCTGATGGAGTAACTACCGATCCAATCGCCTGATCAGACTGCGCAGCAAGTCCATTTGAGACGCGCGGGCGACGATCAGTTCTTCCGGCAGGCGGCTGCCATCGAGGTAATCGCTCGGGGAGAAGGGCTTCCCAGAGAGAAATTCCACTGAAACGCCGGTTACCTCTAGGACGGGCAGGAGACCGGCTAAATCCCAGAGATACACCCGGCGGGTAAGCGCCCCAATGGAAGCGCCGCTGGCGACGAACGCCAGGTGGAGAGCGGTCGAGCCGAGTATGCGAATACGAGGAAAGCGCACTTCAAACCGTCGGTGAAAGCTGGACGGCGCGCCGAAAAAGACCAGCGGATTTTCCGGATCCGGGATATATGCGGGGTCGAGAGGGGTGTCGTTGAAAAAGGCTCCGTACCCTTCTCCGCCCCAGAAAAGATCCCGGCTTTTGGGCAGGTAGAAGAATCCCAATGCAGGTTTACCGTGGATCAACAGGCCAAGCGAAATTCCCCACGTTGACCCGCCAACCAGGTACATTTTGGTTCCATCGATCGGATCGAGCAGCCATTTATGAGAACTCTCCCCGGAACCCACGCCGTTTTCTTCGCTGATAATCTGGTAAGCGGGGAAAGTCTCGCGCAGAAAGGCGCAGATCTTATCTTCCATCGCCATCTCAACCTGGGTGAAAGGCGTACGATCCGCTTTGAGCTGGTAAGATTGTGCTGCGGGCTGTGTCAGAGCTAACTCGCCTGCCTGCTTCAAGGCGGCGTGGATGGAAAGGATCATATCACTTGGAATAGGCGGCATCAGTTCATTAACCTACAAAATTGGGATGTGTCATTGTACACTGGAATCCCGTCTTTCCATGATCTGTATCCAGGTCTGGCTTGTAATCCTGAATTGAATATTCTATACTGACAAATATAAAGGAATTTCGAATTGATTGGGATCAGCATCTCTCTATTCTCGCTCATGCTCGGGTGGGGAGGGTGATATGGGGAAAAAGGCAAACAAATCTAACGGGAAAAAGGATAAATCCAGGGCGGAAAAACAGCATGACAATCTAGCGCCGGAAAAGGAGGCGGTAGCTGCCCTGGCCCAAACAGCGGTGGCTGCTGAAAAAATCGCCGTTCCCGCTCCACCAAGGAAAAAATTGGATAAAAAAACCTATGAAAATGAACTTCGCCGGCTGCAGATCGAACTGGTCAAGATGCACGAATGGGTCAAGGCGCGCGGCAAGAAAGTGGTAGTGATCTTCGAGGGACGCGATGCCGCCGGCAAGGGTGGCACGATCAAGCGCATCACCGAGACGCTGAACCCCCGCATCTGCCGGGTGGTTGCCCTGGGCGTGCCGACGGAGAAAGAAAAGACCCAGTGGTACTTCCAGCGCTACGTTGCCCACCTGCCCGCTGCGGGTGAAATCGTGCTGTTTGACCGCAGCTGGTACAACCGCGCCGGCGTCGAGAAGGTAATGGGTTTCTGTACCGAGGAGGAGTACCGTGAGTTCCTGCGCTCGGTGCCCGAGTTCGAGCGGATGCTCATCCGTTCGGGTATCATTTTGATCAAATACTGGTTTTCGGTCAGCGACGAGGAACAGGAACGCCGCTTCCAGGCGCGGATCAATGACCCGACTCGCCGCTGGAAGATCAGCCCGATGGACCTCGAATCCCGTTTGCGCTGGGTGGAATACTCGATCGCCAAAGACGAGATGTTCAAATTCACTGATACCAAACAGAGCCCCTGGTACGTGGTCAACGCGGATGACAAGCCGCGTGCGAGGTTGAATTGCATTGCCCACTTGCTGAGCATGATCCCCTACGAGGATCTGACTCCTGAGAAATTGGAGCTGCCTCCGCGCCAGAAAGATATGGGCTACGTCCGCCCGCCGATCACTGACCAGACCTTCGTGCCGGAAATCTATTAGATCAATCACCTAAGCGGCAGAAGCCGCTTCCTCGGAAATGAGGTCGGCGACCGTTTCCATCTGTCTGCGGAACTGCCTCGTATAAAGCTGAAAGTACTTGCCGCGCTTGCGCAGCAGCTCGCTGTGAGTGCCCATCTCGGCGATCTTCCCGCCTTCGATGACGATGATCCGGTCAGCGCGCTTGATTGTGGAGAGGCGGTGAGCGATGATAAAGCTCGTCCGGCCTTTCATAATCGTCTCCATGCCCTTCTGGATCAGAGCCTCGGTCAGGGTGTCGACCGAGCTGGTGGCCTCGTCCATGATGAAGATTTCCGGCTCGGCCAGCACGGCCCGCGCCAGACTGATCAATTGTTTTTGGCCAACAGACAGCAGGTTGCCGCCCTCGCCTACGTCCTCGTCGTAGCCCTTAGCGAACTTGACGATGAATTCGTGCGCGCCGGCCAGACGGGCAGCCGCCTCGACCTCCTCATCGGTCGCGGTCAGACGGCCGTAACGAATGTTGTCGCGAATCGAGCCGGAAAAAAGGTGCGGAGTTTGCAGAACCATTCCGATTCGGGATTGGATGGCGTGAAGGGAATAGGATGTGTAATCCTTCCCGCCGATCTTGATTCGTCCATTCTTCGGTTCATAGAAGCGGCAGAGCAGGTTGACGATGGTCGTTTTCCCGCCGCCTGTCTCGCCCACCAATGCAACCGTCTCGCCGCGTCTGACCTTGAGCGAAAAATTTTCGAGAACGGGCTTTTTATCGCCGTCGTCGTAATAAAAGGTGACATTTTCGAATTCGATATCTCCCTGGATGCTTCCGGGGTCAATAGCATCCGGGCGGTCTTTGACATCCGGGATCGAATCGATAAGCGAGAAGATCCGTTCGGCGGAAGCAATGGCATGCTGCATCTCGGCAAAGACCCGGGCCAGGTCCTGGATGGGCCACATCATGAACGTGATGTAGGAGACGAATGCCTGGATGCCGCCAATGGTTAATCCGCCAAATTCCACCTGCCAGCCGCCATACCAGACCACGCTGCCCAGTGCAATCGCGGAGACAATCTGAACCGAGGGCAGGAATAACGCGCTCAACCATGCGGCGCGGTAACCTGCTTTGTACATATCCCGAGTCAGAAGGCTGAATTCCTGTAAGTTGGCATCTTCGCGCCCGAGTGCTTTGACCACCCTCACGCCGGTAATATTTTCGTTGATCGCACCGGTGATTTTCGAATTGAAGCGGCGGACATTGCGGAACTCTCCGAGAATGCGCTTGCGAAATTCATAGGCGATGTAAAAGAGTAGTGGAAGGATTGCCAGGACGATCAGCGCCAGCCGCCAGTTGATATACAGCATGAATCCCATCGCGGTCAGGATATTCATGACCGCCCAGGAGACGTCCAGCATCCCCCAGGTAACCAGATCCGCCACCCGCTCGCTGTCCGAAGTGACCCGCGACATTATCCAGCCCACCGGCGTGCGGCTGAAGTAAGAGAGGGATAGTGCCTGGAGGTGAATGAACATCTTCTGGCGCAGGTCGTAGCGTACCCGCTCGCCCAGGACGCCCGCGAGGAAGACGAATCCGAACACGCAGGCCGCCTGAACCAGGGTCAGACCGCCGTAGGTCGCCAGCAGGCGGTACAGCATGGGTTTATCCCGGGCAATGATGCCGAGATCGATGATTTGCTTGCTGAGGTAGGTAAAGATCGAATCCAGCGCAGATACAGTCAGGACGGTGAGCAGGAATCCGATCACCCAGCGGATGTGCGGGCGGGTCAGTCCAATCACCCGCCGCAGGGTTTTTCCGCTGAACTCAGTTTTGAATTCTTCTTCCTCGTAGTATTCAGCCGACACTGGCGATTTCCTTTTCCAGCTCATCCTCAATGCTGGTTTGAATGTTGAAGATTTGCCTGTAAATACCTTCCTGCCTGACCAGGTCTGCGTGACGTCCCATCTGGCAAATGCGGCCCTTGTCCATGACCAGGATCAGGTCAGCATCCATGATGCTCTGAATGCGGTGGGCTATGATGAACGTCGTCCGTCCGGTCATCAGGTTTTGCAGGGCTTCGCGGATCTCCGCCTCCGTATCGGTATCGACTGAGGAGGTCGAGTCGTCCAGGATGAGGATGGAGGGGTTCTTGAGCAGCGTGCGGGCGATCGCAATTCTCTGTTTCTGCCCGCCTGAGAGGGTGACGCCGCGCTCACCGACCAGGGTTGAGTAACCCTTATCAAAAGTAAGAATGACGTCGTGAATGGCAGCCGCCCTGGCCGCTGCTTCGATTTCATCCATTGAAACGTCCCTGCCGACCCCGTAGGTGATATTCTCGCGAATCGTTCGGGAAAAAAGGAAAGGTTCCTGTTCGACAATACCTATCTGTTGGCGCAGATATCGTCGGGGGATGCGCTTGAGCTCGATCCCATCCAGTTTGATCGAGCCGCTGGTGTAGTCATAAAAACGGGGGAGGAGCTGAACAAGAGTGGTTTTTCCTGAACCAGTTGAACCGAGCAGAGCAATCACCTGACCGGGCCTGCAGGAGAAGGTGATATCTTCGAGAGCGATGTTCCCTTCCGCATAAGCAAAGCCCACCCGGTGGAATTCCACTGCGCCCGTCAGGTCTTTTTCCGGCAGGTAATCGCCCTCGTCGAGCGGCTCGCGATCCTGGCCGATGATATCCATCACGCGTTTGTATGAGACCCAGCCGGTTGACATCTGCACGATCAGGCGGCCCAGATTGCGCATCGGCCAGATGATCCAGACAATCAAACCGACGTATGCCAGGTAGGTGCCGACCGTGATTTCACCATTGATGGCCATCAAGGCGCCGGTCAGATACCCGCCCAGGATCTGGGCGACGCAGATAGTGTCTGATACCGGCCAGAAAAGCGAATGAATGCTCAGCAGGCGTTTACCGCGGAGGAATTTTTCCCAATTGTCGCGCTCGAATTTATTGATCTCGTATTCCTGGCGGGCAAAGGCTTTGACCACCCGGATGCCGCTGAGATTCTCCTGCAGGGTTGTAGAGAGTACTGCGTCCTGATTCTGATATTCTTCGTAAGCTTTGTATATTCGACGAAAGAAGAACAGGGAGATCACGATGATGACGGGAACGACGATAACGGATATTAGCGCCAACTTGACATTGAGCTGCAACAGGGCGATGAAATTAATAGCGAACAGGAAGATGATCCTGCCGATGCCAATGGCTTGATCGGCGAAGAAGCGGCGGAGGGCATCCACGTCTGAGGTCGAGCGTTGAATTAACTCACCCGTATCCGTGCGGGAGTGGTAGGTGAAAGTCAGGTTTTGGATGTGGTCAAATAGATAATTCCGCAGACGGCGGGTGGTGCCCTCAGCGGTCTTTGCCGCCAACCGTCCGCTTGTGAAAGAGAAAAAGCCTTCCAGGATTGCCAGACCAATGAAACTGAGGGCGATTACGGGCAATGAAACAATGGCGTCTTTGGCGACCAGGTAATGGTCGACAAAATAGCGGAGCAATAGGTAGGTAGAGGTTTTTGAGAGAGCTGAAACGCCCAGGCTGAGGTTCGCGCCAATATAATGCAGGCGGAATCCGGTCATCAACCGCCACAGGCCTTTGAGCCGGTTGGTGCTGAGCGCTTGCTTGAGGTCGTATGCTAAGACCGCGGGTGATATCGACAAAATTTTCCTCACTCATCATCCCAGCGGTCAGTTCGGATTTCTACCGCGGCGGGATCGAAAAGATTTTACGAGAATGGTTTCCCTCTACTATAAGCGATTCGGGTTATAAATCAAAAAAAGTATTGGCAACCATGCACAGTGATTTTAAACCTTAATCAAGGCAGATTGGAATAGCTAAAATTGGTGATTTTGCTGGAATGGACGCTGATATTCATAGAGGTTGGCAGTTTGGGCAAATGAAACTGCTTGTACCGCCGGTTTTGATCTTTTCTATGGGAGCAGCGCAGCGCGGGCAGGGCTGATTCTCGCGATAACCAATCAGAATATCGTCCATTGAAAACCCGCCTTTGTTGCCGTAAAGGTCGACCTCATAGAAAGCGCCGCGGTTTTGCAACGCCGGTGTCAACCCATCTCGGATTGCGGTATGAAGCTGTCCCACTTCCTGAGGATTCAGGCTATTAAGGGTGCGCAAAGGATGGAGGCGGGCAAGCCAGAGGATATCATGGATGTAAGCGTTGCCGATACCAGCCAGGTTGGACTGGTCGAGCAGGAAAGATTTCAGCCGGGTTTTCTTACCCTGGATCATGGCTGTGAACTGGCTAAGGGAAACATCCAGTGCATTTGGACCCAATTTCGCGGTCATTTCGTGGGAATGTAAAAGATCCAGGGAGACAAAATGCGCGTAGCCAAACCACCAGAAGTTAATCGCCAGGCAAGCGGCGTCGGAAAACTCGAACGCCAGGCGGTATTTATCCGGCCGCTTATCGCGGGAAACCAGCAGGATTTCACCGCCCATGCCCAGGTTGAGCAGCAGCCATCCACGGTCGGTGCGGGTAAAGATCCATTTTCCGCGGTAACTGACCTCTTCGATCCGCGCGCCAGTCAGCACGCTCTGAAATACATAAGGCTCCACGTTCAGGCATTTCGGCTGGAGGATTTCTACGGCAGATATGACCTTTCCGGTTAATTCTGCCTGCATTTCTCTGGCGCGCGAGGCGATTTCGGGCAGTTCGGGCATGGAATGACTCCTCAAACAGGTTTGATCGCGAGAAACATATTATAGCACATTGGTTCTAGAAAAATCAAATGGATCATAATCCGAGCTCCAATCTGAGCAGGCTGGATTTGAGGAGCATCTTGTATAGTCTGCTTGCGGGTTATGAGAGGGTTTTACTGCCGGGGTCTCCCCAGCTTAAAAAATCTTGGAAACCTTGTGAGTACATGTATCATCGTGTTCCGTTGTTTGGATATCAATAAGCCCAATTGGCATTCCCCAGGCTGGACATTGGCCGGGTTGATATTCGGAAATAAAAAACTTATAGGAATTGGAGACTCGAGCTTAAATTCAATTGTCAGAATAAACCAACTACCGTATAATGAATTCACTATACTCATTCCGGAAGGAGGTTTGTTCGACATGGCAAGTGTAACCTACGATCACGTTTGGAAGAAATTTGGGGACTTTGTCGCGCTCAATGATTTACACATCAAGATCGACGACAAGGAATTCCTCGTCCTGGTCGGTCCTTCAGGCTGCGGCAAGACCACCGCGCTGCGCTGCCTGGCAGGGCTGGAGGAAGTTACCGAGGGCAAAGTGTACATTGGAGATCACGTTGTCAACGATGTCCCGCCCAAGGACCGCGACATCGCCATGGTTTTTCAGTCTTACGCGCTTTACCCGCACATGAGCGTATATGACAACATGGCGTTTGGATTGAAACTACGTAAAGTGCCCAAGACCGAGATCGACCGGCGGGTAAAAGAAGCGGCAGGTATCCTGGGCATCGATCACCTGCTCAAGCGAAAGCCGCGTGAGCTGTCCGGCGGTCAGCGCCAGCGTGTGGCGGTCGGCCGGGCCATCGTCCGCGAGCCAAAGGTCTTCCTGTTCGACGAACCTCTTTCCAACCTGGATGCCAAACTCCGGGTTCAAACCCGTTCAGAGATCAGCAAGCTGCATATCCGCCTTCAGACCACGTTCATCTATGTTACCCACGACCAGACCGAGGCGATGACCATGGCTACCCGCATCGCGGTGATGAACAAGGGCATCCTCCAGCAACTGGATACGCCGCAGCATCTCTACGACTATCCGGCAAACCTGTTCGTGGCCGGTTTCATCGGCTCACCGGCGATGAACTTCTTCCCCGGCCACCTGCGCAAGGCGGATGGAAACCTGGTGGTCGATACAGGCGATTTTTCGGTCAAGGTGCCGGAAAACAAGATGCCGGTTTACGCCCCGCACGCCGGAAAAGAGATCATAATGGGCATTCGCCCGGAAGATATTCACAACCCGCAGTTTGCCCCTCCCGGCATCCACGCCGAGCCGGTTGAGTGCAAGGTGGATGTGACGGAGCTGATGGGTAACGAAATTTTCCTCTACATGATGGCGGGTAAACACAATTTCACCGCCCGGGTCGATCCGCGCACCCGCTTTACCATTGGAGAAAAGGTCCAACTGGTCTTCAATATGGATAACATGCACATCTTCGACCCGTCTGTCGATAAGGAAAATCCAGCAGCTATTCGGTGAGAAAACCGACCTTGTGAATAACAAAACAGCGCAAGATTGCGCTGTTTTGTTAATCTATGAAGAGGATTTAGATTCGGGTCCAGCGCCGGGGAAGGAGGGCAGCAGCCAGTCCAAAAACGCCGCTCAAAACGCCCGCTGTGGTAAATCCATCCTGCCAGAGCTTCATGGGAAACAGGCGGATCAGGCTGTCATCATACTGGAACAGCCACGTGTCGCCGGTGAAGAACAGGCGGTGGAAGCCGGTGAAGAAGCCTGAAAAACCGGCAAGGATGCCAACCAGGCTCAACCCGATCAGGCCGAGGGTGAGGTAACCGCCGGTCGAGACGGCTTTCCAGTAGGAGGGCAGCCATTTGGACAGCCAGGCCAACCCGCCGGCGAGGATGAGGAAAAGAGCAAGGCCTGTCCAAACCCGAATCATGAGCTGGAAAAGAACCTGTACATCCTGCATGTGGCTCAATTCGCGCTCGTTATAGAGCGGCTGCCCGTCGGGCAGCTTTTGCTCGCTCAGAAAACTGATATCTTCGTTATTGACGATGTATTCGAGCGAGATCGTCCCCCAGCGCAGGCGGTCTTCGGTTGTGAATCCGTAGACATCTTCCGGAAATCCCGGCAGGTTGTATTCTATTTGCAGCAATAGCGGCGTGAACAGCAGGCGGATGACTGACATGATCAGGAAGAGGGGCAGCGCCGCTGCCACCAGCACGGAGAGAATTGCGCGCAAGATTTTCATTGGATTCGCTCAGCTCCACCGGACAATAAAAAATTGATCACCATGGAATTGGTGATCCATTCGATCGGCGCCAGGTCGTCGGTGAAGACCGGGCCCGGCTCAGGGGCTGCCTGCAGGTTAGCCAGCGTGCTGCCCATCGATTGCAGCAAGAGATCAGGCGCTTTACCGCTTCGCTCGAGGAAATAAAAGTTATCGATCAGATTCTCTGGACTGGTCGGCAGCATGGTCGCGAAAAGGATCGAATTGAAGGAATCCGGGAGATCCATTATGTGCACCGAGGGAAAGACAGCCAGACAGGTGCTGGCGAGCGCGTCGACCAACCGGCGGTCACGCGGGCTGCGGCCGACGTTGATCACCATGACGCCGTCCTCAGTCAGGTGATCGCGAACGATCTGGAAAAACTCTACCGTTGTCAGGTGCCAGGGGATATAGGGCGGGCGGTAGGCGTCCACGCTGATAACCTGATATTTTTGATCACTCTGCGCCAGGGCTACCCGCCCGTCCTGGACGATCACGTTCAGATTGGGCATTGTCATGTGGAAGTATTTTCGCCCGACCTCGACGATCACCGGATCGATCTCGATCCCGTCAATTTGGATGTTGGGGAAAACCGCAGTCGCCTGGTAGGCGGTGGTTCCGGCTGCCAGCCCGACGATTGCCATGTTTCTGATCGATTCTGGATCAACGGGCGCGGCATTAAAAAACGGGGCGACCAGCACCTGCTCCCATGGCCCGTTAAAGAAGAGAATTTCAGGGTGATAAATCGAGTGGTAGCCCTGCCCGTCGTTCAAGCGCAGCAGCAGGGCCTGATCGACCTGCTGGACCTGGACGTAATTGTAGGGCGAGTCCTTCTCGTAGATCAGCCCGGGGGTGTTTTTATCCGCGCCGCGCACGCCGAGAACATACAGTACCGCGACCACCACCGGGAGAATGAAGAACGGAAGAGCTTTACGCCAGCCGGCAGTAAATCCCAGCCCGGCGATGGCGGTGCAGAGCAGCAGGGCGCTGATTGCCAGGAAGGTGCGGTAGGTACCGACCAATGGGATCAGGATCAAGACCGGGAAAAAGGTGCCGAGGAACGAGCCCAGCGTGGAGATCGCGTAGATTTGACCGGAGATCCGTCCGGCCTGGCGCGAATCCTGGATTGCCAGGCGGATGGCAAAGGGTGAAGCGGTGCCGAGCAGGGTAATGGGAATGCAGAAGAGCACCAAAACAGCGGCAAAGGATCCGATCAGCGCTCCGAATTGGAGGTCGTCAAAGGCGGCTGCGGCGAAGCGGAGGATCGGGCGCGAAACGATGGGCACCAGGCCGACAGCAAACGAGCCCCAGATCAGAATCTGGAAAAAGGTGTTGAAGTGTGGCGAGCGGTCAGCCCAGCGCCCTCCAAGAAAATACCCCACGGTCAGATAGATCAGGATCAGGCCGATGATGCTCGCCCAGGTGAGGTTGCTGGCCCCAAAATAATTGCCGAGCAGCCGCGAGGCTGCCATTTCGACCGCCAGGCTGGTGAAACCCGAAACAAACACGGTGGCGAACAGCCATCTGCGCATTGGCAGAATTATACACCAGAGGATCAGGCTACATTCCCGCCAGGAATATTTTTATGCCTCCGGTTATAATCCATGAATAGAATGTTCGAGGAGGCGGCAGAATGAGACTGGTCAAGGTTGCAGAGATGCGCGCAATCGAGCGCGAGGCAAATCAGCGCGGGGTGAGCTACGAAGAGATGATGGAGCGCGCCGGAGGCGGCGTGGCGCGCTTCATAGACTCGATATTCGGCGAGGGCGAAAAGAAATTAGTGCTTGGCCTGGTCGGTTCAGGCAACAACGGCGGCGATACCCTCGTTGCGCTGGCAGCGCTGGCTACCAAAGGCTGGCCGGCCTGCGCCTACCTGGTCCGCGCCAGACCGGAAGACGATGAGCTGGTCAGGCGGGTCAAAACAGCCGGCGGCGAGGTGGTCCCTTATGGCAAAGACCGCAGATTCAACCGCCTTGGGGATCTGGTTGCGAAGGCGGCAATCCTTTTGGATGGCGTGCTTGGCACCGGGATCAAACTGCCGCTGGATCGAGAAGTAGAGAAGACCCTCGAGTTCGTCTTGGATCACCCAAGTTCTCCGCTGGTTATCGCGATCGACTGCCCCTCGGGCGTGGATTGCGACAGCGGCCAGGTATCGCCGGTAACCATCCCGGCGGACATCACCATCTGCATGGAGGCGGTCAAATGGGGGCTGGTTAAGTTCCCCGCGTTCGATTATGTGGGCGAGCTGCTGGCTGTGGATTTAGGCCTGCCTGAGGACTTGAAATCTGCCGAGGGAATCTCGACCTTTATCCTATCTGCTGGAGTGGTCGAACAGCTGTTACCGCCGCGGTCAAAGCAGGCGCATAAAGGCACATTTGGCACTGTCCTGGTGGCAGCCGGGTCACAGGATTTCACCGGTGCTGCCCTGCTGGCGGGGGAAGCAGCCTATCGTGCCGGGACAGGTTTGGTACGGATGGCTGTACCGGCGCCACTGCATGCAGCCCTCGCCGGCCAACTGCCGGAGGCGACCTGGCTGCTCTTGCCGCATTCAGGCGGAAGCATAGATGCGGCGGCAGTGGAACTCCTCTGCGCAAATCTGGATAAGGCTACTGCCCTGCTGATCGGACCAGGTCTGGGACTTTCTGAATCTACCGCAGGTTTTGTCCACGGTGTGCTGGGTGAACTCGCCCGCCGCAAAGTGGGCAAGGAGCGCCTGCCTGCCTTGATTATCGATGCGGACGGCCTCAAGCTGGCTGCGCAGATGACCGGCTGGGCGCGTATGCTGCCAGAGCACACCATTCTCACCCCGCACCCCGGCGAGATGAGCGTCCTGACCGGTCTCAGCGTGGCCGAAATCCAGGCCGACCGGATTGAGACGGCCAGGAAATTTGCCAGGGAATGGGGGCAGGTGGTGGTGTTGAAAGGCGCCCTTACCGTAATCGCCAATCCAGAGGGGCGGGTGTACATCATCCCGGTGGCCACCCCGGCGCTGGCGCGGGCTGGCACTGGAGATGTTCTGGCCGGATTAATCGCGGGTTACCGCGCCCAGGGCCTGGCGGCAGTCGAATCCGCCTGCCTTGGCGCCTGGGTGCACGCTCAGGCCGGCCTGGTCGCGGCGGAACGGTTTGGACAAACCGCCAGTGTACTTGCAGGCGATGTCCTTGCCGCAGTGCCCGAGGTCCTCAAAGATATGGAATCAGATTAACTGGATGGATAAAAAAACGGCCAGATCGTCGCTCTGGCCGTTTCAGGCATTTCTCATCTGCCAAGATCAAGCTTCAGCCGAAGTGTTGTCGCCCTTAGGGGTTGACTTGGTCAGTTTGGCTTTTTGTTCCTCGAGCACAACGGCGCCTTTTTGCTGCAGCTCAGCGGCAGCCTGCTTGGCTTGAGCCAACAGCGCTTCTGCCTTGCGCACAGCCTCGTTCGCCGCGACTTCCGCCTGGGAGTAGGCTTCGCCGATGCCCTCCGAGGCCTTGTCCCTTAATTCAATCGCCCGCTCTTTGATAATGGTGCGGGTTTCCTCACCTGATTGGGGTGCTAACAGTAAAGCGGCAACAGCGCCGGTGAGCCCTCCAACGATAAAACCAACCAGGAAAGCCCCAAATTCGTCACGATCAGCCATTTCAATTCTCCTTTCAAGTCTCTATAGGTGGATCCCAGATCACCGCCTACCTGGGCGGATGATTTCGAACAGTTTTTTCAAGCCGGCAAGGTATTCGTTCAATTTCAGGATCGGCTCGACCACATTGTTGGACAGAAACTGGGTTGTTCCCTTCAGGGTGCTGACGGTCTCGCTGGTTGAATCCAGGATCGGCTTGATCTCATTCTGGAGCAGATTGATTAATGTCGCGAGCTGGACGATCAGAATGATCAAGCCGACGCCTAAGACCAACGATTCTAAGGCCATGAAGATGATGAAGATGTCGCGCACGCGAGCGGTTGTCCCCTCTGGCGCGGTCGCCAGTGCGATGATGCCGAACACAAGCAGCCCGAGCAGGATCAGGGCAATAACCACAAACAGCCAGATGCGCGCATTGCTGGATTTGGTACTGGCTGTTTGAGCCTGTTCCGCTTGCTCAGCGGGAATGTTTTCGGCGGTCGTTTCTGCCATCGTTA
>CAZMCF010000042.1:0-15480 GCA_964564935.1 uncultured Anaerolinea sp. | reverse complement strand
CTCCTGTCATTTCGAGCGAAGCGAGAAATCTTTACCGCCACTCAATCAAGATTTCTCCTCACTTCGTTCGTCGAAATGACAATATTCTTCTGTCATTTCGAGCGCAGCGTGAAATCTTTCCCACCATTCCTTAATAATTTATGCCTTCTCGTCTCCTCCACGCTTGCTCGGGACCCCTTTCGTCGTAATGGCACCTTCCTTCTCCCACTCCAAACTCAAGTCCTTCCATTCCGGATTTATGCTCGTCACCAACTGGTTTTTCTTCTCCCGACGCCACTTCTTGATTTCCTTCTCCCTCGCCAATGCAGCGTGAACATCGTTTCCATGTTCATAATAAACCAGTTTTGTCAGGTTGTATCTTTTAGTAAAGCCTTCCACGAGTTTGTTTTTGTGTTCGAACATCCTTCGCTCAAGGTTGTTGGTCATGCCAACGTACATCACCTTGTTATTCCAGTTAGTCAAGATGTAGACGTAGAAGTTATAGTCTCGCATAAGCCCTCTTCGTGTTATTGCCATCCGCTGGTCTTATCATTTTAAATCTATTTTTCTTATGCCATTTTATGCGTAGCGAGAAATCTTTCCCATCGCTACGTCAAGATTTCTCCTCGCTACGCTCGTCGAAATGACAACCCCCTCCTGTCATTTCGAGCGCAGCGAGAAATCTTTCTCGCCCTTGCTTTAAGATTTCTCCCCGCTACGCACGTCGAAATGACAACCCCTTCTGTCATTTCGAGCGCAGCGAGAAATCTTTCTCGCCTTTGCTTTAAGATTTCTCCTCACTCCGTTCTTCGAAATGACAACTTCCTTATGTCATTCCCCGCTGCGCTCGTCGATATGACAACCTCTCTCCTGTCATTTCAAGCGAAGCGAGAAATCTTTCTCGCCCTTGCTTTAAGATTTCTCCTCACTTCGTTCGTCGAAATGACAACCTCTCTCCTGTCATTTCGAGCGCAGCGAGAAATCTTTCTCACCCTTGCTTTAAGATTTCTCCTCACTTCGTTCGTCGAAATGACAACCCCTTCTGTCATTTCGAGCGCAGCGAGAAATCTTCATCCCCGCTGCGCCCTACGGGATCCCCTCCGCCAGTACGGTGACGCTGGCGATCAGCGGGCCGGCGGTGAAGACCAGCAGCTCGAACGGCTGCGATTCCCCCGCCGCCAACTCCGCGCCCTCCCAGCGGCGCAGGCCGACGATCCGCCCAGCCGCGTCAAAGGCGGCCGCAACTGCATAAACCTTTTGCGCCGGGACTTCCCCGCCCGCCAGGCGGAGCGTCCCGCTCACCCTCGCCGAAAGCCCATCCTCGTCGATTTCCACCCTGACGTCCTCCGGCGTCACCTCCAGGTAGCGCCCGCTTTCGGGCGGCACCGGCAGCGCGCTGATCAGCTCGGCAGTCGCGTCGAAACTGCGCGGGGCGGGCGGCGGAAAATACGCCGCCAGCGGCAAAAACCCGCCGGGCGGGAGCAGATTGAGCGGCGGGTAGGCGCTCTGCTCGAGGATCTGCCCGCTCTCGCGGTCCAGCAAGCGCAGATTGACCGCCACCCCTTCGACGCTGAAGCCCTGCGGATTCTCCGCGCGGACGAAGCACCACAGCCCGCCCTCACCGCTCGGGTAGCAGTCCGGCGGCTGGACTTCCAGCCCGACCGGAGTGGGCTGCGGCGGGTTGCTCGGGTCGGGGGTGGGCGTGTGCTGGGCCGCCGGGATGACCAGCACCGCGCCGACGCTCATCCAGCGCGGGTCGATCTCGGGGTTGGCGGCCATCAGCTCATCGAGCGGCACCCCGTAGCGCAGAGCGATGCCGAACATGTCCTCGCCCTTGCGCACCGTGTGCGAGCGCGGAGTCGGCGTGGCCGAGGGCAGCGGGGTGGGCGTGTCGGGCTGGCCCGGCGAGGGCGTGGCGGTGACCGTCGGATCGGTGTAGGGCGTCAGCCCACCGGGACGAGTCGGCCGCGGCGTGGCGGTGATTTCCACGACCTGCGGAACGCAAGCCGCCAGCAGCAAGGTCAGACCGGTCAACGTAAACGCCAGGCGGCGCAAGGGATGCGTGTGCATGGCGGGATTATACCCCGAGAAGGGCAAGCCTGCCCGGGCGAGACTCCACCCAGGACCTGTTTAGTACGAATCGTGCCGTTTGCCACTTGACAGGCGGACAGGATGTTCTATAAAATAGAACATATATTCTATTCTCTTGCCTCAAATTCTGCCATGACTCGAATTCTGTACATTCCGGACGCCGCCAGCCAGTATACTCTCGAATCTCACCTGGATCCTGCCGACCTGGTCGTCGAGGTCGCCGCCGGGCGCTGGCAGCTCCCACCCGAAATCCGCGGGCGTGCCGGGGAACCGGCAGCCGCTCTCCGCGCCGTCCGCCTGGGACGGGGCGCCGTGCTGATCTTTCCCCTGCTCGACCCGGGCGAACTGGACAGCGAACTGAGCGGCGAGGCCCCGCTCAGCCGGCGGCAGCTGGCGGTCCTGCAGTGCCTGGCCGAGGGGCTGGCGGTCAAGCAGATCAGCCGCCGGCTCGGCCTTGCCGAGCGGACTGTCTTCCTCCACCTGGCGGCGCTGAAAAAGAAGCTGCGGGTGATGACCACCGCCCAGGCGGTCAGCCGGGCGGTCGAACTCGGCCTGTGCGATCTACGCCCGCCCGAGCGGCGGGGAAAATAGCCCTGCCCAATTTCCAGGAATCCTTACCAAATCGTAGAGAGGGCCTGCTTGCCCCTCGCCGGAGGCTGTGTTAAACTGATAGCATGTCCCCGCAAGACGACATGTTCGATGAAGTGCGCCTCGCCCTCGAAGCCGGTCAGCGCGAGCGCGCCAAGGAAATGCTCACCCACATCCTGCGGATGAATAAAAACAACGCCGACGCCTGGATTTGGATGAGCGCCGCCGTTGAAACCCAGCGCGAGCAGATCTACTGCCTGAAGGAAGCCCTGCGGATCGACCCCGACCACCCGGCAGCCAAACGCGGCCTGGCGATATTCGGCGTCCAGCCGGCCGACCCCGCCCTGGTCGTCCCGCCGGAACTCGAGCGTCCCCGGCCCCAGGAGCGCCCCAAGAACCAGGAAACATCCCTGCTGCCCGGCCTGCCGAAGAAGCCGGGGTTATACATCGGCGCGGCCGTGATCGCGGTTGGTCTGATCCTCTTTGCGATCCTCTCGGGGGCCTCGCGCTCGAAACAAACCGCGCCGCGCTCGACCATCGATTACCGGCCGATCGCCAGCGCCACCTCAGCTACGGGCTCGCCCCCGCCTCCGACCGCCACCCCCACCCCCAGCGGACCGACCCCCCCGTGGAACATCCTCAGCGAGCCCTACACGCCCACCCCCGCCTACGTGCGCACGCCGCATCCGGTGATCGAAGCCTATGCCATCGCCATCCGCGCGGTAGAGCGCGGCGAATGGGAAAAGGCACTTGATTATATGATCCAGGCCGCCACGAGCCAACCGGGCACCGGCGACATCCCCTACCAGATCGGCGAAATCTACCGCCGCCGCGGCGATTACGGCCGCGCTTTCGCCGCCTACGACCAGGCAATTGCCAGTAATCCCGCCTTTGCGCCGGCCTACCTGGGACGCGCCCAGGCCGGCCTGGCCGGCAATCTGATCGATCCAAGCGCTGCGCGGGCTGACCTCGAAAACGCCGTAGCCCTCGATCCCATCCTGCCGGAGGCTCGCCTGGAGCTGGCCCGCCTCGACCTCGACGAAAGCCTTTATTTACAGGCGCTCGAGCAGCTCCAAACCGCCGAACTGCTCCTGCCGGGCTCGCCCTGGGTCCATTACCTCCGCGGGCGGGTCTACCTGGCCCAGGGAGATCCGCTCATGGCGCTGGAGGAAGCCAACCGGGCCAACCAGCTCGACCTGACCTTCCTGCCGGTTTACCGCCTGACCGGCGAGGCGCTTCAGGCCGGCGGTCAATGGGTGGAAGCCATCGTCCCGCTGGAAATCTACCTGCGCTACATAGAAGTTCCGGACGCTGCGGCCCAGATCATGATCGCCCGCTCTTACGCCGCCGCCGGCGAGCTGGAGAAGGCCGTTGCCGCTGTCAGCGTTGCCCTGGATATCGATCCCGGAGATGCCGACGTGCTCCTCCTGCGCGGCGACTACTACCTCGCCCTGGGTCAGCCCGACCTGGCCATGGCGGATTACCGCCAGTCGCTGCGCCTGGAGCCAAATTCTTTCGCCGCCGGGTTGGCCGTCGGCCGGGCGCACCTGGCTCTGGGCGCTTTCCGCGAGGCTTACCTGCAAATCAACCCGCTGGAGCGCTTCGCTGCGAGCGACGAGCAGAAAGGCCAGCTATACTTCTGGCGCGCCCAGGCCCTCGAGGGGATTGGCGAGCCGGCCGGGGCAATCAGAGACTGGCAGCGCCTGCTCGACCTGCCAGAGGAGTCCGTGTCTGCCGAATGGCGCCAGACTGCCCGCGAGCGGATCAGCGCCCTGGCTACTCCCACCCCCACTCCCCGCCCGACCGCGACACCCTAGTCCCCTCACCTGGCTGGAGGCGCAGCTTGCGCAGCTTTGAAAAAAACCTGCTCATCCGCCGGCGTCACGCGCGCCGCGCTGCCCTGCTCGATCAACGGCAGCGCGGCTGGCGGCGCCTGTGGATCAGCCTCCTGGCCGCCCTGACCAGTATTGCCGCCCTCGCCGTGATCGCCCTCGGCTGGGCGTACGTGTCGTTCATCAGCGACCTCCCGCCGGTAGAAGAGCTGGTCCGGCTGCTCGACCCCCAAAGCGGCGCGCTCCTCCAGCCTACCCGCCTGTACGACCGCACAGGGGAGCATCTGATCTACAGCCTGGAAAACCCGGGCATCCTCCGCCGGCCGCTGCCGATTGACCCGGCGCGGGTCGAGTCGATCAGCCCGGCGCTGATCCAGACCGTGCTTGCCCTTCAGGATCCGGACTTTTTCACTCAGCCGGCGCTGCGCCTTACAAACCTGAACGATCCCCGGCCGGACTCGATCGCCGAAAAACTGGTCGCTGAGCTGCTGCTCTCCGACGAAGTGCCCGGACTACGTAAGTCGGTGCGCATGCGCCTGCTGGCTAGCCAGGCACTCTCCCGCTTTGGAAGGCTGCAGATTCTCGAATGGTACCTCAATCATTCGTCCTTCGGCCGCCTGTCCTACGGCGCCGACGCCGCCGCCCAGCTGTATCTCGGTAAGCCGGCCAGCCAGCTGGATTGGGCCGAGGCAGCCTTGCTCGGTCCCCTCCTGGATGCTCCCGCCCTCAATCCGCTGGATGCGCCTGCCGCGGCGCTCGAGCGCCAGCGCGAGGCGCTGGCTGGGCTGTTCAATTCCGGGGTGATCGACGCCGCAACTTTCGCCCAAGCCGCCGGCGAAGAGCTGACCCTGCGCAGCGATCTGCCAGCCCCCCAATCCCCCGCCCTGGCCTTCAGCCAGCGGGCGCTCGACCAGCTCGCTGCACAAATTGGCCGCCAGCGGCTGGAACGCGGCGGTTTGAAAGTAATCACCAGCCTGGATTACGACCTGCAGATCCAGCTCAGCTGCGCCCTACGTACCCAGCTGGCCCGCGCCGGTCCCGGCAGCGAAGCCCTCCCCGCCTCGGAAGACTGTCCGGGCGGGCGTCTGCTGCCCGCCCTCCCGCCGGGTACTTCGACGGGGGTTGACAGCCCGCCCCTGACCGCCAGCGCGCTGATCCTCGACCCGGCTTCCGGGCAGGTGCTTGCTCTGGCCGGCGACACGAATCTCCAAAACGGTGAGAGCGCCATCCTGCGCAGCCGCCCGCCCGGCAATCTGACCGCTCCCTTCCTGGCGTTGACTGCTTTCGCCCGCGGTCTCAGCCCGGCCAGCCTGGTCTGGGACATCCCGGCCAGCCTGGAGGGATTTTCCAATCCAGACGGCAGATACCTCGGCCCGCTCAGCCTGCGCAGCGCGCTGATCTGCAACCGGGCGGCGCCGCTCACCCAGCAGCTGATCCAGCTTGGACCGGGCAGCTTCCTCACCACTGCCCGCTCGCTCGGCCTGACCAGCCTCAGGCTGCCTGCCGACGCCCGCGAGACCTTCCTGAAGGGCGAGCCAGTCGATCCGCTCGAGGTCGCTATGGCTTACAGCGTCTTTGCCAACCTGGGGCAGCTTAACGGCGCGCCGCTCGGCCCATCCGGACAGATCACCGCGGCGCTGATCCTGCGCGTCGAAGACAGCAGCGGACGAATTCTGCTTTCCAATGAGATCAGCCAGAGCCAGGCGCTGGTCAGCCCGCAACTGGCTTATCTCGTCCATGATGTGCTCAGCGACGAGCCGTCCCGCTGGCCGATCCTTGGCTACCCCAACCCGCTCGAGATCGGCCGGCCGGCCGGCGCCTTCTCTGCCCGCAGCGCGGACGGCCTCTCGACCTGGACGGTCGGCTACACCCGCCGGCACCTGGCTCTGGCCTGGCTGGGCGTGGACGGCGAGGAGTCCGGACAAGGTCTCGATCCGCGCCTGGCGGCTGGGCTCTGGCATGCGCTGATCCAGTATGCCAGCCGAGACCTGCCCGGCGAGAGCTGGGAGATGCCGCCCGGACTGGTCCGCCTGGAAGTTTGCAGTCCCTCCGGCCTGCTGCCCACCCCGCACTGCCCAAGCGTGGTCAGTGAAGTCTTCCTGGAAGGCAGTCAGCCTACCGGCGCCGACAACCTATACCGCCGCTATCAAATCAACCGCGAGACCGGGCGATTGGCGACGGTCTTCACCCCGCCGGAGCTGGTCGAGGAGCGTACCTACCTGGTCGTACCGGCGGAGGCGCAGGAGTGGGCCCGCCAGGCTGGCCTGCCCCTCCCGCCGCAGGATTACGACGCCGTTCAAGCGCCGCCGCCGAATCCGGACGCCCATATTACCAGCCCGGCTCAGTTCTCGGTCGTGCGCGGAAAGATCGACATCCTCGGCAGGGCGGCCGGCGCCGATTTCCTCTCCTACAGCCTGCAGGTCGGCCAGGGGATCAACCCGACCAGCTGGCTGACCATCCGCGAGAGCAGCAGCGATCCCGTCGAGGACGGCCTGCTGACCAGTTGGGATGCCAGCGGACTGGACGGGCTTTACGCTGTCCGTCTGCAGGTGGTTCGCAGCGGGCAGCGGATCGACACCGCCGTGCTGCAGGTAACCGTCGACAATACCCTGCCCAAGGCCATGATCCCCTACCCGTTGCCCGGGCAGGGCTTCGAGCGGGCTTCCCAGCCAGCCATTATCTTCCAGGCGGATGTGGAGGATAACGTCGGCATCCGCCGCGTCGAATGGTGGCTGGACGGACGCAAAGTTGGCGAGCGCGGCGCCGCGCCCTTTGCCCT
Source organism: uncultured Anaerolinea sp. (assembly GCA_964564935.1). Taxonomy (GTDB): domain Bacteria; phylum Chloroflexota; class Anaerolineae; order Anaerolineales; family Anaerolineaceae; genus Bellilinea. The sequence continues at coordinate 8,211 of CAZMCF010000042.1, read as the reverse complement.
GGTCTGGGACGCCCTGCCCGGCGCGCATACCCTGCAAATCCGCGCGGTGGATCTGGCCGGCAATCTGGGCCGCAGCGAGGAGATCAGCTTTACGGTGAAATGATCGGGTTCAACAAATGGGGATGGGTGGGGATTTGCATTCGCGGAATTGTATGCCAGACATCTCTGACTTCTTCTGTCTATTTCAATCACTTAGCTGAACCTTCGAACCTTCGACCCCCCTCGGCAAGCTCAGGATCCGTCTCAAGGATCGGCATTGGGTCTCTCTTCTAAGGCTCTGCGATATTGGAAGGATTCCGGCGAGTGAAAAATCAGCCAATCCGCCTATCCCGAAGCCACTTGATTAATCTGATAGAATGAATTAAGAAGAAAGTCTCGCGCTCGCGCCGTTGGAAAGGATCGGGCTGTTTCTGGCGCGGGTATTATAAACAGCCTGTCTGCCCACTCCACCGCCGCTTCAACGACAGGTTTTATTCAGGGAGGTTTATGGATATGGATACCACCAATGATATTCTGGCCGTAATTCTCGGCGGCGGACGCGGGACGCGCCTCTACCCGCTGACCGCCGTACGCTCCAAGCCGGCGGTGCCGATCGCCGGCAAATACCGCCTGATCGATATCCCGATCAGCAATTGCATCAACTCCGACATCTTTCGCATCGCCGTGCTGACCCAGTTCAACTCGGTCTCGCTGCACCGCCACATCGCTCAAACTTATACATTCGACGCCTTCCACACCGGCTGGGTGCAGATCTGGGCGGCCGAGCAGACCTTTTCCAGCGCGGACTGGTACCAGGGCACCGCGGACGCAGTCCGCAAGCAACTGTTCGAAATCCGCGCCACCCGCGCCAAACACATTTTGATCCTGGCCGGCGACCACCTCTACCGGATGGACTTCCGCCCGATGTTCGACCTGCACCTGAAAAGCGGGGCGGCGATCACCGTCGCGGTCCAGCCAGTGGCCGCCAGGGACGCCAGCCGCTTCGGCATCCTGAAGCGCGACAGCGATAACCGGATCATCCGCTTCGCCGAAAAGCCCAAAGAGCCCAATATTTTGGCTGAAATGATCAGCCGCGATGATCCAGAACGGCCTTACCTCGGCTCAATGGGCATCTACCTATTCCGAACCGAGGCGCTTTTCGATCTGCTCGAACAGAACATCGCCTTCGACGATTTCGGCGGGGACGTCATTCCCTTTGCGATCAACACCACAGAAGTGATCGGCTACGATTTCGACGACTACTGGGAGGACATCGGGACAATCCGCTCGTTTTACGACACCAACCTGGCGCTGACCAGCCCCAACCCGCCTTTCAATTTCTTCGACCCGCAGCATCCGATCTACACCCACGCCCGCTTCTTGCCCGGCTCGACCATCGAGAACAGCACCCTGGAGAACGTCCTGCTTGCCGAGGGCTGCTGTATCCGCCAGGCGGTCATCCGCCGCTCGATCATCGGCCTGCGCAGTCAGATCGACAGCGGTGTGAAGATCAACGACACGGTGTTGATGGGCGCCGACTATTACGACCAGATTGGCACTGAAGACAACCCCGGCCCGATCCCGGCGCCAATCCCCCTCGGCATCGGCAGCAACAGCGAGATATCCGGCGCGATCATCGACAAGAACGCGCGCATCGGCCGTAACGTGATCATCCGGCCCTTTCCGCGCGGCACTGACCTGGATGGGGAGAGCTGGGTCGTCCGCGATGGGATCGTGGTAATCCCCAAGCGGGCGGTTCTGCCAGACGGGACCTACATCGGTCCGGGCAGGGAGTCGGACTGACCTGCTCGCGGTAACACAAACCGTAGGGGCAATTCATGAATTGCCCCTACGGTTTTCAATTGTTAAGGGGCGGATGCCCGGTCGGCTCCGCGCCTTGGCTACCCTCAACCCAACCTACGGATTGACCAGGTCGGCCGGACAGACGCCCACATCCGGCGTGAAGGTCGGCTGCGGGAGGACGGTCTGGCGGAGCTCGCCCGGCGTGCTGAGGTAGCTGCGGCTGGCGACATCGAAGTAGAGCACCGCCCCGCTCTCATCCTGCAGGGTCAGCACCAGGCCCTCTGCCGCGGTGATGGTCAGCGCGCCGCCAGGCGTGGGGGCAGGGTAGCTGCCGAAGTCGCCAGTGCGATCGACCAGCACCCAAATCTCGCCCTGCTGGCGATCATACGCTCTCGAGCCAGCATATACCCGAACCCACAGGCCGACCCACTCCCCCTGCCACTGGTTAACGGGAGTGAACTCCTCGGGATTGATCGGGGCGCCGTCAACACCGCTGATCCCCGGGACGCGCGGCACATCGCGGGTCGGTTCGGGCGTGGGGCGCAGCGCGCAGGGATCCTCCGGCTTGGGGGCGGCATTCTCCAAAGCCTGCAGCCGGTTTTGCTGGATGCTTTCCATGCGCCTGAGCTTATCCTGCAGGAAGGCCTGTTCGGTCGGATTGGTCGAAACGGACAGGGTGGCGCGGTACTCATGGATGTTCTGTTCGACCCAGGCCGGTCCGCCGCCGTCGGCTGAGCGGCCGGCCAGCAGGGTGCCCGCCAGCGCCGTCAGGGCGATCAATGCCCCTCCAAGGAACAGGTTGATCGTACGTTTCGAAAAGCGTTTCACGGCACGCTCCTGTTGATCTATCGAATTTGCCAGCGGATATCGGTCACCCAGCGGAGTACGGGCTGCGCGGTGAAAGGGTCGCTGTTCAGAGCATCGTAAAGCTGCTGCCAGCCCTCTCCTGGAGTATTATCCAGGCCGTATCCATCCGTCCGGGTGCACTCATTACTTTGCCTCTGCTTGCAGGCCTGCCACTGGGTCATCGGCCCGGAGAAATCAATTTTTCCGTAGGGCTGTTTATAGATTGCCCCAAACTTGCTCACTGCCTGCCATTGCCTTGCCAGGTATCCATCGTTGCGGTAAATTTCCGGCACGGCAAAGGCGGGTGGAGCCTGCCAGGAAACGTAATAGATGTGATCCTGGGTCCAGGGCATTGCGTTGCTATAGATCCAGCTCGGGCTTGGAACCGTAGGGCAACCAACACAGGCGCCAAAATTGAAATAGATGTATCGGCCATCATCGCGCGAGTCGAATCCATCGACCCAGGCCCGCGTAACCGATGGCGTATTCCACCCTGAGTTCGATGCCCATTCAATGTCGATTGCGCCAGCGATCGCTACCTGGCGAGCGTAACCGTTGGCCGTCGCCCACTGATTCAATCGGGTGATCATTTCACCCCACAACTGCCCGCCCAAATCATACCGGCTGGTTCTAACCTCCTGATTGGGGTTGTCCAACATCATCCCGCCGAAGTTGTTGGTGCCAACACCAATGAACACAAACGATTCGCGATCGGTCCCGCTGCAATTATAATAACCCATTGCGTACTGCTTAACGGCTTCCTCAACCTTCCAGAGAGGAATGAAGTGCCAGTAGGGGGTGAAGGAACCCGTTCCAAATTGGCCGTTTTCGATCCACATCTGCCCAAAATTCAGGATAACCAGGCTGTCCTGGAAACCTTCGGCAAGGCGGACATTACTACCCAGTTCACAACCGAGAGCATACAGAGCGGAGCCCGATTCGTCCTGTATATAATAGCTGGTGACCATATACCCTGATTTGTATATTTGCGGCAGCCAGGCGACCGGCGGAAGGGTGGCTGTGGGCGTATTCGTCACCGTCGGCGTGTGGGTGATGGTCGGCGTGTGGGTGACGGTCGGGGTGGCAGTGGGCGTCCTGGTGACGGTCGCTGTAGGGGTAACGGTAGGGGTGCTGGTCGCGTCCTTGTGGATGATCGGCAGGAACACCTGCGGCGTTGCGCTCTGCGAGCGCGCGCCCTGAGTTTGCAGCAGCAGCGCCGCAAGAATGACCCCAACCAGACCGGCGACGCGGAGAATGCAGGTGAGGGTTTTCATCGGTGTGATCTGTAATCGTAGCTGATCAATAAGCGGCGCTCCGGTAATCCGAAGCAGGATATTTCAATCCGGTGTTCAGGTGGCTTACTTGTCCAAGTATAGCCTTTTTGTCCGGGTTTGTAAATCAGGGGGGACTATTCTCGGCCACAGGTAAAGGTATCACAATAGATAAGCTGTTTTCACCACAGCGCACACGGAGAAATATAAAAATGATCTCTGTGCCCTCCGTGTCCTCTGTGGTAAAAAATGCAACAATCCTTAATGGCTTCATCGGGGTTGAATTCCCCCCTTTCTGCTATAATTTTTGCATGTTCCGCAACCGCCATGAACGGACACGCGCTGTTTCGAAACCATTTAGCCCATTGGACTGATCAGTTGGAGGGATGGAAGCATGGGAAAAGTATATGCTAGAAAACACCATCTCGCGCTGAAGCGCAAACGCACTCAGCGGGAAAAGATCCATAAGCTGCTTGAAAAATACGCCAGCGCTGACTCGAAAACCCGGGAACAGATTGCCGCAAAGATCCACAAGCTCTCCCCTTGGTACCCGTTGCCGGGCTCAAAGCGCTAATAAAATTTGGCAGCCTCTATACTTTCCGAATTAATCGACTTTCACCGCCAGCTGGTGCGCCTGCCGAGTCTGTCTGGGCAGGAAGGCTCAGTCGGCCAGGCCGTGCTGCAAAAAATGCAGGCGCTCGACTTCGACCAGGTCTGGCGGGATGAACTGGGCAACGTGATCGGGCTGAGGCGCGGCTCAGAGGCCGGACCGCGCCTGCTCTTCGACGCTCACATGGACGTGGTGCCGGTCACCACGCCCGAGGCCTGGAGCAGCGACCCATTTGGGGCCAATCTTCGCAATGGGCGTATCTACGGTCGCGGGGCAGCCGATACCAAAGCCTCGTTGGCCGCGATGGTGGTCGGCCTGGGCCGCCTGCCGCGCGCAGATTTCCGCGGCGAGCTTCTAGTGGCCGCCAGCGTCGGCGAGGAGATCCTCGAAGGAGTCGGGCTGTCAGCCGTATTGGACGACCTGAAGCCGGACGGTGTGATTATCGGCGAGCCGAGCGGCTGCCAGTTAGGCACCGGCCAACGCGGGCGAGCGCGGCTGCTCTTCAAGGCCGCCGGGCGCGCGGCCCATTCCTCCTCGCCCGACCAGAGCCAGAATGCGGTCTACCTCGCCGCCGAGTTGATCCAGCGGATCAGGTCCCTGTCCCTGCCTGAGGATCCTGTGTTGGGCCGCGGTCTGATGGCCCCGATTCAGATTATCTCCCAGCCATACCCGAGCGCCTCCACCCAGCCCTACCTGTGCGAGATCACCTACGACCGCCGGCTGGTGCGCGGCGAGACCGCCGAAAGCCTCCTGGCAGCTTACCGCGCCGGCCTGGCCGACCTTTCCGGCTGGTCGGTCGAACTGGTCAGCGAGGGATACACCACTTACACCGACATCGAGCTGCGCCTGCCTGATTTTCACCCGGCCTGGGCGATGGAAGCCGATTCGGACTGGGTGCGCAGCGCTGTCAGTGCATTGCAGGCAGAGGGGATTTCAGCGCAGACGTTCCAGGCTCCGTACTGCACCAACGGCAGCGCCAGCGCAGGCGAACGCGGCATCCCGACGCTGATCTTCGGCCCGGGGACAATTGACCAGGCTCACATCGTCGATGAATCGATCGCGGTGGACGAGCTCGAGCGCGGCCTGCGCGGCTATCAGGCGCTGGCCAAGGCGCCTGGCTAGAATACAAATTTACCGCCGAGGCGCTGAGAACGCGGAGAGAAGAATGATGTTCTCTGCGCCCTCTGCACCTCAGCGGTTGATAATTGACCCTTCTACGCTTCCCCCTGCTCCTCGGGGTGCGGCAAGCGGACGGCGCGGACCTTGCGGATCCGCCGCCCGCTGACCTGCTCGACGGTCAGCACCCAGTCGCCGATCTGCACCTGCTCGCCGCCGACCGGCACACGCCCAATCGTGCCGTAGATATAGCCGCCGAGCGTATCGGCCAGCTCGCTCTCCAGGTGGGCGCCAAGCACCTCATCCACGTCATCCAGGTCAATCCGACCGTGGAATACGTATTCGTCGTCGGAAATTTTCTGGTACGGGCGCTCCTCGGCCTGGTCATATTCGTCGCGGATTTCGCCGATGATCTCCTCAACGATGTCTTCCAGAGTAACCAGGCCGGCAGTGCCGCCATACTCGTCAACCACCACGGCCATGTGGATGCTGCGCTCCTGCATCTCGCGCAGCAATTCATCGACCTTTTTGGCCTCGGGCACGAAGTAAGCCGGGCGCAGGAACGGACGGATGCTGTCCGGTTTTTCCTCATCCAGACTGGCGCGAAGCAGGTCTTTGGCGTAGAGCAGCCCGGCAATGTTGTCGATCGTTTCTTCATAGACCGGCACCCGCGAATGGCCTGAAACGGTCAGCGCGCGGACCGCCTCAGGCACGGTCGTGCTGGCTTCCAGTGCGAGGATGTCGATGCGCGGGACCATGATCTCGCGGCAGAGAGTGTCGCCAAAATGGAAAATCGAGTAGATCATCTGGCGCTCGCCTTTTTCCAACCCGCCGGCTGGCTGCTCGGATTCGACCCAGGTTTTCAGCTCATCCTCGGTCACCTGACCGGTGAAGCGCTCGACCATGACCGGCTTGCCCAGCAGCGCCAGGAAGAAGACCGAGAAGGGCCGCAAAAGGAAATCCAGGGCGCGCGCCAGGGGAGTCAACCGGACCAGCCACGCTTCGGGGTGATTGCGTATGCCTCCCTCGACGGCGAACTCGACCGAGAGAACGACCGCGCCGGCCAGAAAGATCACGACCAGGGAAAGGCCGAACGAAAGATTCGGAAAGTAATTATTCAGCAGGAAGTAAGCCGTCACAGCCATCAGCAGGCGCAGCGATTCCAGCGCGAAGCGCAGAGCCACCCGCATGCTGATCTTCTCGAACATCCGCAGGGCTGGCTCCAGACTGCGGCCGGGTCTCTGATGGCTCATCTCGATCAGATGCGGCAGGCGGGCGTTGACCAGTCCGGTGCGCAGACTGATGACCAGCAGATCCAGGAAGAGGAGGGCGGCAAAAACGATCCAAAGAATGCTATCCACTTGATTTACCTTGATTTACAACTGAACAGAGCGCCCGGGGCGGTGGTTTTTCAGGTGCGCGTACGGGCCTATCCGCGCGCCGTTGGGCAGGTCGCTATTTTCCAGCCAGGAGGCAGAGACCACGCATCCGTCGCCGAGCCGGCTGTTGGCGAGAACCGTGTGCGGGCCGATCTGACAGCCCGCTCCGACCACAGTGCCGCCGGTCAGGCTGCTGCCGGGGAGGATGCGGGTATCGACGCCGATCTTGACGTCCGCCTCGATGTAGGTCGTTTGCGGGTCGAGGATGGAAATCCCGGCCAGCATCCAGGCGAGGTTGATTCGCCGGCGGAGGACCGACTCAGCCTCGGCCAGATGCGCGCGGGTGTTAATCCCCAGGGTTTCTTCGGGATCAGCAACGATCAATGATGCATTTTTCAACCCCTGCGCGACTGCAATGGCGACGATGTCGGTCAGATAATACTCGCCCTTGGGCGAGAGTGGTATATTCGGCAGCTGCTGCCACAGCCAGGCTGAGTCGAAACAGTAGACGCCGACGTTGAGCTCATGGATGGCAAGGATTTCCGGCGATGCCTGGGCTTCCTCGACGATCGCCTGGATCGAGCCGTCCGCGCCGCGCACGATCCGCCCGAAGCCGTGCGGGTCGTCCATGATGACGGTCAGCATGGAAATCGGCCCGCTGTTGGCGCGCTGCAGGTCAACCAGGCGCTGCAGGGTGGCACTGGTCAGCAGAGGCATGTCGCCGTAGGTGACCAGCAGCAGGCCGGGCTGTTTGGCCAGGAGCGGCTCGGCCATGCGCAGGGCGTGGGCGGTGCCCAGCTGCTGTTCCTGGAGGACAAAACGCGCCTTATCCCCGACCGCGGCTTGCACCTCTTTCGCGCCGTGACCGACCACAACTACCGGTTGACGGTCGGTGACTCCGGCGACCGCGCGCAGGCTGTGCTCGATCAACGGCAGGCCGGCCAGCGGGTGGAGCACCTTGGGCAGGCTGGATTTCATCCGCTTGCCCTGACCGGCAGCCAGAAGGACGACGTTGAGCTCAACGGGCATGGCGCACCTCGGCGGGGGTGGAATCAAAAAACGAGCTTCGCCCTGCCGGTAGGTTGGAGGCGAGCCCGCGGCTTTTGGTGTGACAATGATCCGACGAATCAGGTTCCGATTCCATGCTGTTTCAAGGCTGGGGCGCCTGGATTCGAACCAAGATCCACAGATCCAAAGTCTGGTGTGC
>CAZMCF010000041.1:0-15812 GCA_964564935.1 uncultured Anaerolinea sp. | reverse complement strand
ACTTAGGATCATGTGCCGCAAGGCGTAGGGGTTCAAGTCCCCTCTTCCCCACAGCAAACTATTATTATGCTTTCTAAGGATGCATGCATTGAAAATCGACGTCCAACCTCATGAGGACCATCAGGTCAGAATCGTTGCAGAGTTCGAACCATCCGAATTCGAAGAATACAAAATTCGTGCGGCGCGGAAGCTAGGACGCAACACCCGCATTCCCGGATTCCGCCCCGGTAAAGCGCCCCTCGATATGATCCGCCGCGTGATTGGTGAAGAAGCCATCATTGAACAGGCGTTCGATGATCTCATTGACGCCCAATACCCAAAAATCCTGGATGAGGCCAAGATCAAACCCAGCGGCGCAGGTTCAGTAGAAGGGATCGAAAGCCTCGACCCCCCAAAACTCACCTTCCTTGTCCCCCTTGAACCAGAGGTGAAGCTGGGGAATTATCAAGAAATCCGCCTCGATTACCATGTCGAACCGGTGACAGACCAGGAAATCGACGATTTCCTTCATCAAATGCGCACCAGCTACGCAACCGCTGAGCCGGTCGAACGCCCGGCTGCAGAGGGCGACCTCATCTACGTCACCTTAAGTGGGGTGTTAACCCATCCGGCAGAAGGCGAGGACGCCGAAGTTTTCCCGCCGCGCCCGGCCCAGTTCATCATCGGGACGGACATCATCCAGAATCGCGATTGGCCTTTCCCGGGTTTCAACGACCTCCTGGCAGGCCTTTCGGCTGGCGATGAAAAAACTTACACCTACACCTTCCCCGAGGATGAGACGGACGAGAAATTGCGCGGTAGAGAGGTGGAATTCAAGGTCCTTGTGCAGAGCGTCAAAGCCATGCACCTGCCCGAGCTCGATGATGCTTTCGCCCAGACAGTGGGCGATTTTGAGGGATTAGAAGCCCTGCGCAAGGCAGTCGGCGAGCAGCTGGAACGCACCAAGAAAGAAGAAGTCGATGATAAATACTTCGTTGAGCTGCTCGATAAACTGGTGGCTGAATCGGAGATAAAATACCCTTCTCACATCCTGGATCACGAAGTGGAGCACCTGCTCGAGCATCTCAAAGACGACCTTGCCCGCCAGGGTCTTGAGATGGAAGCGTACTTCAAAATGATTGGGACGGATAAAGAGACCTACATCGAAGAAAAAGTCCGTCCGGCTGCCCGAAGACGGCTCGAGCGCGCCCTGGTCATCGAAGAAGTCGGCCGGGCAGAAAATATCCAATTGGAAAAGAAAGATTACGACGAAGCCATCTCGGCCACCCTTAACCAGCTCCAATCTATCCAGGCTCCGCAGAAGCGCAAGGAGCGCATCAGCAAAGACGTGATAAATTCAGTCGCTGCCAGCGCGCTGTCGCAAAAATACAACCAGCTCATCCTGGAGCGGCTCAAGCTGATCGCCACCGGTCAGGCGGAGCAAATCGAAAGCCAGACTCCCTCATCTACCGAAGGCGAGCCAGTCGAAAACAGCGCGGCGGAGGCAGGCGAAGAAGCCCAACCGGTTGAACCTGCCGAAACCGAATGATCCGGTTTATTTAGAGGAGGATTTGTGAGCATCCCCAATTTTCACAACGTCATTCCGATGGTGATCGAAACCACCGGCCGCGGCGAGCGCGCCTACGATATCTATTCGCTGCTGCTCAAAGAGCGGATTGTCTTCGTCGGCACGCCTATCGACGACCAGATCGCCAATTTGATTGTGGCGCAATTGCTTTATTTGAGTAAAGAAGACCCGGAAAAAGGGATTCAAATGTACATCAATTCGCCTGGCGGAATCATTTACGCCGGCATGGCGATCTATGACACGATGAAAATGATCCCTAACAAGATCAGCACCGTCGCAGTCGGCGTGACCGCGTCCTTCGCCACGGTGCTGCTCGCTGCCGGCACGAAGGGCCAGCGCTACGCCCTTCCGCATGCTACCATTCACATGCACCAGCCGCTCGGCGGCGCGCAGGGACAGGCTTCAGACATCGAGATTCAGGCTAAGGAAATCCTGCGCTTGAAATCCAGGTTGAACTTGATCCTCTCCGAAGCTACCGGCCAGCCTCTGGAAGTGATCGAGCGGGATACCGAGCGCGACTTCTACATGGATGCCGAGGCAGCGGTTGCCTACGGCATCGTCGATAAAGTCCTTACCGCTCCAGACAAATAGATCCGTTTTAGGATGATCGAACCTCGGCAAGCCGGAGATCGCACGCCAGCCGGCTTGCTTTTTTTCAAAAAGCCATGATAACGAAACTGACCCCGAAAATCAAAGCTTTGATCATCGATTTCGACGGCGTCCTCTGGCGGGGCCACGAGCCTATCGGGTCATTGCCGGAGGTATTCGCAGCGCTCCAGACAGGCGGCTGGCGCCTTGCCTTTGCCACGAACAATTCGATGTACACCCCGCAACATTATCAGGCCAGGTTGGAAAAAATGGGGGTGAAACTGACCGATCCGCTGATCATCACCTCTGCGATGGCGGTTGCCTTTGCCTTGAAGCAAAAATATCCGAAAGGAGGACCCGTCTATATCTTCGGGGAAGAAGGCCTGCGGGCTGCCCTCCAGGATGCCGGATTCTGGCATCAGGAACATGATGTGCTCGCTGTGGTTGCCGGCCTGGACCGCGGATTGACCTATGATAAAATCCGCACTGCCGCCAGTCTGATCCGCCAGGGAGCTGCGTTTTACGGCACGAATCCGGATAAGACCTACCCAACTCCTGAGGGTCTGGCGCCTGGCGCCGGCGCTGCTCTGGCTGCCATTGAGGCAGCCTCCGGTACGTCGCCACTCATTGCTGGCAAGCCCTTTCCAACCCTCTTCGAAGCTGCCCGCGCGAGACTCGACGCGCAGCCACAGGAAACGCTGGTAATCGGCGACCGGCTCGACACGGATATCCTCGGCGGCCAGCGAGCCGGAATGCGCACAGCTCTGGTTCTTTCCGGGGTCAGCAGGCGCGAGGAGCTCGAAGAATGGCATCCCAGACCCGATTTAGTGGCCGAGACGCTGGCGGATTTGATCAGGCAGCCGTGAACGAGAAAAGGCTGATTTACGATTTGGATTTCAGCGGACTCCAGCAAATCCTTCAGAGCTGGGGCGAACCAGCCTACCGGGCTGCCCAGGTCTGGCAGGGACTATACAAAAACTTATGGTCCGCTCCCGAGGAGTTCACCAATCTTCCCAGGCCGCTGCGTGAGAAGCTGGCTGCCGAGTTTCGCTTTTCGGGGCTGCGGCCTGCCAGATCGCTGACCAACCGCGATGGCGAGACCATAAAAACCCTATTTGACCTGGCGGATACCAGATCCATCGAGGCCGTCTTGATGCGTTACAACCGACGCAATACCCTCTGCATTTCGTCGCAGGCTGGCTGCGCCATGGGCTGCACTTTTTGCGCGACCGGGCAGATGGGCTTTAAACGCCACCTGACCAGTGGAGAAATCGTTGAGCAGGTGCTCTATTATACCCGTCAACTGGCGGCGGAAGGACAGGCGGTAACCAACATTGTCCTGATGGGCATGGGCGAGCCTTTCCACAACTACGAAGCGGTTATGGCTGCCATTGACCGGATGAACCACCCGGAAGGGCTGAATCTTGGCGCGCGCCGGTTCACCATCTCAACAGTCGGCCTCGTCCCGATGATCCGCCGCTTCGCGGAAGAAAAACGCCAGGTAAATCTGGCGATCAGCCTTCACGCGGTAAATGATGAGCAGCGATCGGCCATGCTGCCGGTCAATAAGAAATATCCACTGAATGAGTTGATGCAGGCGGTACGCGAGTATGCTGAAAAAACTGGCCGCCGGGTGACCTTCGAATGGGCGCTGATCCAAGGAGTGAATGACTCGGTCAGCACAGCCCAGGCATTAAGCCGCCTGCTTAAGGGATTGCTCTGTCATGTGAATGTGATTCCCCTCAATCCTACCCGCGGATTTCAAGGGCGGGGCAGTACGCGCGAGCGGGCAGCCGCCTTTAAAGCGGAGCTGGAGCGAAACGGCATCCCCTGTACCATCCGGATCCGGCGCGGGATCGACATCCAGGCCGGCTGCGGGCAGCTCGCCACTCAGGCGGCAGCGGAGAAGAATTCGCCTGTGATATAATTCCCCGCGGCATGGCTGACATTCTCAATAAATGGAAAACCGCACTGAACCGCACCAGCAAGGCTGCCTTCGGCAGGCTGGCGGTGGTCTTTGGTGCATCCGAAATCGACGATTCCACCTGGGAAGAACTGGAAGCCTTGCTCATCCAGGCGGATGTGGGAATCGAAACTACCCAATCCATCATCCAATCACTGCGCGCGCGCGTCAACCGCGAAGGCATTACTCGCGCCCATGAACTGCGGGATATCCTTCGCGAGGAGCTGATTAATCGGCTGGACGCCGCCCGCCCGCCCGACCTGGACGCTTATCAACCTGCGGTGATCCTGATTGTCGGAGTCAACGGCTCGGGAAAGACCACCACCATCGCCAAGCTTGGGCAGCAGTTCAGCCAGGCCGGCAAGAAAGTGCTTCTGGCGGCCGGCGACACCTTCCGCGCGGCAGCCGTCGACCAGTTGCAGGTCTGGGCAGACCGGTTGAATCTGCCGGTTGTCGCCGGGCAGCCTGACGGCGATCCGGGCGCAGTTGCGTTCGACGCAATTCAGGCAGCCATTGCCAGAAAGATGGACATTGTCCTGATCGACACCGCCGGCAGGCTGCACACACGCTACAATCTGATGGAAGAGTTGAAAAAGGTCTACCGGGTAACCGGTAAGGCGCTGCCTGGCGCGCCGCACGAGGTCTGGCTGGTGCTGGACGCCACGACCGGGCAGAATGCCCTGCTTCAGGCGCGCGCATTCAAGGAGGCGGTCAAGGTAACAGCGGTTATCCTGGCTAAACTGGATTCCTCCGCGCGCGGCGGGATGGCTTTCGCCATCCAGAAGGAGCTTGGCCTGCCAATTCTCTACGCCGGCCTGGGCGAAAAACCGGGCGATCTGGAATTATTCAACCGCGACTCATTTGTCGATGGCATTCTATCCTGAACAAGAGTGCGGTTTGTAAGGAGTGAGAACATGCAAGATTTAATCGACCGCCTGACGGAGTTTCAGGCAAGAATCCGCGAACTCATGGTGCATCTTTGACCACGACCGGCGGAAAGCGGAATTAGAGCAGCTCCAGAAACAATCCGAAGATGCGTCCATCTGGGAAAATCCGGCTCAGGCGCAACAGTTAATGAAAAAAATATCCTCCCTGCGGGAGGAATTGGGGCAATGGGAAAAATTGAACAGCCGGATTGATGCCTTGCTCGAATTGGCGCAATTGCAGGATGAATCTCTACGCGGCGAAATCGAGAATGAGGTGGATCAGATCAGTCAGGAACTCGATCAGCGCGAGTTGAGCGCGCTCCTGTCCGGCCCATACGACCGCGGCGATGCTATTCTGGCAATCCATGCCGGCGCCGGCGGGACAGACTCGCAGGATTGGGCTGAAATGCTCCAACGCATGTACCTGCGCTGGGCCGAGCAAAACGGCTACGAAACCGAGATCATCGACCTGACCGAGGGCGAAGAAGCGGGAATTAAAAGCGTGACAATTACGGTCAAAGGACCGTATGCCTACGGCTACCTGAAAGCCGAGAAGGGCGTCCACCGCCTGGTGCGCCTTTCTCCCTTTGATTCGGCTCACCGCCGGCACACATCCTTTGCCATGGTCGAAGTGCTTCCCGTGATCGAGGATGAGGAAGAAATTCACATCGATCCCAACGATGTCCGGATTGATATCTTCAAATCCTCGGGAGCCGGCGGGCAGAATGTCCAGAAAAATGCCACCGCCGTTCGCCTGCTTCACCTGCCGACCGGCATCATTGTCACCTGCCAGAACGAACGCTCGCAGATGCAGAACCGCGAAAACGCTTTCCGGGTTCTGCGCGGCCGTCTGGCGGCGATTCGCGAAGAAGAGCAGGAAAAGCAATTGGCTGAATTGCGCGGCGAGTACAAGAAAGCCGAATGGGGCAACCAGATCCGCTCCTATGTGCTCCATCCGTACCAGATGGTCAAAGACCACCGCACCGATTACGAGGTAGGCAATACCCAGGCAGTCCTCGACGGGGGGATCAACGGCTTTATCGAGAGCTACCTGCGCTCGAATAAAGCCCTGTAAACTTCGTCCACCATCCTGAACTTTTACGCAGCCGAATCTCATGCCGACCCTTCGCCAGGCTCAGGAGTCGGCATGAGATTCGGCTGCCAATTATTCCCAAAATGGTATGGCTTTGTTTGTTAATCCAACACTCTGGCGAGTTCGAATAAACTCAGATCGATCTTTTTCTTGTTGCTGATCACTTCCTCGAGCGGCGTGGTCTTCGCCTCGCCTTTAACCATCCCCACCAGCACGCCGTATTCCCCGCGGACAAACGCCTCGACGGCCGCGGATCCCAGCCGGCTGGCAAGAATGCGGTCATAAGCCCCCGGGTTGCCCCCCCGCTGGACGTGACCGAGGATCGTCATGCGCAAATCGAAACCTAAACGCTCCTTGTGCTCGCAGAAGTATTGATCCAGCATGGCAGCGTTGTATTTAGCCCCTTCAGCGATCACAATGATCGCGTGGGCTTTACCCTTCTCGTACGCCTCGAGCAGCCCCTGCTCAACTTCTTCTGGCGTCGTATCGACTTCAGGGATCACGATCATTTCCGCCCCGCCGGCGATGCCCGACATCAACGCAAGGTAACCGCAGTCGCGGCCCATGACTTCGATCAGAAACGCGCGCTGGTGAGATGAAGCGGTGATCTTCAGACGGTCGATCGCCTCCAGAGCAATATTCAGGGCTGTATCTACTCCGATGGTGATATCAGAGCCGTATAGATCGTTGTCTATGGTGGAGGCAACCCCAACCACCGGAAAGCCCATGGTTTTCATAGCATGCGCGCCGGTTTGCGAGCCATTCCCGCCAATCACGACCAATCCCTCGATGCCTGCCTGATTGAGGCTGCGAAGAGCCTTGATTTGCCCGGGTTTGGTTTTGAATTCCTGGGAACGGGCGCTGCCGAGGATTGTTCCGCCGCGCTGGAGAATTCCGCCTACGTCGCGTGCGCCCAGGGGGAAAATTTTGCCATCGATCAGCCCCTCATACCCGTTGTGGACGCCAAAGACTTCCATCCCCCTGGCAACACCCGTTCGCACGACGGCGCGGATAGCCGCATTCATTCCCGGAGCATCACCTCCGCTGGTTAAAACGGCAATTCTGCGCATATGCCCCTCCATTCCATAGATCAGGAAGATTGTATCTCATAATTCATGAGATTTTAACATACAATGAGCCGAGCGCTTGAGGAATTTGCCAGACCTGTCCATCTCGATGCGTAAAGGTCAGATTATATGATTTTCAGGACAGGAAAGGGTGCAGAATTGCAGTATTGCCGGGATATGACCTTTGATACAATTCGTATCGGGTCTGTGGCTGGTCAAGTCCCGGCCCGCCAGTGGAATCAGATGGGACCTACACTGCACAGAACACAGTCAAACCACTGACATTTCCAGAAGATGAAGGGATATCCATGATGGATTACCGCATCAGACAGCATCCAATTTTGCCAATCCCAGAACGCGAGGAGATCGAATTTTACTGGCAGGGGGAAAAATTGATCGGCGCGGCAGGCGAAACGATTGCATCTACGCTGTTTGCCAACGGCATCCGTGTATTCGGGCGTCACCCGCGCGATGGCTCGCCTCAAGGGATCTTTTGTGCCAATGGACAATGCTCGCAATGCCTGGTTCTGGCAGATGGCAAGCCGGTTAAATCCTGCATGGAACTGGTCCGCCCAGGCATGCGGGTTGAGCCGGTCAACGGACTGCCTGTGCTTCCACCCGTTGACCGCGTCCCGGAGATGCAGCCGATCAAAGACATCGCAATCGATGTCCTGATTATCGGCGGCGGTCCCGCGGGATTGTCTGCTGCCATCGAGCTCGGCATGCGCAATGTGCCGGTCATCCTGGTGGACGACAAACACCGCCTGGGAGGCAAACTGGTCCTGCAAACCCACCGCTTTTTCGGTTCTACCGAAGCGGTCTATGCTGGCACCCGCGGGATCGATATTGCCACCCGGCTGGAAAATGAGCTCCGCAAGCAGCCGGGTGTGGAGATCTGGCTGAATTCGACTGCACTTGCCGTATTCAGCGATCAAAAAGTCGGAGTCTTGAAAGAGGGCAGGGAGTATATCCTGATCCAGCCCAAAATCCTCCTGGTCGCATCGGGGGCGAGGGAAAAGTTCCTGGCGTTCAAAGGCAACACCCTGCCGGGTGTGTATGGCGCCGGGGCGTTCCAGACCCTGGTCAACCGCGACCTGGTCAAGCCCGCGGAGAAATTATTCATTGTAGGCGGCGGCAACGTCGGCTTGATTGCCGGCTACCACGCCCTTCAGGCAGGTATCGAGGTGGTCGGGCTGGTCGAGGCGCTGAGCGAATGCGGCGGCTACAAAGTTCACAAGGATAAGCTCGTCCGCATGGGTGTGCCGGTCTACACCTCCCATACTATTTTGAGCGCCAATATCAAGGAAAAAGTCGAATCCGTCACGATTGCGGCAGTTGACGCTCAATTCAACCCCATTCCAGGCACTGAAAAATCCTTCGAATGCGACAGTATTTTGATTGCGGTCGGGCTCGATCCGGTCGATGAGTTCTACCACAAAGCCGTCAGCTACGGCCTGACCGCCCACGTCGCCGGCGACGCTGAAGAAATTGCCGAAGCGTCTGCAGCGATCTTTTCGGGGAAAATCAAAGGGCTTGAGATCGCCCGCGCTTTGGGTGTGGAGACCGCAGAAGTACCCTCGGTTTGGTATCAGACAGGAGCGATCCTCAAATCCAAGCCGGGGCGTGTTTTCATCGAAAACCTTCCCAAGGCCAACTCGGGCATTATTCCGGTCATCCATTGCACCCAGGAAATTCCCTGCGATCCCTGCTCGGCATTATGCGAGCACGGCCTGATTTATATCGACAGGGGCGATATCCGCGCTGTGCCGGTCTATATCGGTGATGAAAACAGTTGCAAAGGCTGCCGGCGCTGTGTGGTGGGCTGCCCAGGCCTGGCAATCACCCTGGTTAACTACCGGCGCAATCCTGATTTCCCGATTGTCTCGATCCCGTACGAATTCACCCGTGAGACGCTCAATGAGAAAGACCGGATCACCGTCCTGGATACAGAAGGGGAAGCTCTCGGCGAGGCGGAAGTACTTTCCGTCGCCAGCATGCGCAGCAGCGACCGGACTCTGGTTGTCCAGGTTCAGGTTCCTAAAGAAATAGCCGTCCGCGTCGCTGGAATCCGCGTCCAGGAACAGCAAGTGACTCAGCCTCTGGATGAGTTTGTCGCCCACATCGAGGACGACACAATCATTTGCCGTTGCGAACGCGTTACCGCCCGTGAAATCCGCGAGCTGATCCGTAAGGGCTACCGCGACATGAATGAGATCAAGACCGTCTCGCGGGCTGGCATGGGCGCCTGCGGAGCGAAAACCTGCACCAACTTGATCCACCGCATCTTTCGCGAGGAAGGCCTGACCCGCTCAGATGTCACCGACCAGACCAAGAGACCACTGTTCGTCGAAGTGCCGATAGGGGTTTTTGCCGGCGCGATTGAAGAGACGGAGGACAAAAATGGTTAAACCGGCCATCCCCCATTACGACGTCATCGTCATCGGTTCCGGCTCGGTCGGGGCGCCTGCCGCGTTCAATCTGGCCAGGGCGGGTTATAAAACGCTGGTGATCGACAAGGACTCCAGTGTTGGCCAGGAATCCAACAAGCGCGCGATCGGCGGGATTCGCGCGACCCATTCGGATCCAGCCAAAATCCGCCTGTGCCTGCGCAGTCTGGAAATCTTTCGCACCTGGCAGGAAACCTACGGCGATGACATTGAATGGTATCAGGGCGGCTACGTCTTCGTCGCCTACCGTGAGCGTGAAGAGAAAATCCTTAAGGAATTACTTACCAAGCAGAAAACTTTTGGGCTGAACATCGATTGGCTGGATGCACCGGATTTGCTTAAGGTCGCTCCGGATTTAAATCCAGTCGGTTTGATTGGAGGTACCTTTTCACCCGAAGACGGCAGCGCTTCGCCGCTGCTGGTTGCGCATGCCTATTATGATCATGCCCGCCGCCTTGGAGCGGAATTCCACTTCCGCGAAACTGTCCAGGAGATCTTGATCCATTCAGGCCGGGTGGCCGGGGTGAAAACCAATCTGGCCGCTTACGGCGCGGACGTGGTGATCAACGCTGCCGGACCCTGGGCAAAAGATGTCGGCATGCTGGCTGGCGTGGAAGTGCCAGTCACGCCCGATTCCCATGAGGCGGCAATCACCGAGCCGGTTGCGCGCTTCCTCGATCCGATGATCGTTGATATCCGCCCAAGCGAGGGCTCGTCTAATTTCTATTTCTACCAGCACTATACCGGTCAGATCATCTTTTGTATCACCCCATCGCCAAACATCTGGGGGTTCGACGTCGAGGAAACCAGCGCCTTCCTGCCGATGGTCTCAAGGCGCATGCTCGAGGTCATGCCGCGCCTGACCAATTTGCGCGTGCGGCGTACCTGGCGCGGATTATACCCAATGACGCCAGATGGATTCCCTATCGTTGGCTATGCGAAAAATGCTGAAGGGTATCTCCTTGCAGTAGGCATGTGCGGGCAGGGTTTCATGCTCGGCCCCGGCCTGGGCGAGCTGATTGTCCGCATCGTCTCCAACCAGTTGACCGAATCCGACCGCGAAATTCTCGAAATCCTGTCTCCCTACCGTCAATTTGCCGGACAGGAGATGCTTAAATAAGCAGATGAAACCATCCATAGCGAGGGCAATCAGCGCACTCCTTTACGATTTCGATGGTCTTATTTTAGACACCGAAACGCCAAAGTTCGAGGCCTGGAGTGAGATTTATCGCGAGAACGGCGCCTCCCTGGCTCTGGAATTCTGGGCTCGCTGTTTGGGAACCAGCGACAAGGCTTTCGATCCCATCCAGCATCTGCAAACATTGACCGGTCGATTCTTTGACCGCGCAGCGCTCCAGGCGAATTTCAATTCGCGCGTGCAGGAAAAAATGATCCAGGCCGAACCCCTCCCCGGCGTGACTGCGTTGATCGAATATGCCCGTCATATCGACCTGGCGCTTGGCATTGCTTCCAGTTCTCCGCGCGCCTGGGTTTTCGATCACCTGGACCGGATGAAATTGACCGCTTACTTTGATTGCATCCTGTGTAAAGAAGACACCCCCCGGGTAAAACCGGATCCTGATCTATATTTGCTTCTCATGCAACGTCTGGTGGTCACAGAAAGATCGGTCGCCTTCGAGGATTCTCCGAATGGCATCGCCTCCGCGAAGGCTGCAGGAGTATATTGCATTGGCGTTCCCAATGCTCTCAGCCTCCATCTCGACTTGAGCCGCGCGGATTGGATTGTTCCTTCGCTGGCTGCCTACCAGCCCCCTGTATTGTTGGATATGATCCAGGCTAATCTCTTGCAGCAGTATTAACTTTTCATTATATAAATCCTTCTTTCTCTTGTACCATTTCAGCCAAAAAGGTATACTCATGGCAAAGTGAGAACAACTGTTCCTGGAATGAATGGATTCCGGTTACAGTAAGATTGACAAGGGTACGTTTATCGTTATGAAGATCGACAGCCTGATGGAAATTCTGCCGCAAAACTACACAGTCGTGGACCGCGAGCTGATCCTGCGAGCATACCGCTTTGCGGAGAACGCCCATCAGGGGCAAAAACGCGCCTCAGGGGAACCCTATATCAATCACTGCATTGCCGTTGCCTCGATTCTGGCCGAATTGCGCGTTCCCCCGGCGGTGGTGATTGCCGGGCTGCTGCACGACACCGTCGAGGATACGCCGGTCACCCTTGAGGACATTCAGCGCGAATTTGGCGAGGAAATCGCCAAGATGGTCGATGGGGTGACCAAGCTGACCAACCTCCCCAGGGTCTCGCGCGGTGATCAACATCACCCAGATGTCATCGCGGATGAAGATCCTGGCGTGGACGACATTTTGCCCTATCCACGCCCTAAACGCCGCGACCTGGCTAATGAAACCTTGCGTAAGGTCTTCCTGGCAATGGGTGACGATATCCGCGTGGTGCTGATCAAGCTCGCGGATCGCCTGCACAACATGCGCACGCTCGGCTACATACCCGAGGAAAAGCGCAAGCGGATTGCCCAGCAAACTCTGGATATCTTCGCACCGCTGGCAAATCGCCTGGGTATCTGGCAGATCAAATGGGAGCTCGAGGATCTGGCATTCCGCTACGTCAATCCAGAAGCTTATCGAGAAATTGCCGAAAACCTGGCGGAGCGCCGCGCGGATCGCGAAAAACAGGTGGTCCAAATCATCAACCGGCTGCAAACGATCCTACTCGAGAATGGAATTAAGGCTGAAATCTCGGGGCGTCCAAAACATATCTACTCGATCTATCACAAGATGACCGAGAAGGGTAAGCCCTTCGAGATGGTCCGCGACCTGCGCGCCGTGCGCTGCATTGTAAAAGATATCCCGTCCTGCTATACCGCCCTGGGCATCATTCACACCCACTGGCGGCCGATCCCTCAGGAATTCGACGATTACATCGCCGCGCCAAAGGATAACTTCTACCAGTCTCTGCACACGGCGGTAATCTACGACGACGGTAAGCCGCTCGAAGTTCAAATCCGTACGCCCGAAATGCACGAAAATGCCGAGTACGGCATCGCCGCTCACTGGCGCTACAAAGAACGCGGACCACGCGACGAAATGTACGAGCAGCGAATTAACTGGATTCGCAAAATCATGGAGTGGCGCCAGGAGATCGAAGACGCGCAGGAATTCGTCGACGGGATGAAAAGCGACGTCTTCCAGGATCGGGTTTATGTTTTCACACCGCGCGGCGATATCATCGATCTGCCGGCAGGCTCCACGCCGATTGATTTCGCCTACCACGTCCACACCGAAATCGGCAACCGTTGCCGCGGCGCAAAGGTCAATGGCAAACTGGTGCCCCTGGATTACGAACTCAAAACCGGCGACCAGGTCGAAATCCTCGCCGCAAAGCAGGGCGGTCCGAGCCGCGATTGGCTCAACCCCTCCCTGGGTTTGGTGCGCACTCAGCGCGCCCGCTCAAAGATTCGCAACTGGTTCAAGCGCCAGGACCGCGAGCAGAACCTCACCCAGGGCAAAGCGATGTTCGAAAAAGAACTTCGCCGCCTTGGGTTGGTGGAAGTCGACCTCGAAGCGCTTGCCCAATCCTTCGACTTCCGCACAGCCGAGGATATGTACGTGGCAGTCGGCTGCGGCGATATTGGACTTGGCCGGGTGGTCAACAAGCTCAGCGAGGTCTATGTTAAGAAAGATCCGCTGCTCTTCCCCTCCCAGCCTCGCGAAGCCAGACCCAGCAAGAATGGCGTCGCCGTGCTTGGTTTGAAGGGATTGCTGACCAACTTTGCCCGCTGCTGTAATCCCGCTCCAGGCGATGCAATCGTCGGCTACATCACCCGTGGAAGGGGCGCAACCATCCATCGCGAGGATTGTCCTAACATCCTCCGGACGAAAGACCGCGAACGGATCGTTAAGGTCTCCTGGGGCGAGCCGCATCAGACTTACCCTGTTGCCGTAAACGTCAAGGCTTACGACCGGCACGGGCTGATGTCGGATATTTCGACGATCCTCAGCCACGAAGAAGTGAATCTTATCGACATCAAGCTAAATGTAAGTCAAAACCTGGCGAACATCAACCTGGTGCTGGAAGTCGGGGATATTAACCAGCTCAGCAGGGTATTGACCCGCATCGAAAACCTGCCAAACGTTATGGAAGCCCACCGGTTAAATCCGGGGTAATCATGGCCGAGGACACAGAATCGACCTTGCTATCGGTAGCTGAAGCCCGCACAGAGATTTTACGGCACTTTTCCCAGGTCGGCGTCGCGAGTGTCCGTCTCGAACAGGCACTCCGCCGGGTTCTGGCTGAGGAGGTCACCGCGTCGTATGACTTTCCCCGTTTCGATAACTCGAGTGTGGACGGCTTTGCGCTGCGCCTGGTGGACCATACGATCGAAAGCGATCAACCCGTACGCTTCCAGGTTGTTGGAGACATCCCTGCAGGCTCAACCAAAAGGATCAGATTGAAACCCGGTCAGGCTGCCAGAATTATGACCGGAGCGCCTGTACCGGCTGGCGCCGACCGGGTCGCGCCGGTCGAGGACACGGATTTTCCCTACCGCGATCCGTCCGCACCGCTGCCAGAGATCGTAGCCCTAAACCGGATTCCTTCCAGGGGCGCCAATATTCGCCCGCGTGGGCAGGACTTTACTAAAGGAACCATGTTATTCCATCCCAAACGGCAGCTCAGCCCCGCGGATATCGGCTTGCTGGCAATGATGGGGGTTAAACAGGTGCTCGTCTACCGCCAGCCCCGGATCGCAATCTTTTCTTCCGGCGACGAATTGATCTCGCCTGGCAGGCGCCTGTCCAGGGGGAGAATTTTCGACTCCAACAGTTCCATGCTCCAGGCGCTGGTCGAGGATAGCGGCTGCACCCCTTGCCGCCTTGGGATAGCCAGGGACAGGCCGGAAAGCATCCAGGCGTTATTCGACCGGGCTATGAAAATAAAAGCAGACCTGATTCTTACAACTGCCGGCGTCAGCGTCGGAGCCTTTGATTACGTCCGGAAAATTCTGGAAGTGCACGGCGAGCTGAAGATCTGGCGGGTAAACATGCGTCCGGGCAAACCGCTTACCTTTGGATTTTACGGTTCTATCCCGGTGATCAGCCTGCCCGGCAATCCTGTCTCCGCTTTTGTCGGCTTTCTCGTTTTTGTCCGCCCCATTCTAAGGAAGATGAGGGGACTTGATCCCCTGCTCACCCGGACAATCCGCGCCAGATTGGATACGCCGGTCGAATCGGATGGACGCGAAACCTACCTGCGCGCGGTCGTTCGTATTCAGTCAGGGGTAAACACCGCTGCCCTCAGCGGGCACCAGGGCTCCGGCAATCTTTACGCTCTCTCCGGGGCAAATGCTTTACTTATTTTGCCTTCAGGTGTACAATCGCTCCCTGCTGGAGCCGAGGTCGATGCCTGGTTGTTATCGGATGTGATGGAGTAAACGGCGAAGGAGCACCATCCCTGACCTTATGAGACTTAAGGTACCCACTTTCATCTTTGCAGCGCTTGGGTTTATTGACGCGATTTATCTGATTGTAATCAAGGTTGCCAACAATAAGGCGCTGTGTTTCATAAGTGCGGGCGATTGTCTCTCGGTCAACAGCAGCGTCTATTCTGAGATTTGGGGCTTCCCGATCGCCGGACTGGGCGCTGGCGCTTACCTGGTTATCCTTACAATGCTGGTCTTTGAGGCTAAAGCGAGCTGGATGGCTCGCCTCGCCCCCTTCCTGTTGTTCGGTATCACCCTGATCGGTGTGATATACTCTGCCTACTTGACGTACCTTGAAATTGCGGTTATAAAAGCGATTTGCCCGTTCTGTGTAATTTCCGCAATTTGCATGTTCTTCCTGTTCATCATCTCGATCTTGAACTTAATCCAAACGCCGCTCGAAAACTAAAGCACCCCAGGAGGAGATCCAGATCATGCCCACCAAAATCCGCTGTGCCTATATTGACTGCGCTTTTCTCGATGAAGGATATTGCAGCGCAGCGATGATCGAGCTCGACCCGGACAAAGGCTGCCTTACTTACAACCCCACCGCCGAAGTCGATCACGAAGACGAGTGGGACGAGGAAGAACTGGAGGAATGGGAAGAGGCCGAGGAAGAACTCGACGAAGAAGAGGAAGACTGGGGCGACGAGGAAGAAGAAGAATTTTAATTTATCGCCTTCAGTA
>CAZMCF010000040.1:0-16290 GCA_964564935.1 uncultured Anaerolinea sp. | reverse complement strand
ACGTCGCCGGTGCCGGCCTCGCCCTTGGTGCGGATCATCGCCGCGCCCTCGCCGATCCGGCGCAGAGCCTCACCCAGGTTGCGGCAGCCGCACACGAAGGGCACCTTGAAGGCGTGCTTGTAGATGTGATGTTCTTCATCGGCGGGGGTGAGCACCTCGGACTCGTCGATGTAGTCCACGCCGAGCGCTTCGAGGATTTGCGCCTCGACGAAGTGGCCGATGCGCACCTTGGCCATCACCGGGATGGTGACCGCGTCCATGATTTTGAGGATCAGCTCGGGGTCGCTCATCCGCGCCACGCCGCCCTGGGCGCGGATGTCGGCCGGGACGCGCTCGAGGGCCATCACCGCGCAGGCGCCGGCGTCTTCGGCGATGCGGGCGTGCTCGGGAGTGACCACATCCATAATGACCCCGCCCTTGAGCATCTGGGCAAGGCCTTTTTTGACCGCAAAACTACCGGTTGTTGATTCCATGGGTTCCTCTTGTTGATTGATGTAGATCCGCGCAGCGAGAAAGGCTGCGGGGGCTGTTTTCGAACTCATTGTAATGATCTAATGGAATTAAATTAAGCGCCAATTCTGGTTAGTTTTCACCATGCCACTTGATGGAAATGACCATTTTTTTGTTGTATGGCCGGATATCACAGGCTATAATTGTAATCATCCAATCATTCCATTCCACCTAAGGGCGATATGCGCGTACCTCTGGACAGGCAAAGTCCGCTCCCGCTCTACCAGCAGATCGAGGCTTATTTCCGCGAGTGCATCCTCTCCGGCAGTCTTGCCCCGGAGACGCGCCTGCCCTCCACCCGCCAGCTTGCCGGCGACCTGGGCGTCAACCGGATCACGGTGGAAACCGCTTACCGGGCGTTGGAGGCTGAGGGGCTGATTTATTCGCAGGTGGGCAGCGGGACGTACGTCAACGCGTCGCTGCCTGTCCAGCAGCGTCCGCGCGAAGAGCCGCGCGCCCCCTGGCCGCTCTGGCAGGCAGAGCTGATGGAATCGAGTCAGATAGCTGAACTCAGCCCCGCGGAGGAGATGCTGACCGCCGCGGGCCACCCTTCTCCAATCAGCTTTGCCGGCGGCAGTCCGGACGTGCGCCTGTTCCCCAGCGAAGATTTCCGCAAGGTGGTCCAGGAGGTGATGCACCGCGACGGGGCCGAGGCGCTCGATTACGGCGACCCGAGGGGCTACGAGCCGCTCCGGGCGACCATCGCCGGAGTGCTGACCAGCCAGGGCCTGATGGCTCAGGCCGGGAATATTCTGATCACCGGCGGCTCGCAGCAGGGACTTGCCCTGGTGGTTCAGCTATTGCTCAAAGCGGGCGATACCATCCTGGTCGAGAATCCAACCTACAGCGGGGCGCTCAGCCTGTTCCGCGCCTTAGGGCTGCGGGTGGTCGGCGCGCCCATCGATCAGCACGGTTTGCGCGTTGAGGAGCTCGAGGCGCTGCTCCAGGTGCACCACCCGCGGCTGATTTACACCATGCCGACCTTTCAAAACCCGACCGGGGCCTGCCTGAGCCTGGCCCGCCGTCAGCAATTACTGGCCCTGGCGGAGCGCTACAACCTGCCGGTTTTAGAGGATGACTACGTCGGAGACCTGCGTTATGAGGGGCGCGCGCTGCCGCCCCTGAAAGCGCTCGACAGCCGCGGGCTGGTGATCTACATCAGCACCTACTCGAAGATGTTCATGCCCGGGCTGCGGGTCGGCTTCGTTGTCGCCGAGGGTCCGGTGTATGACCGGCTGGTTGCCTTCAAACGGCTGAATGACCTGGCCACCTCCAACCTGATCCAGCGGGCAGTCGAGGCCTATGTTTCTGTTGGACGCTATCAGAATCACCTGCGGCGCTGCGTGCACGCCTATCGCAAGCGGCGCGACGCGATGCTGCAGGCGCTGGCCCGCTCGATGCCTGCGAGAGTGAAGATCCACCCGCCGCTGGGCGGACTGTTCATCTGGCTGGAGCTGCCCCATGGGATAGATGCCAGCGAGCTGCTCCCGCTGGCCTGCCGGGAGGGGGTGGCCTACTCCCCCGGCGAGTATTATTTTGCTGAGGGCGGTCAGAAGAACACCCTGCGCCTGAACTTCGCCGCCCACCCGCCGGAGGTGATCTTCGAAGGGATCGACAGACTGGCGAGGGCGGTGAGGAGGACGATGTAGGAGTACGGATCGGGTTGCAACCCTCATCGGCGGCTCTTCCCCCGGGCGTGGTGGAAGAAACTTTTTTTCGTTGCAGCCTGTGGCGACGCCAGGAGAAAGAGGTGAGACTTTGGCAGGTAAAAATCCAATGACTGCATGAGGTTCATGATCATCCAAAATGGATGATGCGCTAAGAAGATGTTATCCAAGATAGGGCAACAATAAAATTGCGGAATTCATGCATATCGATATAATGATGAATATCCTTGACCCCGGATTGTTAAAGTTAACGGGTCAAGCTTCATCATCACCCTGGTTGAAAGAAATAACGCAATGATCGCTGTGGTATTGCCTGCATATAACGAGGAACACTCGATCGGCATCTTGATCGAGCGCATCCGCGAAATCGCGCGTAAACGGTTAGTGGAGGGGGTAAAAATCGTTGTTGTTGACGATGGCAGTGAGGATAAAACCGCCGAATGTGTCCAGGCGCTTGCTGGTCAAGATCTTACTTTGATTCAACATATCCAGAATAAGGGATTGGGCGAGGCCATAAAGACGGGTTTTCTGTATGCCATCCGGATGACGCCGGAGGTGGATGCGGTGGTCGCCATGGATGCTGATAATACTCACCCGCCCGGATTGATCTTCCGAATGATTACTGCCCTGGAGGAGGGAAATGACGTGGTCATTGCATCGCGTTACCGCCCGGGCGCCAGAACCATTGGGCTGAGCACCATGCGTAAAATCCACAGCCTTGGCATGAGCCTGCTATTCAGAACCTTGCTCCCGGTCCCGGGAGTGCGGGACTATAGCTGTGGTTACCGCGCCTATCGAGCTGATTTGTTACGCAGGGCATTTGAAAAATGGGGCGATCAGTTTATTTCCCAATCCGGTTTTAGCTGCATGGTAGATATATTGCTGAAACTTCACCAGTTGAATGCGGTGATGACTGAAGTGCCAATGGTTTTGCACTACGATTATAAAAAGGGAAAAAGCAAGATGAATGCCTGGAAGACCATTATGGAGACATTATCGATCGCCAGGCGTGCAGCTCTTGAGCGTCTATCCCGTAGAAGGTAGTAATAATTTTCCTAAGCGATTTTATTCATCAGGATGATATAGCTGGCATGCGACCAAAGCAGCGGCGAGGCGATCTTGCCCCAGCGATCGACCCATAGCGGGTAGTAACCGGGATCGTTGAGGTGTTGCGGGATCTGCTCCGGCAGCCAGTAGCCGTCTCCGGTCCGCTCTGCCTGTGATTCGATCCAGTTCTTGAGCGTGGAGATTTTCTCTGCCAGGTCTTGCTTCAGCTCAGGTTTTGCTTTAGATAATTCGAGATAGTACCAGCCCAGCCAGGCGCTCAACAGGATCCACGCGCCGCCGCCGTAATAGGTATCCTGGGCATAACGGTGCAGCCCCCCCTCCCGCAGTATTGTTCGCTCGATTTGTTCGACCGTGCGCAGCATCAGCGGATCATCCGGCGGGAACACTTTATAAGGCACGGATAATCCCAACAGGCTGGCGTCGACTGCGGGGTTATCGGGGAATTTGACAAAATAGCCGAATGATGCCGCGTATTGGAGCAGGCGATTCTTGATCGCACTGATGGTTTGCTGGTGATCAACGCCTGTCATTTGCTCATGGGCTTCTAGACCTGCGGATATGGCTGCAAGAGTGTACGGGTGGACGTGGTCTGGATACTCCTCCCAACAGTCATAACAGGGATGCGACCATAACGCCTGCAGGTAGTCCGCGACCAGGCTGGCGGCGCTGCGGAATATTGGAGTAAATTCCCTCGAGGGGGAGAATTTCAGGTGCTCACTTAATGCCCACAGCCAGGTGCCAAATCCATCCTGTTGAAAATTTGGCCAATCGGCGCCGTGATCATCGCTGCCATCCAGGTTGTAGCGGGTGTGCAGTTGATCTTCCGGGCGGAGGGGTAAGTTCGCGGCCAGGCGGTCCAGAGCCTGCTGGATAATTTTCTTCCGGCGCAGGATCGTATTGGCTGCCCAGAGGTGAAAGCGCCTGGCGCTTTCGTGCTGGCCAGCCAGGTCCATGCTGAAGGCGATAAACGAGCCGTCGCGGAACCAGCAATACTGGTATGGCGCAAAGTTTGGCGAGGCAACGTAAGCGCCGGAAGGATGCTGATGTTTGAGGATCAGGTCGATGCTGGCGGCATAGAGTGAACTCATTCCGGGCGGCTCCATTCAAGCAGGATCATGTCCCAATAATGCAGTGAAGGGAGTGTGAATTGCAGAACGCCTTCCGATTGTGAAAACTCAAGCTCTTGTAATGAAAAATCTTCTTGGTCTGGCGTAGCAAACCACACACGTCCAACCGGCTCTTTGATACCGTTGATCTTGACTTTCAGCGACTCGAGAGGGGTGGGTTGGGATATCGTTCCGCGAGCCCATTCATTGGTTTCGATCCCCACCAGATTGATCAGACTGACGGCAAGGTGGTCCTGGCTGGTCCGGTAGATCGGCGTCACCCGATTCGAAGAAAGCGTGGTGGAGGTCTTTACGCCATCGATTTCCAGTTTGCCGTCGTATTGGGGATTGGCAGACTGAGTAGCCGGACCAATGCAATTCTGGTAGCGAATCGCAAATTCATAATAACGCTGAAGGCTTGTTGATAAGCTGTGCGATAAAACTGCGAAATTCGGGAAGTATGGGTCTGAAAGGTAACCGGTCTGTTCGCCGAGCTCGATGTGGCCGGCGCCGCTGGCGAAGATGATCGCATCATTGATCAGGGCATTCGTTTCATATGACGGATCGATATAGGCAGCCAGCACGACCGGTTTTCCGCCGCCTGATTTTTGCGCCTGAGTGATCAGTTGCCAGAGTGAGTAAAAAGACGTGTACGGCGGCCATACCTCGATATAGACCAAATCCTGGTCGGATGTAGCGACCGTGTCAATCGGCCAGTTTGTTACCGCGTTGAAGACCACCGCGCCGTCCTCACCACGCCGCCGGGTGACCACAGCTTTGGTCGCGTCGATCAGATCAGCCAGGGGTTGGTCAAGGGGGAAGCTATTGCCAGCGGCGTCGTAACCCTCCTTTGGCGCGCCGTACTGATCCAGGTGAATCCCGTCGAATTCGGTCTTTTCCAGAATGCGGTCGAATTCGGCCAACAGGTGTCCCGTCCAGGGCGATCCGGGACGAGGATCCATAATGACCAGAAAGTTATTGCCAAATAAGTGTGGAGATCCGTCTTTTTGGAGGAGCGCCCAATCCTTATGCTGCTCGTAGAAGGGGATCGATGCCGCATATACGGCGGTATAAGGCATGGCAGCCATGCCTCGATCGTGGGCGCTCTCGATGAGTTGGTTAACGGTTCGCAAGGATAGAGTTCGGCCGAGCGGATCGATGTAAGGATCTTCGTCGGTCAGGTACTGATCATGGCGGTACATCCAATCGTAGAACTGCAAGCCGTTGATGTGAAAATTCAGCAGCCAGTCGAGTGCTTTGTTCCCATCGATCCGATTTGGCTCGAAATCGGTCAAAAAGCCGTAGCGTGGGTGCTGAGTCCAGCGTTCGAGCACATCGAAGCCGGCTGATCGCTGCGCCAGGATCTCCCCGGATGGGCCGATCAACTCGACATCCAACCCGTAACCCCGCGGCGTGGTGGGCTCTGGCTGCCAGGAAAATTGGGTCTTCACGGCTCCTGGACCAAATTCGAGCGGCTGTTCCAGTTTCGCCGCCGGTTGGGCCAGGTAGCGGATCGTTGTGACCAGTTTCAGGCTTGCCTGCTGGTCACTCTGTACGGTGACCGACCAGCGGACCGGCTCGCCGGGCTTGAAGAATGCTCGCGAAAATTGGATGGATTGGATGGCAACATTTACTGGCATCGGGTTCTCCGAGGTTTGGATTGCTGGGCTGCACCCAGCCAGGATTGACAGAATAATGATGAGGAAGAGCGTGATGCGTGGTTTCATGGCGGATCTTCAATGATGGATGACAGGATAGTTAACCTTTGAACGAACCGGTTGTGATCCCACTTGTGAAGTATTTTTGCATGGAAAGGAAGACGATCATCACCGGGATTAAAGCAATCAGCATGGCGGCAAATACCAGGCCCCATTCTGTACCGTGCTGACCCTGGAAAGAATAAATGGCCACAGGCAGGGTGCGTTTGAGCGGGTCGTCGATGGCAGTCAACGCCCAGGCGTATTCATCCCAGTTGCCGAGAAAGGAGAAGATTGTGACGGTCGCCAGAGCAGGCGCTGCCAGCGGCATAGCCAGGCGGCGAAAAATGGTGAGCGGCCCGGCGCCATCGATGACCATGGCTTCATCGAGCTCTTTGGGGATGCTTTCGAAGAAGCCGCGCAGCAGAAACGTGTTGAAGGAGATGCTGCCGGCCACGTAAAAGACGATCAACCCCCACAGGCTGTTGCGCAATCCCAGTGTTTTTGCAACCATAAAGCGCGGGATGATCGACACCATGTCGGGTATCATCAGGACGAGAAGCATGATGGAGAAGATGATTTCTTTTCCGCGGAAATTGAAGCGGGCAAAGCCGTAGGCGGTCATCGAGGCAAACAGGACTGTGCCCAGGGTGGAAAGAATCGCGACAAATGCGCTGTTGCCAAAAAATAGCCGGAAATTATTGGACGTCCACGCTTCGACGAAGTTGTCGAAAGAGGGGTTATCCGGGATCAACCGCGGCGGATATTCGATCACGAACACATTAGCTTTGAACGCGTTGGAGATCATCCACAGGAAGGGAAAGATCATCGCGATACCGCCAGCAATAACGATCAAATACAGGATCATGTTGCGCAGGTGTTTTTTTCGTAAGCCCATCGGATGCGCCTCCTAGTAGAGCTGCTCCGGTTTTCTGAAGAATTTGATCTGCAGGAAACTGAGTATGATGATCAATGCCCCCATTAAGTAAGATAGCGCTGCTCCGTAGCCGAAATCGAGGAAGTCAAACGCCTGGTGATATGCGTAGCTGAGCATGACCTCAGTACGCTGCATCGGTCCGCCGCCGGTAATCAGGTAAACCGAGAGGAACACGTTGAACCCGCCGATGAGCAGCATCACCAGGGTGAAGACGATTGTGGGGCGGATGAGTGGGAAAGTGATGCGCCAGAATTTCTGCCAGGTGTTTGCCCCGTCGATGGATGCGGCTTCCTGATACTCCTTGGGAATCCCGGCGAGAGCTGCCAGATAGATTACCATCGACCAACCGATCCCTTTCCAGATGCCCAGGATTAGAATGGGGATGAAAGCGGTGTTGGCCTGACGCAGCCAGGCGATGGGTTTGTCCACCAGGTGAAAGGCATCGACCAGGAAATAATTCACCAACCCTTGCGGCGACTGGAAAAGGTATCGAATCAGCAGGGATACGATCACCCACGAGGTCACCACGGGAATATAGTAAAGGGCTCTGAAAACGACCTGTCCCTTGGGCAGTGAGTGGATCAACACGGCTGCGAGCATGGCCAGCGCCATCTGACCCGGGACCGTGACGATGGTATACAGAAGGGTGTTGAAAAACGCACGCTTGAAAACCGGATCTTGAAACGCACGGACGTAATTATCCAGACCAATGAATTCGCTTACCCTGCCCGGCATAATCTGCCAGTCGTAAAAACTCATCTGGAAGCCTTTGACCAGCGGGTAAATTTGGAAAACGATGAAGAATACAACCCCGGGCAGCAAGAAAAAGAAGGGCGTCCATTTTTGTTGTTCGCGAAGGCTGCGTGAAGCGCGAATGGCCTCTGCAGGGTTTTTCACATTTTCGAGCATTAATGATCTCCACAGTTGTTGCGGGAAGGCTTGAGGAATGAGCCTCCCCGCAACCAGGGAATAGTGTTATTGAAGCGGGATGAGCGGATCCATTTGCTGGACGGCTGCATCCAGTCCGGCCTGGACCTCTGTTTCGCCATTTAGGATGGCCGTGCCGGTGTTGGTCATGATCTCTTCGATCTTGCTCCAGCGCGGGTGCGGCGTGCGCGCCTTTGCCGATTCGAGCTGCTTCAGGAATATACTATAGAATTCGTGATTCTTGACGTAATCCGAATCGATCGCGGTCTTGAGTACCGGCATCTGCCCGACGGTAGCCATTTGGAGCTGTACATCTTCGGAAAGCATGTATTTCATAAACTCCATGGCTGCCTCTTTATGGGCCGACTGTTGGAAGAGGACGATGTCCTCGCCGCCGACGACCGAAACACTGCCGCCTTTCCCGGCCGGCATCAGAGCCATGCCGTAGTCCTTTTCGGGGAACTGCGAGCCGAACAGGGGCGGGAACCAGGGACCTTCCAGCAGCATGGCAATCTGATCCTGGGCAAAACCGCCCCAGGCGTCCACGCCGCCGCCGGCGATCCCGGGATGGATGAAGCCCTTATCCAGGCTGTCTTTGAGGAATTGGTATGCCGCAACGGTATCCGGCCCGTTGAAATAACCGGAGGCTTTGGTGATGTCTGGATCAGTCACATCGCCGCCGAAGGACCAGATCCAGGGATTCACCGCCCAGGCATAGGTACCGCCGTCGGCAAAGCAGTATTTATCTGCGCCGAGGGTTTTGATTTTCTCACATGCTGCCAGAAATTCGTCGATTGTGGTCGGCGCTGCTCCGATACCGGCTGCCGTAAACATATCCTTATTGTAGATCAAGACGCGGGTGTTGGTATCAAGCGGAAGGCCGTAGTGCTTCCCGTTATAGAGGTTTGTCGAAAGTGGTCCGGGCAGGAACTGTTCGGCGTAGGCGGCAAAGTCGGGAAGAACTTCTTCAAGATTGGCCAATGCGCCCTGGTCGGCCAGCTCCGGAACCCACAGGATGTCAACGCGGGCAAGGTCGGGGGCTGTACCGCCGGAAAGGGCGATCAGCAGCTTACGGCGGAATTGATCATACGGAACCAAAACGGATTGCACGTCAATGTTTGGATGCTCTGATTCGAAGGCTGGAATGAGGGTCTCGTCCAGGTATTTGGCTTCGACATCCGCATTGTACGCATGCCAGAAGGTGATGGTAACCGGTCCCTCCGGCTCAGGCGTGGGGGTGACGACAACCTCTTCTTTGACGATCACCGTATTTTCGACCACGATTTGCTCTGGTTCCTGGCTGGTGGGGGTGGCTTGCGGCGAGCAGGCGGCCAGGAGTATGGAAATGATCATCAGCAAGCCAAAAAACGCAGCGAACTTATTGGTGGATTTCATCTTATTCTCCTATCGATTCGAATGTTGGAATGGAAAGGTTGGGAAGGATTGGATCGGAATATTTTCTCATGGACCTCCTGACTTATTTTATTAACTAAAATAACTTTAGCGAAAAAAATTACAGATTCGCCAAAGCGGGTAATTTGCGATGAATGGGGGACTCAAACACTTCCCGAAGAACCAGGCCGGCAGCTCCGCGGGCCCAGGCGTCGTCTCCCCAGCGGGCAATTTCAACCGTGTCGGGGCGGAGCAGGCCCGGCATCGTGTAGCGCTGAATGGCCTCCTTCATCGGCTCAAAGAGGAACACCCCAAAACGAGTCCCCTCGCCGCTGATAAAAACCTTCTGCGGGTTAAAGAGACTGATGAGATTGGCGATCCCTTGTCCAAGCACCTGGCCCGCCTGGGCGAAGATTTCCAATGCGCAAGGATTGCCGGCCTGGGCCAGAGACAGGAGCTGCTCGACAGTCTGTACGTTAACGGATAGCTGTCCTCGGGCGTGATATTCCTGAGCAGTATGAACGAGGCCGGGGTCAGAAACGTAAGTTTCAAGGCAGCCGCGTTTCCCGCAGGCGCATGGACGGCCGTCCGGGTTCACTAGAGTGT
This sequence comes from uncultured Anaerolinea sp., assembly GCA_964564935.1. GTDB lineage: Bacteria > Chloroflexota > Anaerolineae > Anaerolineales > Anaerolineaceae > Bellilinea. The sequence continues at coordinate 6,380 of CAZMCF010000040.1, read as the reverse complement.
GGCCAAATTCGCCCGCTCCGCCGACCTGGCCGCGGTAAAGCTGCCCATTGACGACGATCCCCATCCCCACACCGCGGCCAATGGTGATGGTCAAAAAGTGATCGATTCCCTGTCCGTGACCGTACCATTTCTCTGTCAGCGTCAGGGTGTTGACATCGTTCTCCAGGAAGACAGGCACATGGAGTTTTTTCCGAAGCATGCTGCCCAGGGGGATGTCTTTCCAACCAAAAATGGGCGACTGGTTCAGAATCCCGCGCTCAGCATCGACGATGCCAGCCAGACCGATACCAACCCCAAGAATCCGTTTGCGCGGGATGCCCTGAGTGACGACCAGGGATGAGGTCATTTTAGCCAAATCGTTGACGATGTCATTCGGGTCGTGGCCGGAGAGAGGAATGGAGGATTTTGCGATCACTGCGGCTTCCAGGTCGGTCAGCGCGCAGACGGCGTTTGATTCGGTTAATTTAATACCAATTACATACGCGCCCTGAGGGTTGATTGCCAGCAGGATCGGCCGTCTACCGCCGCGAGAATCTCCGGTCGATTTTTCGACTACCAGGTTTGTGGAAAGCAGATAAGCGGTGATCGAGGTCAGTGTGGCTGGGCTTAAACCTGTGCGCCGGGCGATCTCAGCGCGTCCGATCGGTCCGTATGTCTTGATGGCGTTCAAGACGTGCGAATAGTTGATGGCGCGGATGAGTTTGCGGTTTCCGGGTGGAGTGGGCATACTTATTTTATTCAGTAAAAAAAGTTATTGAAATTATAGCGATTCGTTAATTGGTTGTCAATAGGCACTTTGATTCATGTGATTTGATTTGACAAAAAAAAAGGGTAGATGGTATGGGTGCTTCGCCGCCCACCCGCCGGAGGTGGTCTTCGAAAGCATCGACAGGCAGTGGAGGGCGGTTAGGAAGGTGATGAATAATGATGATCATAAACAAAACGACCCCCATCATTGAGAGGGCACCGTAGCTCCAGCCATGAAGTGCCCTCTCTGACGGTTTTATTGTCTTCGATCGACCGGCTCTACCCACCCCAGACTGGCTCGGCGGCGGGATGGACCGCCGGCTTGACCGCTGTTCCCACCGGCCACACAGGGAAGCTCAGTTCGACAGGAGTACAAATTCCAACCAAAGCGTTCTGGTTCTCTTGCTCTGCGAGGGGGGAGTCCGCCGCCTGGAAAGAATGAACGCCCTGATGCTCCCCCGCCAGGATGATTTTTTCGAAAAGAATGTCGAAAATCCTGTCCCAGGTATAACGGGAAGCCACCAACGGCGCTGATTTTCGGATCGCGAGAGAGCGCTGGGGATGGTCGCGGAGGAATTCAATCATCAGGACCAGTTCGGCGGCATCCCCAGTATCCAGAGCAATTGCTCCAGCTCCGTCCGTGGAGTAAGTCTCTCCGGTGCAGCCGGTGATCACCACGCCGCCGGCTGCCATCGCCTCCAGGCCAACCAGACCAAAAGGTTCGTGCTTGCTGTTAGCCAGGACGAAATCGGCGGCGGCATAGAACATGCGCAGCATCGGCGGGGTCATGGGGAAGCGCAGGTCATACACATCGGCAGGCCCGGCGGCAAGGATGGCGTCGATCGCTTCGTCCCAGGTTTTCGGCTGTGCGCCGACCTCTGCAACGGTCAGGCCTGATGCTCTGGCTTGATCGAGGACCTGGGCTCCGTGGGCTTCGATTCCGCCGCGGCACAGGAAGCAAATATTGGCGCCGTTTTGTTTCAGGCGGGCAGCGGCCTCGATGGCTGACAGCCAGCATTTATCCGGATCGTAGCGGGCGACCTTGAAGAGCAGCAGCCCGTCTGTGCCGGCAAGGAGATCGTGAATCCGGCCGGCTTGCTCCCCTGACACAGGCTGGATCAAGTCTGCAGGGATGCCGTTAGGGATGACCAGCGGATCCAGGCCCAATCCGCGCATGATCTGCTTCATATACCGACTGACCGTCGTCAGCGAGGAGACAAAATCCAGGCGCTTCCAGTCGATCCGGTCAAAACCCTTGGTGTTATTGGCATTCCATAACAGGATCGAATCTGCGCGTAAACCTGCGGTGTGGAGCTGATCGCTCAGGCGGATCAAAGCCTCGGCAGTGTGCCATTCTTCGGCCAGCACAACCAGACGGCGCCCCTGAGTTATCGCAGGGCGGGCAATATGATCGACGATAAACGGCGGGGCAGATTGATTGAAATCATTGAGCTTACTTTCCTCGCCGTCGTACACCCCCAGGGGGTGGAAGCGGCTGATCCACTGACACCAACGGTACAGCTGCAGGCAGCCGTCCAGGCGGGATTCGCGGCCGGGTAAATCCGGGCTGCCGATGAACAGTAAATGGGTTTGATATCCCGCGCAGGCCAGCCAGTTGGCCATATTGGTGATGCGAACCCCCAACCCGCCAGCCTGGGAATAAGGGTCGGGTCCTTCGAAAGACAACAGGAGGAACTCGACCTGGTCAGGCACGGGCCGAAAAACGTTCATGGCTCACCACCTTCGAAGAATACCGGTAAACGGAGGTTTCTTCGCAAGAATCTGGTGCAATAAGTGTGCCAAACATCGAGGTTGTCTACACAGGCGCAATTGTTGATTCGTTAAACCCGGACCTGAATGCCCGCCTGTCCAGGAGAGGCCAGTTCAGCCCATGCTCCATCACGCGCGAATGGCACGTATATTGCAACTATCTTATTGATCGTTGTTTTTGTCTCTTAGCGGTGTTCGTCAGGAGGTGCCAGTATGTCGAATGAAGCGATGGCCTCTATCTCCGCTGCGATCCATGCCATGCCAAATCCCTTCCCGCGGGTGAATTTGATCAAGCATTACAAAGGGGCAACTCTGACCCAACAGGGGAGGATTATCGCAATAAGCCAGGATTCAGGCATGATCCAGGCGACCCAGCGCCTGACATTTCCCATCCTTGAAGGGACGATTCACCTGCGCAGCCGGGCTTTCCCCGGGGCAATCACCGCAACGGTTCATCCGATTGATTACACCCAGGGCACTTTCCAGCTATCCGATCTGACCTATCGCGATTGGATTGACCGCGGATCGGAACGGGTTCAACCGAAAGGCGCGGTTTACGTAGACCTGGATCACAATGGAAGGACTACGCGGGCGTGCCTGGATGACATCAGCGCCGAGGGGATGAGTATTCTGGTCAGCGCGATGGTCGCACGGAACGGCAAGTTATCGAGAGGATCCAATGTAAGGTTGAGCTTCCAGCTTGGGTCAAAACTGGTCTTCGACCAGGTGGTCGGAGAGGTCATGTACCAGCAGAAGACCGGTTCCCGGATGCTGAAGTTAGGTCTGCGACTCATCTTAGACGATGAACAGAAAGAAGCGCTGGAGGAATACATCCTCAGCCGTTACGAGGAGATCCTCGAGGAAGTAAGGCAGAATTTTCATCGTATGCGCGATCCCTGCCGGGTGGAGAACCTGTATTTCTGAGCTCCGAGCGGACAGCTTGATCGATTCACAGCCGGGCATGCCCGGGATCATTCTTTCCTGTGGCGCAGCGGCATTTTTGATCCACTGGATCGATTTCCTGCTTAATCGTTCGCACCCGCCATTGACGGTGGCTCAAATTCGACCATTGGAACAGTCCTTGCACCATTCAGGCCACTGCAATTATTTTCCTGGAGGGATCCCTTTGCGATGAAAAAGGATATGGTCACTTTCCGCACTGACGTCACCTTTTGGCTGGCGATCCTGATCCTGCTGATGACCATGCTTTCGCGCCACGTCGGCAAGTTGCTGCCGGTGAATCTGGACATCCCAACCGGTGGAATCGAGGTGCAGGTCAACGGGCAGGATCCTGACTCCTGAAACGATCCTGTCTGTTCTACAACTAATCCCGGGCTGATAATGATCTTCTCGGATTGAGACGGATATGAATGATGGCCGGAGGGTTCCATGCCTGTTCGAATACGTGAAGCAGGTGCTAGGGATTCAACATCGATCGTTCATCTTGTGCACCAACTGGCCGCGGCGGGAGGTGAAACCAGCCCGCTGACTGCGGAGTATCTTAAGAAGTATTTCGCTTATCCAGGCAGCCGGGTTCTTCTGGCGGAGGACGGGGATGACGCAGTCGGGCTGCTCAGCTACTCGGTACGCCCGGACCTGTACCACGCGGGGGACTCGGCTTACATAGAGAATCTGGTGGTGGTGAAGGGCAGGCGCGGACAGGGAATCGGCGCGGCGCTGCTGAAGCATGCGCTTGCGGAGCTGGAAGCCGCCGGCTGCGCGGAGGTCTCTATCGCAGTCATGCCGGAAAATATCGGCGCGCAGCGGCTGTACCGCTCACTCGGGCTGACAGACGAGGCGGTCTATCTGGAGAAGCATTTTTAGCCGCTCCGCGCGCCAGAAGACGGCATGGGGGTGATCCACAAATCATACTTGACTAAACCTATCTACAATTTATAATTCACCCACCTTTGCAGTGGGAGTAAATACCCTTGATGGAAAAAATGGAGACGGTCGTCGTCGGCGGCGGTCAGGGGGGATTGTCCCTCAGTTTTTTTCTCCGCCAGGCCGGACGCGAGCACATCGTCATGGAAAAAGCAGCCCGGGCGGGCGAAGCCTGGCGCAATCAGCGCTGGGATTCGTTCACCCTGGTCACGCCCAATTGGACGTTCAAATTGCCGGGTGGAGAGTACCAGGGAGATGCCCCGGCAGGTTTCATGCCGCGCTCCGAAATCGTGCAGCGATTCGAGCAGTATGTGGAACACTACGATCTGCCGGTCGCCTTCAACGCGACTGTCGAGTCGGTCGCTCCCCTCAATGGGCGCGGCTACCGGATCCAGGCAGGTGAACGTCAATTTCAGGCGCGGAACGTGGTCATCGCCACCGGCGCGTTCCAGCGGGGGAAGGCGCTGCCTTTTTACAGTCAAATTCCGCCTGATGTTATTCAATTTACGGCCGAGGAGTACCGGAATCCCGATCAGCTACCGCCCGGGGCGGTGCTGATCGTCGGTTCGGGGCAGTCCGGCGGCCAGATTGCCGAAGAACTGGTCGAGAACGGGCGCAGCGTCTATCTATCGACCGGGACGGCCGGCTGGGTGCCGCGGCGATACCGCGGCAGGGACATCGTCGAGTGGATCGATGTGATTCGATTTTTCGATCGGCCGGTGGATTCGCTGCCCGATCCGCGCGACCGTTTCATCCCCAATCCGATGGCTACCGGAAAGAACGGGGGGCATGATCTCAATCTACACACTTTACACTGCCGGGGGGTGAAATTGCTCGGGCGGCTGCGCGGCGTGGATGATCTCAAGTTCTTCTTTTCGGATAATCTTGGCGCTAATATCGCGAAATCGGACGAACGGGCAAAGCAATTGATGCAGAGGATCGACCAGGCTATTCAGACGCAGGGTATAGCGACGCCTGATGACCCCTATGATTTTCCTGAGGACGCCTGGCAGGCTCAGGTACAGACTGTGCTGGACATCAAAGCGGAAAAGATCGCAGCGGTCGTCTGGGCGTGCGGATTTCAATTCGACTACAGTTTGGTCAAGCTGCCGGTTGTGGACGAATTTGGCTTTCCACTGACCCATCGCGGGGTGACGAGATTCCCCGGATTGTATTTCATCGGTATGCCCTGGCTGCATACGCAAAAATCCGGACTGCTGGGCGGAGTAGGCGAGGATGCTGCTTTCCTGGTGGATCGAATCATCAGTCGGAAGAGACGGGGATAGAAGCGGGGAACGAATATACGACCACATACGTCCATTTATTATGAATATGGATATTGTGATTTCTAAGGAGAAAACATGATCAAAAACCTTTTAATGAGTGTCATAGGATTGAGCATGTTTCTGGCCGGCTGCGCCGCGCCGGTTAACGTCGTCGATCCGACCCCGATTGATCCGACGCCAATCGAGCCCAGCCCGACCCCGCCGCCGCTCGATCTGACTCCGGCGCAGATGCTCGCCAGCAACGCGCTGGCCGAGGCGCTGGGCGTGGACGTGGGCGAGGTCAGCTTCGTCAGCACGGAGGCGGTCGATTGGCCGGACGGCTGCCTGGGCGCGGCCCGTCCCGGGATGATGTGTACCCAGGCAATTGTGCCTGGCTGGCGGATTGCCATGGAAGTGAACGGGCTTCAATATGAGTACCGCACCAACCAAGACGGCAGCCAGATCGTTTCGGCGACAAAGGTCTTTTCCTGGACGCGCAGCGGCGGCCTGGCCGGCCTGTGCGACGAGCTGGCGATTTACCTGCCGGATGAGATCGTCGCCAGCGATTGCAAGGTGGGAACGAAAGTGGATCAGCTGACGGTTGTCGCCTATGAAAAGGAGCGCGATCAGCTAATGGAATGGCTGAGAACCTACGAAGCGCAAACGATCACCCGCGATGAGAACCTGGCCGCGGATGGATTCTTGTTCGAGGTC
>CAZMCF010000039.1:0-18084 GCA_964564935.1 uncultured Anaerolinea sp. | reverse complement strand
ACCAGCTTGCCTCTTTCAACCATCAAAGTTGCACTTGTGACTTGAATCTACAAAACTAAATAGAATTGGCTGGCTGAATAAAGGGCCAATCTATTATCATGGCATGACCCGATTTGACAAGATTTTGCCCTGAATAAAGGCTATGGACAGTTCGCGAATGGCAAAATGGGTACAGTAAGAGGCTCAGGTCCCCAGGAAATGGCAAAAGGGACGGTGGCTGGAGGTGATTTTCCGCATTGCGACGTGATCGACCCGCTGCCAACGCTCCCCATCATGACGTCCGCCGTAAGGTTCTCAGGATGGATGGTAATCTCAAATTGCAGCGGGTCGCTGACATCGAGGATGACGCAGTTCGCGCCGCTCACCGTTCCGGCCCCAGAGAATGGCGCCTCGCCACTTACAGACATTTTTTCGGATTGCATCGAGAAGTTGAAAGGTCCAGACCCCTGAATGGTCATCTTTCCAGCTGCCATCACAAGGTCGAAACTGCCTTCCCACGGTCCGCGAATTCCGGCGCAGGTATGCGCGGCAGCATGGATCGTAGTAAGTCCGCCGGAGATTTGATTGGTAAATTCGATCGAGTAGCCATCGCCTGATGGTTCTGCGGTTGCACCGGCAAACCTTCCTGGCGTTAAAGTCGGTGTGGCTGATTGTGCAGGGGATATTGGAGTTTCGGCCAGCGGGGTGAATACTGGAGCGATCGTGGAACTGGTCTTCGAAGTACAACCAGCACAAAAGCACGCAATAACCACAAGAAGGATAATGGCTGATTTATTCATGACTATCCCCTCCCCATGGCATCGATTGCCCGAGTATGGATAAAAACCAGTCGCAACTGGATTACCGAACCCAAAAAATATTATATGCAGGATACGCATCCGAATATCCTTAAAACTTTTTTGATCCCATTTCAACCGGGATGATAGAATAGGGGTTGCAGGTGATTCAGGGATGCCCTTGCATAATGATTGTATCTGAGCCAAAATCATTGACTGTGATGACGACGGTACTTGCTTTGATAACCATGCGAAAGAGATCACGCCAATTGCACCGGAAACAGGAGATCAGCCGGGGATGACCATTTGCACCGCTGTTGCCCATCCAAACATCGCCTTCATCAAATACTGGGGCAACCTTGATGACCGGCTGCGCCTCCCGCTGAATTCTTCCATTTCGATGATCCTGGCCACGCTAGAGACGCGCACGACCGTTCACTTCGACCCCCGCCTGGAGCAGGATTCGCTGACCATCAACGGTGAGCCGGCAAGCGGCGATGCACTCATACGCACTGCCGCCTTCCTCGACCACCTCCGCGCGCTGGCAGGCAAGCCGCTCTATGCGCGGATCGAATCGGAAAGCAACTTCCCCGCAGGGGCCGGGATCGCCTCCTCGGCGGCAGCTTTTGCCGCGCTGGCGCTGGCCGGCTCGCGCGCGCTCAGCCTGCAGTTAAGCGAGCGCCAGCTGACTGTCCTTGCCCGGCGCGGATCGGGCTCTGCGGCGCGCTCCATCCCCGGCGGTTTCGTCGAATGGCATGCCGCCGAACGAGACGAGGAATCCTATGCCGAAACGATCGCCCCGCCCGAGCACTGGAATCTGATTGACTGCATTGCCCTCGTGCGCAGTGAGCATAAAGAGGTTGGCTCAACCCTTGGCCACGCCCTGGCGGGCAGCAGCCCGCTCCAGGCTGCCCGGGTGGCAGACGCCCCTCGCCGTCTGGATCTCTGCCGATCGGCGCTGCTTCACCGCGACTTCGCCGCACTGGCCGAGCTCGTCGAGCTGGACAGCAACCTGATGCACGCGGTGATGATGACCTCAAAGCCGCCGCTGTTCTACTGGGCGCCGGAGTCGCTGGCGATCATGCAGGCGGTCAGCGCCTGGCGCAGGGAGAACATCGAAGCCTGCTATACGCTGGACGCCGGGCCGAATGTGCACGTGATCTGTACGGAAAAGTATGCAGGCTTGGTCAAAACAAGGCTGGAGGGTATGCCTGGGGTGCAGGCAGTACTCAGCGCCCCTCCCGGCGGTCCGGCGAGGGTGGTTAGCGAGGGCTGATGAAATTCGGCTCAGGCCGCAGCGAAGAAATTATTAAATACGATTGTAAACACTATTAACGGTGCGCGGTGAACACCTCCTGATTCATACCGCTTCCAACATTGTCAGGCTTATTGATCAACATTTTTGCAATACCTTCCTAAACAAGATATAATTGCAAAAAATTACGATAAAAACGTTCTTAGAATTGAGACGAGGATGATTGATCCTGTTACTCTTTTACTGTTTGTCCTCTTTTTCGGGTTCATGCTCTTCGTGCATGAATTCGGTCATTACCTGTTTGCCAAGCTGTTCAAAATCAACGTGGATGAGTTCGGCTTCGGCTACCCGCCGCGGCTGCTCAAGCTCTTCAAAATCAAAGAGACCGAATTTACCATTAACATGATCCCTTTCGGCGCCTTCGTCCGCCTCTCCGGCGAAAATGACCCGGAAGTGCCGGGCGGTTTCGGCAGCGCCAAACCCTGGAAGCGGATCATCGTCCTTCTTGGTGGACCGTTGATGAACCTGGCGACCGGCGCGCTGCTCTTCACCCTGCTCTTCAACCAGATTGGCGTGCCGGATACCAGCAAGGTCATGATCGCCTCGGTCGCCGAGAATTCCCCTGCAGCTCAGGCAGGCATCCTGCCCGGCGATTTGATCGCCCAGGTCAACCAGACTCCGATCAGCGACGATCAGACCCTTGTCCAGTTGATTCAGGAGAACAAGGGCAAGGAGATCGAAATGGTCCTGCAGCGCGGCGATCAAAAATTGACCGTTCGCGCCGTACCGCGAGTCAATCCCCCGCCTGGCGAGGGAGCGCTTGGCGTCGGTCTGACCACCCCGATGGTTCCCGTCCCATGGATCAAAACCATCCCAATCTCGGTCAAAGCGACGATTGACCAATCCGTCGCCATCCTGCAAATGCCGGGAATGCTCATCCGCGGCGAGGTCCCCAAGGAGCAGGCCCGCGTGGTCGGCGTCGTCGGGATCTATTCGATGTTCTCGCAGGCTCGCGAGCGCGACGTGGAAAACCAGGCATCGACCGATCCTTTCGAAAAGACTTTCACCCTGCGGCTGCTCATTCTGATTTCGATTGCGCTGGGGCTGACGAACCTCTTCCCCATCCCGGCGCTGGACGGCGGGAGGATTCTCTTCATTTTGCCCGAACTGCTCTTTAGAAAACGCATCCCACCCAGATATGAAAACCTGGTTCATTTGATTGGCTTCGTCACTCTGATCGCCCTGATGTTTTACATCACCGCCATGGACATCATCAACCCGGTAAGGCTACCGTAAGAAGCTGGGATGGATATGGATACGCTTCCCCAATCCATGGTATCGTTCGACCTGGTGATCAAATCCCTGCTGGATGCAAGCCAGCCTTTCCCGCCTGCCTATTTACACCGTTTTTCGGACATCAGCCCGGCTGATCTGGCTCAGCTTAAGAAGATCTGGGAACAGGTACTCCCTGACCGGCGGGCAGCCATCCTGGAAGACCTGGAGACTCTGGCCGAAACAGATACGCTGGTTTCCTTCAATGAGTTGTGCAAATTCACCCTGGATGACAGCGATCCTCGCGTGCGCCAGACCTCATTACAAATCCTTTGGGATGCCAACGAACCCTCGCTGATCCCCAAATTCATCCAGATAATGAACACGGACGATAACCTGCAGGTTCGCGCGGCGGCAGCTTCTTCTCTTGGTCAGTTTATCTACCTCGGCGAGCTGGAAGAGATATCCCAAAGCTGGCTGGAGCAGGTCGAAACCCATTTGATCGCCGTCTACCGCTCCGACGATGATCCGCTGGTGCGCAGGCGGGCGCTCGAATCGCTCGGATTTTCCTCACGCAAAGAGGTGGAGGGTTTCATTCGCGCCGCCTACAATAACGATGACGTGGAATGGCTGAGCTCAGCTTTGTTCGCCATGGGCCGCTCGGCTGACACCGCCTGGGTTCCGGCCGTTCTGGATATGCTCGACCACCCCAACACTGACGTTCAGTTCCAGGCTGTCCGCGCCCTGGGCGAGCTGGAATCCAGCCGGGCGCGCAGTCCTCTGCTGCGGATGCTGGAAGAGGGCATCGAAGATGACGAGGTGCGCATGGCAGTGATCTGGGCGCTATCCAAAATTGGCGGGGAGAACGTACGCACCACGCTCGAGCAGTTGCTCGAAGAGAGTGAAGATGAGGACGAGGCCGAATTGATCGAAGAAGCCCTGGATAACCTGTATTTCACCGAGGGTTTCAACCAGTTCGGCATGTTCGACATCAACCGAGGCGAAGAGGGCGACCTGGATGAGCTGCTCGACCTTGAAGAGGATCAGGGCGAGGAGCTGGACGAAGAAGATACAGAAGAATAAAAACCGGTTGTGGGGGTTGGCGCTTGCGAAAAATCTTCATCCTTCTGTTGCTGATCACAAGCCTGCTGGGGACCGCGTTTATTCCCCCTGCTCAAACCGCCTTACAGTTTTCCAGCATCAGCAGCGAGTATGAATTCGGCCGGTATATCGATTTCAAAGCTGTCATCCAATCGGCTTCCCCGCTGCAGAGCGTCGACCTGTTCATCCGCCCGGCGGGCGAGAGCACCCGGGTTGTCAGGCTGACTCCGTCGCCGGACGGGCAAATCGCCAGCCGCTACGACCTGGTTCAATACCCGCTCCGCCCATTCAGTCAGGTAGATTACTGGTTCCGGGTGACCACCGCGGATGGCAATACCTATTCCAGCGTAGAGCGGTCTTTTTATTACGAAGATAACCGCTTCGAATGGCAGACGCTGAACGAAAACGGCTTTCAGGCTGCCTGGCAGGAGGGCGGGCTGGACTTTGGCCAATCCATTCTAAACGTGGTCCAGATCAGTTGGGCAAGCGTACAGATGTATCTTCCCGCCGAGCCGCCCATTCCCTTGCGGGTATACGTCTACTCGCGCGCCGCCGATCTGCAATCTGCCCTGCAGGTGACCAACACCCCCTGGATCGCCGGTCACGCCAGCCCCGACCTGGGCGTTTTGCTGGTCTCCATCCCGGCCGGTCCTGATCAGCGCGCCGAGATGGAACGGCAGATCCCCCACGAGTTGATGCACATTGTCGAATATCAATTAGCCGGGCCGGCTTACACCCGCATGCCAACCTGGCTGGTCGAGGGATTGGCTTCGGTTGCCGAACTGTACCCCAATCAGGATTACGAACGGATCATGCAGAACGCCATCCGCGAAGACCGGCTGCTGCCTCTGGTCGGGTTGTGCGGCGAGTTTCCGCGAGACCTGTCCGGAGCGATTCTTGCCTATGCGCAATCAGCCTCCTTTGTCCGTTTTCTCCATAAGAATTTTGGCAGCAGCGGCTTGGCGTCTTTGATCGCGCAGTACAAAGATGGTTATGGCTGCGAGGAAGGCGTTCGGGCTGCCTTCAGCGAAACCCTGGTTCAATTGGAAGCTCGCTGGAAGCAGGAATATCTGGGGCTGGACATTGGCGCGACCGTCTGGAAGAATATGCGCCCTTACCTGCTCCTGCTGCTGGTCATCACCCTGCCCGTCGCTGTATCCTTCATCCCCTTCCGCCGGCGCAAGGAGGCGCTTCCATGAATCAGGAAACATCCACAAAATTCAAACCGGCCCGCCTGCATGCCTTTGTCGAGGGGATTGTTCAGGACGTCGGCTTTCGCGCTTACGTGCTCGACTGCGCCGCTCGTCTGCGCCTGGTTGGGTGGGTGCGCAACACCTGGCAGGGCGAGGTCGAGGTAGTCGCTGAAGGACCGCGCGGGGATTTGGAATCTCTGTTGGAAATGCTGCGTAAAGGCCCGCCCGCGGCGATGGTCACCCGAGTGCGCCAGGAGTGGGAAACGCCGACCGGCGAGTTCAGTCGCTTTCTGGTTAGATTGTCGGGGTAAGCGCTTTTCCTATATCATCTACCACCCGACCTCTCCTGTGGGCGGGAGAGGAGAGTCAGTCTACGCATATTTCTCGGTCGCGTCAAATTCGGAATCCAAGGCGGCTTCGTCATTTCGAATCTAAAGCGACTTCGTCATTTCGAATCTAAAGCGACTTCGTCATTTCGAACGAAGTGAGAAATCTTCGGACGAAGTGAGAAATCTATTTCCGTAAGATTTCTCCTCGCGCCTGCACCCGTGTAGCGGGTGTCGCTCGCCGACATGACAACGGACAACTACGGGTTAATCTATCTCTCCCGAGAGCAGCTTGGCTTTCTTCCAGGGCGGCATATCGGTCTCTTCGGCCAGCAGGGTCTTCAGCTCGTAGATCTGGTCGCGCAGCACAGCGGCCTTCTCGAATTCCAGATTCTTGGCAGCCTGCTTCATCTGCGCTTCCATCTCGTGAATGATCCGCTTCAGTTCGTTTGGCGGAACCGGCGGGGCGGTTCGGCCGCCCCCGGCCGTGTAGGTTCCACGAGGCTCGGCCACGGCTGTGGCAGCGCCTAACCGCTCGGTCAGATCGTGAATCGCCTTGACGATGCTGACCGGTTCGATGCCGTGCTCCTGGTTATATTTCACCTGCTTGCTGCGCCGGCGGTTGGTCTCGTCGATGGCGTTCTTCATGGAATCGGTCATTTTATCGGCGTACATGATCACCTGGCCGTGGACGTGGCGGGCTGCCCGCCCGATCGTCTGGATCAGCGCAGTGGTCGAGCGGAGGAAACCCTCCTTGTCTGCGTCCAGGATCGCCACCAGCGAGACCTCAGGCAGGTCCAACCCCTCGCGCAGCAGATTGATCCCCACCACCACGTCGAATACCCCGCGGCGCAGGTCGCGCAGGATACCAACCCGCTCGAGTGTTTCCACTTCCGAGTGCAGGTAGTGGACTTTGATGCCCAGCTCGAGCAGGTAATCCGCCAGATCCTCCGCCATGCGCTTGGTCAGCGTGGTGACCAGCACCCGCTCGCCGCTCTCCACCCTCTGGCGAATCTCCTTGACCAGATCATCCACCTGCCCGCGGGTCGGGCGGATTTCGACCTGCGGATCGACCAGCCCGGTCGGGCGGATGATCTGCTCGACGATCTGGTTTGCTTTCTTCAGCTCATAAGGTCCGGGCGTTGCCGAGGTGTAAATCGTGTAGCCCATATGCTCCTCGAACTCGTCGAATTTTAGCGGGCGGTTGTCGAGGGCGGAGGGCAAACGGAAGCCGTATTCGACCAGGGTTTCCTTACGCGAGCGGTCGCCGTTGTACATCCCGCGGATTTGCGGGACGGTCATGTGCGACTCGTCCAGGAAAAGGAGGTAATCGCTTGGCAGATAGTCGATCAGCGTCCAGGGAGGCGAGCCGGGCGGGCGCTGGTCGAGATGGCGCGAGTAATTTTCTATTCCAGAGCAGTAGCCCACTTCGCGGAGCATCTCGAGGTCGTAGCGGGCGCGCTGTTCCAGGCGTTGAGCCTCGAGCAGCTTGTTCTGCGAACGGAAGTACTCCAGCCGCTGCTCCAACTCAGCCTCGATGTCGGCGATCGCCTTGCGCAGGCGGTCCTCGCCGGCGATGTATTGCTTGGCGGGGAAAACCGAGATCGATTCCGGGGCATTGAGCAGCTCGCCGGTCACGGTGTTGACGATCTGGATCTTCTCGACTTCGTCGCCAAAGAAAGTGATCCGGTATGCAGTGCGGTCCTCGTAGGCGGGGAAGACCTCGAGCGTGTCGCCGCGGACGCGGAAGGTTCCCGGGCGCAGTTCCATGTCGTTGCGCTGATACTGAATTTCGACCAGCTGGCGCAGCAGCGCGTTGCGCCGGTAAATTTCGCCAACGTTCAACTGGATTTGGCCCTTCCCGAACTCCTCCGGGTTGCCAAGGCCGTAGATGCACGACACCGAAGCGACGATGATCACGTCCTTGCGCGACATCAGCGCAGTGGTCGCCGCCAGCCGCAGCCGCTCAATCTCCTCGTTGATCTCGGTTTCTTTCTCGATATACAGATCGTGACGCGGGACGTACGCCTCAGGCTGGTAGTAATCGTAATAACTGACGAAGTACTCGACTGCGTTCTCGGGGAAAAATTCTTTAAACTCGGCGTAGAGCTGCGCCGCCAGGGTCTTGTTATGCGCCATCACCAGCGCCGGCTTCTGCAGCGCCTGGATGATGTTGGCCATGGTAAAGGTCTTGCCGGTGCCGGTCGCGCCGAGCAGCACCTGGTGGCGATAGCCTTTCTGCACCCCATCGACCAGTTGGTGGATCGCATCGGGCTGGTCGCCGGTCGGCTGGTAAGGCGCGTGTAGTTTGAATTCCATGAGAGTCCCTCGGTGTCTGGTCAGGTCCACGTATTAAAACCCTGTCAGTAGAACCATCAAGTGGGTTGATCCCTGATTATAAAACATATATTCTAATTTCTCCAGGGATGAGCTATTCCTGTTTCATCCTCGGGAGTCGCAGCGTAAACACCGCCCCGCCCCGGGGATGGTTCGCCGCCGTTAACTCCCCGCCGTGCGCCAGCGCTAACTGCCGGGCGATCGCCAGGCCCAGCCCGGTGCCACCTTCCGCGCGGCTGCGCGAGGGCTCTGCCCGGTAAAATCGGTCGAAGATCTTGTTCAGCGCCTCAGGTGGGATACCCTCGCCGGTGTCGTGCACCTCGACGAACACATTTTTCTCATCGCGGCTGATCGCTATCGAGATTTCACCCCCCTCCGGCGTATGGCGGACGGCGTTGCTGAGCAGGTTATTGAGAATCTGCTCGAGCCGGGTCGGGTCAGCCTCGACTTTGCATTCTGCCTGAGCCGACTGCACGCTTAACCGACGGCTGCCTGCGGCCGGCTCGAAGCGCTCGACCAGCCGGTGGATCCAATTGACCAGCTCGAGCCCGGTCTTGTCCAACTTCAACTCGCCAGCGTCGGCGAGCGCCAGGGTGCGCAAATCTTCCACCAGCCGGCTGAGCAGCTCGTTCTGCTCGAGCACTTTGATCAGGTTGCCCTCGTCCAGCGGATAGACTCCGTCCAGCATGGCCTCCACTTGCGCGCGCTGGACCGCGAGAGGCGTGCGCAGCTCATGGGCTACATCTGCGGTCATTGCCTGCCGCTGCCGCTCCGATTCCTCGAGCGATTCCGCCATCAAATTGAATGATTTTCCCAGCGCGGCAATTTCGTCCCTGCCTCGGACTTCCACCCGCTGGCTCAGATCGCCGCCAGCCATCGCCTGCGCGGCGCGGGTCAATCGGCGCACCGGGCGAATCAGCCCGGAGGTCAGCGCCAGAGCCAGCGTCAGCCCGACTGCCAGCGCAACCAAACCCGCCGATAATGCCGCCGAATTCAGTAAATTAATCAGCAATTGCTGGTTTCCCTGGCTCAGGGCGCCGCCGCCACCGATCAGCAGGTAACCGATCGTGTTCCCTCTTGCATCCTGCAGCCGTACCGCCTGATCCAGTATATCCGTGCTGAGCTGCACGCCCTCAGATTGCCCGCGGCTGTCATACAGGATGACGCCGTCCTGCGACACCAGTTCGATCTGCATCATCCCGGCGCCCATGCCCGGCATCCCTCCCTGACCGCGGCGAAAACCCGGGCTGTTGGCGCCCTGCCCCATCATCATCCCGGCTGAGCCAATGACTTCCTCGACTCCCTGCCAGCTTCCATTCGATTGGTAATACTCTTCCAGCCCGTCCACAAGGCCGGTCATGCCGTACATCCCGCCGCGGAAGAGATAGTTGTTCAATTGATCGGCGGCATCCAGCCGGAAGAAAACGACCACGCACAGCACGGCAACCACCGCGACCAGCGCCATCGCCAGGATGAATCGTAAACGCATCAGAACCTCAGAAATCGAGCAATGCTGAAAGAAATGATCATGGTTTTTTCAGCTTATACCCCACGCCGAAGACCGTCTCGATGTACTTCGGTTCCCTGGGTTCCGGCTCCAGCTTGGCGCGCAGATTCTTGATATGCGCGTCGATTGTGCGCTCGTAGCCCTCATAGGCGACTCCCTGGACAGCTTCAAGCAACTGCAATCGAGTGAAGGCTCTTCCAGGCTGGGAAGCCAGAGCAGCCAGCAGGTTGAATTCGGTTGGGGTCAATTCAATTTGGGTGGAGCCGCGGCTGACCGTGTGGGCATCCAGGTCGATCTCCAGGTCGTGAATTTGGATCAGGCTGGACGCAGCTGGCGCTTTTCCCGCCCGGCGCAGCACCGCCCGCACCCTCGCGACGACCTCCCGCGGCGAGTATGGCTTGGTGACGTAATCGTCCGCGCCAAGCTCCAGTCCGATCAACCGGTCGGTTTCCTCGACCCGCGCAGTCAGCATGATGATGGGCGTATCGCCTCTTCGGCGGATCTCGCGGGCAACGTCCAGCCCGTCCATGCCGGGCAGGTTCAAATCCAGCAACACCAGGTCGGGCGGTTGATGCTCCCATATAGAAAGACCCTGGTCGCCCCGGTTGGCGGTGACCACGTTGAAGCCGGCTTTTTCCAGATAGGAGCGCAGGATTTTAACCAGCTCTGGTTCGTCCTCGATGATCAGGATGAGCGCCATACGTCGATTATAGCAGAGAGGGTCTCGAGTAACTGTCCGCGCCAGCCGTTTTCGCCTGAGCTGATCTGCATCCAGTAGGCGTTCTTTCCCGCGCGGATCTTCGGCCCAATCGCCGGCAGGTTGCGGGAGGGGATGGATTCAGGCAGCGGCGGGAAACGAAGGACGATCTGATCCCCTTCCGCCGCCACGCTGACCAGCCCGGCTTTCTCTGCCCGCAGCTTAACGCGCATCTGATAGAAGAGGTTGACCACCTGCTCGGGCAGCATGCCAAATCGGTCCTCGAATTCTTTGGCGAGGGCATCCAGCTCGCTCTCGTCTTCCACGTCGGCAATCCGCCGGTAGAGGCTCAGGCGGACGTTCTGGTCGCTGACGTAGCTGGAAGGGATGCCGGTCGGCAGGGGCAGGTCAACCGATACCGCGATACTCAATTCGCGCATCAGCGGCGGTTTTTCCTCCGGTCCTGGCAGCCCGCTTACCTGGCGGATTTGACGCACCGCCTGAGCAAGCAGGCGGGTGTAGAGATGAAAGCCGACGCTGGCTATATATCCGTGCTGACGGGTACCGAGCAGCTCGCCCGCCCCGCGCATTTCCAGGTCGCGCATCGCGATCGAATAACCTGAGCCAAGCTGGGTATTTTCGGCGATGATCTCCAGCCGCTCCTGGCCCTCGGGCGTCGGCGGCTTGCGCCGGTGGCGGAAGAAATATGCGTAAGCACGCTGCGCGCCTCGGCCGACTCTGCCGCGAAGCTGATATAGCTGGGCCAGACCGAAGGTATCGCCGCGGTCGACAATCAACGTGTTGGCGTTGGGAATGTCCAGGCCTGATTCGATAATCGACGTACACAAGAGCACATCGATTTCGCCCCGGGTGAACTCATGCATTACCCGCGAGAGCTCGTTCTCATTCATCTGCCCGTGGGCAACAGCAATGCGGGCCTCGGGCACCAGTTGGTTCAGGTGGCGTTCCATTGCCCGAATGGTCTGCACCCGATTGTGGACGAAGAACACCTGCCCGCCGCGCTCGAGCTCGCGCAGGATCGCCTGACGGATCAGACGCTGCGAATACGGTCCAATGTGAGTGATGATCGGCAGGCGCTCCGCCGGCGGGGTGTTGATCACCGAGATGTCGCGTACGCCGGTCAGGGCCATGTACAGCGTGCGCGGGATCGGTGTGGCGGTCAAAGTGAGCACATCTACCTCGGTGCGCATTTTCTTGAAATGCTCTTTGTGGGTAACCCCAAAGCGCTGCTCCTCGTCGATGATCAACAGACCCAGATTATTAAACTGCACATCAGGCTGGATCAACCGGTGGGTGCCGATCAGAATGTCGATCTCACCCAGGGCGGTCTTGAGGATGATTTCTTCCTGCGCGCGCGGGGAACGGAATCGCGAAAGCATTTCGACCGTGACCGGGAAGGCCGCCAAACGCTGGCGGAAAGTGTCGTAATGCTGCTGGGCCAGGACCGTGGTCGGGACCAGCAGCGCCACCTGTTTCCCATCCATGACCGCTTTGAAAGCCGCACGCAGGGCAACCTCGGTCTTGCCGTAACCCACATCGCCGCATAACAGGCGGTCCATCGGTCGCGGGCGTTCCATATCCCGCTTAACTTCTATGATCGCCAGCTTTTGATCCTCGGTCTCGATATAGGGAAAGCTGGCCTCCAAATCCTGCTGCCAGGCGCTGTCAGGGCTGAAAGCAAAGCCCTCCGCAACCTGACGTTTGGCGTACAGGTCGAGCATTTCCTGGGCAATTTCGACCACCGCCTGGCGTACGCGCTGCCGCGTCTGGGTCCACTCGCCGGTGCCCAGACGCGTCGGCGTGGGCGGCTGCCCGCTGGGACCGATGTAACGGCTGAGACGGTCAGCCTGGTGAACCGGCACAAATAACTGGTCGCCCTCGGCATATTCGACGCACAGGAACTCGCGCTCGACGCCATCGAGAGTGCGCTGGACCAGCCCGGCGAACTTTCCGATGCCGTAATCGACATGCACCACCCAGTCACCTGGGCGCAGGTCGGCGTAAAGCGCCTCAGGGGCCTCGGCGACTGGGCGATGCCGCGCCCGCGGCTGTGGGCGTTCCCAGCCGAATATTTCGCTGTCGGTGATCAGGTGAAAACGCGGCTGTCCGTCCGCTTCCAGCGTCCAGCCTTCGCTCAGCGTTCCTTCGATAAATTCAGGCGCGGTTTCCAGGCATTCACGGTGGCGCTGCTCGTCCCAGAGCCTGGTCAGCCGCCCGATCTGGCGCGAAACAATCACCGCCGGTTCGCCCTTTCGGCACAGCTCTGAGATAGAGTTAAGGAAAGGTTTCAACCGCCCGCTGTAGCGCGATCCCGGGCTGAAACATTCCGCCAGCGGAGAGAGCTCATCGGTTCCGGAATATCCTAATTCGAGCCAGGCCAATCCGCTCAATATATCAAGTATTTCAGACCAGGTCAGGTAAGGGATCGGGAAATCCGGGGGAAGCACGCCCTCGGCGATGCTGTCATTGCGCAGCCTGACCGACTGTTCCTCGATTTCATTGGCAACGGACTGGAGCAGGTCGAGATCGTCCAGCAGAACCAGCGACTGCCTGGGCAGGTAATCCAAAATGCCGGCCTGGGCCGGATGAACGACCGGCAGATAAAACTCGTCCAGCGTCTCCAGGGGCAATCCCAACGCTTCGGCATACCCCCGCAGAATCTCGCTGGCCGGGGTGACCAGCAGGCTGTCCATTCGATTGACCGTGCGCTGGGTGGCCGGGTCGAACTGGCGCAGGGTATCGACTTCGTCGCCGAAGAATTCCAGACGGACGGGCAGGGTTTCGGCAGGCGGCCATACATCCAGAATGCCGCCGCGCTGAGAATACTGCCCCGGAGCCAGGACGGTGTCGGCCGGTTCGTATCCAATCGCGTACCACGACCTCCGCAGCGTTTCCGGCGAGATCCGCTGGTTGATCTTAATGATCTTGCTGTTTTTAAGGAAGTCGCGGCGAGGCAGGGTGCGGGTCATCAGCGCCCGGACAGGAGCAACCAGCACCGGCGCTTTCTCCGGCCTGGGCGCGCCGAGGATATGGTAGGATGCCAGGCGGGTCATTCCCTGCAGACGGTCGCGGCGGGTGACCGTGCCCCAGGCAGCCTGTTCGTAAAAGAGCGGATTTGGCTCTGGGAAGTATTGGACGTCCGCCTGCTTCAGCCAAAATCCAAGCTCGTCGAGGATGGTCAGAGCACGGTCGGTGCGGTCGGTAACCAGCAGGATGGGGATGTTCAGGTCAAGGTGCAGCGCGGCCAACAGGGGCAGGCGAGCCGGGCGCATCAGGTCCAGGGCGGGGACCGCCTGACCTGATCTCAGTGTTTTTAACAGCTGCTGATAAGCGCTCAGCGCGCGGATCCGTGCGAGCATCCCTCAACCCTCGAAAACCGGTCCGTTAAACTGGTTCATCGCCTGCTCGATGCCGCGCAGGGAGAACACTCTCACAGCCTGAGCGGCTTCCTTGAGAATGACGGCCAGCTCTTCGCGATCGGCTTTCGAAAACTCCTGGAGGACATAACTGGCGCCCTGCTTCTGCCCCGGCGGTCGCCCGACGCCGATTCGCAGGCGGGCAAATTGCTGGGTGCCCAGACGCTCGATGATCGACTGGACGCCTTTATGCCCGGCCGAACCGCCCCCCGGGCGGAGGCGTAAAAAGCCAAACGGCAAGTCGATATCGTCGTGAACGACGATCAGTCGGTCGAGGGGGATTTTATAGAATCGCACCAGGGTTGCGACCGCGTTGCCGGAAAGGTTCATATAGGTCTGCGGTTTTGCCAGGATCAGCCTGACCTCTTCGAGCATCCCCCAGCCGATGACGGCGCGGTGCTGCACGCGGGTCATCTTCACAGCCAGTTCCTCAGCCAGTTGGTCTACCAGCATAAAGCCGACGTTGTGGCGGCTCTCGCGGTATTCGCGTCCGGGATTGCCAAGACCGACGATCAGCGCTGTCGCGGCGGCGGTTAATTCAAATTCTTTGGGTTGTCGAGAGAAAAAGAGTGTCGACATAATCATCAATTCGTAGAAAAGGCTTATCTTCGCCTGGCCTGCCGGGAAATGGCCAGAAATAATCCCAAAACTGTAAAGAGCAATACCGCTGCGCCTGCCCCGCAGCCCAGCATCCGCAGGAAATCTTTTTCCGTCAGGCTGCCCGGGTTAACCGGCGGCGGGGTTTGGGTTTCGGCGGGAGCGGTCAGGGATGGTTCCAGCGTTCCCCTATCCACCTCAGGACCTGTAACCATTCTGGAGGGCGGCGTCTCAGTTGGCTCAAAGGGGGTGTAATTCCGCACGAGCAAATCCGGGATGACCAGCTCGCGAACTGAGCCGTCATTCATGGTAACCAGTATCCGCAGGCGGTAATCGCCGTCCGTGATTCGCGAGGTGTCCCAACTGGCGAGCAGCCCCTCCTGCACTTGCTCGCTGCCCTGCTCGATCAGGAACCAGGTCCCGGTCGTATCGCTGGCGTAGGAGAAAGAGACCTCGTATCCGCTGAATCCTTCCGCCTGAACCGTTCCCTGTATCTGGACGATCCCTTGCAGCGCCTCCCCGGCCTGGATATTCGTTACGGTTATGGTGGCTTGGTCCAGCTGGAAGGCGAAGAACCCGGGAGCAAGCCCGACCAAAGCAAAAACCGCCAGGAGAAGCACAGGCATAACAATTAAGTCTATCATGAAGGAGAATAGGCTGCAATGCGCCTGGCTAGCATACGTTGGGCTAACATGCAGCTGTTAAAAGTGTTAACCCAAATCAGATCAGCCCCTGTTAGTCGGCGTGAAGTTGCAATCCTCTTAGAAATTTGATGTAGTATATAATGCAATCCAATTAGATGTTCGGAAATTGAACATGAAGCTCAACACCATTACTGCACTCGCACTGTTATTCCTCATACCTTTTACTTTCTTCTATCCCTACATCTTCCACTCGCCGCAACCGCTGATCTTGCCGAATTCGTCCTACGGGACAGACCTGACACGCGAGATCCTACCAACCTCGAACTTCATCCAGCAGGAATTGGCTCATTGGGGCGCGATTCCCTTGTGGCGCCCGTATATTCTCAGCGGGGCACCGCTCGCGGGCCATCCGGTTTATCCGTTGCTCTATCCATTCTATTGGATGATCGCGTTCCTTCCGCTTAACTTGACACTCAACTTGCTCATCGTGTTGCACCTCGGCTAGGCGGCTGCTGGCACCTTCCTGTTCCTCCACCAGATTAAGAAAGTATCCCCCCAAGCTGCACTTGCGGGTGCGATGTTCTTTTCCTATTCACCTAAGCTGATCGCTTATGTAAGCGGAGGTCACTGGTCTATGACCATGGCGATCGCCTGGCTGCCGTGGGTCTGGTTGACCTTCCACCAGTTTTGGCAAACCGAAAAATCGAAATGGATTCTTCTCTTGAGCATCTGCTTCAGCATGCAGCTCCTCACCGACTTGCGCACATTTTATATCACCCTGCTGCCGCTGATGTTTTTAACATTTTACTTCATCAAGAAGCCGCTGCGCTCATGGTTTATGAAATCACTCAAGTTGTGGAGTGTCAGCGGCAGCTTAGCCCTAGGATTGAGCGCCGGGCAGTTACTGCCGTTCCTGGAACTACTGGCACAGAGCTCACGCACGGCCCTCTCCTTTCACGAAGCCAGCCTCGGCAGCCTGCACCCTGTACTGCTGCTAGGGATGCTTTTTCCGTTGATCCTCAACCTGCCGGAATACTACATCTTCATAGGCGTTAGTGCCCTGGTGTTTGGACTTCTTGGGCTGACCACCACGTTCCAGAAGAGCTCTAGGCCATACATATATTTACTAGTTATTACACTAGTGATGAGCCTGGGAAGCTACACACCCATCTACAAAGTGCTCTACGCTGTGGTTCCGGGTTTTTCTTTATTACGCGTCCCGGCGCGATGGTGGGTGATTGAAGTGTTTCTTTTCACGATTTTTACGGCGGAAGGCATTGATGCCTGGATTGAACGGTGGCAACTAATAAAGAAAAAGAGCATACTCTCCTTGATAACACTAGCGGTTTTTTACTTTGCTGGATTTGGTATCTACATGGTTATCAAGGAGAAAATGCAGTTTAACCCGATTGCTGCCTTTACAGAGTTCCTCATTATTTTAATGATCATTTTTGCGCATAAATGGCTAGCCCGATCCAACCTGATCCTCATTGTGTCTTTGTTTGGATTGTGGCTGCCTTCAGCCCAGCTGATCCAGCCCATTTCAGATGAGGTTAGATCCGATCGGCAGAGTCGTATCGCCGAAATCCTTGAAAACAGCGCCCTTCATGGGGAGAGAAGCTTGACCCCCTATCGATACAGCATCGGCATCCAGGCCTATCATCCAGAATTTCTTGCAGCAGACGGTTACGACTCATTCCATATTAAGGCTTACCGCGATTTCGTCAACCGTATGCTCGGCTGCGACTTCTCTGGCTACTCGGTATCAATCCCCGCTACCTTGACCAACCCTGAAGCTTTGGATGCCTGCCCGAGAATAAATCTTGATCTCCGCCTAGCCAAACTGCTCAACATCCGCTATCTCTTACTGCCCGAAGACCACCCGTTCGATCAGGGCAGCTTGGTTGTATGCGAAGACGGAATCAAGCTCATCGACCTAGGTCAGGGTTTCGGAAAAGCATTCGGCGTCCAGGGAATAAAGTACGTAAGATCGCAGAGCTGCCTAGATGAACTCGGAAACATTGACGAACAAGCAACCGCGTTGGTCGAAATCCCACTGAAATTCCAAAGCTCAAGCGCTGATATCCAGATAATCGAGCGAATCCCTGCTAGTAACGGAGCCCAATTTCGAATCAAATCCACCGGACCGTTCGTCTTGATTCACTCCGAGGCCTGGGCGCCTGGATGGAAAGCCTTCGACGAGAAGGGCAAGGAGCTGGAAGTGTTCCGTGCCGACTGCGCCCTACAGGGAGTGTTGGTTGAGGCTGGTGAGCACGTTATTCGGTTTGTGTATCGCCCGGTATTATGGACCGCCGGGTTGGTCTGCACCATTCTATTTTTCGCTTGCATTAGTTGCGCGATGGCACTTAATCTATTTATACCCCGAGTCAAATTGAGAAATTCTAAAAAACAATAGCCCGCATCCGTCTGTTCGAAGCAGACTTCGCCTGGATCAATGCTCGTGACATCCGGGCAGCAGTTCGCAGCTGGAAAATAAATTGCTCTCATTATAGATACACTACTCGAAATTGAGTTTTGCCTTGACCAACTCGCGATGTACTGCAACTGTATTCAATCTTTCGACTTCCTCCCGCGCCATCCCAACAGCATGGTACTTCACTTCACCACTCTTGCAGATAACGGCATCTGGCATCTTATACAGTATTGCCGTCGATCTTTTTGCCATCGCCCGACCTGCGGCTAGGAATAAAAGGAGGTGTTAACCCTTTACTAATAGGCCATTTTGAGGTTAATAAATTATATTTTCGAATCCCTTGCTGAGTAATCACCTTGTTGAGCTGGCTTTTTCTAAAGTAATCACCCTTTTTCTACAACCTCTCAGAACTCTGAAGTAACAACCGAATTGGCGTGTATGTTATAATAATCCTAACGATGGCAGAAACGACCGCCGAAAACATTCCCGCTGAGCAAGCGGAACAGGC
>CAZMCF010000038.1:12096-20847 GCA_964564935.1 uncultured Anaerolinea sp. | reverse complement strand
ACGGTCTCGTCGTCGTCCTGGATGCGGCTTTCCATCACGATCCCCTCGCCCCACACCGCGTGGCGGATGTGGTCGCCGGGGTGGTAGCGCTGCTCGATGACCGGCGCGCTGGCGCCGGCCTGGCTGCCCGTCCCCACGAACCAGGTCTTCGGGCGCTCCTGCCTGGAGGAGCTCCAGCTGTAACTGCTCAGCCCCTGGCGCAGCACCAGATCCTCCGGCAGGTCTTCCAGGAACTGCGACGGCTCCTGCTGCTCGTACGAGCCAAAGGTGCTGCGCTGCTGGCAGCGCACCAGGGTGACCCGGTTTTTGGCGCGGGTCAGTCCGACATAGAACAGGCGGCGTTCCTCGGCCATTTCCTCGACGTCGTCCTTCGAGCGCGAGTGCGGCAGCAGCCCTTCGTCCAGGCCGATGATGAACACATGGCTGAACTCCAGCCCCTTGGCGGCGTGGAGGGTCAGCAGGGTTGGGGCGGAAGCCTCGTCGTTCGGGATGGTGTCCTGATCGGAGACCAGGGCCAGACTCTCGAGAAAGACGGTCAGCCCACGCTCGGCGTAATCGTAGGCCAGCTTGCGCAGCTCTTCGACGTTCTCCCAGCGGTCTTTGCCCTCCTCAGTGCCGTCGTCGATGTACTCGCGGTAGCCGGTGTCGGCCAGGATGCGCTCGAAAAGCGCCGGCAGAGAGAGGTTCGCGGCGTGCAGGCTGCGCCAGTCTGCCAGCATCCCGCCAAAGTCGGCCAGGACCAGGGCGCTGCGCCCGCTGAATTTGCCCCAATGGGCGGATTTCTCTCCCTGCTGGCCGAGCTCGAGCAGCAGCCGGCCGGGCGTGAGCTCCGCCTGGCGGGCGGCGAGCTGCAGGGCGATGATCGTCTTCTCGCCCACCCCGCGCGGCGGCACGTTGATCACCCGCAGCAGCGAGATTTCGTCGTCGGGGTTGTGCACCAGGCGCAGGAAGGCGATCATGTCTTTGACCTCGCGCCGCCCGTAGAAGCGCTGGGCTCCCACCAGCCGGTAGGGCATCCCGGTCCGCAGGAAAGCCTCTTCCAGCAGGCGCGACTGGGCGTTGGTGCGGTACATCACGGCGAAATCGCCGCCTTTCGCCTTGCCGCTCTCCAGCCACTGGCGGATGGTATCCACCACGTAGGCGGCCTCGGCGTGGTCGTCGGCAGCTTCGTAAAGGACGATCCGCTCGCCCTTGCCGCGGTCGGAGAAGAGGTGCTTGGGCGTGCGGAAGGCGTTGCGGTCGATCACCGCCCGGGCTGCGTCCAGCACCGTCTGGGTCGAGCGGTAATTCTGCTCCAGCAGGATTTTTTGCGAATCCTTGAAATCGTCTTCGAAGCGCAGCACGTTGCGGTAATCCGCGCCGCGCCAGCGGTAGATCGATTGATCCTCGTCGCCGACGACGAAGATGTTTCCGTGATGCGCGCCGAGCAGCTTGAGCAGCTCATACTGAACCAGGTTGGTGTCCTGGAATTCGTCAACCAGGACGTGCTCGAAGCGGCGGGCGTATTTCTCGCGCACCTGCGGATTGTCGACCAGGATGCGCACCGTCTCCAGGAGCAGGTCATCGAAATCGACTGCGTTCGAGCCGCGCAGCAGCTCCTGGTAGCGCTGGTAGATGCGCTGGATCACCGCGTCGCGGTAGCTGACCGTCGGGTAAT
Organism: uncultured Anaerolinea sp.; assembly: GCA_964564935.1. GTDB lineage: Bacteria > Chloroflexota > Anaerolineae > Anaerolineales > Anaerolineaceae > Bellilinea. The sequence goes on along the minus strand of CAZMCF010000038.1, from coordinate 19,190 downwards.
CCTCGGCGGTGATCAGGTTGTTCTTGGCGTTGGAGATCGCCGTGTGGACGCTGGTCGGCCGGTAGGATTTATCGTCCAGGTTGAGGTCCTTAATCGCCCGGCGGACGATTGCGAGCTGGTCGTCGGCGTCCATGATGACGAAGTTGTCGTCGAAATCAGTGTACTGGGATTCGCGGCGGAGAATGCGCGCGCAGTTGGCGTGGAAGGTGCCCAGCCAGATGCCTTTGAGATCCTCCTGGAGAAGCCTGACCAGGCGGGCTTCCATTTCGCGGGCGGCCTTGTTGGTGAAGGTGACCGCCAGGATGTTCTGCGGGCGGACGCCCAGCCCCTGGATCAGATAGGCTATCCGCTGGGTGAGGACGCGGGTCTTGCCTGAACCCGGCCCGGCCAGGACGAGCACTGCGCCCAGCCCGGCGGTGACCGCCCGGCGCTGGGCTGGGTTGAGCGAATCGAGGTAATCCAGGCCAGCCATGCGGGGTTGATTGTAACGTCTGGGCAGAGGGCTGTCAACCAGCGGGCTGCCGGCGCGGGACGTAGATGCTCACCTCGTCGCCGCGGTCGCAGGCCAGCGCGCCCGGCGGCTGGCGCAGCAGCAGAGAGACCACCCACAGGTCGCCGACCGCGCCCGAGGCGTTCATCACCGCCACCAGCAGGGCGGGACCGATCAGCTCACGCGGACCGAAAGCAATCAGGAGAATCCCCGCGGCGCTGATGACCAGCAGCGGGGCCAGGCCAATCCACAGGTAGCGGCTGCGCGGCAGGTACCACTCCGGGGCGGCCGCAAAGGCGTAGCCCGGTCCCAGACCGAAAACGGGCCGCGCGCCGGTCGCCAGCCAGAAGCCCACGCCGTGGACGGCTTCGTGGAGGATCAGCATCAGCCCGGCCAGGAGCAGCACACCGCCCACCATCGCGAGCAGACCGAGACCCTCGAATTGATAACTGAGGGCTGCGGCCGCCTCGTGCGGGCGAAGGCGGAAGGCCAGGGCGGTGAACAGCCAGCCAAAGAGGATCAGCAGGAACAGGCCGGCAATATTCAGGAGCAGCAGCGCGCGCCGGTTGCGGGCGGAGAAGGACGCGGTCAGGACGTAATCGGCGGGCAGGCCGCGGGTGGGGCGCAAGGCGATTTTTTCCATGGATGCCATTAATGATAGCACAGCGACAGCCCGGTTGGGATTCAGCCTGGCGCGGGAGAGCCGCTATAATTTAAGCAGACTTTCCAAGGAGGCGAGCATGCACTCACGGCGGGCAATGTTATACGTCCCTGGCGACGATGAGCGCAAGATCCGCAAAGCGGCCGGGTTGACGGTCGACAGCATCTGCCTGGATCTAGAGGACGGGGTGGCGCTCAACCGCAAGGACGCCGCCCGGGGGATCATCCGCGCGGCGTTGACCGAGATCGATTTCGGCGGCTCCGAGCGGTTGGTGCGGATCAACCCGCTGAATTCCGAGCGCGGCAGGGCTGACCTCGAGGCGGTTTTGCCCGCCCGCCCGGACGGGATCGTCCTGCCCAAGGTCCAGTCGGCGGCAGAGCTGGCCTGGCTGGACGAGCGCCTGACCCGGGCAGAGCAAGAGGAAGGCTGGCAGAATGGGTCGCTGGTTCTGATCGCCATCATCGAATCGGCGCGCGCTTTCCTGAACCTGAGGGAAATTTGCGGGGCGGCGCCGCGGTTGCAGGCACTGATCTTCGGCGCGGAGGATTATGCCCACGACATCGGCGCCATCCGCACGATGGAGGCGACCGAACTGCTCACCGCGCGCAGCCTGCTCGTGATGCACGCCGCGGCATACGGTCTGCAGGCGATCGACATGGTCACCGTCGATTTCCGCGACCTGGAGCGGGTGCGGCGCGAGGCGCGGGCGGGCGCGGAGCTGGGTTACACCGGCAAACAAATCATCCACCCGGCCCAGGTCGAGCCGGTTCAGGAAGCCTTCACCCCCAGCCCGGAGGAGATCGGGCGCGCCCGGGCGCTGCTGGAGGCCTTTGAGGAGCACCAGCGGCGCGGGGCGGGCGCTTTTGCCGTTGACGGGCAGATGGTCGATATGCCGGTCATCCGTCAGGCGGAAAATCTGCTGGCCCGCGCCCGGGCGGCCGGGAAGATATAAGAGGGGGCAGAGTAGAGAAATTATCTAAATAAAAAGTACAGCCCCGCCAGAACCAGAAACACCAGCAGCAGGCAGCCGACGGTCGAGGCGGTTTCCTCTTTGTGAACGGGCGGCGTCTCCCAGCGCTCCTCCGGGGGTGGGAAGAGTGAATAGGGGCTGCCTGTCTCCTCTAAAACTCCGTCTTCTTCCTCCCCCATCATCTCCCGGCGGTAGCCCTCCAGCACCCGGGGCAACTGCTCGCCGAAGCGGGTATGCAGGGCTTTCTCGGCCTCCGCGCGGATTTCCGCGTCCTCATCCCATAAGGCCAGTTCGGCCAGGGCGCGGATGGCGGTCAGGTCGGCAACCCTGGCCAGGGAGGCGACTGCTTTCAAACGCAGGTCTCGGCTGGGGTCGCCGCGGGCGATCATGATCAGCCCACGCAGGGTCTGGTAATCGATCATGGTTTCTCGCGGCGTCTGGTCAGAGAAGGCCGGGTCCGCCGCCTGGTCCTCCTCTGGCCGGGGAAGCCAGTCTTCCTCCTGCTCGCCGCCGACCTGAGCCACCTGCAGGGCAAGCTCGGCCTGGTCGCCGAGCAGGTCGTGCAGGGCCTGGCGGGCAACCTGACGCACGCCGGGGTCGGGGTCGTGGAGCGCCGCGCCGGTCAGCGCCTCGGCAGCCTCCAGCTCGCCCATCTGCCCGATTGCCCGGGCGGCGCGGACTCTCATGGCTGGTTCGCCGGGCTGGCGTAATATTTGCAACAATCCATCCAGATTGCCGTATTCCTGCATGGCCTGAATCCGATCCATGCCGGGAATTATACCCCGGGCAGGGGGCAGGTTCCTGCCCGCGCGCGGTTGACAGGCGGCGGCGAGAGGTCTACACTGTCAACATCTCCCACATTTGACAAATAAAAGGAGGCAAGCATGGGCTCATTCAATCGTATGCCCAATTATGACGTCCGCAACGACGGCGCGGGACCGTACGCGGTGTTTTATTGCGACATCTGCGGGCGCGAATTCCGCAGTACGCCGAACGTGGTCAACACCGTGAAACAGGATCTCGGCCGGCAGGCGCTGGGCGGGCTGCTGCGCAAAGTGCCGCTGGTGGGCAGCTCGGTTGCCAGCAGCGTCACAGGCGATGACCCGCGCTACTCGATGAAGATGGATCAGGGTCAGTTAGAGAAGGCCTGGGAGCAGGTTCAGGTCCATTTCCGCCAGTGCCCGACCTGCGACCGGATCGTCTGCCTCTCGGATTTCGACACCCAGAGCGGCTATTGCCAGGACGACAGCCCGCGCCAGGGAGACATCGCCGAGGCGCGCGGGGCTCAGGCTGGTGCGGCAATCAAAGGCTTTGCCGAGGCTTTCGGGCTGGGCGGGGCGCTCAAGCAGGCTGGCGAGGCGGCCAAGAAGGCGGCCGAAGCGACCAGCGCGCGCTGCCCGAGCTGCGGCACGGTCGCCGAGGCCGGCACCAGGTTCTGCCCGGAGTGCGGCACGGCGATGGTTCAGCCGAGCGTGGCGGTCTGCCCGAAGTGCGGCGCGGAGACGATGGGCGCCAAGTTCTGCCCGAACTGCGGCGAGAAGATGGAATCCCGGCCGCTGGTCGCCAGATGCCCGCAGTGCGGCGCCGAGACGATGGGCGCTAAATTCTGTCCGGAATGCGGGCATAAGCTGGGGTAATTTTTTTTACATAAAATCTGCATATTGAGTTGAGGGCGGTCGGGGGACGGATTTGATCAGACGTCCACCCCGCCCTCAACCCAGTGATTGCTAAATCTCCCTCCAGAGGGCTGTACTGGCATTGATCAGCAGAATGAGCAGGGAGGGCCGTTTCTCGCGGAAATGCAGCGGCGGGCAGCCCAAATACTCCAGACGGAAACCCGACATCTGGATGAGTGATGTAAAAAGACCTAAAGAATGGGGGATTACTGAATAATCGCTATTGGATGGTCGTTTAACAAGGATAGTTCTTATTAAACAAAACAGGTGTTTCGATTAATAGTATATAATATTATTAAACGATTGCACCAAATGGAGAAGTGGAAGGATGAGACGAGGCGAAACGGGGCGCTATCAAACAACCATCATCGGCGGGGAACAGATCCGGGCTTTTTTACCGGATCCTTTACCTCCCAGGCCGCCCCTTGAAATGAATGAACAGCGACAGAAGTTGTTAGAACGTGCCACCCTGGCGCTTGGACGACTGGATAGCATTACTCTGCTTCTTCCTGATCCGGGTCTTTTTCTGTATGCCTACGTACGGCGCGAAGCAGTACTGTCTTCCCAGATTGAAGGAACTCAATCTTCTCTGGCTCAATTAATGCTCTTTGAGTTGGAAGAAGCTCCAGGAGTTCCTCTTGATGACGTGCAGGAAGTCTCCAATTATGTGGCGGCGCTGCAACACGGCCTCAGACGGCTGGAAAATGGGTTTCCGCTTTCTAATCGTCTCATTCGAGAAATGCACGGAATTCTTCTTTCTCATGGGCGGGGAAGTGAAAAATCGCCCGGCCAATTTCGGCGAACGCAGAACTGGATTGGCGGCACACGCCCGGGAAATGCATATTATTTACCCCCTCCCCCAGCACATGTGGAAGCATGCATGGCTGCCCTCGAGCGTTTTCTCCACAACGAAGACAACCCCTATCCGGCGATTATCAAAGCTGCATTGGCGCATGTGCAATTCGAATCCATTCACCCCTTTTTAGATGGAAATGGGCGCATTGGCCGCTTACTGATTGCTTTCATTCTCCATCATGACCGTGTGCTTTCGCAGCCGCTGCTCTATTTGAGTTTATACTTCAAGCAGCATCGCACTGAGTACTATCGTCTGCTAGATTTGGTACGTACTGATGGTGATTGGGAAGCCTGGGTGGATTTCTTTTTAGAGGGGGTTGAAATTACCGCCTCGAACGCCGTCGATACCGCCAGAAGGCTTGTGGCTCTCTTCCAGAGTGATGAGCAGAAGATACAATCACTTGGCCGCAGCGCTTCCACCCCCCTGCGCGTTTTCCGGGCTTTGTGCGAGCGACCATTGCTCTCGCTGAATCAGACCTGCAAGCGGACAGACCTATCTTTCCCAGCGGCCGGTAATGCCATGGAAACTCTTGTAGAACTGGGGCTCGTGCGCGAGATTACTGGTAAACGCCGCAACCGAGTGTTTGCATACCAGCAGTATCTAAATATCTTAAGCGAAGGCACGGAACCCCTGTAAGATAGGCGCGGAACCTCAAGGAGTTGGGGTATGGCAGGTTAGTGGGCGGATGTATTGGTGTCAACGACCGGACAGCACTCACAGGTGGGAGGGTATCAAGAAAACCAGAAACAAAACAATATCGCATCCTGTGGTCATGTCGGTTGCAATTACCGGGAACTGGAACGGTCCTTTTCAGAAATTTCGTTGTTTGGTTGAGGGTTCTCAGGGCCCGAGGGGATTGGTATCCATCCCACCCGAAGACCAACAACAGTGAATGCCAGAGTAATATACTCGCCAATTGGGATGGAATAATTGCCCCGATAGAACGCGGACATCCTTCTGTGGGGACGCAGGGGTGGATTTCTTAGCGCCCTCTAATGCAATTTTATTTACTTAATTGTTTACTTATAATATAATAATTATCTGTTTATTCTTGTAGGGCTGTTCCGGGTCATACCAACGATTGCGTTTACCGGCCAATCATGTTTCCGCAATCCGGTGCGACAAAAGTGAACGCTGAATAAGAGGCGACGAAGGCAGGCGTGTCGGTTATTCGTACGGTTAATTTCATCCGCGTAGAGCGAATCGCCTTCGACTCAAACATAAGGAGAAACCCATGTCAATTGAGCAGAATAAAGCATTAGTCCGTGAAATGGTGGAGGAAGTCTTCAATCGGGGAAACATGAGTAAGGCCGACGATTTCCTGGCGTCCGACTTCGTGGAACGCGAAGTACTCCCACCCGGAATTCCCAGTAATCGCGAGGGTGTCAAACTGTTGGCCAGCGCGTTGCGCAGCGCCTTCCCGGATTTCAAAGCCACGATAGACGATATGGTCGCCGAAGGCGATAAGGTAGTCGTCCGCCAGACCTGGAGCGGCACTCATAAGGGCGAGTTTATGGGCATTCCGCCAACCGGCAAGAGCGTGTCCTTTGGCGTCATCGATATTATCCGCATTGCGGGGGGCAAGGGTGTCGAACATTGGGGCCAGATGGATAGCATGGGGATGATGGAGCAGCTTGGCGCAATCCCTGCGCCCGGGCAAGGCGGAATGTAGATACTCGACCGTAGTTGCAAGCGGAGCGCGTTACTTATTCGATTTGGGTGTTACCAGGGACGCAGACATACGAAACCAAGCGAGGGACCTTATACTGCGAAGCGCAGGCTAACCCCTGGTTTCAGGCGACGATGCTCCGCTGCGCTGCGCAGGCCGCCTGAAACCTATGATCAGGCAGCCAGGAGCAGTTGCTGCGGCATAACAACTCCAGGAGATGGAGAATGGCAATCAAGGTGATCGTCGAACTGCAGGCCAAACCAGGTAAGCGGTCTGAGCTCCAGAGTCTGCTCGAGAGCGTTGTGGCGAAACAGGGACCGGGCCAGCGCGGTTTCCTGGGCAGCACGCGCTATGAGGTGCTTGATAATCCCGACCTGCTGGTTGAGATTGCCGATTGGGAGTCAGCCGAGGCGCGGGTCGCGCATATGCAGGAGGCTGCAGCCGCCGGCGTCTATATACCTGTGTTCGAGATGTTAGCCGTCCCATTCCGGGTTACCGTCATCAGTCCGCTGGACTGACAGACGGCCGAAGGAACGATCATTTATCCGCGCTCCGGAAGAACGCGGTCATCCATCGGTAGGGGCGCAGGGGGTCTGAATCGGGCGGCGGCAAGCAATCTTCCCCTGCGCCCCTGCGGACGTGGGCGGAATGACGGTAAAGATATATCCCGTCAAAGCGGGATCGGTTGTAGTGCGCCCCCGGCAGAACGCGAACATCGTCCCCCCGTGGGGATCTGCAGCCTTGCGAACAAAAATCCCGTCAAAGCGGGATC
>CAZMCF010000038.1:0-11996 GCA_964564935.1 uncultured Anaerolinea sp. | reverse complement strand
ACAAAAATCCCGTCAAAGCGGGATCGGTTTTTGAGTGCCCCCGGCAGAACTCGAATCTGCAGCCTTTTGCTCCGCAAGCAAACGCTCTGTCCATTTGAGCTACGAGGGCTGGTGGAAATTAACTATAATACGAAGCAGCCTAAACGTCAAGGAAGGCCGGGCGGTGTATGTTGTTGTTCGGCGAACGGGGGCGTTGCAAAACGCCGCCGGGTGATGACCTCCGGCGGCGCTGGATAGCGACTGGACCCAGAAGGGTAAATTTACTGCAACTCCGGCAGCGAGGCCAGCGGAGTCGGGCGCTGGGTCATGCGCAGCTCGCTCAACCGGGTCATTTCGATAATGTGGTGCATCACCGTGCTTGCCACCGACCGCACCAGCGGCCGGTCTTCCACATCACCCTGGAAAAGCAGCGGCTGTCCGACGGTCATGTTGTACGGCCCGCGAATGTACCAGCGGCCAATGTGAGCCACGCCGGCCACAGTCGAGCGGACCGAGTGAATACGCTCGCGCAGCAGGTGGATTCCCACCGGGATGACCGGCGCGCCGGAAGCCAGCGCCAGGCGGGCTACCCCGGTGCGCGGCTGCTGAAAGCCGCCTTCTTCCGGGCTGAGGTCGCCTTCGGGGAAGATCATCACGGTTTTACCCTGGCGGAGGAGCTCGAGGGCAGCCTCGATCGCCGCCGGGCCTTTGCCTGCTTCGACCGGGATGTGCCCGGAGCGGCGCAGATACTCGCCAAGCAGCGGCACTTTGAACAGCACTTCGTTGATCAGGATGAAGGACTGGTGCCCGACCATGCGGGCGACGAAAAACGGGTCGGTGGTCGAAGGGTGGTTCGCCGCAATGATCTTGGCCCCCTTGGGCAGCGGCATCTCCATTTGGACGTCCAGCTTCAGCATGGTTCCGGCATAGGAAATGATCACCGGTTTCGAAACCCAGTACATCAGTCGGTCAATGAACATGTATAAGAAATCCCTTGATAAATTTCATAATTCCGATCATGTTTGGGGAAAAGTGATGGGAACGGTGTGATTGTACCCGATGAATCGGCTGGCGACAAATACCGCAGGGCCTAATTGCGACCTATTCTGGCCTGTGACCATGCAGGTGTCCGTGGTCATATGACAGGATAAAAGACCGCAGCGATGTAGCAATAGTTATAACCCCATTCTTATGGTTAGTTGCTGACAAAAGCGTATCCTTGCAAATATGCAAACCGGGCTGAGGCTGACGTTAATGCCCGGCCTTTGCTGGAGCGCCGGCCAGGATAGCCTCATCGCCGTTGAAGCGGGCCAGTTGCGGCCAGCGCAGCGCCACCCACCCTACCGCGAGGATGCAGCCGATCCCCCCGCTGATGATGGCCGCCGGGATACCCAGCGCCTGGGCCACCAGCCCGGCCTCGATTTCCCCCAGCTGAGGTCCGCCCATGAAGAAAATCTGGTTGACGCTGACCATTCGGCCGCGAATCGCGTCGGGGGTTTGCAGCTGGCGGATGGTGTTGCGCAGGATTGTGCTGACCGCATCGGCGCCGCCAACGACCGCCAGGGCCAGGAAGGTCAGGTAGATATTGCGGGAGATGCCAAAGACAATGGTGGCAATGCCGAACACGACCACCGCCTGAAGCAGCAGGCGCCCCTGGCGCTGCAGTTTCGAGCGCTGCGAGAGCGACAGCCCGGCCAGAATCCCGCCGGCTGACTGGGCGCTGGCCAGCCAGCCATACGGCACCGGCCCGACCTTGAGGATATCCTGAGCGACGAAGGGGAGCAGCGTGTTGGCCGAAGAGAAAAAGGTCGCCAGGAAATCCAGCAGCATGCTGGAAAGGATGACCGGCGAGTGGATAATGAAGCTCATCCCCTCGCGGATGGCGGGCAGGTTGAAGGCCGAGCGGCTGCCGTTAATCAGCGCCCGCTCCTGCGGCACCGCGCCCATCAACAGCAAAGCCAGAATGACGCTGATGAACGAAATGGCATTGATCAGGTAAGTGTAGCCCTGTCCGGCCAGGGCGATCACGACCCCGCTCAGGGCCGGGCCGATGATCGCTCCGGTGGTCTGGGCAATCGAGATCAGGCTGAAGGCGCTGGGAAGGTCCTCCTTCGGCAGCAGGTTGGGAATCAGCGCCTGGCGGGCAGGGGTATCGAAGGCGATGGCCGCCGCCTGGATGGCGGTGAGCAGGTAGATGTGCCACAACCGGGTTAAGCCGAGGAAAGTCAGCCCGGCCAGGCTGAAAGCGGTCAGCATCATCACCGTCTGGGTGACCAGGATGATCTTGCGCCGGTTGCGCACGTCGGCGGCCACGCCGGCGATGAGGGAAAACAGGAGAATGGGCAGGAAACGGGCCGCGCCCACCCCGCTGACCGCCGCGGGCTGGTCGCTCAACTGGCGAATGTGCCAGAACAGCGCCCAGAGTTGCATCTGCGAGCCGGCGACGGAGATCAGCATGCCGGCCCAGAGCAGGGAGAATTTGCGGTGCCTCAGGGCCGGCGGCAGGCGGAGGAAGGCGTTCATCGACGCGGGCTATCATATCCGATAACGGCGGGATCGGGAAGGGAGAGGGCCGGTTGAGGGCCCCGCCGGTCAGTGCGGCGGGCTGGAATCCACGGGGATCGCTGGCGAAGCGGCGGTTTGAAGCCTGCCGGCGCGGTTGACCGGCCGGGGAGAAAATTCCAGCCTCCGTTGGAATTGGTAATAATCAAGTTATGCTACAATCTTTTTCAGGGAAGATTCACGCCGCCGTTTCGCTGAAGCCAGCACCGTCCCCGGGGAGGTTTCCAGATGAATACTCAACGCCCGATCCAGCGCTGGCTGCTCGCCTGCGCCGCCTTTGCGTTCGCCCTGACCCCGCTGGCGGCTGCCTCACCGCCTCATGGACAGGCACTGGCGGCCGCGTCCCAGGAACATTACCTGATTATCACCGCGGATCTTTTTCTCGATCACTTAAGCCCATATATTTCCCTGAAAGAAAGTCAGGGGTATTCGGTAACTGTAAAGGCTCTGAGTGAAATCGGCTATACCGCGGATGCCATCAAGTCTTTTGTTCAATATTTGTATGACGGCCCGAATCCGCCAGCGTACCTGTTCTTCGTCGGCGACGATCGTTTCATCCCAACCTGGCCAATGACAACCGATGTGCTCGCTCGAACGGATTATTACTACGCCGACTTAGACGGTCTCCCAGGAAATCTTCCGGATCTTCTTTACGGCCGGCTGCCAGTCCGCAACACCCAGGAATTGGACGATTGGATTGCGAAGATGGAAGCGTACAGTCAGGTCGATGGAAATGAGCCCTGGATTAAATCGGCCTCGTTCATTGCAACGGATAGCGATACCCTCGTAGGGAGTAAACAGGCAGCGGAATTTACTGAAGCGGTCCATGATTACGTAATCAGCCAGTACACCCTCCCGAACGGTTTCAGTGGTAATTTCCCGAATAATCCTCAACCCGGCGGCGACATGCTGTATCCCGTAAAATACGGGGCCAATCACGACCATGTAGTGAATTCGCTGAACAGCGGACGCAGTTTGGTGGTTTACAACGGCCTTGGGAGCAATACGGCCTGGTTGGGGCCGTTGTTTGATCAGGAGGACGTTCGTGCGATGACCGGACCGCCCATCCCTCTGGCGTTAGGCCTGGCGTCGGACACTGTCGATTTCAATGCCTCGGACTCGCTCGCCCGCACCTGGGTCACTCAAGCGGATTCGGGCGCACTGGCTTACATCGGCTCTTCGGCCGATACGTATTTTGAGCAAGACGGCGAGCTTGAAAAGAGATTCTTCCTCAAGCTGTTTGAAAACCCCGCCGATCCGGCCAGCCTTGGCGAAGCATTGCAGTACGCTCTGGAGAGGGTTGGCGCGCGCTATCCACAGAATGCTCTTCATTACCTGGAGGCATACCAGATCTTCGGCGACCCAAGCCTGCAAATGGTTCTTGGGCCGAAACCTCCAGATTATTCCTTGACCGCCTCGCCGGAGCGCCTCTCCCTTTGCGGCGACGGTCAGGCGCAAACCTCGCTCCAGGTGATGGCGTTTTACGGTTTTGATTCGCCGGTCACGCTCACAGCGGTGAATATGCCCCCGGGAATGAGTGCGGTAATCCAGCCGAACCCCATCCGGCCGGGAGAAACCGCCGCGCTGACGATCACGACTACCGGCCTCGATTTGGGCAGTTACCCGGTAACCATTCAGGGCGACGCGAACGGGTTAATCCGCCAATTCGAGCTGCTCGTCTCGGTCGATGGGCTCGCGCCGGCGGCCCCAACCCTGCTGGATCCGCCTCCCCTGGCGCGGAGCACATCTTTGCGGCCGAACTTCACCTGGGAAGCTTCCCCTGCTGCTGTAAGCTATGAGATCGAAATCGCCAGCGACCACCTCTTCCAATCCATCTTCCTCTCAGAAACTGATTTATCCGAGCCGATCTATACCCCGCCCATCGAATTTCCGCCGGGATCGACCTTCTGGTGGCGGGTGCGCGGCGTCAACCATTGCGGCCTCGGGGCTTACAGCCTGCCGGGACGCTTCACGACCCGAGCTGCCGAATTCACCTGCCCGGACGGAACCCCTCAGGTCATCTATGCGACCGATTTCGAATCCGACCCGGGCGGCTGGAGCGCCGCCGGCAGTAATAATATCTGGGCGCTGACCGTCAGCGACAGTTTCAGCCCCGTTTGGTCTTATTTTGCCAGCAGCGAGGTTGTTCTCCCAGGCGAGCAGCGATTGGTGTCTCCCGCGATCCTTTTGCCCGGCCTTAATCAGGCGCCGATCGAGCTGAGCTTTTGGAGCAGGCATTCCTTCGAAAACACAACCGAATGCAAGGACGGCGGACTGCTGGAAATCAGCGCTGACGACGGGATCAACTGGCAGGTTATCTCAGAGGAATCCCTTCTGTCCATTCCTTACGACGGCGTGATCAGCAGCGCCCATCAGAACCCGCTCGGCGGCCTGCGCGCCTGGTGCGGGCAGCGCGAGTGGAGCCACTTTACCGTTCGCCTGGAAGAGTATCACGGCCAGGAAATCCGCCTGGGCTGGCTGATGGGCACGGACGATTCGACGCCTGAAGGGGAAGGCTGGTATATCGATGACGTCGTCGTGCAAAGCTGTCGGTACCCGCCCCCGCCGGGCGTGACTCTGGAGCCTGCAAGCGCACATCAGACCGGTATCCCAGGCCAAACGCTAACCTACGCGCTGCAGGCGACCAACACCGGGCCCCAACCGGCCGATTTCGAGGTGACAGCCCAGGGGGGTCAGTGGGCAACGGTGGTTGATCCTGTCCTGCTCAGCCTTGACCCCGGGCAAAGCGACCAGGTGATTGTGACGGTATCAATCCCGGAGGATGCCGCTCCAGGGGCCGTCGACCGGTCAGAGGTCACCGCGCTGTACGCTCTGGATCACGCCGTCAACGCCCGGGCTGTGCTGGAAACGCGGGTCATCCTTTACCGGCTCAGTCTTAGCAGCCCGCAGACCGAGAAGCGCGGCTGGCCCGGGCAGTCAGTCGCGTTTTCGGCGCTGGTGACTAATACCGGCAATGTCCCGGACAGCGTCGATCTCAGTTTGGATTTGCCCGGCGGCTGGACTGCTGCCCCGCTGACCAGCCCGCTGGAGCTCTTCCCAGGCGAATCGCGAGAAATCTTTGCGACCGTCTTCATCCCGCCCGGCGCGGCGGATGGAGCATCCGAAACGCTGACCCTGGAAGCAGCCTCGCGGGGTAACCCGGCGGTCAGCGCGCGGCTGGAGCTGCGGGTCATCGTCGCCTACCCGCGCCTGTACCTGCCGCTGGTGATGGGTCCCTGAGGCGCGGCAGCCAGCCGCCGATGCGGATTGGCGCCACGTTTGAAAGCCTGGCGGGCGAAACCGTCTGGCGGGGTCGGGGGTTATTGTTTATAATCCCCCAACTTCCCTCAAAGGACCGCCTCTATGCTCTACCTCTTCATCGTCTCGCTGATCTGGGCTTTTTCCTTCGGACTGATTAAAAACCAGCTCGCCGGGCTCGATGCCAGCTTCGTCGCCGCCGCCCGCCTGCTGATCTCGCTGCTGGTCTTCCTGCCTTTCCTGCGCCTGCGCGGGGTCTCGCGCAGGCTCGGCTTGAGCCTGGCGCTGACCGGCGCGGTGCAGTACGGACTGATGTACGTCGCTTACCTGTACGCCTTTCGCTATCTGCAGGCCTACGAAGTCGCTCTGTTCACCATCTTCACCCCGCTGTACGTCACCCTGATTCACGACGCCTTCCGCCGCCGGCTGCACGGGGTGAGCCTGCTGGCCACCCTGATCGCCATTGCCGGCACCGCGGTGGTCAAGCAGGCCGACCTGCTGCGCCCCGAGCTGCTGACAGGCTTTCTGATCGTTCAGGCCAGCAATCTGTTCTTCGCCTTCGGGCAGGTGTATTACCGCGAGCTGCTCCACAAGACCTCCGAGCTGACCGACCTGCGGGTGTTTGCCTTGCTCTACCTGGGCGGCGCGCTGACCGCCGGACTGCCGGCCCTGTTCACCACCCCCTGGGGCAGTTTCAGCCTGAGCTCGACTCAGGCGCTCACCCTGCTCTACCTCGGCGCGGTCGCCTCGGGGCTGGGTTTCTTCTTGTGGAACGTTGGCGCGCGCAAGGTCAACGCCGGCGCGCTGGCCATCTTCAACGACCTGAAGATCCCCCTGGCGGTGGCGGTATCGCTGATTTTCTTCGGCGAGCAGGCTCACCTGCCCAGCCTGCTGATCGGCGGCGCGGTCGTCCTGGCTGCCCTGGCGCTGAACGAATGGGGCGCGCGGCGGGACGCGCGGTTACAACCGGCGCAAGCCCAATCCTCAGAAACCTGATTCTTCCTCTGAATAACCTCTAAACTCTCAGGCAGACATAGGAAATCGCGCCTGGTCAGGAGACCGGCGCGAGCGGGTAACACCCTCCTGCGCCTCCCCCATTTTCAGATTGCGAAAATGGGGGAGGTTGGAGGGGGTCGATCCAAAGATCAACTGTCCTGGGCTGGTTGAACATCATCATCGCGCCCGGTCAGGGCGCGGCCCCAGAATGATTACCTGACTGGTATTTCTGCTCAAATCCATCTATAATTACCCTCGACGACCGGGGGAATGCGGGCCCGCTTGTTGCAACCATAGTTCTGGACATTTCACCCACGCACCCCTATCCCGGTCAATCTCCTTATCATGAAACTTCGCTGGACGATCGTCGGGTTGATCTTGCTCACGCTGCTCGGTCTGGTGGCAGTCGTGTCTGTCACCCTGCAGACCAATCTGGGTCCGCTCTTCCATCAGCAGGAACAGCAGTACGCCCAGCTCACCCTGAGCCATGTCCAACGGGCGATCGACGAGCGCTACAATCTGCTCGAAAACACCGCCGTCAGCCTCGGCCGCAACGACGCCGTCTACGACCGTTTGTCTGCTGAATCGGGTAATAAGGTCGGCGGAGACTTCAACTTGCAGCGCTTCAGCGATCTGGACGTGAATCTGATGGCCCTGGTCAGCCTGGACGGCAGGCTGGTCGACGCTTTCGCCTGCGACCTGGCTCTGAAGGAGGAGATCCCCCTCCCGCCCGAGGTCACGGAGTATGTGGCTGCAGGGGGGGCGATCCTTGCGGGGGGCGTCCAATCCACGCGCGGGCTGCTGCGCACTCAGGCCGGCCCGCTGCTGCTCGTTTCCACGCCGGTGCTGCCCGGCGACGGCAGCGGCCCCTCCCGCGGGGCGCTGCTGGTCGGCCGATTCCTCGATGCGCAGGAGTTGGAGCGAATCTCGCGCCTGGCCCGTCTGCCCCTGGCGCTGATGGAGTACGACCGCGCCCTGACCGCCCCGGCGTTCGCCGAGGGGGCGAAATCCTTGAGCGCCGCCAGCCCCAGCCTGTTTCTGCCGGTCAGCGAGACCGAAATGTACGCCTTCCAGCTGCTGAGCGACCTGAACGGTCAGCCGGCCTTCATCCTGCGGGCCACCCTCAGCCGGGCAGTCGCCCGCAACAGCCAGCTGGTTCTGGACTTCCTGTTGATCACTCTGGCAGCCAGCGTGCTCCTGTTCGGGGTGATCGCCATCCTCTCGGTCGACCGGCTGGTGCTGGCCCCGCTGCAGAAGCTCGGCCGCCAGGTCGCCCAGATCGGCCGGCGCGGCGACCTGTCCGAACGGGTCAGCATCACCGGCCGGGACGAGCTCGGCCGGCTGGGCGAAAATATCAACCAGATGCTGGCCGATCTGCAGCAGTCGCAGCACCGCCGCCAGGAGAGCGAGGAGCGCTTCGGCCGGCTGGTCGAATCGATGGACGACATGGTCTTCACCCTGGATAAAAGCCTCACCCAGATCAACCTATACGGCGATAAGGCCCGCAAGCTGGGCTTGCCCGAGTCCATCCCCCTGCCCGGCAGTCTGGAAGGCACCGATCTCGCCTCCCTGCCGCTGGAGAATTACGGCATCGCCCTCAACCTGTCAGCCGAAACGCTGCGCAACCATCTCGAAGCTCTGCGGCTTGCGATTGCCGGTCAGCATCTTGCTTATGAATGGAGCGCCCGCGCGCACGGTCAGGAAATCAATTTTCAGTCGGTGCTCTCGCCTGTGACCGATCATGAAGGCAACCCGGCCGGCGTGGTCGGCGTGACCCGCGACATCAGCGGGCTCAAGGCGCTGGAAAACGACCTCCGCCGGCGCGTGCGCGATCTGAACGCGCTCAATGAAATCTCGCGGGTGTTTCTCTCTCAACTGGACCCACAGACCATCTTCACCGAGAGCTGCCGCCTGCTGGTAGAGCAATTCGGGGTGGAGGCCGCCTGGCTCGGTATTTTCCACGAAGAGGACCTGATCCTGCGGCCGCAGGCGGCCGAAGGGCTGGATCTGCTCAGGCTGCCCCCGCTGATCGCCCAGGGCAAGACGGCCGCTGTCCAGCACCCGGCCGTGCTGACTCTGCTGGAAAAAGAACCGCTGGTGATCGGTAAATCGACCCGCCGCGGGGGAAAGATCTGGGAGACGCTCTGCCCGGCCGAGCGCGGCTTCGATTGGCTGCTGGCCCTGCCGGTGGCCGCCGGGGAATCGCGCGGCGCGATGGTGGTCTTCAGCCAGGATAAGAACGCCTTCCAGCCGGACGCGGTCCAGCTCTTCGAAGCCCTGACCAACCTGATGAGCATCGCCCTCAATAATGCGGAACTGTTCGGCCAGGTGCGCGCCGACCAGGCCCGCCTGCAGGCGCTCTCTCAGCGCCTGGTCGAGATCCAGGAGGAAGAGCGCCGCGAAATTGCCCTCGAGCTGCACGACGAGATCGGCCAGCTGCTGACCGGGCTGAAGATCAAGCTGGACGCCGCCGGCGACATTCCGCCAAAGGACCTGCCCATGCACCTGGAAGGCGCCCGCCAGCTTGCGGAGGAATTGATCAAGAAGGTGCGCAACCTGTCCCTCGACCTGCGCCCTTCCATGCTGGACGACCTGGGCCTGCTGCCTGCCCTGCTTTGGCATTTCGACCGCTACACCAGCCTGACCGGCATCCATGTCCATTTCGTCCAAAAGGGCATAGAGGGCCGGCGCTTTGCCCCCACCCTGGAAACCACCGCCTACCGGGTCGTCCAGGAGGGTCTGACCAATGTCGCCCGCCACGCCAGGGTGAATGAAGCCGCCGTCCGGGTCCTGTTCGAAGATCAGACCCTGACGATCCAGATCGAAGACCGCGGCGTCGGCTTTACCGCCGGCGAGGCGCTGGAGAGCGGCCACTCGCGCGGACTGCTGGGCATACGCGAGCGGGTTGCTTTTGCCGGCGGATCGCTTACAATAGATTCTGTCCCTGGATGGGGGACGTTATTGGTGGTTGAATTACCTGTCATCCAGACGGAAAATGGAGGGAAAGCTGATGATCACGATCGTGCTGGCGGATGATCATATTGTTCTACGCCAGGGGCTGCGCTCTCTGATCGACGCGCAGCCGGATTTAAAGGTCGTCGCCGAGGCGAGCAACGGTCAGGAGGCGCTGCAAATGGTGCAGGAATTCAAGCCGGATGTGCTCGTCCTCGACCTGATGATGCCCGGGCTGAACGGCCTGGAGATCACCCGGCAGGTCTTCCGCATGACGAAGGTGTTGATCCTCTCGATGCACGCCAACGAAGCCTACGTGATCGAGGCGCTGAAGAAAGGCGCATCTGGCTACCTGCTCAAGGACACAACCGCCGCCGAGCTGACCCAGGCGATCCGCATGGTCGCCGCCGGGCTGCGCTACCTGAGCGCGCCGTTTTCCGAGCGGGCGATCTCCGCCTATGTCGAGCGCGCCAAGACCGGCACGCTGGACCCCTACGAAACGCTGACCGCCCGCGAGCGCGAAATCCTTCAACTGGTGGCCGAAGGCCGCTCGACCGCTGAGATTTCCGAGCGGCTGTCGATCAGCACGCGCACCGTCGAAGCGCACCGGGCCAACCTGAACCGCAAACTGGATATCCACTCGCACGCCGACCTGATCCGCTTCGCAATCAAGAAGGGCCTGCTGCCAATGGAAAAATAAGAACCGGCGGGCAGCGGACGGGTAAAAATACCATAAAAATACTTAATTGATACCAATATAATATACGTATTATTTTAAAGGATAAATAAGGGGGAATACGGATAGCAATCTATCAGCCTTTTCTGTAAACTAACATTGTGAAAACAACCATTTTCTTATCATTAACTAACCGATATATAACCGTTTCACCGGCGCGATGATATCCCTATGGATCGAATCATGCAACATACTCGACGTGCTGACAGCAAAGGCTTTCTTCTCCGTGAATGCCTCTCAAACGCATGCGCAGAACAGCCGATCAACAGAGGATGAGGTGGATCATGAAAAAATGGCTTACCCGCAATCGAATGCCTGACCGCCGCCGGGGGCAGGGCATGGTCGAATTCGCCATGGCTATCCCAATATTTTTAATGCTTGTACTGGGTGTCATCGAGTTTGGACGCATGTTTTTTATGTACACCTCCGTGTTCGCCGCGGCGCGCGAAGGGGCGCGCTACGGCGCGGCGGTCAAAACCCTGTGCGATCCGGTCGGCCTGCAGAACGCAGCCCGGCGGGTCGGATTTTTCGCGGGGGACATGGACATCGCCATCCAGTATGACGACGGATACGGCACGATTAAAGCCTGTGAAAACACCGTCCTCGGCGACCGGGTACACGTCACGGCCTCGATCCGGTTCCAATCGATCACCGGCGTTATCCCCGATCTGACCCTGCGTTCGACCGCCAGGCGGACAATCATCAAGCGGGCTTTTCTGGAATGGACCCTGGCGCCGACCAGCGCCAATGCGGGCGGCGTGCCGCCCACTCCCGTTCCCGGCGGATCTTCCGGCGGAACCAACACGCCCACCCCGACCAAAACCAATACCCCTTTGCCCGGCGCTACCGCCACTAATACCGGCACGCCAACGAATACGCCGACTATCACGAATACCCCGGAGCCGCCCGTGTGCAGCAGCGAATCCTGGACGGTCGGAATGACCACGACAACCGAGTACTATGATTTAAAGATAACCAACAATACCGGTTACATCAATCAATTGACCCAGGTCTCGATCAGCTGGAACACAAGCGGCAATCGTAATCTGGTGCGCATCGAGTTCCAACCGGTTGGCGGCAACTTTATCACCAAATGGACCGGTCCGGACACCGACGGATATTTACTCTGGTATCCCGATCCATTCCTCCAATTAAACCCCGGCGTTTCCTATCTCCGGTTTGTGTTCGAAAAATCGAACATCACCATTAATAACATCACCCTTAACATCAGTTATCCCAACGGCTATAGCTGCCAGCTGAATTACCCATAAAGAACGAGAAATCACCATGAACAGTCTAAACAAACCCCAATCTGAAAAAGGTCAAAGCCTGGTCGAGCTCTCAATGGTGCTGGTCTTCCTGCTGATCCTGCTGGCGGGCGTGGTCGACCTGGGGCGGATCATGTACGAGTACCTGACCATGCGCGACGCCGCCCAGGAGGGCGCCGGCTACGCGGCAGTCTTCCCCAACGACTGCGCCCATATTGCCGCCCGGGTGATGCAGAACCTGCCGG
>CAZMCF010000037.1:0-21425 GCA_964564935.1 uncultured Anaerolinea sp. | reverse complement strand
AATCTTGCTCGTAATTGCTTCAGGATTTCTCCTCGCTGCGCTCGTCGAAATGACAGGATCAAGTGTTCAGGTCATCGTATCGGTGGGACACAGTCCCGACCTACTCATTGTTATCTCGAAAAAATTCTCATTGTCATTCCGAGCGAAGCGAGGAATCTTGCTCGTAATTGCTTCAGGATTTCTCCTCGCTGCGCTCGTCGAAATGACAAACATTGTAGTTGTTCCTCGCTGCGCTCGTCGAAATGACAGGATCAAGTGTTCAGGTCATCGTATCGTCGGGACACAGTCCCGACCTACAACCAATGAAGCGGCCGAAACACCTTAACTCGCGAACACCGCCCGCAGGCCGGCCTGGAACGCCGGGGCAGGGATGGTGTTGTGGCTGTGACCTTCGAATAAATTGCGGGTGAGGCGCAGGCGCGGGTAAGCCCGCTGCTCCAACTGGCTGGTAAAGCAGTAAAAATCCGGCAAGGTGATCATCGAGTCGAGCGGATTCAGGATGGACTCGGCCTCGCTGCCGATGGCCAGGTAGAGATTCGCCGGCAGATCCGCGTTGGTTCTGGCATAGTCCTGCTCGGCTTGAAGAAGCGACTGATCGGCGTAGCCAAGGGCCGGGCTGCCGCTTACATACCTGTGAAAGATGCGCGGCGCCTGGAAAAGCGCATGCAGGGCGAACAGGCCGGCCAGCGAATGACCGACAAGCGTCCGATCGTCCGGGTCGGCCCGGTATTCGGCTTCGATGAATGGCAGCAATTCCTCGCGGATGAAGGCCAGAAACTGGCCGGCCCCGCCGGTCTCGACCTGCCGCCCGCCCAGCCAGTCGCCAAGCTGACCTTCCAGGCAGCGGGATTGGACCGGGGTGAAATCCCTTACCCGGTGTGCGATGAAGCGTTTGAAATCTTCGCCGATCAGGCTCTTCATGGGGTAGCCGATCCCGACCACGATCACCTCGGGGACGGTGTCGAACATGTGCATGACCCGGGCGGTGTCGGTCAGCATATTGAAAAAGAGATTGGCATCCAGGACCACCACCAGCGGATATTTACCTGATGTCCCCTGGCTGTAGCTGAGCGGCAAGCCGATGGAGATTTGATAATCCCAGCCGGTGTGACGGGAGTGAATGGTCTCGGAATGGGTGGTGGAGAAGGCAGCCTGGACAGGCGGGGTCATGCGGACAACTCCTCAGTGGTGATTTCTACTATGTTGAATGCACCCTTCGTGCCAGCTTATCCCCCGTACATGCACACCCGGTCGCGCCCGGATTGTTTGGCCTGATACAGCGCCTGGTCAGCGCGGCGGATCAGCTCGTCAAGGGTCAGGTCAGCCGATTCGCCGTAGGTGCAGGCAATGCCCATGCTGGCGGTGATCTCGGTCTGGCTGCCCTCTCCGTCCTCCTGGAGGGCCAGGGCGGCGCGCAGACGCTCAGCCAGGCGGCGGGCGCCTTCCTGGCTGGTTTCGGGCAGGAAGATGATGAATTCATCCCCGCCGTAGCGTCCGAGGATGTCCACTTTGCGCATGACCGCGCGCATCCGATCGCCGACCTGGGCGAGGATCCGGTCGCCGGCGGCGTGTCCGAAGGTATCGTTGATATCTTTGAAGCGGTCGATGTCTAGCATAATCGCCGAGAGCGGCCGGCGGTAGCGCAGGGCCTGGTCGAAGGCGCGGGAGGCCAGCTCGAGGAAGTGGCGGCGGTTCGAGAGGCCGGTCAGCTCATCCCGGGTGGCCAGCAGCTCGAGCGCGGCCTGAGCCTTCTTGCGCTCTTCGATCTCCTGCTGAAGCTGGACGGTGCGCAGGTGGTAAATCTCTTTATCCTTGCGGGCTGTTTCGACCTGATGGGCAATCTCGATGGTTTTCAACCGGCGGTCGGATTCCGCATCAAACACGGCCTGGTTCAACTCGAAAAAGTGCTCGAAATGCATCAGGGCTTTGCTGGCGTCGCCGGATTTTTTATAGGCCGCGGCCAGCTCCCGGTGGCATTCGGCAATTTCCCGCTGCGAGCCGGATTCCACGGCGATTTCCAGGGCGCGGAAAAGGTGGGTGAAGGCCGAATCCAGCTGGCTTTCGCGCAGGTAGAGCGCGCCGATCTTACGCTGGGCGCGGGCGACCTCCAGCGGGCGGCCGATCCGTTCAGAAACCTCGGCGGTGAGCTGGAGGAAGTTGTGAGCCTGGCTGAAATCCCCCATGGCAAGGTAGACCTCGCCGAGTGCGTTGAGGGCTTCCACTTCCCCGCCGTGGTAGCCGATTTCCTGGTAGAGTTCGACGCTGCGCAGCCCGTGCTGGACGGCGCGCTGGTTCTGCCCGGCCATGCGGCAGGCGTCGCAGAGCTTGGCCAGCGCGTCGGCTTCCAGGCGGCGGTCTTTGAGAATCCCGGCAAGGTCGAGGCACTGCTCCAGGTGCGGGAGAGCGCGCGGCAGGTCGCCGAGCAGCAGGTAGAGGTGGCCGATGTCCTTGAGAACAGCCGCCTCGCCACGGATATTCTCCTGCTCGCGGTAAAGGATCAGCGCGTGGAGGAGCTGCTGGAGAGCCTCCGGGTAGGCGCCCATCAGGGTGTAGGCGGCGCCCAGCCCGTTGACCGCCTCCGCAATTCCCGCAGGGTCGCCGCAGGTTTGGTAGAGCTGCATGGCTTCCAGGTAGAGCGGGACGGCCTGGTGGTAATCCTCGCGCTCGGCGCTTGCCCGGGCGTGGATGGTCAGGGCGCGGGCGCGCAGGCGGTCGGCGGCCGGACCGGGCGGGAGCTGGTCGGCGGTCAGACTGCTGGCCTGGCGGGCAAGCTCGATCGCCCGCCGTGGGTTCGAAGCGGTCAGCGAAGCGGCGCTGGCGAGCAGCGCTTCGACCTGGCCCTCCAGTTCCTGGAATGGGGGCGTCTGGGTGCGGGGAGGTACGGCAATTTCAAGCATAACAATCTCTTGGCCGGATTGTTGCAATATGCATACCTGCGCGGGCGGTGTTCGCCGGGTTGCGGGCAGAGATGGACGACCTGCGAGGAAGGATGGGGCGGAGGGCTCCAACAGCCCACGCAACCCCCGGCCCGGGGAGCAGCGCTCGAATCGGGTTAAGGGACCCGGGATGAGGGGAACAACGAGACCCTTAATCCAGCCTGCGTATCGCCGGGTGAAGCAGGCCGAGGACGGTCAGCCCGGCGCTGATCAGCCCGCCGCCGAGGAAGACCAGCGGGGCGCCCACCTGGTCGGTCAGCAGACCGGCCAGGCCGTAGCCAATCGGCAGCAGAGCGAACGAGCCAAGATTGTCGATGCTCGAGACCCGCCCGAGCAGGTCGCTGGGAACGAGTTCCTGGAGGGTGTTGACCCAGATCAGGCCAACCGCTGACATGCAGGCGCCAAAAATCACAGCCGCCGCCAGGATTCCCTCGTAAGGGATCTTCATTCCGAACCCTGCGCACATCAGGCTGCCGATGATCCAGGCCAAGTAGAGCGCCGGTCCGCGCCGGCGCAGGCGTGAATAGCGCCCCAGCCAGACCGCCGCCAGCACCGATCCGGCCGAGCTGAAGGAATAGACCATGCCGAGCGCTTTGACGTCCCTGCCAAGGGTGTCCTTGATCAGAAACGGGGTGGAGACGGACAGCGGTCCGCTGAGGGTGACGTTGCTCAATGCTGCCAGAGCGATGGTGATCCATAACCAGGGCGAGCCGAATACCACTTTGAGCCCGACCTTCAGGTCTGCAAGCAGGCGCAGGTTGGCCAGGCCTTCCCTTGGCGGCAGGGGCAGTTTGAGCAGCGGGAGCAGACAGACGGCGGAGATGAAGAAGGACAGTCCATCCAGGGCAAAACCGAGAGAGGTGCCGCCAAGGCTGACCAGCGCAGCGCCGAGTGCCGGCCCGGCCACGTTCGCCAGCTGCCAGGAGAGCGAGGTGAGTGAGTTAGCCGAGGGGAGCAGTTCGCGCGGGGTGATTTCGGGGAGAACGGCGGTATAAGCCGGCTGGAAGAAGGCATCCACCAGACCGAAGACAACGCTGGCGGCAAAGATATGCCAGACCTCGAGCAGCCGGGCATAGGCCAGCAGCGACACCACCAGCACGGTCACCCCGCGTAAAAGGTCGGAGAGGATCATCACCCGGATGCGGGGAAAACGGTCGACCGCCACCCCGCCGATCAGCGAGAAAATCAACATGGGGGTGAATGAAAAAATCAGCACGGTGCCCATGATGGCCGCTGAGCCGGTCTTTTCGAGCACCCACCAGGAAAGCGCAATTCGGTACAGGGAATCCCCCAGGCGGGAGATGGTTTGTCCGCTCCAGATCAGGGTGAAGGAGCGGTGACGGAAGGAGCGAAGCAAGGCCATTCCGGGACAGACCTTCAAACTGGGATGGTTGTATTATATCCCCCTTCGCCGGGCAATGCGGCGTAACCGCGTGCGCCGGGAGGTGAGGTGGGTTAAGGCTGGCGCTTGGCTGAGCGTGACTTTAAATGAGACCGGATTTTCAATCCCGGCCCGGGAAGGGGGCAAAAAGCCCCTTCTCTCGCCGCTTCGGAGAGAGAAGGGGTTGGGGATGAGAGAGGTCCAACCCGGCCGGCGTGGAGATTGCCGGCAGTTTGCCGCGAAAGGTGGTGCGGTGACGCCTTAGGGATGTTGTGTTCGACGCGCTGCTGCACCACGGCAGATTCATGCCGGCGGGCAGGGATACCTGCAAAAACAGCAGGTACAGATGCCAGCTCTACGAACTACCGCAGTAAATACCTAACCCCCAACCCCCTTCCCGGCCCGGGAAGGGGGCAAAAAGCCCCTTTCCTCGCCGCTTCGGAGAGAGAAGGGGTTGGGGATGAGAGAGGTCCAACCCGGCCGGCACGCCGCCGCGCAGCAGCTCCAGCCTACATCCCCTTCACCTCCGCCTCGACCTCCACCCGGCCGGCCTTTTCGAAGATCAGGGTGATGGGCAGTTTTTCGCCGGGCTGCAGGGCGCGCTGCAGATCGATCAACATGATGTGGTAGCTGCCGGGCTTGAGCTCCGCCTGCCCGCCTGCGGGGATTTCGATCGAATCCACCGGGCGCATCTGCATGATATCCCCCTCCATGCGGGTTTCGTGGATTTCAGCCGCCCGGGCTGCAGCGCATTCCACGCCGACCAGGCGGTCTGTCTCGCCGGTCGAGTTGACGATCAGCGCGAATGCGCCGGTGGTCGCGCCGCTCGCCGCTGAGCGAACCCAGGCATCCCGGATTTGGAGGCTGTCTGCAGGTCCGGCGCATCCGCCGAGAAGAAATGATAAAATGACAACTCCCAACAGGTAAGATAAACGCCCTCTCATCATTTGCCTCCCGATTGATTTTCCGAAAACTGATAGAAATTGGGGTAATATTAACACAAAAGACTAAAGCCTGCAGAATTGATATGGACCTTTTCAAAGAAACCCGACTGCAAAAGATCATGGAATTACTTCGCGAGCGGCGCGCGTTGACCACTGCGGATCTGCGCCAACTGCTGGGGGTGTCCTCGATGACCATCCACCGCGACCTGAGCGAGCTGGCGGGGGCCGGGCTGGTCGAACGGGTGCACGGCGGGGTGCTGCTGGCCGGCGCGGCCCAATCGAATTCGACCTGCGCCCACTGCGGCAAGGACGTCAACCCGCGCACTGCTTTCGTCCTTCACCTGAAGGACGGTCAGGCGCTGCAGGCCTGCTGTCCCCACTGCGGGCTGCGCCTGCTCGACTCTCACCCGGATGCGGTTTCGGGCATGGCCGTGGATTTTCTGCACGGCACGATGAGCAACATCAAAACCGCCGCTTTCCTCCTCCACCCTGACCTGGTGGTCTGTTGCGCGCCGTCCGTCTTCGTCTTCGCCCGGCGCGAGGAAGCGGAGCGGATGCAGGCCGGCTTTGGCGGCAGGGTGCTCGATCTGCCGCTGGCGCTGGAAGAGATCCGCCGGGAGATGCACCTGCACCATCCTCCATCCGGGAACCATTGATCCTCAAGGTTTCCACTGAGGATATCCTGAAATAATTTGATAACGCGGATGCCCCGCCGGGTGGGCGAGTTTGGTCGCTTGAGCCTGCAGGCCTTGACCTATGGTTTATGGAAGCTGAGAGGTGCAGTTCGGGCAGCGGGTGGCCTTCAGGGGGATGGCGGTCGCGCAGAAGGGGCAGTCCTTGGTTGCCGGCTCGGCGGGAACTTCGGCTTTTTTCGGCATTAGCCGGTTCGCCGCGCGGATGATCACGAAGATCGCCAGGGCTACAATGAGAAAATTGATTATTGTATTAATGAATAGGCCGTAGTTGATCGATGCGGCGCCGGCCTCCTTGGCGGCGGCCAGCGATTCGTAGGTCTGCCCGTCGAGGGAAATGAACAGGTTGCTGAAGTCGACTTTACCGAGCAGCAGGCCGATGGGCGGCATGATGATATCGTTGACGAAGGAATTCACGATGGCGCCGAACGCCCCGCCGATGATAACCGCGACGGCCAGATCGAGGACATTGCCGCGTAAGATGAACGCTTTAAATTCTTTCCACATGGTTCCCTCCAGATATCTCTGAGCAGCCCGGGAAAATCAAATTCATTGATTAACATTATATTGAGTGTATCTTTTTCTGCTACTCAATCAGCGCGATCATATATAATCTTTTCCAGAATTTGACTGGCGGGCTTTTCGAGGAGGACGGATGAATCGCCTGACTGTAATTTTCCTTGGATTTCTTTTGCTGCTTATGGCCGCCTCCTGCGCGGCCCCGAAAGCGAGCGAAACCCCACCAACCACAATTCCAGCTTATATCGATCCCTGCGCAGCTGCCAGACCGCTGCAGTTTCCGGTCGATCAAGCTGCTGCGTCGTTATTCGGCGTTGCGGAAAGCGGCGAATCGCCTGCCAGGCTGGTGGAACTGGGCGCTGACGCGGCGCAGGAACTGGCTGACGGTTTGCAGCCGACCGGCAGCGTCTGCGATCTGGCGGTTTCCGCGGAAACCCAGGCGGTGATCGATGAGGCGCGGAGGCTCGCCGGCGAGGGGAAATCGGCCGAGGCGCTGCGCCTGCTGGAACAGCGCCTGGAGCAATTCGAAACTCTTACGCGGAGCGGACACCTGGCGAAGGCTGTCCATACGGAGGGGGATTGGCGGAACAAAATCCGCGATATTCTTGCCATGGGCGCCGCCGCCTACGATCTTGGCGGGAATCCCCAGCCCTTCCACTCTGCCGCCAATGCGATTTTCCGCTCGAATGCCGGACGAGAGCTGGCAGACGCGGATTTACTCGGGTCCATGCGGATCGAGGGGGAAGCAGAATTATTTGGGGAAGCGGAATTGGCGGAGCAGGCCGAACAGCGGGTGAACCAGATTGCCAGCGAAATGATCGATGCTGCGATTGAGGATTTTGATCCATGCAGCGCTGACCGGGGGGCGGTGGTGGATTTATTGAATACGGCCGCCCGGGCGTGGATGATCGGCGTGGAGGATCTCGAGCCCGGCGAGCCGCGCTACGAAGCGGTGAAATCAAAATCTCAGCAGGCGCTGGCGCATCAATGGAACGCGTACGTCCGCCAGAACGGCCTTTCGGAGACGCTCCTCGAACCGGCGCCGCCCTGCGCCGCCGCGGGCGAATTGGAGGTGCGAATCTTCAGCGTCTGCTCGCAGAGCTGGTCTTCGGCCGGGACAATCCAGTTCAAGACCGCGGAGGACGGCGAGGTCGGGGAACTCTGCGGACAGGGACACCTCGCTTTTTCCGAGCAGACTGTGATCGGCGGAGAGTTGGACTGCTCGGTCACCATTGACGCGGATGTGCTCCTGACTGGAAAATTCCTCGAAGAAGCAGGCGTCCGCAGAGTCGAGTTTTCGCCCTCTTTCAGCAGCGACGGGCATTACCTGGTTGCCGGCCGGACCACGCCGATTCATGATGAAGGCGTCTATCCGTTCAACGGATACGGCGCATTCGTGATGCCGTGGGTGGACGGCAGCGCGCATCCGAGCAGCGGAGAACATATCATCCGCTACGTGCTTCATATCACGTCGGAGTAATGACGGTTATCGACCTGGTCTGGCGTGCCTGAGGCGGGATATCTTGACGCATTAATTCTTAATGGAATGCCGCCAGTTGCATTATTATTCCAATCCTAGGGGCGGATGGGGGATGATCTCACACTTCTCTGGCGTAAGCCCGCTCTTCGAGCGGCTCTTTGAATTTCCAGCGCCACATCCGGCTCGGACAGGCATCGACCAGGCGGAAACCCAGGCTCTCGTAGAGCCGGCAGGCGGCTTCATTGCGGCTGGTGGTCTGCAGGTGGACGCCCGGAACGCCCAGGCCGCGAAGCTGGTCGAGATAGGCCAGCATCAGCCGGCGGCCGAGCCCGTAGCCGCGCCAGGCAGCCGCCACGTTGATGTGCAGGTGAGCCGGGTAGCGCCGCAGATCCACTTTGGTGCCCTCGCGGCGCAGGCCGGCCAGCCAGAGCTCCAGCCCGTAACGCAGGGATTTCGGTCCGATGCGGTAGCCTCTACGCAGGAAGCGCCGGCGGACGCGGGGCAGGATGACTTTGCGGGTGATCTCCTGCTGGCGGGTCGTATCGACGCAGCCGGTGAGGAAGCCGGCCAGCTCGCCGCCGGCAGCGGCCACCCAGATATGCTCAGGCTCGATGTCGGTGTAATAGGCGTAGAAAGAATCGAGGAAAATGCGGCGGTCTTCCATGTAGGCTTCGATGGGATCGCCGAAATAAGCCGTATCGGCGGCGATCTTGAACAGAGCGTCCCGGTCGGCGGGCAGGAAAGGGCGGATGGAGATATCGTTCATAGGATATGCCTCGAGCAAGATAACTGAAAGAATTGTAGCAGAGATTGGAGCGGGAGGGTCGCGGGTTACAGCGCCATGTAATGCGCATAGCCATTTATCATTTAATCAGGGGAACATCGATTGAGAAGGGTATAATCAGTGAATTGACTGGCAGAAACCATTGAGGAGACCATGACGCATTCTTTACAGGCGGTGATCTGGGATTTAGACGGGGTTCTGGTGGATACCGGAGAGATGCATCTCCAGGCGTTTCAAGAGACGCTCCCGGCTTTTGGAATCGCTTTTTCCCCGGAAATCTTTCGAAACGTATTTGGCATGGGCAACCACGAGACGCTGGTCTACCTGACCGGCAAAGAGCCGGATCCGGCGCTCGAGAAGAGGATCATTGAAACCAAAGAGAGCCGGTTTCGAGATCTGATCCGCGGGCGGGCGCGCCCGCTGCCCGGCGTGCTGGATTGGCTGGAGAAATTCAAGCAGATGCGGATGCGCCAGGCGGTCGCTACCTCCGCTCCGCAGGAGAACGTCGATGCGCTCATGGCCGAGCTGCGCATCAGCGGCTATTTCGAGGTGATCCTCTCCGCCCCGGGCAACGGTCTGCCGGCAAAACCCGAGCCGGATGTTTTCATCGAAGCTGCCCGCCGGCTCGGCGTTGACCCGGCCGCCTGCCTGGTCATCGAGGATTCCCCGGCGGGCATCGAAGCTGCCAGGAAGGCCGGCATGACTTGCCTGGCGGTGACGAACACCTGTCCGCGCGAACAGCTTGGTCAGGCGGACCGGGTGATCGATTCGCTCGCCGGGATGGATTTAGACTGGTTCGCCGAGTCGAGCGCCGGATCCGCAGCGACGGGGCGCCTGCGAGCCGAAGGTTGAAAAAACCTTGCGCGGCTGATGGGTCTTTTGTCCCAATCCGATTCTCAAGCGTGTGAGCACTTTTCTCCCGATCGCGTGAGGATGGCCAGGGCTAAGGGTTCATGAGTCGCTCTAGTCATTATGTAATTCGTCGCTCAATTTTTTGAAATTTTCCAGGAACTCCTCCAGCCATCCGCTGACCGATTCGATGTGCACCTGCTGATCGCTTTGCGGAAGCGCGGAAACGACCTGATACCAGCTGATCGCCCGGTTGACCATGACGATCACCTGCGCCTCGCGGAAGGCGGCCTGGAACCGTTCAGGATCGCCGTATGCGCTCCATCTGCTCAGGTAACCCGCCGCAAGCCGTTGAATTTCTGGGGAGTCATCGCTCAAATCCAGGCGGTAAACGATGCCGCGCAGGCCAATCATCAGGCTGAAGAATAGGTGAGCCAACCCGCATTCGCCCCAGTCGGTCAGAGTGACCCGCTCGCCGTGGAAGAAGCCAATCGCGGCTCTCGGACTTACCAGGATTTCGTTCTAAAGAGTTTATAAGACTTTTCTAGTCTATTTCTTAAACACACCCCTCTCATTTTTGTTATAGTAAATTCACCGACGGCTTTTTACGAGAGATGGGATCCTGACCTTTTGGCGAATGCGTCCATCAGTCGCGAAGGCGGATACCCGCTCACATAACGGACGTCTTTCCGCAGCCACCCATAGAAGATTACCCCGCTCCTCCACAGGTGCGGGATGGCTCAACTGCCCCAGGCGGTTGTTTAATGGTCGATTTTCATTGAGTACCTGTTACATTATTGAACAGATTTGGATTTAATGGTTAGCAGGTAGCGGAGGTTGTCTTCAGAACCGCCTCCTTAGGATTTTCGAAGGACGTTCTGGTGCCAGGTTGAAGGATTTAGAGACGATAGCATCCACGGTCACGCGCTACGGGACCCACAGCCTCATCGAGCAGAATTGCCCGAGCTGCGGGACTTTTCCGCTGCGCGGTTTTTATGCCGTGCGCGGAGTCCCGGTTCAAAGCGTCAAGATCATCACCACCCGCGAGGAAGCGCTCAAATTCCCGCGCAGCGATATTCACCTGGCGTACTGCTGGAAATGCGGGTTTATCACCAACGTCTCATTTGATCCTGCCGCAAACCAGGATTTCAGCCGTTATGAGGAAATCCAAAACTTCTCCCAGACTTATATTGCCTATCAACGCCGGCTGGCCGCCTATCTGATCGAAAACTATGAGCTGCGCGGCAAGAAGATCCTGGAGATTGCCTGCGGACAGGGCGATTTTCTGGCAATGCTCTGTGAAATGGGCAGCAACGAGGGCATCGGTTTTGACCCTGCCTTTGTGCCCGAACGCGCGCCGCAGATCCAGCGCGGCAGGCTCGAATTCGTCCAGGAGCCTTTTTCAATGAACCACGCTGGCAACCTGGCGGATTTCTACGTCTGTAAAATGGCGCTCGAGCATATTCAGCCGGCGAGGGAATATGTCAGCATGGTACGTAAGGCGGTCGGCGACCGGCCCGAGGTGGGCGTCATCTTCCAGGTTCCCGAGGTCTTCCGCATTCTGCGCGAGCTAGCCTTCTGGGACATTTATTACCCTCACTGTTCGTACTTCAGCGCCGGCTCGCTGGGGCGGCTGTTCCGCTCCTGCGGCTTTGACGTTTTGGACCTGTGGACCGATTTCGACGGACAGTATTTGATGATCGAAGCCCGCCCCGGAATCAGCGGCCCGCTCGTACCGCCGCTGCCCCAGGAGAACGACCTGCAGGAATTGCCTCCGCTGGCAGGTTATTTCTCTCAGGCGATCCGGCAAAAGGTCAGCATCTGGCAGTCGCGCCTGCAGGATTTTGAGCGGGCCGGGCTGCGGGTGGTCCTCTGGGGCGGCGGGTCGAAAGCAGTCGCTTTCCTGACCACCCTGCGGATCATCCACGAGATACGCTACGTGGTCGACGATAATCCTTATCGGCAGAATACCTTCATCGCTGGCACCGGACAGCAAATGGTTTCGCCGGCATTTTTAAAAGACTACCGCCCGGATGTTGTCATTGTGATGAATCCGGTGTATATAGATGAAATCAGGCAAAGCCTTTTAGAGATGAATCTTTCGCCCGATCTGGTCACGGTGAATTCCTGACCGTTCCAGGTGGAAACCGGCCGGGCTTTCCGCCGAGGTCGGGTTGTGTATTCCGTAGGGATAGGTTAACGGGATGGTCCATAAGGTCAAGATCAGAACCCAGAGCGACAGAAATTGCCCGGTCTGTGAGAGCAGCCAGATCGAGGTATTTTATGAAGCGGTCCAAATGCCGATTCACGCCCAATTACTCTGGCCTGAGCGGGAAGACGCTCTGAGCGTGCCGAAAGGGGATATCCGCCTGGCTTTTTGCCCCACCTGCGGGCATGTGTTCAACGCGGCTTACGACCCTGATCTGGTCAAGTATAACCACTGGTACGAGAATTCGCTGCACTTCGCTTCGCGCTTTCAGAGTTACGCCCGCGCGACCGCCGACCGGCTGATCGAGCGCTATGATCTGCGCAAGAAGGATCTGATCGAAATCGGCAGCGAGCAGGTGGATTTTCTCGAGCTGGTTTGCGATCTTGGCGAAAACCGCGGGATAGGTTTCTACCCGGGCTATCCTGACGACCCCGGCCTGTCCCTCACCCGCCAGCGGGTGACCTTCATGCAGAATGTTTCCACTGACCAGTACCCCCGCTACCAGGCCGACCTGATCTGCTGCCGGGGCTTGCTCGAACGGCTGTATAAGCCGCGCGAATTCGTCAACGCCCTGCGCCGGGATATCGGCGACAAGCACGAAACCATCGGCTTCATCGAGGTTTCGAACTGCTTTCAGAAGTTACGTAACTTCGCGATCTGGGACGTGGCCTACGAAGACTTTTCCTGTTTCACCCCCACATCGCTCGAGTATCTGATCAGCAACAACGGTTTTGAAATCATCGAACGCGGCAGCGCCCGAAATGAAGAGCTGCTGACGGTTGATTTCCGCCCGCGCGTAGAAGACCGCCCTGTGTTGCAAGAGCCAGACCCCGGCAGCCTGGAGTCCATCCGAGCCGCTGTGCAGGCGTTCCAATCCCATTTCAGTGAGGTCAGCCAGCAGTGGAAGGCCAGAATCGAGGAATGGAAAGCGGGTGAGAAAAAAGCAGTCCTCTGGGGTGTGGGACCGCGCGAGAACACCTTTTTGAATGCCTTGAAACTGGATGATTCCATCCTGCACGTGGTTGATTTCAATCCGCGCAACCGCGGCCTGCACATTGCCGGCAGCGGTCACCGAATTGTCTCGCCGGTTACCTTGCGCAGCCTGCGCCCGGATGTCTTGATCATCCTGGATGCCGCCACCGAAAGCGAGATTCGCCAAATCGTCAGTTCTCTGGACCTTACCCCAGAATTCCTGTCAGGATGATTCTGCCCGACAGGTGGGGCAAGGCCGCGCAGTAACCAATAAAAACGGAAGAATGGAAATTCACATCTCGAACATGAGCCAAAGCGCAAAGGCAAGCGGATCATCTGGAGAAAGAAATGGTTAGCCAGCCGCCCGGCCGGAAGAACAAAGTCACGCAATTCTTCGAAGGGATCCTCCGACGGCTGCTCAGTCTGGCCGTCTCTGCGGCTGGGATGATTCTGCTCTTTCCGATTTATCTGGCGATCGCCATATTGATCAAAAGGGACTCTCCCGGGCCGGTGATCCACAAGGAATCGCGGGTCGGCAGGCGCGGGCGGGTGTTCAAGATCCGCAAGTTCCGCACCACAAGCGCCGATGGGCCTGACGCTGGGAGCGCCGCCGCCGGGATGAGCCAGAGCGAGCGGCGGGAGACCGCTTTCGGCAGGTTCCTGCGCGAAACGAAACTGGATGAAATTCCTCAATTGTGGAATGTGTTTATCGGGGATATGAACCTGGTCGGTCCACGGGCGGAAGATCCCAGGACGGTCGCCGAGTGGCCCGAAGAAATCTGCCGGGAAATCCTTTCCGTGCGCCCGGGCCTGACCGGTCCAGCTTCGGTGCTTTACACCTACTTCGATAACCTGCTCCAATCCCAGAATGTGATCGAGCGTTCGTTATTCGATTTTCTCCCGACCCGCCTGCGTCTGGATCAGTTATACGTGCGTAGGCGTAGTTTGCTCACCGATCTGGATGTTCTCTCCTGGACAGCGCTCTCGCTGCTGCCGCGGCTGCGGTTCGTGCCTTTTCCGGAAGCCCTCCATCCGAGCGGGGTGCTGCGATTATTCTTTTCGCCGAATGTGTTTGGATTCCTTTCCGATTTTATGGCAGCGTTTCTGGCGGCGGCGATCGCCGGAAGCCTGTTCCCTGCCGGGGTTTTCCTGATCAGCGGGACGCAAAGCGCGCTGGGTATATCCCTGATCCTCGCCTTGATCTTCAGCCTGGCGAACCTGTTCAACGGCAGCCACAAAGTCAACTGGGATCAGGCGCCCGCCGGCGAATCGCTCGACCTGGCGATATCCACCACCCTGACCACCCTGTTGTTGGCGATTCTGAATCTGGTTGTTCCCGGCAGCCCGGTGATTGCGCCCTGGTTCCTGGGGCTGACCAGCATGCTGGCGTTTGCCGGTTTTATGTTCCTGCGCTACCGAGAGCGGCTGGTTGCCGCGCTTGCCTCTGCCTGGGCGCGCCTGCGCGGTTACTCTCTCGCCAGGTTCGGTGAACCGGTATTGATTGCAGGCGGAGGAGAAACCGGGCGATACACTCTCACCTTGCTGCGCGATAGTCCTCTGGCGCAGGCGTATAACGTGGTCGGCATCGTCGATGACGACCCCGGCAAGCTTGGCGCAAGCATCGACGGCGTGAAGGTGATCGGAACCACCGGCGATATTCCGGCTCTCTCAAAAGCGCTCGACATCGGCCTGGTCTTTTTCGCGATCAACGAGATTGACCCAGGCGAATCCAGGCGGATTGCCCGGCTGTGCCGGGGCTGCGGGGCGCGCATGATCCGCGTGCCGGATGTGATGAACCAGTTGCGCAGTTACTTTCCCAGGGAGGAGGGCGATCAAACCGCGCTGATCAGCACGGTGCTGCAGGATTCGACCCATGACCGCCTGACCGGGGCGTACAACCGCCAGACCTTCCTGCGCCACCTGGAGCGCGAGCTCTCTCGCAGCGAGGGCGGCAGCCAGCCCTGTTCGCTGATCGGTTTCGAGGTGGATTACCAGTGGCCGGACGGTATCGCCCGCTCGCGGGCGCTGACCGCCCAGGTACTGCAGGTGGTAGCCGAACGGACTTTGAAGTTCATCCGCAGGGTGGATGTCTTTGGGCGGGTAGGGGAGAATGAATTCGCGGTGTTCCTGCCCCAAATCAATGCGCTGGCAGCCCGTCGGCTGGCCGACCGACTGCATAGGCAGCTCCGCTCGGCGCCCATATGGACCGATCACGGGCCGCTCAATATCACCCTGGCCATGGCAGTGGTCAGTCAAACCGCCGGCGAAGCCGGCGCGGAAAAAATGATCGAGGAGGTTCATCAAAAAATACAGGCAGAAAAACCTGTGGATATCCCGTCTGAGGAGTTTGGCGTTAAGCCCATCTCGACATCAACCTACCGGCAGAGCGAGCGGCGACCGTGACAGGTACTCTGTCCAATAAAGAGAGCTTTTATAATGGGTTATAGCCATCGTATATCGATGAAGATCGAATTGGTATATAATCATTTACAGGAGTGGACGATCTGCGATCCACCTGAACGGAGGGAAATCGTTCAGGAATACTTTAGCCCGCCTGACCGACCTCAACCGGCGGAAGATCTCCATCCATGGTCGGGCTGCATGGATCAGGAACGCAGTGCTCACCCAGGACGGCGAACCCTTGCGCACTAACTTCTGTCCCTACCTTGGCCTGAAGACCGACCCCAAAACCGTGCTGGAATTTCCATCCATTGGAAATCACTGCCATAAGGCCATGCCGGTTGCGCCGGTCAACGCCAAACATCAGGAGAAGTACTGCCTGACGGCGCAGCATGTCGAATGTCCCGTCT
This sequence comes from uncultured Anaerolinea sp., assembly GCA_964564935.1. Taxonomy (GTDB): domain Bacteria; phylum Chloroflexota; class Anaerolineae; order Anaerolineales; family Anaerolineaceae; genus Bellilinea. The sequence goes on along the minus strand of CAZMCF010000037.1, from coordinate 5,849 downwards.
ATAAGCGCCCCCAGATTCAACGCATTCCCACCCGGGTGACCGACGCGCAGGTGCTGGCCAGGCGCAGGCGTTTCCTGATGACCGTGGTGCTGATGACGGTAATTTTCAGCGTCGCGGCGGTGGCGGTGGTCGTTCTCCGTCAGAATCCGGGACTGATCGTTGCGCCGACCACCCAGGCGGCCGGCCTGCAGGAAATGGCCAGCGCGACGCCATCCCTGGCTGCCACGAACACTCTGTCGCCGTCGCCCTCCCTTTCTCCTTCGCCGCAGGTAGTGCAAACCGATACGCCTGTTGGGGCGTTCCGGCCCTTCCTGCCGACCACCGACCTGACCCGCCAGGCCTGCCCCAGGCCTGAGGGGTGGGTGGTATATATCTATAAATCCACCGATTCGCTGGCGCTGCTGGGCAATTATTACGGGATCAGCCCAATGGAGCTGCTGACGGCGAACTGTCTGACTTCACCGGCGCAGTTGAGCGCCGGCGACCGGATTTTTGTGCCGGGCGCGACGATCACCCCGACGCCGACCGAGACGCTCACCCCGACGGTCACCAACACGCCGCGGCCGGTGGTGATCATCACCAGGACACACACGCCGGGCGGCGGCCCACCGCCTCCGCCGACGAGTACGCCGATCCCGCCGACGCCCGTGCCGCCTACGGATACGCCGGTCATACCTACAATGGCCACCGAACCAGGTGGGTAGTGCAGCGATAGAGATCCGCACGAAGGGATGTTTTTTGGGAGACGATGTGAGACGAATAAAAACCTTATTGGGCAGATCATGGTTCTACGGTTCGCCCATTCAGGGAATTATTCGCAGCAGGATGATGGGACTCGTTTTTAGAAGCGCCTGAATGGCTAGACAGACGCTTCACGACCAGGCAGACATTCTGGTTTTTAACAATAGTTTTTCACAGAGGGTAAATTCCCGTGTTAGTGGAAAAGGAAGGGTGCGATGGTAACGTCCGGAGATTCCCGCAGAAGTCGAATAAATACGAATTTATACCAAAGAAGGATGGCTACGAGAAGCGGCTTCGCTGCATTAAGGTGGTTGTGCATGGCGGGTATGGTGGCAACTTTGTTCATGGGTGGACTCCGCCTGGTGAAAGCCGCGCAGGTGAGAGGTTCGCTCGACGGGGCGGGGATTATGGCGGCGCCGGTAGTGGGAAATATCCCTGACCAGACTATTAACGAAGGAGAAACCTTTACGGCGATCAATTTGGATGATTATGTATCAGATGATACCACCCCTGATTCGGACATCGTTTGGACATATAGCGGCAACACAGAGCTTACGGTGAGCATCGTAGACCGGGTGGCGACGGTCACGACGCCGAATGCTAACTGGAACGGAGCGGAGACGATCACGTTTACGGCAACGGATCAGGATCTGGAATCCGCCAGCGACGCGGCGACCTTCACGGTGACGGCGGTTAACGACGCACCGGTGGTGGCGGACATACCCAATCAGACCATTACCGAGGGGGGCAGCTTTACGACGATCAATTTGGATAACTACGTTTCCGATGTGGACAATCCAGACACAGCGATGACCTGGACATACAGCGGCAACACGGAACTGGCAGTGAGCATTGTTAATCGAGTTGCGACGGTAACAGCGCCGAGCGCGGACTGGTTCGGGGTGGAGACGATCACGTTCACGGCGACGGATCCGAGCCTGGCCTCGGATAGCGACGCGGCGACCTTCACGGTGACGGCGGTTAACGACGCACCGGTGGTGGCGGACATACCCAATCAGACCATTACCGAGGGGGGCAGCTTTACGACGATCAATTTGGATAACTACGTTTCCGATGTGGACAATCCAGACACAGCGATGACCTGGACATACAGCGGCAACACGGAACTGGCAGTGAGCATTGTTAATCGAGTTGCGACGGTAACAGCGCCGAGCGCGGACTGGTTCGGGGTGGAGACGATCACGTTCACGGCGACGGATCCGAGCCTGGCCTCGGATAGCGACGCGGCGACCTTCACGGTGACGGCGGTTAACGACGCACCGGTGGCGGCTGCAGATGGGACGTACGCTGCGACGGAGGATACGGCGCTGGTCGTTCCATTGGAAACAGGGGTGCTGGCGAACGACACCGACCCGGACAATCTGACAGCGCCGTACAATGCCGGCCTGACGGCGGTCAAAGTGACCGATCCAGCAAATGGGACGCTGACTCTGAATGCGAACGGGTCGTTCACGTACACGCCGAACGCAAACTACTATGGGCCGGACAGCTTTACGTACTACGCCACGGACGGGGCGTTGAACTCAGCCACTGTGACGGCAACGATCAATGTGGCGGCGGTCAACGACGCGCCGGTTGCATTAGCCGATGCTTACACAACTCCTGAAGATACCCCTCTATTCGTGACGCTTCCAGCACAAGGCGTACTTGCCAACGATACGGATATCGAACTAAACCCGCTAACGGTCTTTGGGGGTGGGAGTATCGACACTCCTCATGGCACGGCAATCCTCGCCGCCGACGGGACTTTTACGTATGTCCCCGACGCCAACTATAACGGCATCGACGCCTTCCAATACAAGGCGACGGATGGTTCATCGCAGTCTGATTTCGCCACCGTCACCATCACGGTGACGCCGACCAATGACTTGCCGAATGCGGTCAACGATGCGCCCAGCCTGCCTGAAGATTCGGTCGGTTTAAATCTGAATGTCCTCGCGAATGATTCTTTCGGCGGCGATGGTCCGGCCGCTATTCCATTGGCGATCACAGTTGCCCCGTCCCACGGCGCGGCGGTGGTGGACGAGGGCGGTACGTTGAATAATCCGATTGACGATAGAATTCTGTACACACCAACCCCGGATTACTTCGGCCCGGACAGCCTGACCTACCAGATTTGCGACCTGGGGATACCGGCAACTCCACAGGTACAAAATTGCGTCACGGCCGTGGTGAGCATCAACGTGACGGGAGTCAATGACCTGCCGACAGCGGTTGCAGAAAGTTATACGCTGAACTTGCTTACAAAGAAATCTGGCACTACCCAGACCCTGGAAGTGCCAGCGCCCGGTTTACTGGCGAATGATCTGGATCCAGATCTCACCGGATTGGAAGTAATCCCGAAAGATAATGAGTCTACCTCTTTTGGATCTATCACCCTCCACGCCGACGGTTCATTTAGCTATACAGCTGATGATTTATACGATGGTCAACCCGATACGTTTACCTATCAGGTGAAAGAATCCGGCGGCACAGACACCTCAGCGGAAGTGACTGTCACGATCATGGTGGATCTGGTAAAACCGGTCAATGACGATTCAGAGGCGAGACCGCTATGGGTCGATCCACCTGCAAAAGTCATAAGGCCGTACCAGCAATTCTCGACAGGGACCATTTCACTGGTTGCATCCCTTGCTTCCCTTCCGGTTGAGGATTACTACGTAGCATTCCTCCGCTTCAATTATGCTGAGGATGTAGAAAACCGAGGCTGGATATTGATAGGGACGGACGATACCCCCGAACTTGTCGATGGCAAGTATCTTTTCAGTACGGATCTTAATATCGATGACCTGTTACTGGACGGCCAGGGTGAATATCCTGAAGGGGTAATTGGCCCGGGAATCAATGAGGATGGAGAAAACGAATTGATTGTCCGGGTTTATGACCTCCACGGAAATTTTGTTGGGAATTATGATCCTGCATTACCCCAACAAAATCGATTGATCATCCAGCGCATCCCTGTCTTCAATTCCTATCTCTACCTCCCCATGATCCACAAGTAACTCGACCCCGGCGCAGGCAGCCGCGCTCCCCGGGTCTGCCCGGGGAGCGCGGTTCATTCCCCGGCCTATCATTTTTATCGATTGACATTCTCTACACAAACCATACAATTTATATTGAAACCGCCTGGTCAGGCACAGCCGGCGCCGCCCATTCTGGTTTCCCCTTGTTACCTTCCCGCAACGAAATACTATCTAACCAGAAGGAACCACCCATGAAACGATTCCCTATCCTTATTGTTATTTCTTTCCTGGTCATTCTCAGCCTGGCCTGCAACTTAACCGGCGGCAAAGAATCGCCCACCGAGCCAGCTGTCCAGCCGACCAGCCAGCCGACTGAGCCGCCCTCCACGGCGGTCAGCAGCCTGGAGGCGGCCAAATCGGCCACGATCCAGATCGAATCGCAGGGCAGTTTCGTCGACCCGGAGGTCGGCATGGTCTATAATGCTGCCGGGCGCGGTACGGGCTTCATCATTGACCCCTCCGGCATCGCGGTGACCAACAACCACGTCGTCACCGGCTCGGCGCTGATCAAGGTCTGGGTGGGCGGCGAATCCTCGCCGCGCAACGCCCGCATCCTCGGCGTCTCGGAATGCTGGGACCTGGCGGTGATCGATCTGGAAGGCGAGGGCTACCCCTACCTGGAATTCCACCAGGGCGAAGCCAGCCCCGGGCTGGAGGTCTATGCCGCCGGTTTCCCGCTGGGCGACCCGGAATACACCCTGACCAAGGGTATCGTCTCCAAGGCCAGGGCAGACGGCAGAACCTCGTGGGCTTCGGTTGAATCGGTCATCGAGCACGACGCGCGCATCCGTCCGGGCAACTCGGGCGGGCCGCTGGTGGACGCAGCCGGTAAGGTGGTGGGCGTCAACTACGCTGGCAATCAGGAAACCGACCAGAACTTTGCCATCCTCGCCCAGGACGCGCTGCCGGTGATCGAAAAGCTCAAAACCGGCGATTTTGAGTCGATCGGCATTAACGGGCAAGCGGTCATGTCTGAAGACGGCTCGCTCACCGGCATCTGGGTCTCGTCGGTCAAATCCGGCTCGCCGGCTGATAAAACCGGCGTCAAAGGCGGCGACATCCTCACCATGATGGAAGGGCTGGTGCTGGCCACCGACGGAACCATGGCCGATTACTGCGATATCCTCCGCACGCGCAGCGCGCAGGACGTGATCACGATCGAGGTGCTGCGCTTCGCCAGCGAAGAGGTACTCGAAGGCCAGCTCAACGGGCGGGCGCTTGAGCAGTCCTTCTCCTTCGCTCAGGAGCTGGGCGGCGATGTGGCGTCCGGCGGGCAGACATACAGCGATTACATGACCGTTCAGGACGACTACGGCGCGATCCAGGTCTCCATCCCATCCTTCTGGGACCAGGTGGACGGCTCGCCGTGGAAAATCGATAATGAGGTGATCGGCGCCAGCATCAGCGCGGCGGCGGATCTGGACGCGTTCATCAATACCTACTCCGAGCCGGGAGTGTTTTTCGGCGTCTCCGACGACCTGGCGACCCTCGGCGGATATGTTCAATTGCTGGACGCCTACCGGGACGTCTTCGGTCCGGACTGCACCTTCGAAGGCCGCTACGATTATCAGGACACGGCCTATGAGGGCAAGTACGACGTCTTCAGCGACTGCGCCGGCTCGGGCAACGTCATGGTGCTGCTCTCCGCCCGGCCAATCCAGAACAAGACTGCCTTCCTGCTGGTAGTGACGGTCAACATCATGAACGATTCCGACCTGGACGCGCTGGACGTCATCCTGGACACCTTCGACGTGGTCGGCTCGCTGCCGTAATTGAGAATCCATTTAACCACAGAGGCCACGGAGGACACAGAGAATATAAATATCTCTGTGATCTCTGTGATCTCTGTGGTTTGTTCACGCTGGCTAAAAGGGAGGTCACCACCCGCGCCCGGCGATGAACCCGGCCCCTGTAGGGCTGGCGGCTTTCGACGTGGCCGGCGCGCTGTCGTAATCGGGAATCAGTCTAACCACGGAGAACACAGAGGACACAGAGAAAAAATATCTCTATGATCTCTGTGACCTCTGTGGTTTGTTCACGCTGGCTAAAAGGGAGGTCACCACC
>CAZMCF010000036.1:0-22257 GCA_964564935.1 uncultured Anaerolinea sp. | reverse complement strand
CCAGTACCAGCAGCTTTCCACCGGCCAGCAGCGCCGGCTGGCGCTCGCCCTGGCGATCGCCCACCGCCCCCCGGTGATCTTCCTGGACGAGCCGACCGCAGGCCTGGACGTGGCCACCCGCGTCGCGCTCCACGAGCTGATGCGCGAGCTGCAGGCCGGCGGAGCGACGATCATCCTCGCCACGCACGACATGGCCGAGGCGGAGGAAATGTCCAGCCGGATTGCCATCCTGCTCAACGGGAAAATCGCCGCGACCGGCACTCCTCTGGAAATCACTGCCAGCGGCGCAGGGCTGACCAAAATCACCGTGCGCACCCAGAACGGCAGTCTCGACCAACCCGGGCTGACCTTCCCGGCAGTCGTCCAGCAGGCCAGGAAAGAGGATTACCTGGTTTACTTCAGCACCGAAATCGGCGCCAGCGTTTCGGCCATCATTGCCGCGATTGACGCCCATGGCGATCCGCTGATCGACCTGCGCATCGAACGCCCCTCGCTCGAAGACCGCTTCCTTGAAATCACCCGCCCCGGAGGCGCCGCCAGATGAACGCATTTCTCAGCCATTTCTCCTTCGAATTCCGTACCGGCATCCGCAACCGGACGCTGCTTTTCCTGACCTACCTCTTCCCGCTGCTGGTTTACGCCATCCTCGGCGCGCTGATGACCGCAGTCAACCCGTTCTTCCTCGAAACGATGATCCCGGCCATGATCATCTTTGCGGTTCTCTCCGGAACCCTGATCTCCATCCCGGATACGCTGGTCAGCGCCCGCAAAGCGGGCATCTTCCGCAGTTACCGCATCAACGGCGTCCCCTCTCTTTCGATTCTGCTGACGCCGGCGCTCTCCACGCTGATTCACCTGATCATCGTTTCGGCCATTATCGCCTTCAGCGCGTCGGCGTTCTTCAACGCCCCACTGCCGGTCAACTGGGCGGGATTTCTGCTGACGTTTTTGCTGATCACCGCGGCCTGCGCCTCGCTCAGCCTGCTGATCGGCGTGATCTCGACCAGCTCGCAGATGACCATTCTCTGGGCTCAGCTCATCTTCCTGCCGTCGATGATCCTCGGCGGCCTGATGATGCCCACCAGCGTCCTTCCCGCCGGGCTGGCGCGGATCGGCCTGCTCCTCCCGACCACCTATGCCATGAAGTTGTTTTCAGGGCTGGCCTATCATCAGACGCCGGAAGGCGGCGTGCTCCTCCCGGCTTTGATCCTGCTGACGGCCGCCGTCCTCGCCTTTGCTCTGGCCCTCTATCTGTTCACCTGGGATGCGCCCGATTCTCGCCAGCGCAAACGCATGTTCCTGTCTGTGCTGGCCATGCTGCCGTACATCCTTGGCGCCGTTCTGGCAGGTTGAGACAGGCCGTTGTGTTCTTCTCTGACAGGGGCTTTACAGGCAGGCCGCGGGTCAGCCTGCCTTCTTCTTTTCCTGGGCGATCGACATGGCCCGGTCGAGCTCTTCGGGCGTGACCAGCACGACAGTTTTCACCTCAACCGCCTCGGAAGCGTTGGTCAGAATCGAAAAAGCCGAGGCGCTGACCGTATCGGGCAAATCGACAATGAGAAACAGATCGGTATCACCCAGCGCGTAGTAAAAGGCTTCCACCTTACCGCCCAATTGCATGACGGCGTTCCCCATCACCTGGAAGCGTTTCGAGCCGCCCTCCTGTAAAATGGCCTGCAGGCCTTTTTCTGTGTACTTCGCCTGAAACAGATATTTCGGCATGACTCACCTTCCTGCGAACAAAACCCGAGTCGCACCCATACGATAGCACAATCGCCCGCCGGATGCAACCGGGGGATCTTCAGGCCGGTCTCAGCCGGTCACGAACCACCACCTCCCTTTAAAAGGTGGTCTGCTTTCATGCTTGAAATGGTTGAGACGTATTTATATAATGAACATATAGCAGTTCCTGAGCGATTGCGAAAAGACCATCCTTTCAAACCATTTACGCCGTCGAGGCGTTTCTCTTGAGCCAAACCCATTGAAGCCGGAGCCTCTCGATAGCGCAACAGGGAGGGATAGCATGCCCGTCTCCCTTCAAAACGCATCGAGAGGCGGTATTATTCGGCGAGATATCCGCCTCGCGGTTGTTGTCACCCTGATCCTTGCCGGAATAACAGCTTTGAGCGTTTACTGCGCTTACTACTGTTTTATCAGCGGAACGATTTCCTACTGGATGTATGTGGGTCTTCAGTAGATCAATATTGGTGCTCTCTGCGGGTCAAACCGGGCTATAATGGGTTCATACCCTTATAGATAGCCCGCCAGGCGGAAGGAGATCAGCCATGACAAAACGCCTTGACCTGAATGACGATGAAAAATGCTCGTTTCCTTATAGCGCTTTTATACCGGTCATCGCTGCCCTCGCCGCATTGCTGCTGCTCATCCTGCGCAGCCGCCGTAAAGGCCCGGCCGTGGAAATGAAAGACCAGCGCCGCGAGCAGGTGAAATCCATCCTCCTGCCGGCGGAAGCGCCGCCCGTCAGCCCTCCCACGGCCGATGACCTGACCAGGATCGAGGGCATCGGCCCTAAAGTCGCCACGACCCTGGCGGCGGCGGGAATCACGACTTTCAAACAGCTCGCGAAGCTCAACCCTGAGGTGATCCGGGAGATTTTACGCAAAGCGGGCAACCGCATCTCGAACCCGGCCACCTGGCCGGAGCAAGCCCGTCTGGCGGCTGGCGGGAAGTGGGAAGAGCTGGAGAAATACCAGGCGGAGTTGAAGGGCGGCCGGGCGGTCTGATCGTCTTACAGCACAGCGCCGCCGCGAGCCGCCGTAAGGCGGGATAGTGTCACCGCGAGCGAAGCGCGGCGGTCTCCCAATTTTATCGGCCGGGAGATTGCTTCACCGTCGCAGAGCGGCAGTCGACAGCGTGTCACCGCGAGCGTAGCGTGGCGATCTCCCGATTGGCCGGCCGGGAGATTGCTTCACCGCCACAGAGCGGTGGCCTCCTGAGTGTCACCGCGAGCGAAGCGCGGCGGTCTCCCGATTGACGTGCCGGGGGATTGCTTCACCGCCACAGAGTGGTTGTCGACCGAGTGTCACCGCGAGCGCAGCGCGGCGGTCTCCCGATTGGATCAGCCGGGAGATTGCTTCACCGCCGCAGAGCGGTTGTCGACTGAGTGTCACCGCGAGTAAGTGAAACGATCTCCACCCGATGCCTTCCCGAATAAAAAACAATACTGGCGGGCGGCGTCCTCTGACGAAATCTCCATATTTCCCACACAGCTTTTTAATGAATTCCTCCTTCAAAACGATTATCATCATCACAAACCGGTGATCACCATATCAATCATCTGCAAAGGGAGAAAGAAAAATGAAAAAATATGGCCTGATTACTGTCGGAATCTTGATTGCGCTACTGGCAGCGGGTATTTTCGCTGCGAACACAGTCCTCGCTCAGGACGATACTCCCGAAAATCCCGCTGAATCATCCGAGCGGATCGGCCCGTTTGCTCGCGGCGTCAGGTGCTTCTGCTGGCGGGCGCATGATCCGGTCGCCCTGAAAGCAGCCGCACAGGCGTTGAACATCGACGTCGAGGACCTCGTAGCAAAATTTAAAGAAGGGATGACCCTCCCGGAGATTGCCGAGGAGGCTGGCGTGGAACTGCAGACAGTCAAGGATGCCGTCGATGCAGCTCAAACAGAGGCGATCCGTACCAGAATCGAGCAAGCCCTGGAGGACGGCAAGATCACCCAGGAGCACGCTGACTGGCTGCTGGAAGGATTGGAGCAGGGTTTCCTCAATGGCCGCGGTTTACGCTTTGGTTTTGGCAGGTCCCGCCCGCCGGCAATGGATGAGCCAGCCACTCCATAATTTCCCAGACCTGAAAAACCGGCTGGAACACAATTCAGCGGAGGAGCGGACTGGCGCTGCTCCGCTGAATTTTTGGATGGTTTTATTCAAGCTTGAATTTTTCTATCAGGCGATGTACTATAAATTTATTCCATAGCGGCGCGCGAGGGCGGTGAAGCGCGCCGCATGTTGACCGCGAAAAGGCAAACCTTCCGCAAGGCGGGGACGCAAAGCCATGGGTCTGCGCAGGCAGACCGCCAGGCTGCCGAAAGTCAATCTTTGGCGAGCCTTGTTTAGATTCTGGTTGGAAAGGAGGCGCCGGTAACGATCCAATTCGCTGATTTTTGAGATTTTTCGAAAAAGGCCGCAAGACCGCTGCGGTCTATCCATTATCAACCGATTGATCCCAAGGAGGGAACAGATGAAAAAGATAACCCTTGCTGTAGCGCTTGGCCTGCTGCTGGCGCTGGCTGTCGTCGGCGGGGCATCGGCCATCACCAACGGCCAGCCGGATGGCGATAATCACCCCTATGTTGGCCTGCTGGTCTTCGATGCCAAACCCGGCGAGCCTGGCTGGCGCTGCTCCGGCACGCTGATTGCCCCGAATTTGGTGCTGACCGCCGGTCACTGCACCGACGGGGCCGTGGCTGCCCGCGTCTGGTTCTTGGAGGACGTAACCTATGATGCCGTGCCATTCCCGCTCTACCCCTACGGTGGCCCGGGCAGCGGCGCGGTGGAAGGCACGCCGTACACCAATCCGGATTACGACAGTCCCGATAACCCTTACGGCGGCGGGAACGGTCTGCCGGCTTTCTCCTACCGGGATGTCGGAGTGGTCGTACTGGATGAGCCGGTATATATGGATGAATACGGCGATCTGCCTGATGCCGGTCTGGTAGATACCCTAAAAAACAAGACCCCGATCGACTTCGTCGGCTACGGAGTTCAGGAACAAATCATGACTTATCCTGGACAACCACCCCGAGCCAGGTGGACTGGTTTACGCTGGCGCATGTACGCCCCTTCCGAGCTGGTTTCCGGTAAATTCGTCCACAGCGCCGATTACATGCGCCTGGCGCTCAACCCCGGCGGCGGCTCGGGCGGCACCTGCTTCGGCGACTCCGGCGGCCCCGATCTGCTGGGAGGAACAAGCACCATCCTGGCGGTCAACTCGTACGTGACCAACGTCAACTGCTCGGGTGTTGGCTACTCCGCCCGGGTGGACATTCCCGAGGTGCTGGAGTGGATTAACGGTTTCTTAGAGTAAACCCTTATTGGTATCACCGCAGAGCCCCCTTCCCGTCCCGGGAAGGGGGTTTTGTTGGTTGGTGGGGAGTCCGGGAGATTGCTTCACCGCCACAGAGCGGCGGCCTCCTGAGTGTCACCGCGAGCGAAGCGCGGCGGTCTCCCGATTGGCCGGCCGGGGGGCTTCACCGCCAAAATGCGGCGGTTCACAACGACACCGGGGAGTGCCCGTTTGGGTTCAATCCGAATACCCGGTCTCAAGCCCCGGCGGCTTTGAACGCCGCGCTGACGATTTCCTGCGCCTCCTGGATGATCCGCTCCAGATGCTCCTCACCGAGGAAACTCTCGGCGTAAATCTTATAGATCTCCTCGGTGCCGGAGGGTCGGGCGGCGAACCAGCCGTTCTCCGCGGCCACCTTCAGCCCGCCGATCGGCGCATCGTTGAACGGCGCGCGGGTCAGCCTGGCGGTGATCTTCTCGCCCGCCAGCGTTTCCGCCTGGACGTGCTCCGGCGCGAGATCCTTGAGTACGGCTTTCTGGCGGGCGTTCGCCGGCGCATCGATCCGCCGGTAGACCGGGCTGCCGAAGCGGGCGGTCAGATCGCGGTAGTGCTCGCCGGGATCAGAACCGGTCAGGGCGGTCATTTCAACCGCCAGCAGATTGAGCAGAATCCCGTCCTTGTCGGTCGTCCAGACGCTGCCGTCGGCGCGCAGGAAGGACGCCCCGGCGCTTTCCTCGCCGCCAAAGCCGAACGAGCCGTCCAGCAGCCCCTCGACGAACCACTTGAACCCGACCGGCACCTCTGCCAGCCCGCGCCCAAGCCAACCCGCCACCCGGTCGATCATCGAGCTGGAGACCAGGGTCTTGCCGATCTTTGCGTCGGCCCGCCAGCCCGGGCGGCGCTGAAAGAGGTAGCTGATCGCCGCTGCCAGGTAGTGATTGGGGTTGAGCAGCCCGACCGACGGGGCGACAATGCCGTGCCGGTCGACGTCCGGGTCGTTGCCGAAGGCGATCTCGAACTGGTCCTTCATTCGGATCAGACCGGCCATGGCATAGGGCGAGGAGCAGTCCATGCGGATCTTGCCGTCGTGATCCACGGTCATGAAGCGGAACGTGGCGTCTTCGGCGGGGTTGACCACCGTCAGGTTGAGGCGATAGGTCTCGGCGATTCGCTCCCAGTAGCCCAGCGCCGCCCCGCCCATCGGGTCGACGCCGATGCGCAGCCGGCCGGCGGCAGCCTGTTTGAGATCGACTGCAGAGCCCAGGTCCTGGATATACGGGGTGACGAAATCGTGGCCGCGGGTGTTCGCCGCCTTGAGCGCCTTCTCGTAGGTCATGCGGCGGACGTCGCGGAGACCGTCGCAAAGGATCTGGTTTGCCCGGGTCTGGATGATCTGGGTGATCTCGGGTCCGGCCGGACCGCCGGTGGGCGGATTGTACTTGAAGCCGCCGTCCTCGGGCGGGTTGTGCGAGGGGGTGATCACCACCCCGTCCGCCAGGCCGGACTTGCGGCCGCGGTTGAAGGTCAAGATGGCATGGGAGATGACCGGGGTGGGCGTGTACGGCTCACCGGTAGAAATGCGCACCTCCACGCCGTTGGCAGCGAATACCTCCACGGCGGTGATCTCGGCGGGCGTGGAGAGGGCGTGGGTGTCCTTGCCGATGAACAGAGGCCCGTCGATGCCCTGAGCACGGCGGTATTCGACAATCGCCTGACAGATCGCCAGGACGTGATCTTCATTGAAACTTCCCTGGGTGGACGTGCCGCGGTGCCCGGAGGTGCCAAACGAAACCTGATGGGCCGCCTCACCCGGATCGGGGTGAATGGCGTAGTAAGCAGAAACCAGCCCGGGCAGGTTGACCAGCATCTCGGGCGGGGCCGGCTGGCCGGCGAGCGGGTGAAGCGCCATGGGATTCCTCCTGTGGATTTACGAGTAAAGGTCAGTTTTATTATAGCGGAAAGGCCGATCGGGGAAAAATGATTTCCGCCGGGGGGCGCGGACGACATGGAAGCAACAGCCAGGAGACCGTCTTCCCTGCCGATACCCTGTTATTAAATATGGCTATGCGCTATGTTTTACACAGAAGTGCAGATCATATCCTATGATTAAGAAGCAAAGCGCGATTTTCTCGCTCGGAATGTCCGCGAAACCTCCCGGGATGGGGCAATTTTTCCTTCTTTTTCTTCCCTTAAGCCCAAGCGCGCCGGCTGTAAAACCCTCAAACTGGCTTTTCCCCGCCCCACCCGCTAAAAAATGAGCCAATTCAAGCAAAAATGAGCTCCCAACCGAGGCGCGATCATTCCGAATTCCTTGTTTTCATTCGTACTATCAAGCCAAATAGATTTGAAAAATATGGTTATACGCATTAACTTGACGGGCACCCATTTTTGCGAGCCCGCCGGGATCTAGGGACCGATTCCGCGCAGGAGTATAATCCAGTCCATCTCCACCATTCGATCAAAAAGGCATTGAGGGTGAAAAAATGAGCAATCTCCTCCAGGAATTTGTCCAATCCGCCGGTCCCGATTTCGCTGCGGCAGTCGAGCGGATTGACGCGGCGATCGCCTCCACCGGCCTTGACCTTTCCCAGGCCATCAAATGGGGCCAGCTGACCTACGCCAGAAACGGCGATTTCCACCACTGGATCTGCGCGGTCAAAATTACCAAAAAATTCGTCGGGCTGACTTTCCACTTTGGCGGTCTGCTCGACGATCCCGCCGGGGTACTGATCGCCGGAACCAGCAAGTTCATGCGCAAGATCGAGTACCGCGCTCCCGCGGAGGTCGATCCCCGGGTGGTCAGGGACTTCGTCGCTCAGGCGGCCGCCAGACTGGAATATTTCAAAGCCCACTGGAAGGAGATTCAGGCCTCCGATTGATTCAAAGCGAAGGCTCTGCTTCGCATCTCCAAACCCATCCACATTTTCCCGGGCGCAGCGGGCCAAACAGGACGGCGATGAGCGCAGGCGGATATCAGCTTTGAAGCCGACCTGCAAAACGGACCGATCGCCTGCCTGTCGCAGTATTTGTTCCTGTGGGGAATCAAGCCGGCGGCCGGTGAGCCATAGGGAAAAAACCCTCAGCCCGCTCACATTTATCCAATAAACCATGTAAAAATGGTACTATCTATCCAGGGAATCATCGAACTGGACGGCAGCATCACGATGCAACCGGTGACTCGTCTGGACCTTCGGCTGAACTTCGGCTGGGAAGCCGATCCGGCCTTTTCCCCATCCGAGCTTGACCTGCTCTACCGGACCGGGCTGGATCTGATCGCCAAAGCCGAGCGCTGCCTGCCTGGGATGGGCCGGGCCTGGCTGCTGCAAAGGCTCTCGCCGCTGCGATTGCATCTGGGCGGGCTGCCGCAGCGCCTGGCGAGCCTCGCCAACCGCCAGGCGACGTCCATTGTATTCCCCAGATGGGACGTCTGGCTGGTGAGGGACATCGAGCGGCGGTCTAATCCGCAGGTACACATCGCCCATGAACTGGCCCATGCGCTTGACAACCGCCTGGCGCGCCGCAGTCTGCCCGCCACGATCTTCGGCGGCGGCCCGGCCGACCGGCTGATCCGCGCGCTGGGCGGGAGTCCGCGCGGGCTGCGCTTTGCCAACGGGCTTTGCGGCCTGCCGGCGGATCTGCGCTGGACGGCGAACGACGGTTACGGCAACCGCTCCAGCGCCGAGTACTTCACCGAGGCCTTCGCCTGGAGCGTCTATGATCCATCCCGGCTGCCCACGCCTGCGCTGCAGGAATGGATGGCGGAGGAAATCTTCAGGATGTGAAATAAGCGGAGAATACTGGGCTACGGCGAGGTGGTGATCGGATGAAAAATGCTCAGATGAGGTCAACCATGGATCCTGAACTACAGTTCCTAATTGCGTCCGCGTATGCCCGGAGCAAAACCAGCTCCATCGATCTGTTCCAAACCCTGCTGGAGGTGTCCATGCTGACCGGCTGGGAGCCGGCCCTTGCGGCTCTCGAAGGGTGCGTTATCCAGCGCCGGCTCGGCTGGTGGCAGCAATATCAATCCACCTTCGCCACCTGCGGAGACCCGTGTCGGGATGCCTACTGGGTTTTCTACGAAACCTACCTCGGCGCTTCGGCTCCACGCGACGGGGAAATCGTCAGCGCAACGCCAGGCAGGTGGGTCACCCGCTGGTGGAATCCCTGCCCCACCCTGGTCGCCTGCCAGCACTTTGGCCTGGATACCCGCCAGGTATGCCGGCTGGTCTATGAGCGGCCGGTGCAGGAGTTGTTCACCCGCATCCATCCGGGCCTGAGGTTCAGGCGGGACTACACGGCCATCCGCCCGTACACGCCGTATTGCGAGGAGGTCATCGAATTGGAGTACGGATGAGGTTCGGTTGGGATTCGGATGGGAAGGTATCCAGCCGACCAGCGCCTGAGCGACCTGAACCCAACATTGCTATTTCAAAGGGCATTGCGACCGAAGCGATCCCCTCCCTCCCCAGTGTCATCGCGAGCCGCCGTCAGGCGTCGCGGCGATCTCCACCCTGGCCGGGGGAGTGGTTCGTCGCAGCTACGGGCAGAGATACCGCCGTCCACCCGTAGGGGCGCAGGGGAAGCCTTCCAGACATCGGTGTTTTCATGATCCCCTGCGCCCCTACAGACCTTGTATACCCTTCAGCCGCCGCCGCTGCACTCCTTGCCATGACACCTGGTTGGCGGCCGAAGCGATCCCCTCCCTCCCCAGTGTCATCGCGAGGGAGCGCACTTTGCGACCGAAGCGACCTCCACCTGGACCGGCCTGTCTCCATTCATTCATCCCACTTCCCAACATGCCCTCACCCTGGGGTCTGCAGATTCCCAGTCCATTTTCATGCCGGAATCGGTTATAAATAAATTGAATTAACTCGGAGGAAGGCGGATGCGGAATAAATTGATCTACCTTCTCCTGCTGCCGGCCCTGCTGGCGGCCTGCGCCCGCATGGCCCGACCCTCAGCAACACCCACCCCGTCTGCGCCGACCACAGCCGCAGATGAAGTCAACGAGTACTACTACGAACGCCAGGCGCTGATCAAGGAGATCATGATCCAGGGCATCACGGATGAGGACGTGCTGCGCGCCATGCAGAGCGTCCCCCGCCACCGCTTTGTGCTGCCCGAATACATCGACATGGCCTATGTCAATCACGCTCTGCCGATCGGTTACGGGCAGACCATCTCGCAGCCTTTCATCGTCGCCTGGATGACCGAGCTGCTCGAGCTGGAGCCCGGCGACAAGGTCCTCGAGATCGGCACCGGCTCCGGCTACCAGGCCGCAGTCCTGGCTGAGCTGGGTGATATCGAAGTCTATACCATTGAAATCGTGCCGGAGCTGGCCGAGAGCGCCGCGGCCAGGCTGAAAGAACTTGGCTATGAAGAAATCCACGTCCGCCAGGGCGACGGTTATTACGGCTGGCCCGAAGAAGCGCCCTTTGACGCGATCATCGTAACGGCCGCTCCCGATCACCTGCCCGCCCCGCTGGTCGAACAGCTGAAGCCGGACGGGAGACTGGTCATCCCGATCGGTCCTCCCGGCTGGTATCAGAGCCTGTGGAAATTCGTCTACGAGGAAGGGGAATTAGTCGGCTACAACCTTGGCGGGGTAGGCTTCGTGCCCTTCACCGGCGAGGGGATCAAGCAGAGCGAGGGCGGAGCGACAGCCACGCCGTGATCAGCGCGCCGAGGTAACACAGCCCGCCCAGGCGCAGCACGGCATTGAAACCGAGCGAGAGCGCCAGCAGCGCCGCCAGGATCGGCGCGATGACCGAGGCGGCTCCGTTCACCGCCCAGACCCATGGAATCGAGCCGGGCGAGCCCGATTCTCCCCCCTGCGCCTGACCTGCAGCCAGCAGGCGGATGCCGCTGGGGAAGGGAACGCCCATGAGAAAGCCGAGCGGAGCCAGGGCCAGGGCGGTCGCCGCCAAGCGGGCTGCCAGCGGCCAGCCCAGGGTGGCATCGAAAAGGACCGGCAGCAACAGAGGAGCGACCAGAATCAGGATCACCAGCCCGCCAAGCCCGGCGCGGAGCGGGATGCGCTCGCTCAGCCGGCTGCCGATGCCGGAGAAGAGCAGCAGCGAGAACAGCACCGCGGCAACCGCGTAAGCCGGCTGGCCGAGGTAGAGGATAAAGCGCTGCAGTAATGGAATTTCGACCATCATGAACGCCAGGCCAAGCAGGCCGAAATAGATCAGGTTGCGCAGAAGATAGGGCGAGCCGTTCGGTCCGGCTGGCCTTTTTTGGCGCAGGATGACCGGCAGTAGAATCAGCCCGCTGGCAAGCAGCAGCGCCAGCAGGAACAGAGCCAGGATGACGAAGTATCCCGCCCCGCCAAAGGGCTGCCACGACCGGCCAAACCCGGCGATGATCTGCGGCGCCTGGGCCCACTTGAAATAGTGGCCGAAGAAGGGCCGGTCGTCGCTCGGCGGGCGGATGTCGTAGGGGTAATCCGCGTAGAATTCCTCCGCCGAACCGGCCTCGAGCAGGCGTAGATAGGTCTGATAATACGTCGATTCAGCCAGGATGTTGTACTGGTTGGTGTCCTCGGCGCGGATTCCGGGCAGGTAGCTCAGGTCGAATGCCAGCTGGGAGGTAAACGCGCGGATTTGAGCCAGCTCCTCCGGGGAAAATGCTCCATTACGAATAAAAACTGTGGCTGTGTTGTAGCCGCGGATAGCGGCGACCTGCTGGCGCGGGTCGCCGCCAGCCTCCTCGACCGCGCTTGCTGCCAGAGCCAGCAGGCGCAGGTCTTCACTCGGCGGATCCTGCAGCCAGCGCGTGGCGACCAGCAGCCCGCCAGGATTCAGGTGAGCCAGCATCGACCGGAAGAATTCGCGCGTGTAGCGGTAGTCTTCCGCAAGCGTGTAGGCCCCCGATTGGACCGGGTGGTATGACGAGTTCAGCGAGAGGATGATCACATCGAAGCGCTCCTGGCTGCGCTGGAGGAAGCTTCGCTCCGATTCGATCCGCGTCTCGACTCGCGGGTGAGCATATAGCGGGGCTGCCGCAACGATCAACGGGTTGACCTCCACTGCAGTCAACGCTCCCTTGCTCTGGCTGAGAGCGGTCAGAATATCCAACCCGCCGCGCGCCCCGAGGATCAAGGTCTTCGCTTCCGGGCGGAGCTGGAAGGCCAGCGCTCCCGGCAGGTAGGCCGTGAAGGCCGGGTCAGTTTCCAGCCGGGGGATCACGCTGAGGTCGTCGCCGTCCACCAGCAGACCGTCCATGACCGGCAGGGGCTGCAGGTAGCGGTAGCTCAACCCCGGCAGCGAGTGGATCCCCTGGCTGCGGACCACATCGACACGCGAGAAAGCGTTCCAGCGGCGGAAAATCACCTCAGCCCCCGGCGCCTGAAGCGCGTAGGAAAGGCTTTTATAAGGCGAGATGCGCAGCTCAAACACGAGCAGGCCTGCGCTTCCGATCAGGCGCAGTGAGATATCGCCCAGCGCAATCAAGAGGAGCGCGGCGGAGCCCAAAACGGGAAGGAGCCTGACCGGTCTGGCGGGGATCAAGGCGAATGCGGCTGCCAGCGCAGCCAGCCCGGCGCTGAGGGTCACCAGGCCTTCGCCGCCCAGGTAAGGCGGGGCGAGCAGGGCCAGGACGCAGCCACCTGCCGAGCCGAGCAGGTTGACCGCGTAAGTTGTCCCGGCCACGGCGGGTGATGCGGCCAGCAGCCAGGCGAGGGCAATCCCGCTGAAGAAGAACGGCGCCGCCAGAGCCAGGTAGTGCAGGGCGAGGATCGCAATCTGACGGCGGTCGACCAGCATGCTGAAGGAGTCGAACGGCAGCCAGTCGGTCAGCAGGTAGGCCAGAAGCATGCTGACCCCGGCCGCCAGAGAAAACTGGGCCAGCCGCCGGCGCGGATCGCCGCGCAGCAGGGCGGGAAAGAGGGTCAACGCAGTGCCGCTGGCGCCGGAGCCGAGCAGGGCGATGCTGACGATCATGAAGGCGAAGTGATAGAACTGCGCGACCGAGAACAGGCGGGTGAGGTTGATCTCGAAAGTCAGCGCCGCGGCAGAAAGCAGGAAGAGGGCGATCCAGGCAGGTTTAAAATTCATCAGAACTCAGGTGGAATAAACGAAGGCGCATTATTTTTCAGTATAGCAAAACTGGGGTCAAACAGCTCAATCGCTAATGATTATCCTCATAGTCTATATTCCAATTCGGATCAGTGATTTGGAAGAAACTGCATGCAAGACAATCCAGATCATTTCTCATCCCGTGCTTGTACAACCAACCGAAATCGGCTATTGTATACGCAGGGCAATTTCGCCTCTTAAACCTGAATGGCCGGGGCGCCATTTCGAATCTTTCTGCACGAGGGGCGGAAAAAATGAAAATATCTCCCGGAGATTCGATCGGGCGGTATCACATCCTCGAGCCGCTGGGTGAGGGCGGTATGGCCGTGGTCTACAAGGCCTACGATACACGCCTGGAGCGCGAGGTGGCGATCAAATTCCTGCGCACTGAGCTGTTCGGCGAGGCGGTGCTCGAGCAGCTTTACAGGCGTTTCGAGCGCGAAGCCAAAGCCCTGGCGCGACTCTCCCACTTTCACATTGTCAAGATCTACGACTACGGCGAGCACGAGGATACGCCCTACCTGGTAATGGAGTACATTCCCGGCGGCACGTTGAAAGCCATGATTGGTAAACCCTTACCGTGGAAAAAAGCCGTAGAGCTTCTTCTACCGATAGCGCGCGCCCTTGAATACGCCCACCAGCGGAATGTCCTTCACCGCGATATCAAACCATCCAACGTCCTGATCACCGAGGGGGGCGAGCCGCTGTTGACCGATTTTGGGATCGCTAAGATCCTCGATCAGGGCGAAGCCCAGGCAATCACACGAACCGGGACGGGGATCGGTACGCCCGAATACATGGCGCCCGAGCAGGGCTTGGCCCAGCCGGTCGATGCGCGCACCGACGTCTACGCCCTGGGGGTGGTGCTCTACGAGATGCTGACCGGGCGCAAGCCCTATACGGCCGACACGCCCACTGCAGTGCTGATCAAACAGATCCACGACCCGCTGCCCGGCCCGCGCGAGATTGTCCCCGATCTGCCGGTCGAGGTCGAGCGGGTGCTGTTCAAGGCGCTGGCCAAGCAGCCCGAGTTCCGCTACGCATCTATGGGCGAGATGATCAAAGCCTTGGAAAACCTGCTCAGGCCGCCTGTCGAGGATGCACCGTCCACCACCATTGCCGCTGAGTGGCGCCCGGACGTCCCAAAGGCCGGCGCCGAGGTGTCTTCCGCAGCAGTTTCCAAACCTGCAGGCGCAGAACCAGGACCGACCGTGATCTTCGATAAGCAGCCGAAGCAGACAGCGGCCGCACCGGCATCCCCATCTCCTCCCCCGGCACAGGCAGAACCCGGTGCGGGCAAAGCCGAGGTACCGCTGCCAGCAGCGGAGATCAAGCCGGGGAGGAAATGGTGGATATTCCTGCCCGTTCTGGCGGTCATCGCTGCAGCGGTTTTTTTAGCTGATTTGTTCAATCAACCGAAAGAAATCCTGCCTACCCCTTTGCCGACCCTGGCGCCGGTCACGCCTGTTCCTACCGCAAGACCGGAACCCACAATGCAACCTGTCGTGGAGCAGTTCCAGGGCGTTCTTAAAATCGGCGTCCTTGCGCCTCTCAGCGGAAACGTACAACAGTACGGGGTTTCCACTGAAAATGGCGTCCAACTGGCAGTCGAACAATGGAAACAGCGCGGCGGCGCGCTGGGCCTGCGCATCGAAGCGATCTTTATAGATGACCAGTGCACACATGACGGCGGCGCCCGGGCAGTTGCAGAGCTCATCGATAAGGAAAGGGTTGATTTCCTGATCGGGGGCGTCTGCTCTGAGGCCGCCATACCCGAGGCAGAGTTTGCCAACGAGCGGGGTGTGGTTCAGGTTGTGACTGCGGCCACCAATCCCGCTGTGACCCTGCGTGAAAACGGCGAAACCCGTCCCTTTACCTTCCGCGCCTGCCTGGTCGACCCGTTTCAAGGCCTGGTCGCGGCCAGGTTTGCATACCATACCATGGGCGCAAGGCGGATGGTCGTTGTCTATCAGGAAGGGAATGCCTACGAGACGCAGCTCATGGAGAGCTTCTCGGCCCACTTCAAAGAACTTGGCGGCGAACAGGTCCGCACGATGAGCTATGCCCCCGGCACCGAAAATTTTCAGCCGATCCTGGATGCAATCAAGGCCGAACAAGCGGATCTCATCTACCTGCCGGTTTATTATCCGGTGGCCAATCAATTCGTCGGGCAGGCAAGGGAGCGTGGAATTTCAACCTCGGTAATTGGAGCAGATGGGTGGGATTCTCCCGAGCTCGACTTGAAAAAGACGATCGGAAGCTTCTTCACGACGCACTATTGGACCTTCGATCCGCGGCCTGAGGTGGTTGATTTTCGCGCCCTTTATGGAGAGATGTATCACACCGACAGCGGCGATCCGCTGGTTCCGGATTCGATCGCTGCCCTGGCTTATGACGCGACCAACTTGCTGCTGAATGCGATTGTTGAAGCAAACTCCACCAACCCGGAGGACGTCCGGGCTGCATTAGAGCGGATCACTTTCCATGGCGTGACCGGAAGGCTGTATTTCGACGGGCAGCACAATCCGATCAAGCCCGCAGTGGTCCTGGCGATCAAAGAGCAGGGGGTGGTCTTCGAAGAGCTGGTGATGCCGTAAATTTGAGGGGAGCCGGCGCCAATTTTCGAGCTGGCCCCTTTCTCCGCCTCTCATCCGGCGGAATGTTCAATCCAATTCTTTGAGCACCGCCTGGTAGAACTCCTCCAGACGCGGCTCGACAGGGGCGGTCCGCAGAGTTTCGCGTTCCAATCGGCGGGAGATCTCGACCATCCGGGTCGCCGGGCTGGTGGGATCGCCGGGCAATGTTTTCTCCAGGCTGATGATCTTTGTCATGTCGCTGACAAAAAACAGACGCCGATTCGGGCGGTAGATCAGGGCCATGTAGTGCGTGTCCCCTTCGTTCTGCGGTTCGGGCAGGCTGATCAGGGCGATGACGGTGAACTGTGACGGGGCGCGCATGACATAGTTTAAGCCAAAGGCGTCGCTGCGTAGTTGATCTGGAAGGTCCTTGCCGGCCAGGTCCCAATAGAAACGCAGGAATTTGTTCCCGTCGCGATGCAGTAAACCAAGGAACTGCTCCGGGGTACCGTGGAAGAGGGACGGCAGCACCCTGGCGCAGAAGATCCGTGCCTGTGAATCTGTCTTTTGGAGAGACATCGACATCCTGCCTGGGTACCGATAAGGGCAGCGGCGGTCGGCTTGCATGAGCCGGTGATTCCCTTGATATTCTTCATTCAAGGATACCTGATCTTGGTGGGAAAATCAATCACCGCCAAACCGGCGGGGGAAAGGAATTTTGGGTGGTTCACTGCCGTAATCAGCCCGAAAATGGCAACCTCCTCGGAAAAATCTGGATCCACGGGGAAAGCCCGGCCTTGTATAGTCAACCTGCTCTTCCTATAATGAAAATATCAGCCGACAAAGCCGGTCAGGATACCGAAAACAGACTCCACCTGATCGACATTGGCAGTTCCGCTCGCCATGAGGCGGCTTTAGTACAGTCACCTGGAAAGGAGCAGATCATGTCCACTTTTATCATGTTCGGCAAATATACGATGGATTCCGTCCGGGGAATGAGCCGCAAACGAACAGAGAACGCCTCATCGATCATCTCTGACCTTGGCGGAGAGATCAAGAGCGCCTATGCCCTTCTGGGGCAGACGGACATCATTCTGATCGTCGACTTTCCAGGGGTCAATGAAGCCATGAAGGCTTCGGTTGAGCTGGCGAAATTGCTCGGGGTCGCTTTCACCACATCCCCCGCGGTGACGATCGAAGAATTCGATCGTCTGGTAGGCGCCTGATCGATCGGGAAGATTTCTCAATCCCATGATATGATGACAGCACTATAAAGTGAACCCCTTCCCAGGAAAACAATCTACCCCGCGGGCGTGAACATGGACAGCGAACCAGCAGAAATTAAAACCCGCCGCCCCAGCCTGAGCGACTCGCTGGCGGTGCTCGACCTGATTCTCGCTTGCGATAATGCCGCTTACGGCGAACCAGACTATGACCTGGACAGCCTGCTGGACGAATGGTCAGATATCACTCTCGACCAGGATGCCTGGCTGGCATATTCCCATTCGGGGGAGTTAATTGGATATGCGTCGGTATCCCACTTTGAGCAGCAATTCAGGGTGGATGTGTACACGCATCCCGGCCTGGAATCCAATCGCCTCACCACCCATCTGCTGGAGCTGTGCGAAGGCCGCTGCCGCGAGCAGCTCGACCCGGAGGCGGGAGAAGGCTCAGCGACCCTCTATATCCCTCACGTTTTTCAAAGGGTAAGGCAGGTCATCGAAATGCGCGGCTATGAGTTGCTCAAGTACCACTTCGGCATGCGCATCGACATCCCGGAACCTCCGCCCGAACCGGCCTGGCCGGAGGGGATCACTCTGCGCAACGCCGTCCCCGGGCAGGACGACGAGCTGATCTACGATTTCATCCAGACCGCCTTCGACTGGCCGGGACGCACCCCGCCGACCTTCGAGCGCTGGCGGGATTTGATGATGGGCGCTTCCAATTTCGATCCTGAACTATGGTTCCTGGCTTATAACGACGGTGAGCTGGTTGGGGCGGTTCTGTGCTTCGATTACCCGCAATACGTCTGGGTGCGGCAGTTAGGGGTGGCCCCGGCGTGGCGGCGCAGGGGCCTCGGCGCGGCGCTGCTTCAGCATGTCTTTGGCTTCTTCCAGCGGCGCGGTCATAAGCGGGTCGGGCTGGCGGTTGAATCCAACAATCCGAAGGCATACGAGTTCTACGAGCGGGTTGGGATGAAGCGGGTTCAGCAATATGACGAGTATCGCAAGACGCTGACCGCTTCTTGAGCCCCTTACCGGCTGGAGAGGAAGACCCGAAGCGACGATGGCAGCCGTAAAAATGGTTTTCATAATTTTCCTTGGGATCATCCTGGCGGTCCACAGCCTGCACACCGCGATCCGTATCATTCGTCATTTCCACAAGTTTCCTATCCCCGAGTTCCTGGCAAATCTGATCGACAACCCGCTGCGGCGACGTATCCAGCCGCCGGCGGAGATGCCCATGCGGCATGGGATCGAGCCGGGAATGACGGCGCTCGAGGTCGGGCCGGGCAACGGCAGGTACACGCTCGAAACCGCCCGGCGAGTGGGCGCGGCGGGCAAGGTGATCGCGGTCGACATCGAGCCCAGGATGATCGAGCGCGTCCACCAGCGCGCGCGGGCTGAGGGCGTGACAAACATCGAAGTAAAAGTCGCCAGCGTGTACGAGCTGCCCTTCGAGGATGACGATTTCGACGCGGTTTATATGCTTTCTGTGATCGGCGAGATCCCCGAGCCGGAATGGGCTCTGGCCGAATTCCACCGTGTGCTGCGGTCCGGCGGAACGCTGGCGTTCAGCGAGCTGCTCTTCGATCCGGATTATCCCCGGGCGCGCACGCTCATCCGCCTGGCAGAGGGAGCTGGATTTCGGCTGCGGAAGAAAAGTGGAAACTTCTTATCCTATACGATCATTTTCGAGAAGATGCAGGGTGCGTTTAAAATCTGAACGCCGTTGACATCAGCTAAAACTATTTGACATCAAGATAAATTAGATATATATTATCCATATATATTTATTGTCTCCACTGTCACCTTGAATCCATTCATGCCTGCTTCGTAATCTGCAGTGGATTCAAGATTTTTTATTGTTGTACGCTCTCCAAAAAGGAAAAGTGAATGGAAGATCATCTTTCTGTACCCATGCCCGCAACTGCAGAAAAGGCCGGTGCGCCAGTTATGGAACGCCCGCAGATCGACGCCATTACCCTCCTCGCATTTGCCGCCCTGGTGGTCATCGCTGCAGGTAATTTCGTGGCGGTGCGCTTCATCACCGTGCAGATGCCTTCCTTCTGGGGCGCCGGCACCCGTTTTGGCGCTGCCTCTCTGATCTTCTTCGCTTATGCGCTGGTCAAGCGCCTGCCAATGCCGCGCGGCAGGGCGCTGGTCGGCGCGCTGATCTACGGCGGATTGCAGTTTGGGATCTCATTCGCGCTGGGATATTTTGCCCTGCGTGAACTATCCGCCGGGTTGGGCTCAGTACTCTTCGCCGCTGTGCCGATGTTTACCATCTTATTCGCTTATATTGCGCGCCTTGAGCGGCTTCAGTGGAGAAGCATCCTGGGTTCATTTATCGTCCTGGCCGGCATTCTGTTCATTTACAGGGAGCAGATTGGATTGGATGTTCCGCCAGCAAACCTGTTGGCGATGCTGGGTATGGTCGTCAGCATTTCCCTCGCTTCGGTTCTGATAAAGAAATTTCCGCTGGTACACATCGCCCCAATGAACGCAGTGGCGATGATAACCGGTACATTGATTCAGCTCAGCCTATCGATTTTGACCGGCGAGAGGCCGGTGCTGCCGCAAATCGCCAGCGCCTGGCTGGCGCAGATCTATCTGATCCTGCCCGGCTCTGTATTGCTGTTCGCCATTCTTCTGTTTGTTCTCAAGCGCTGGACGGCGTCTGCCGTGTCATTTCAGGTTGTATTGAGCCCGATTCTTTCCATCGCCCTGGCAGCCTGGCTGCTCGGCGAACCGTTGACCAACGGGCTGTTCGTCGGCGGGGCGCTGGTGCTTGTTGGGGTTTACTTTGGGGCGATCACCCGGACGGCGAAGGATGGATAGTTAGCTGCGGCGAGATCATCCTCCGGAGTTGCGAAATTTTCAAGGCTGAACCTGCCCCGCCGATAGCTGCGGGAATAAAGGGCATTTGCCGTCTTTAGGCGTTTGTCGCCTATCCAATTGTGGCAGCACGGGCTGGCTGTCAATGGGTTCAAAGTTTTTTATGGGGATTTTCGGCAACCCGGCGATGTGATATACTTACAGTGTAATTACACCAGCAAGGAGCATGAGATGTTAAGGAAAGTTTTTAAGACCGGAAACAGTATGGTGGTTTCGCTTCCAAAGGACGCATTGGATATTCTCGGTATCGCCGAAGGGTCCGAGGTATCCCTTGACCTGGATCGGGAGAAACACCAGATTGTGATATCCCCGGTTAAGCCCTTCGCCGTGGCAGGCGTAGATGAAGAATTCGCACGCCAGGTTTCCGAGTTCATCGAGCAATACCGCCCAGCATTGGAATCCCTGGCTAAGGCGTGAAATACCTGACCGCTGAACAAATCCTGTTTATCCATGCGCGTCTGGTAGCCGAGACCGGAGGAAGCGGCGGTATCCGCGACCTGAATATGCTCCTTTCGGCAGTTGGAAGACCGCAAGCCAGCTTCAGCGGTAAGGACCTATATCCAGATCTGTTTACCAAGGCGGCTGCTTTATTGGACTCGCTGATCAATAATCATCCATTCGTTGATGGGAATAAACGGGCGGGAATCGCCGCCGCCGCGCTCTTTCTGCACACAAATGGCTATGCTTTAATGGTGTCCAACGATGAGTTAGAGCAATTTACGATCGAAGTCGCCCAGTCGGCACACACACTTGAAGCTATTGCCGCCTGGCTGAAAGCCAATTCGATAAAGCACCCATCCAAAGGGGGGTGAGATGCATTGACATTTACAATAAATAAACGGTGCGTTCCGCATGGGAACGCACCTGACAAATACGCTTGGGATGGACAATCAGCGTTCAGGGCGTTTTCGCCGCCAGCCTGCGCAGCGCCTCGCCGAACTTCCATACCTCTTCGACCGTGTTGTAATGCACCGGTCCTACCCGCACCATCCCGCCGCTACCCTCCAATCCCAGCCGCTCGGTGACCGAGAGGGCGTAGTAGTTTCCGTCCCAGACGAAGATATCTTCCTTTGCCAGGGCTTCGGCCACCTGGCGCGGATGCCAGCCCTGCAACCGGAAGGCGTAGGTCGGTACGCGCTCGTCCATCCTCGCGGAATCGATCAGTCCGTAGATCGTCACGCCGGGCGTTTCGAGCAGCACATCGAGCAGCGCCTGGCTGATCGGCATCTCGGCGGCGTGAATGGCTGCCATGGCCTGCTTGAGGTGCAGCCGCCTTCCGCTGTAGCGCTGCCCGAAGACCCGCGCGTAGCTGCTGCCGAAGCTCTCGCCCACCCATTCCAGGTATTCCACCGCGCCGAGCACGCCGGCGATGCCCTCGTGATTCTGGGTGCCGGTCTCGAATTTGCCGGGGGGCGTGCCGGGCGCCGGGCGGACCTTGTAAGCGATCAGTTCGTCCAGCAGCTCGTACTTGCCGTAGAGGATGCCGGCATGGGGGCCGAAGAATTTATACGAAGAGCAGACCAGGAAATCGGCGTCCAGTTCCTGGACGTCGATTGCCCCGTGCGGGGCATACTGGACCGCGTCGACGTAGACCAGAGCGCCGGCGGCGTGGGCCATGGCGATGATTTCTTTGACCGGGTTGATCGTCCCCAGGGCGTTGGAAGCGTAACCGACCGCCACCAGCCGCGGTTTGCCTTCCAAAGCGCGGCGCAGGTCGTCCAAATCGAGTGTGCCGTCTTCCACGTGAAAATCGACCTTGCGGACTGTGACCCCGCGGTCTTCGGCGGCCAGCACCCAGGGAGTATGGTTGGCGTCGTGGTCCAGGCGGGTGACAACGATCTCGTCACCCGGCCGCCAGGTACGGGCCAGCGAGCGGCTGATATGGAGGGTCAGCGTGGTCATATTGTTGCCGAAGACGATCTCTTCCGGGCGGCGGGCGCAGAGTAAGTCGGCCATGGCAGCATGGGCTTCTTCCAGCACCGCGTCAGATTCGATGCTGGTGGCGAAAGCGCCGCCGTGGTTGGCGTTGTGTTTATAGAGGTATTCGGTCATGCGCTCGACCGCCGAGCGGGCGATCTGCGTGCCGCCGGGATTGTCGAAGAAGATCGCGCCGCATTTCAGCCCGGGGAATTGCTCGCGGACGAGGGTTTCGTTGATCAGCATTGGGAGTCTCCTGATGGGTGGGATGGGTCAATTATACGCGTGTTCGATTGAACTCGTAGGGACGCAGGGTTATAGACCCTTGCAGCGTTCTTCCAATCAACCCTGCGCCCCCGCAAACGGTTCTCGTTCCCGACAATCGCATGGGCGCAGGGTTAAATACCTTTGCAGCGTCCTTCCAACCATCCTTGCGTCCCTGCAAACGGTTATTTCTATTGAAAATTGTAGCAACTGTGATTAAAGTCAAGCCACAATTAATGGTTTAGGAGCAGCCAACA
>CAZMCF010000035.1:0-22665 GCA_964564935.1 uncultured Anaerolinea sp. | reverse complement strand
ACACCAGCTTGCCTCTTTCAACCATCAAAGTTGCACTTGTGACTTGAATCTACACATTATTTTAGAGAACGCCTCGGAGGGAATATTGACCTCTAATGTTGAGAAATCGATTTTTTTCGAGATACCAAGCCTAACTGAATGGTCTTCCAAGCTTGATGGTCAATATTTAATCAAAAACTGGTTTAAAAATGCCGATAGACGCTATTTTGTCGAAACTTTGCAGAAATTCGTTTTATACAACAAAGAGTTATTCCAATTCTTGGGCGTAAAACCTTGGATAGATGGTTCTGGGGTAAATGCGTCGTTATTTTTTTCCTCTAGTCAGTTTATTGGTGCTATTCCCTTGCGTTCACCGATGAATGGCTTACAGATTGGGGATTTCATTGTTAAACCACGGTTTTCATCAGGAAGTGATGATTTATTCTCGTACGGTGAACTTGTATCATTACTTCAATCAACTATAACTCCTGAGTTTGTTTACTCTATTCCATTGAAATCTAAAAATTCTATAAAACCTCCCCTCTACATTCAGGCTAGTAAATTTATTCAACTTCTATATCAAACGCTATTATCGAATGATTGGGTACGGTTTCAAAATCGATTGAATTTGTTGAAAGAACCAAAGTCTGAAGTTGCTTGGAACAAATATATCGAAAATGAGTATGACCCGTATAGAAAATTATTATTCCCGTGTCGTGAAAATTTTCTTTCTCAACAACACAAAGAATTTTTCGAAATCGTGTATGTGTATCAATTGGCCCGAAAAGAAGTGCTATCACCACATACGCCAATGCAGATTCGAATACAACTCGATCGCCAATTAAGCACAATTGATAATAAGCTTTCAGGTTTTGCGGCAGTTGAAACTCATGAAATTAAAATCCATCAGTTTGATTTTCCAATCATAAAACAGCTTAAAGAACAGGCAAATGGATTTTTGGCAAATAGTTTTAAGGAAGTAACTGGTTGGAGGATCGACATTTCGTTATTATATGAGAAATACATTCAATATCTGTTTTCCTTGGTAAGTAATGAAGTAAATACTTCTCAGGTTAACAACCCTAAAATTTTTCGTTCTGGATCAACTCCTCCCGATTGGAGTCTCAAGTATCTAGAACCAGATGTAATACTGATAGGGAATGATTTTGTCATTGTTATTGATGCTAAATATAAATCACATTTTTTCAATATGCACCAGAGTTCAGAATATCTGCATGAGGAACATCGAAAGGATCTTCATCAAATTCTGGCATATGGTTCGTTTATCAATACGAAAAATACAATTCTTATGATTTGTTATCCGTTTACAACTTTTGCTTATAAGATATTAGAATACCACTCCCAATTATTACACAGTAAAACTCAAATAATCTTGGTTGGAACTCCAATAAATGTTCCGGAAGTTCGGCAAACTAAACGCAACCTAATCCATCTAATACATGAGATAAAGAATAATCAAGTTCAACGTTACTCTTAAATCTCTCGCCCTTTACCAGGCGCTTGGTTTGCTTTTCCCCGCAATTAGGACTATAATAGTCATATTATAACCCCATCCAGCCGGCGCGACGGCGCCTGGCTGCCCCGGTCTGCCAACCAGATCGGCGGTACATTCAGGAAACTGGGGGAATCACTAAAAAGGAGTATTATGTACCGTTGGCTGGTTTTCTTGCACATCGTCGGCGCCTTCGCCTTCCTCATGGCTCACGGCGTTTCGGCGGCGGTGATGTTCGCCCTGCGCCGCGAGCGCAGCGTCGACCGAATCCGCTCGCTGCTGGAGCTTTCCAGGGGCTCGCTCGGCATCATGCTGGCCGGCCTGCTGATGATTCTGGCGACGGGCATCGCCAACGGCTTCATCGGCCACTGGTGGAAGGCCGGCTGGATCTGGACCTCGCTGGGTTTGTTCGTGGCGATCTACGGATTGATGTCGGTCTTTGGTTCCGGGCTGTACAACCGGCTGCGCCTCGGCCTCGGCCTGCCCTCCTCCTACTCGTCAAAACCGGCCGGCGGGCAGGAGCTTGACGCCGCGCAGATCGACGCGATCCTAAGCCGCTCCCAGCCCGTCCTGCTCACCCTGATCGGTTTTGGCGGACTGGTGATCATCACCGGATTGATGATCTTCAAGCCGTTTTAGCCGCCCGACCGGCCCGGCGCTGCCCGAGGCGGGCGTTCCAGCCGCGCCCAGGCGTATTCTAATTTGAGATAGTTCCAAAAACTGCCAGAAGTGGTATCATACAATCAACCGATGCTCCACTGCCGCCCTTGATTTTCCGGTTTATTCAGTAGCGGAGGGATTCATGTCCAAGAAAAGAACCGGCATCCTCTTGATCATTGCGGGCGTCCTGGTAATTGTTCTGGCCTTCACCGCCGACCTGATCGGGCTCGGCGGTGACCCGGGCTTCGGCTACATTCAGCAGGGCGTCACCGCCGCCGGCGCCGTCGTGCTGGCCGCCGGCATCCTGCTGCTGGTGCGCAAGACGCCCGAGAAAAAGTAGGCCGCAGGGATTGGTTTGTCCCTGGCCATTTGCGTTCGTCCCCGCTTTTAAGCCATAATAAGACATCCTGACCCGCCTCGAGCGGCCGGGTACTCCGCGCCTGAACGTTCGACTGACCCGATGACCGCCTCCCTCGAGACCATCTTCCTGTACGCCGCCATCCTGCTGGTGCTCAGCGCCGTCGCCAGCAAGCTCTCCGACCGCTTCGGCGTGCCGGCCCTGCTGATCTTCCTGGTCATCGGCATGCTGGCCGGCTCGGAGGGCGTCGGCGGGATCTATTTTGACGATCCCGTCCTCGCCCAGGCCGTCGGCCTGTTCGCCCTGGCGGTGATCCTCTTTTCGGGCGGTCTGGACACCGACTGGGAGCGCATCCGCGGGGTGATCAGGGAATCGCTGGTTCTGGCAACTGCCGGGGTGCTGCTCACCGCGCTGACCCTGGGTTACGCCGCTCATCTGGTGCTCGGAATCCCCCTGCTGGAAGGCCTGCTGATCGGCGCGATCACCTCCTCGACCGACGCGGCCGCGGTTTTCTCCCTGCTGCGGGCCAAGGGCGTGCGCCTGAGGGGCCGGCTGGCTTCATTGTTGGAATTCGAATCCGGCAGCAACGACCCCATGGCGGTCTTCCTGACCGTCGGGCTGATCCAGCTCATCCTCCAGCCCGAGCAGCCCTGGTTTCGCCTGATCCTGCTCTTTTTCCAGCAGATGGTCATCGGCGGCGCTCTCGGCATCCTTTTCGGCAGGTTGCTGCTCTACCTGATCAACCGCATGCGCCTGGGTTACGAAGGCCTTTACCCGGTGCTGACCCTTGGCGTGCTGCTCTTCGCCTTCGCGCTGACCAGCTACCTGAACGGGTCCGGATTTCTGGCGGTTTACCTGATCGGGCTGACCCTCGGGCGGGCCGATTTTCTCCACAAACGCAGCCTTTCGCGTTTCTACGACGGGCTGGCCTGGCTGGCTCAAATCATCATGTTCCTCACCCTGGGGCTGCTGGTCTTCCCCAGCCAGGTCATCCCGCTGGCGGCGCCCGGGCTGATTCTTGCGGCGGCGCTGATCCTGATCGCCCGGCCGCTCAGCGTGTGGATCAGCCTGCTGCCCTTCCGCTACCGGCCGCGCGAGAAGCATTTCATCGCCTGGGTCGGCCTGCGCGGGGCGGTGCCGATCATCCTGGCGACCTACCCGCGCCTGGCCGGGCTGGATCAGAACGGGCTGATCTTCAACATCGTCTTCTTCGTGGTCGTATCCTCCGTGCTGGTTCAGGGAACGACGATCCCCAGGCTGGCCCGCCTGCTGAAAGTCGAGGATGCTTCTCCGGTCGAGCCGCGTTTTCCGCTGGAAGTGACCCCGGAGTACGGCTGGCGCGGTCTGCTCCAGGAAGCGGTCATCCGCGAGGGATCGCCGCTGGCTGGCAAGGCGATCTTCGAGACCAAACTGCCGCGCGATTACCTCGTGGTGCTGATCGCCCGCGGCGACGAATTTATCATCCCGAACGGCAGCGTCGTCCTGCAGGCTAACGACCGGATGCTCGGCCTGGCGCGGGCGGAGACGCACCGCAAGGTGCAGGATCTGATCGAACGCGGTCATCAGGCAAACAGCGCGCCCCGGCAGCCTTAATGTTCGCCGATCAGGGTTGACTCAAGCTGCGCCCCCTCCCCTGCCCTGTGCAGGTTGAAAAAAACCAGGATAACTATACGCAATTTTGAGCCGGATTCACGGAACCTTTCCTTGATTTTTGGGAACAAAAATTGTTACAATAACGACTAATATTGGTGGAATATTACCCAAATCAAGGAGACTTGCCTCATGAGAATCGTTATTGTATTGTCCGCGGCCGCGTTGCTCGTCCTGGCCGGCTGCTCGCCGCTGGTCGCCGGCGATAGCTCCGGTGGAACGCCGACCCCGGTTGTGGATGTCGCCACGCCGGCTGCGCCGACCGATCAGCCGACCGAGGCGCCAACCGACGAACCCACCGCCCTGCCCACGCCTGAACCCTCCCGGCTGCTGGCCTATGTAGCAGCCGACGGGAACATTCGTCTTAAAAACCTGCCGGGTGGGGACGAAACGCCGCTCACCAGCGACGGTACGGGCGAAATCATCGTTGACGGCGTCGGCATGATCCGCTACAGCCAGCTGGCCTGGTCTTCCGACGGCGTCTGGCTGGCCTTCTACCGCGAGTTCGGCAGGCAGATCACGGAAGGTCTGGACTTCACCTTCAGCCTGATGGCTTACAACCTGTCGACGGGCGAGACCAAAGCGCTGCTGGAGGACGTTATGCTCGCCGGCTACGACTGGCAGCCGGGCGCGCACCGGATTGCCTATGCAGTGAGCACCGAGCCGGGCTACTTCGTCACGCGCGGCGGGGTCGACGCCGCCCTGGCCAGGGGCATCTGGACGGTTGACGCGGACAGCGACGAGACCGCCGAGCTGGTCAAACCCGAGCGCGGCTTGCACCTGGTCCGCCCGCAGTGGTCGGCCAACGGTCAGGTTGTCGGCTTTGAAGAAATTGAATTCATGGAAGGCCGCGGGAAGTGGGCGTATTTCGACACCGCAGTGGGCGCCTATCAGGCGCTTGACCAGCAGCTGGGCAACTATGACTGGACGCCGGACGGCTCGGGCGTGGTCTTTGACACGATGGTCTATACCCCCTCCGGCATGGAGCGGATCTGGAAGGCAAACCGCGACGGCAGCGGGGCGCTGCGCATCTCGCCGCACTACGGCGACGGTTACTCCTTCCTGCCGGCCCTCTCGCCCGCGGGCGACCAGGTGGCCTACTTCTCGGAATTTGGAGACGTGAATGAGCCTAGCCTGCTGAAGACCAAACTGTTCGTCCAGCCGTTGGAAGAGGTTGAGCCGCGCGAGCTGGCCGAGCTCGAGCAGGTATACACCCTGGCCTGGTCGCCGGATGGGGCTGACCTGATCGTCAGCCAGGGCGAATACAACGCCCAGGTGATCGTCCAGGTCCATCTGGCAGATGGGTCGGTTACCGAGCTGGCTTCAGGCTCCTGGCCGGCGCTGCAGCCGTAGACCTCTAACAGCAGACCTTCCCCATTTTTAAAAAAAATGTGGGAGGTCGGGAGAATGTTGCCAGCCAACCCAGTAGGCGCCTCAGGTAGGGGCGCAGGGTTCCTGGTCGAAAACCGGCTGGAATGCCCAACCCTGCGCCCCTACCTGAGTATGCCATTAACGATACTCGTGTATGGACGCGGTTTGATTTGTAATAGCCCATAGACCGAGCAGATCGGTCCACCGCAAAGGATCTGTTTCGGTGCATCGGCGCGGTGGTTTACACATCAAGCCAGAACTTTCTTCATCACAACCCCCACCTGCACCACCACTTCTCGCTTCGCTCGGGGGCATAAAAACCGCAGCCCCAAATTCGATCAAAGCGAATTTGGGGTAGGTTGCGAAGGGGTCAGTCGGGATCGCAGCTCACATCCCGCCGGCGAAGCTGACGGATGCCAGCATGGGCAACAAGACACTATCTAAATCAGCCGCCTGAGCTTCGCGACCGGCGAATTCGCTGACCCGGTCGATGAAAACCAGCCACAGTTCGGGGTTCAATGGGCTCTGCAGGACGTAGCGAACCACGCCAGGCTCGCGTTCGACCCACAGGATTTTCCCCTGCCACTCGACTCGTTCGCGCGAATCGGTCGGGTAGTAGGCGGCCAACTGCTCGGGGGTTGCGCGCTGCACGTCCAGGTACAGGGTCGGCACAACCGCCGGCATGGAGTGATCCGGGGCCGCTCTCTGGGCCTGGATTTTGCTGGCGACCGCGGCGGGCAGTAGATAAATCGAGCGTTGCATTGTATCGTCCGCGGGGTTGGCCGATAAATCGGCGTCTTCGCTCACCCAGTCCTGCGGGATGCGCAGCGAAAATCCGAGCTGCTCGTCTTTCAATTCCTGCCAATCAGATGTATCGACCATCTCGGCGCCGGCGGGATTGAAGGCGGGGATTTCATCAAAATGGATTTGATCGATCTTCCAGGATGATCCGGTCGTTTCCATCACCAGCCGGGCGTAGCGAGCAGACTGCGGGCCGAACTGCAGGCGCACAGTGGCTTCATGATCTCCCGGGCCGGCGTCCACCCAGAAATCCAGAGGGGTGGTCTGCACGCCGAGGATTGGATCGCCGTTAAAACCGCCCTGGTCGGTAAGCAGGCTGTCGATCTCGTCGACCAGCCGCTGGCTGAGGAAGCCGCTGCTGCGGTAAGCCTTGTCCGCCAGGGGGTTGCGGCTGATCTCGCCGTTTGCCATGCCGTGCGGATGCAGTGCATAACCCAGATACCAGGTGTAGAATGCCCAGGCTGTGTCCGCCGGAGACGCCGGGCAGCGAATCTCGTCGATCAGCCAGTCTTCTCCCTGCTGGTAGAGACCGACGGTAAGAAAATGGCCTTCCCAGTTGGAGCGGACGAGAACGCGTGAACCGGTTTCGCTGGTGAACACGCCGTCCACAGTCAATTCATTAGGGATATCCTGGGCGCAAAGGAATGGATCGTAAGCGCCGTTGTTAAAACTGTCGAGAAGATCATCGGTGACACTGATCAGGTAGTCGCTAAGATATGGGCTTTGGCGGTAACTTCGCTCGCTGAGAATGCTCTCGCCGTTTCGAGGGCTTTCCAGGTACCAGCCGTAGAAACCCTCCACCACCCCGCGCGGGCTGTTGGGATCGACTGCAATGGGCTCACTGGCTTCGACGCTTTCCATTTCCGGCTCGGCAGGGACCAGTTCAGCCCTGGAAGTGGATGGGCTTTGGACTTCTGCCTCGATTACGGCCGAGGTGGCGTCATTACCGGCAGCAGAGACGGCTGGGAGAACTCCTGCTCGCCCAGCGGCGCAGCCCGTCAGAAGCAGGCTGGCGATAAAAAGAACGGAAACGAGGGATGTGCGGGTCATGATTTTCTCCTTAGAAAAAGTTATAGATCTATCATATAAATGATGAGGCAAGGCATTCTGTTCCAAAATTAAATGACAATCGGCTGAGATACCTCATTTGTGGTAGATCATTGGCGCTTTTTTTCCTCTGAAAACAGGCTGGGTGAAGTAGGCGTATCAAAAGCTTCGGCCTTTTGTTGCGCCATGGGAGCGGAATATGTCAATAGCCGGGCGAAGCGAGATCTGAAGACAGGGTGGGGGTCCATCAGTCGCCCTACATTTCCACAACTCTGCTAAAAGTACTACTCCCAAATCATCCTTATGCCGGATGCGCAGGGTAAGGAACCGGCGTATGATACCCATGTGGCTTGAGTTAATGACCCGCCTTCACACAAAAAATCATCTCTCTCTTTCCCTCCTTCTAAGCAAGCCCGGTTCGGACCGCCGGGCTTGACTTATTTTTCCACCTTTGCGCAAATTGACTTCATCATTTCGGGTGCAGATTTGTATAATCAAGATGGTGGATGTAATCATTACAACCGAACTTCCGGAACTGTGATGACGATCTGCCCGCGTGATAAGGAGGAAAATCCCATGGAGACAAAGGAGACCCGACTGCCCGTTTTACCCTATGTGTTGATCGTCTTGCTCATCGGCTTTTCGCTGCTGTTGGACGGCGCTCTCGCCCGGGCGGGGGCGTCCACTTCAGAGACTGCCAACATCTGGCCGAGGGTTCTGGTCTGGCTCGATTCGAAGCTGGTTTTTGCCCTGCTGGCAGCTCTGTTTATCTGCGCGGTCATCCGGGCCGGCCTGAGCCTGACCGGAGCATGGATCCTGATTGCCGTCGGCGCGGTATTGCTGCTCGGACCGGTGTTAGTCTACGCTGGCTGGATTCGCGCCGCTGATTCATCCTTCATTCTGCTTGGCGAAAACCTGCTCAGCAGCGCTGCATTGATCCTGGCCGGCGGACTGCTCGCGCTGCTATCCAGAAAAATCGTTCAATCTCCGGCCGGCTAAAACGATTTTCTTGGAGCGAACCGGGCGCCGCCAGGCGACCCGCCGTTAGCTGCGTTTGACATCCACCCGGTTTACAGCTAAACTGGTATTGATCATTATCGCTGGAGGGAATTAATGAAAGGTCAACCAAAAGTCATCGAAACCCTGAACGGTCTGCTGGCAGACGAATTAACAGCGATCAACCAGTACATGGTCCACTCGGAGATGTGCGCCAACTGGCTCTACCAGGAGCTGCACGAGGCAATCGAGAAGCGCGCCATCACCGAAATGAAGCACGCCGAAAAACTGATCGCGCGCATTCTCTTCCTGGAAGGCCTGCCGGTGGTCAGCAAGCTGCTGCCGATGCACATCGGCGCCACGGTTGAAGATCAACTGCGCAGCGATAAAGCTGCCGAAGAAGGTGCAATCGCAGCCTATAATGGCGGCATTCGCCTGTGCGTCGAAATGGGCGATAACGGCACCCGCGCCCTGCTCGAATCAATCCTGAGCGACGAGGAAGAACACCTCGACTGGATCGAGGCTCAGCTGGATCAGATCGCTCAGATGGGCATCCAGAGTTACCTGGTGGAGCAGATCGGCTGATCTCTCCCTGCTGACCAGCCGTTTTCTCGCAGCCCAGGTTCCCGTTCCCTCCGAGTCGATGCGAATGAAGGCGCAACCTCAACCTGCGCGCCTGCCGGCGGGCAGGTTATGGGCGCTGCTGGCCGGCTTTATTCTGCTGGCAGCCTGCACCGGTCATGAGATCTCTGCTCCCGAGAATCCTCCGGCGGAATGCATCCCGCCCGGACAGACGCCGATCAGCGCGGAGGTGGTTAAAGTCATTGATGGGGATACCATCGCCGTGCAGATCGCCGGCGAGGAGCAGCGCCTGCGCTATATCGGCATCAACGCCCCCGAAATGGATTCGGAAAACCAGCGTCTTCTGGCCGAGCAGGCCCGCGATCTCAACTATCTGCTGGTCGCGGAGCAGGAAGTGCTGCTTTTCCGGGATACCTCCGAAACCGACCAGTTCCAGCGCCTGCTCCGCTATGTATATGTTGACGACCTGTTCGTCAACTACGAGCTGGTCCGCCGCGGCTTAGTCCGCGCGCGCGACTATCCGCCCGACACCGCCTGCAGCGCCATGCTGGCCGAGGCCGAGCGCCTTGCCCGCGAGGAAGGTCTGGGCATCTGGGCCGGGCGTTGATCACCCCCCTGACCGGGGAAGTTCGATCACCTTTTTCTCAAGGCGGGCTTCTTCGGCGGCAAAAGCCAGCAGGTGACTTTGCAGGGCTTCTTCGGCGGCTGCCAGCACCTCAGGCGGGTTGCCGCCGCGGCGCACGCTGGCGCAGAAATCCGCCATCAACTGCATATCGCCGCCGCCGTGCCCCTCCCCCGCCGGCGGGCTGGTATCGTATTCCAGGGTTTTCCCAGCCATGTGCCTGATCCCGGCGGGAGTTGTAAGAGCCGTGGGGAATTGGCTTTCAGATCCAGGAGCAGCCTTCGACGGGCTCAGGGTGCGGCCGTCGCGGTGCGGCTGTACTCGTATCCAGCCCCCGCCGTTGCCCAGCTGGGCGGTCAGCCGCCCGCGGGTGCCTTCGATCCGCGTCGAGCGGTGCTCAAAAACGGAGTGGCCGTGCATGGTCAGGGTCACCGTCGCCCCGTGATCGAAGACCATCGCCACCACCTGGTGATCGACCACGTCGTTGTCGCAGTGATAGACGCAGCGTCCGTACGGCCCGCTTTGGAGCGCTTTCAGGATGTTTTCAGGGCTGGGATCGTCGCTCAAGACGCTGAGCGGCCACTGGCGGTACTCGGTGATCTGCCGAAGCGGCGGGTAGAAGCCGGCCAGCAGGCGCAGGAGCCGGGGGCGCTCGATTTGCTGGCGGGCAGCCCAGCGTGCAAATCCGCGCGGCGCGGTTTCGATGAAGGATTCCCAGAACGGGATCATCTCCAGATAGAGGTAAGGGGCGTAATACGGGCAGGTCTGCGCAGCCGGGCAGCCGTCGGTGCAGCGTTCCGGCGCGCCGTACGGCGCATTTTCGGCGCGGAAGTGGAGCAGATTGCCGCCGCTGCTCAGTTGAACCGGGCGGCCGCCGAGCACCCAGGGGAGAATGTCCAGGTCATGGCAGCATTTCGCCAAAATCATCGGGCTGGACTGGGCCTGGCTGCGCCAGTTGCCGCGCACGTACGCGTGAGCCATATGCCAGAAGGCCACGTTCTCGCGGTGATCGACGTCGATCACTTCGCCAACCGCCCCGCCCTGGATCAGCTCGCGCATCAGACGGAAGTGGCGGGTGTAGCGCAGCACATGGCAGATGTGCAGCTGGCAGCCGGTCTCGCGGCTGGCCTGGACCAAAGCCCGGCAGTCCGCGGCAGTGGTCGCCATCGGCTTTTCCAGCAGCAGGTGATAACCCGTCCGCATGGCTGCCAGGGCCGGCGCGGCGTGCTGCCAGTCCTGGGTGGCGATCAAGGCGGCTTCTCCCAGCGGCGGCAGAGCAAGTAATTCCTCCCAGGACTCGAACTGGCGCTCAGCCGGGATGTTGTGCTGGCGTGCAAAGCTCTCCCGCCGGGCGGCGGCTGGCTCGGCGACGGCGACGAATTGCAGTTGCTCGGGGTGGCGCAGCGCGAACGGGGCGTAATCCCTGGCCCCGCGCTGCCCTGCCCCAATCAAAATGGCGCGAATCGGCTTGGACATGGGCAGATTCCTGGCATGGATGAGATGGATTGATTAAACCATAACTTGTGAGGAAAACAGACGCCTCGAATGGCCATTTTCAGGTAAGATTCTCTCTGACGACCGTCAAATGATCACCAAACATGAACGAGAGGTGGAAAGCTTGAAATGATCAGAGACCTGATCTGGGACCTGGATGGGACGCTCTTCGATACTTACCCGGCCATCTCGGCGGCGTTCCAGGCCGCGCTCCGGCGCCTTGGCGCGGATGCGCCGACCGAGGAGATCATGCCGCTGGCTCGGGTCAGCTTCGGTCACTGCGCTGAACAATTGAGCGCGCGAACCGGGCTCCCGGCCGGGGAGATTCTGGAGACTTTTTTCGAACTGTACGCCGATATCCCGCCGGATACCTCGCCGCCGTTCCCGTCCGCGCGCGAGGTATGCACCTGGGCGGTGGTAACCGGCGGTCATAATGTGATTGTCACCCACCGGGGGCATTCATCGACGGAAGCGCTGCTCGATGCGCACGGGCTGCGGAGTCTATTCGCCGGCTGGATCACGCAGGATGACGGCTTTCCGCGCAAGCCGGATCCGCAGGGGATGCTGGCGGCGATTCAGCGCTTTGGTCTGGATCCTGACCAGGCGCTGGCGATCGGCGACCGCGACCTGGATCTGCAGGCTGCTCAGGCGGCGGGGGTGGCTTACCTGTGCGCCTACGGCCCCGGCCCGTTCAGCCTGGAGGCCGATTTCGTCGTCCGCGATTTCGATGATCTGCTGGTGCTGCTGACGAACCAGAGGGAAGTTTAAACCAGATTTGACAATGTGGTTGTTGAAGAGAAGATTTCAGGTGGTTGTCGCCTGAAGATATATTGGCTATACGAAATTATTGCATTTCACCCCCCTGCTGACACTCCCTCCTTCTCCGCAGGCTATAATTCCACCGGAATGGGCGGGGTTCTCCGCCCATTCCGGTCTTTTTCCTGACCACTTGCGTGTTATTCAGCCTGGCGAATATCAACGATCTCCACTACCACCGGTTTGACCGCTTTCTGCAATTCTTCTAATTTAACCCCGGTGACCTTGACCATTAAGGTATTCGTCTCGGCGGATTTTCCGAGGAGATGCCCCATCCCGACGATGTTGCCGCCCAGTCCGCTGATCGCGCCGGTCAGCTCGTGCAGCGCCCCCGGCCGGTTATGAATCTCGGCGGTCAGCCGGACGCCAGGCAAGCGCGCCCCCAGCATTTCCAATAAGACTTTGAAAAGATCCGTCTCGGTGATGATCCCAACCAATTTATCGCCGTCCAACACCGGCAGCCCGCCGATTTTATTGTCCGCCATGATCCGCGCGGCTTCCTCGATGGTGCAATCCGGGCAGATCGTGATCACTTTCCTGGTCATCACCCGCTCCACCGTGA
The DNA here is from genome assembly GCA_964564935.1 of uncultured Anaerolinea sp. GTDB lineage: Bacteria > Chloroflexota > Anaerolineae > Anaerolineales > Anaerolineaceae > Bellilinea. The sequence goes on along the minus strand of CAZMCF010000035.1, from coordinate 10,214 downwards.
TCTTGCTGAGCAGGTAATTCACCTCCCAGACGCTCAGCGTGGTTGCCTCAGAGGGCGAGGCGTTCAATAAATCCGTATCAGTCACGATACCAATCAGTTTCCCGTTCCTATCCACCACGGGATAGCGGCGTACTTTGTCCCGGCGCATCATCGCCAGCGCTTCCTGCACCGGCACCTCTGGCGTGATAGTCAATACTGGATGTGACATTCGGTTTTCGATCAGCATAACGGTCCTCTCCTTTCATGATATGCCAGGTAATCAAACATCAACTAAATTGTACATGATCTTGGCTGAATTTTAAAGCATTCCCCTCCTCTGAAAGATTCTGAAATTCATTCCGGCGTCCGCGCGGATTCCCTGGCTTTTACCTACCCTGAGGGGTAAATCGCATGAGGTACAATCCGTTGAATCACCCTTGACAAACTCCGTTTAATGTACTATTATTACATGTAATTGAATTACATATTACAGATAACGCCTTGCGTTAAGAAAGAGAAGATGAACCTATGGAACCAGAAAATACCATCCTCGACGGTCAGGCGTACGATCCCCCGCCTGCGGATCCATCCCAACCCAATCCGGATGAGGCTCCCAGGGGAAAAACCACGCCGCCGCTGAACAAAGCCTGGAAACAGGTCGAAAATATCGGCCAGACCCTCGGCGAGGCTCTCCAGGGACGCGGCAATGTGGTCATGGTGCGCGTCAACGACGAGACCCTCGAGCACCTTGACATGCTGATCGAGGCCGAGCTGTGCAAAAGCCGTTCCGAAGCCGCGGCATTGCTGATCAATGAGGGGATCAAGTCTAACCAGGCGCTCTTCGGCCGCATCCGCGAGATCACGGATCAAATTGCCGGGCTTCGCTCGCAATTGCGCGAGGCGGTCAAGTCCGAGGCGTCTGAAACTGACAAATCATCCGAGTGAACAGGTGCGCAATGGACGAGCAGACATCCACTTCTACCCAAAATACCGACGAACAGACTCAAAAATCCCAGGGCGGGTTAAGCTTCGAGCAGTTCCTCCGCGAAGCCGGCCAGGTCGCGCTGACCGTCGCCCGGGCTGCCGGGAAAGCCGCCGAAGATCTGACCGGGCTGATGGTTCTCCAGGTCAACCCCGAGATGCGCGCCCGCATGGACGACCTGGTCGAGGCGGGCCTGGCTAAAACCCGCGGCGAAGCGGCTCTCGACCTGCTCCGCGAGGGCATCCGCGCCAACCAGAGGGTCTACGAGCAGGTCGAGAAGACCCGCGCCCACATCGATGGGCTGCACAGCCAGCTGCGCGGCATGATCGGCCAGCAAAGCTGACCTGTTCCAATTGCTCCCTGGCATAGGCCGCTGGCGGCGCCAGGGCTGCCTGGTTGTGATCTCATCTTCCCATGAATTTCTCCTCCCCGGCTTCCCCAGGGAGGAGAACGTTTTTAAAAGCAACAGGCTGGACGATTGGGAAGGATATATTGACTATGCGCAGTGCAGTGCCTTACTCCTTTTGATGTACAATTACTGCATCTCTATGCGTTCCTTTCCCTCTCCCTCTCCCTCTCCATGTTCGCTGCTCGGCCCGCGGCTCGGCCTTGCTCTCGCCTGCCTCCTCCTGCTGGCCGGCTGCGCCAGCCCGGCCCAGCCCGCGGATTTATCCATCACCCCCGATCTGCGTCCAACCGCGACCGAAACCGCCACCACCACCCTCACCCCAAGCATCACTTCCACACCCAGCGTAACCCCGACCCGGACTGTCACCCCCACGTTCACCTGGACGCCAAGGCCGACTCGTACCTCGACCAGAGTCCCGACCCGCACGCCGACCACCGCCCCGCATGGCACTCTCACCCCCACACCCATCCAGAATCCTGCCGGTCCGCTTAAAGCCGTCCTGCGCCTGGAAGAAATCACCCCCGGCCTGGTGACTGCGATCTCTGTCCTCCCCGATGGAAGAGAAATCGTCCTGGCCGGGACCTTTGGGATGACCCGCATCGATACTGAAACGCTGAAGACCTCTTCGGCGCGCTACTGGGGCCGCAGCCTCGGCCTGGATCCCTCCGGAGCGGCCTGGGCGCTGCCGCCGGATGGCGCGGTCATCGCCGCCTGGCTGGATAACACCTGGCGCGAATACGGCCGCGCCGACGGCTGGGTGCTGCCCGCAAATCTGCCTGAAACGCCGGTTTCCAGCCCGCAGATCGTCAGCGGCGCGGAAGGCAGCCTCTGGCTGGCCACGGCCAGCGACGTGCGCCGCTTCGACGGGCGCCGATGGTTCATTTATCCGGCAACCTCCAGCGGGATCGAACTGCCCTACAAAGCCGGCGTGCAGAGCGCGTTGACCGTCGCCACCAGCGCAGAGACCGGCGAAGCCTGGGCCGGCTCATGCAACTGGCGAGGGGATCAAATCGCCGGCGGCGGCGGGCTGCGCTACTTCGATGGTCGCCGCTGGCAGGATTCGGGCTTTCCGCTGCGCTCCGCCTGCATTCTCTCGCTGCAAACCGGGGCGGACGGGCTGGTCTGGGCTTCTGCAGGCAGCTCGCTGTGGCGGTTCGACCCGGTCAGCCGGTCATGGCAGGAATTCCCGCCACCGGATTTGCCCGATTCGCAGCGCTACAGCCACATCCTGGAGTTCGTCCTCGGTCCGCAGGGGCAGGCCTGCCCGCTGCTGCGCGTCGAAGACGGTCAGGGGCGCCCGCTGAAACAGGTCCGCTACTGCCTGGAGGGGGATACCTGGCAGCCGATTCGCGAGCTGCCTGCCCTAGCCCGCCAGTCTCTTCGCTTCGCTCCAGATGGCAGTATGTTGAGCTTCGAAGAAGATCGGATCCTTCGCCGCCGGTCAGACGGAACCTGGCAGCCGCTGGTCGAAATGGACTACGCCGCCTTCTACGTCGGTCCCGGCGCGGAAATCTGGCTGGTCAACCAGGTCGAAACCCGGCCGGTGGTCTGGAGAGCGGACATTCCAGGCAGCAAGTGACCCCCTTTCATCCGAAGTCAGCCCCCGGCGTCAGATCAGAAATCCTGGCGCGAAAGGCAATTCACCCGTCCCGCTTACGATTCCGCCTGCGGGCGCGCCTCCCAGATGCGCACCTGGTTCTTTCCGTTTTCCTTGGCGGCATACTGAGCCTGGTCGGCCCGGTCAACCAGGGCCTCGAAACTTTCAACGTCGCTTTCCAGCGCCGCTACCCCCAGGCTGACGGAAATCCGCACCGCCCCCTGGTGATTCTGGATGACCGCCTGATTGGCCCGCTCGCGTACCCGCTCCGCCGCCCGAACCGCCTTCATCAACTCGGTTTCGGGCAGTAGGATGATGAATTCATCGCCCCCGTAGCGGCCGATCAGGTCCACCTGGCGCAGGGCTGACTTGCAGATTTGGGCCAGCACCTGCAGGGCCTGATCGCCGGCCTGGTGACCGTACTCGTCGTTGATCTGTTTCAACCCGTCCAGGTCGAGCATGATCAGCGCCAGAGGGCGCTGATAGCGCAAGGAGCGCTCATACTCGCGGTGGGCAAGCTCGAAGAAGTGGTGGCGGGTGTACACTCCGGTCAGCGAATCATGGGTGGCGAGATGCTTGGCTTCTTCATAGCGGCGCGCATTCTGGATGGCTATGCCTGCCTGTCGGGCGACCATCTCCGCCAGAAATCGGTCGCGGTCGCTGAACGGTCGGCCGGGAGCCATTCGGAAAAGGCTGAGCGTTCCCAGCGTATCGCTGCCGGCAACCAGAGGGACCCCAAGGAACGATCGGACGCCGAGCTCCTTCCACTCCTCCAGCGCAGCCGGGTGCTGCTGATAGTCGTCAACCAGCAGCGAAGCATTTTTCAAAGCCACTTCCCAGCTCAGCCCCTTCCCAACGGGCGCAGAAGTGCGTTTGAGCGGTCCGGGCAGGTTGTAGGTGTGATTGAATTGCATCTCCTGCCGGTCTGAACTGATCAAAGCCAGGGCGCCCAGGTCGGCGTTGACCAGCTGGGTGGTTAACTGCAGAATGGTTTGCAGCACTGCGTTCAAATCCAGCGAGCTGCTGATGATCTGCGAAATTTCATTCAGGCGCTGCTCGTGGATCAGCGTTTGAGCAACGTCGTCGAACAGGCGGGCGTTTTGCAAGGCCCGCGCCGCCTGGTTCGAAAATACCGCCAGGGTGGCGGCATAATCCTGGGTATAAAATCCGGCTGTGTTGTGACCCAGGGAGAAAAAGCCGTAAACCCGGTTTTCGACCACAATCGGCGCGCCGACCCACGAGCGGGTAGTGCTGCTGCCCTCCAGGTTACTCCACTCCCCTGACCAGGCCGTCTGGGCTGCAAAGACCGGCTTCCTGGTCTCCTCCATGCGCTGCAGAAGCGGATTACGGGCAAGGGGGACTGCCGGCAGCGCCGGATTGCGGACCACCTTGCCACCGCTCTGAGCCCGGTTGAGCAGGCGGACGATCCTGGCGTTGCGATCCTCGAGCCAGAGGATGCTTCCAGCGTCGAAGGGGATCACCTCAGCCGCCAGCGGCAGCAGCCGGTCGAGCACCACTTCGAAATCGAGCACGGCGTTGAGCGCCAGGCTCACTTCGCGTAACGCGTTGGCCATCTCAGTTTTCCGCCGTTCCTGCTCCACCAGCTGGCGGATTTCTTCCTCGGTACGCTCGCGCTGGAAGGTAGATCCAAGCACGCTGGCAAATGCCTGGATGGCGTCCACTTCGCTGGCTGACCAGACCCGCTCGCTGCGCAGCGAATCAAACTGGAGGAATCCCCACCACTCCGGCCCGGCGAAGACGGGCACCGCCAGGGTGGAGAGGATGTTACGCGCCCGCAGGATGGCCTGCTGGCGGGCGGGCATATCCCGCACGTGCCCCTGCATGACCTGATTCCGGCTGAGGAACGGCTCCCACTCTCCCAGCCCGGTCGCATCGAGCGGCCCGGTCTTGAGCGGCTGGTCGCTGAGCTCGGGGGCCAGGTCCGCGGCTTGCCAGCCGTACTGGCGGCGGATGATCATGCTCCCTTCGCGCTCCAGATTTGCCAGCAGGCTGACCCGGTCGACTTCGGCCGCCTCGCCAAGCCGGCCGAGCAGATCGGTCAACACCGTGCGCCAGCTTGAGGCAAACAGCGCCTGCCCGGCAAAGCTGACTGCTTCGAGGATCGCCTGCACCCGCCGGGCCTCGATCTCCGCCTGAGCGTACTCGCTGACGTCCTGAAAGCTGCCGTAGCGGCCGGTAAAGTTGCCCTCCTCGTCGAAAGAGGGCTGGCAAACGTGGCGAAGGTGGCGCATGACCCCGTTGCGGTCGGTCAGGCGCAGCTCAAGGGAGAGTACTTCCGCTTTTTCGAAATCTTCTTTTATATGGCTCCGGTAGATCTTGCGATCTTCGGGGTGCAGCAGGGCAATCAGTAAATCCGGCGCTTGCTCGAACTCCTGCGGAGAATAACCGGTGATCTGGAGCACGTTCGGCGAAATAAAGCGCAGTTTACGGTCCTGATCCAGCCAGGTTTGCCAGCTGCTGGCCAGACTGAGCGGGGCTGAATCCGGCCGGACCTGCTGCTCACCGTTGGCAGCCAGCAGGCGCAGCTTAACCAGCATGGCCGGCCCCCCTTCCCACTCGGTATCGCTGAATTGGAACTCGTAGGTCCCCGGTGAACCTTGCAGCCAGACGTCATAATCGCCCCCCTTCCCCAGCGCCCGCAAGCGCGCGTCGGGTTGAACTTTTCCGGCAGGCTCGAGCAGCTTGCCGGCTGCTGGATTGTAAAAGCGCAGCCGCCAGCTTGTGTCGAGGATGAGCACGGGTTCATCGTGGCGCTCGAGAACACCGTACAGCCAGGCTGCGCTGTGCTGCTGCCGCAGGCTGCCAAGAAGCCGTTTCAGTTCGCGGGGTTCGTTCGCCATGGCGAATATCCTATCCTCCTACCACCATTTCATCATCGCTGAGTTCAGTTGGCGTTCCTGGTTCGGCAAACCAGTAGCCGATGCCCCATTTCGTCATGATATAGCGCGGCATGCTCGGGTCGTCCTCGATCTTCTCGCGCAGATAGCGGATATAAAGGGAAAGACTGGCAGTCGCGTCGGTATAATTTTCGCCCCAGGCATTACGCAGCAGATCCTCGTGAGTGAGCACGGTGCCCATATTATGCACTAGGCAGCTCAACAGGCGGTATTCTGTCGGGGTCAGGTGGACCATCTTCCCGGCTCGGTAGACGTGCCCGTTTTCCAGGTCGATGCGCAGATTGCCGTCGTTGAACTGGGTCACCACCCGCTCGCGGTCGACCTTCACGGCCCGCTTGAGCAGCGCCTGGATGCGCGCCTCCAGCTCGCGCAGGCTGAACGGCTTGCGGACGTAATCATCCCCGCCGACTTCAAAGCCGCGCACCAGGTCCTGTTCGCGGCCTTTAGCAGTCAGGAACAGGACCGGCGCGTCAGTAAATTCACGCAATTGCCTGCAGACCTCATAGCCGTCCATTTCGGGCATCATGATGTCCAGAACGATCAAATCCGGTTCGATTTCGCGCGCCAATTCGATCGCCCGCTTACCGTTGGTAGCGCTGATCATGTCATAGCCGCGAGGCTGGAGGTTAACGCGAATCAGCTCGTTCATCGTTTCATCATCGTCCACGATCATGATTTTAGGTGCCATGGGTAAGTTCCTCCTGTATCGGTAATGTAAAAGTAAACCGGCTGCCCTGACCAGGCTCGCTCTCCACCCAAATTCGCCCGCCCATTGCATCCACTAATATTTTAGTGACATACAGGCCAATCCCGTGGCCATAAACCACCTGCGCGTCGGCGCCATAGACGCGAAAGAAGCGCTCGAATAACCGCTGGTGATATTCCGCAGGGATGCCGGGACCTCGATCAGCAACGCTGATCTCCGCCTGATGGTCCGCCGATATCCCGATACACACCCTGATCGAGCTATCCTGGCTGGCGTATTTCACCGCGTTTTCGATCAAATTATTCAAAACTGAGTGAAGCGCGTTTTCGTCAGCCATGACCCAGGTTTCGATTTCGGGCATTTCCAGCTCGAACTGCCGGCCGGGGGCAACGATCCGCCACTCTTCGACCAAACTTTGAACTATAAAGTTAATCGGCAGCGGGCGCAGCTGGATATCGAACTGTCTGGTTTCGAGCTTATGCACATCCAGAATCTTGTCGAGAAAACCGGCCAGACGCTGGCTTTCGGCGATCAGAATTTCGAGATAGCGCGAATACTCGCGGGCTTTCTCCTGACTTAACCCGGAAGAAATCATCTCGGATATCGAGCTGATTTTGGCCAGCGGTGTGCGCATTTCATGAGATATGGACGAGATCAGCTCCTCCTGCAGTCGGTTGAACTCTTCCCGTTCTGTCTGATCGCGCACCAGGATGACCATTCCGGACGGCTCGGGGTTAGCCTCGTAGACCGGCGATCCGGTCAGCGAGATAATCCGCCGGCCGCCAAGCCGGGTGACAATTTCAAGGGGTTCCAGGGTAAATGAGCACTGTTGCTCCAGACCCTCAGCCATTGCCTGACGGATTTTCTTCTCTTCCTCGGGCTGCAGGCCAAAAACCTTGCAGATGTGCATGCCAAGCATCTCGGCAGCCTTCCAGCCGGTTTGTTCCTCGGCCGCCGGGTTAGCAGTAAGGATCCGCCCGTTGCGGTCGGTCGTCACCAGCCCATTGGTCACGCTTTCGATGACCATCGCGGCATGCTGCTTCTCTTTCTGAATTTCCTGGAACAGGCGGGCATTCGCCAGCGAGATCGCTGCGTGGTCGGCCAGCAGATTCAGCACCCATTGGGTAGTCTGGTCAAATGCGGCCCTGCGGCGGCTTTCTACGATCACAAGTCCCAGGGTCTCCTCGCCGTGCCGGATTAAGGAGATCATCTGGGATTGCGAATTATTGAAAAACATGGGCAGGTGCAGGCTCTCGAGGCGGAGGTCGTTGAGCGAGCCGCTTTCCAGGGCATTTTCCAGCATACGTACTGTGTCCAGACTCTGAGCGTCGCCGCCTCGGGCGCGCAGCATGCGTATCAAATCCTTGAAATTCAATAAAATGACGCCGGTATCAGCCTGGGTCAAATCCAGAGCGACCTCGAGGGTCAAATCGACCACTTTCTCTGCGTCCAGGGTGGTGTTCAACTCCTGAGAAGTGCGTTGAATGGTAGCAAGCTGGTTGACCCGCCGCTCGAGATCGTAGCCGGTGCGGGCATACTGGCGGGCTTGCTCGATGGCGACCTCTCCGGCGGCAATCAGGTCGCCAAGCGCCTCCAGGTCTTCCGGTTGGAAGTAGCCGTCCTCTTTATTCACCAGAATCAGGCGGCCCATCTCCGTCCCATCGGAATGGAATAACGTCCGGCTCATCAGCGAGTGGAGCTTGACAGGCTTCTTGTGCTCCAGAATAAAGGGTGAATTCGGGCTGTCGAGATTATTGAGGATTACCGCGCCGGACTGAGCCAACAGCCATTCCGCCAGGATTGGTTCGCCCTGCATGGGGTCGCGGCGCATGGAGTGCTGCTCATCCGCGGTAAAGATCTGCCATTCGTCGCTGATCGGGCTGCGGATGATCAGGATCGCCCGTTCAGCGGGGATCCATATTCGGGCCTGCTCGATCATGTAACGGGCCAGATCCGCCAGGTTAGAGGTCCGGCTCATCAGGTTCTCGCGCGCATGGAGCGCTTTGCGCAGCGAGGTGCGCTGACACAGCGAGCTGGTCAGGTCGCCGACCACCAGCGCCAGAATTGCCAGCACCAGAATCAGCGCAACCAGCTCGAAGGTGGTTGCATTGTAGCCATACCGGTTGATGAACCAGACCATCTCAACCGAAAATATGACTCCAAAAAACGCAGCCGCGTACAGGCCGAAATTCACCCCGTAGAAATATGCCACGCTGACTACCGGGAGGATGGATAAATATCGAATGTAGCCGTATTCGACCGGATCCAGGCGTTCGATTCCGTTCAGAACCGCCAACTGGGCGATCACCGCGATGAATACGACGTAGAGCGGCAGATTCCGCCCAACCCTTCGTTCCGGGCGGACTTCCTGGATCTGCTGGGTGAATTCCACCTCGCTCATAGCGTAAATAACCAGCCGGTTGCCAGTGAAAAGATCAGATTTGCCATTATGCACGGAAGCAGACTGCGCCGGCGCAGGACAAGAAAGAGGCAGACAGCCGACAACCCTGCCCGGTAGAGCATGGAAAAGAGCATAAACGGTTGAACCGCACGGCTGCTGGCGATAATGACCAGATACACCAGCAGGTTGATCGCCGTGATGCGCACGACCGCATCCGAGAATCGTGAGTTCAGCTCATCATAGAGGATCGAGAATCCTGCTCCGCGGAAGATCAACTCCTCTGCCGGCACCACAATCCCGGCCAGGACGCAAAAACTCCATAACAATCCCTCGCCGCTGTATTGGTACGCCGGAAATTCAACACCCGGGATGAAATAAGAGACCAGATACAGATGCAGAACGGCTGTCAGGCCCACGCCAATTCCAATGACAGTATTCACAATGAGCGGCCTGGCTCTCAAGCTATACTGGCGCGATTGGGCCGGCGAAGTGTGAAACAGCCGGAGCAGGATGCTCCAGGAGAGTAGCGGGATGAGAAGGCTGAACCAGATCGCCCAGCGGGGCAGGACCAATAAGGTGGTGTTGTCCACCGGGTTTAGTACGGCGGCCGCGAGGACCAGGACGACGTAGACGAACGAGATCAGCCCGGTCAGGAGGTAACGTCTGGGTAAAACCTGGATGAACGGCTGCAGGCCGGCCAGGAGCAGCAAAGGGGCAAACAGAAACAAATGGACTGCCTTCTGCAGCGGCCAGCTTGGTGGCAGCAGGGAATAGAATGCAATCAGCAGCCCGCAGATCAGCACCAATAATTGCAGCCAGCGCCAGCGGGCTGTCCAATGAGCGCGCATGGCCTGGTTGTGCTTGCGCAGGTCTTCGCGAATTTTTAAAGTCAGGATGTCCATTCGGAAGGTTCCTTGAGCCTGGCGATTCTCAGTTTGCTCAACACCGGTGTGATGGCACCACCCGCAAGCGGCCAGTTCTTCATTTCGGTGTCCGCAAGATGGCCCATGGATCTTAATAAAATATATCCAAAATTATAGTATAAAAGCCAGATAGCGTTGAAGCATTCTTTCAGCGGCGTACAGTGTCATCGCGAGCCGCCGTCAGGCGGCGTGGCGGTCTCCACCTGCGGCCGGCCTGTCTCCATTCATTCATCTGCCCAACACACCCTCACCCTAGGTCCCTCTCCCGCGCGTGTATTGATCGGGGACATACTTTACAG
>CAZMCF010000034.1:0-25559 GCA_964564935.1 uncultured Anaerolinea sp. | reverse complement strand
ATGCGTAGTTTTGCAGGTCGTGACATCTTATCTCTCAAAGATTTCGAAAGGCAAGAATTTCACCATGTGTTCGAAGTCGCCCGCAAGATGGAGGACATCGCCCGCGAGCGAAAGAACATCGATTTATGCAAGGACAAGACCCTGGTGACCGCGTTCTACCAACCGAGCACGCGCACCCGCCTGGCACACGAAGCCGCCATGCACCGCCTCGGCGGTCACGTGACCGGTTTCGCCGACGCCAAGATGACCCGCGCGGGCGACTGGTACCAGGAGTCGATCAAGGACACGGTCAAGATGCTGGAGTTTTACGGCGATGTGATCGTCATGCGTCATTTCCAGCAGGGCGCCCCGCACGAGGCGGCCAAGTGGGCGTCGGTGCCGATCATCAACGGCGGCGACGGCTGGGGCGAGCACCCGACCCAGATTCTGACTGATCTGTACACTGTTCTGCGCGAAAAAGGCCGTCTCGACGGCTTGAAGTGGCTGGCGGTCGGCGATATGCGCATGCGCACCATGCACTCGCTGGCCTACGCGTTAACCCAGTTCGACTGCCCGATCACCTTCGTTTCACCGCCTGAAATGTCGCTGCTGCCCGAGTTCAAGGAAGAGCTGAAGCAGTACAGCCTGAACTACCGCGAGGTTGATCACGTCGAGCAGGCAATTGGCGATGCAGATGTAATCCTGGTCGAGCCGGTGGTACAGCCGGATTACACCAAAGCCCGCGACGAGCGCAAAGGCGAGGCCGGAATGACCCCTGCGAACTACAAGATCACCCGCGAGCTGCTGACGACCAAGGCCAAGTCGGACGCGATCCTGCTTCACTCGCTGCCGCGCATGGATGAAATCCCGTCCGATGTGGATATCACCCGCTGGTCGCGCTACTGGCAGGAAGCCTACAACGGGGTTGTCATGCGAATGGCATTGATCGCCCTGGTGCTGGGGAAGATGGAATAAAGATCGGCGATCCCCTTTCTGGCGGGAACTTATAAAAAACCGGAACGGAGTTGAACGATGCAAACCTTTTTACACGGACGTGATTTGATCGGCGACCTCGATTTTTCCAAAGAGGAAGTCGAAACCGTATTGGATGTGGCTTTTGATCTAAAGCGCAAGCGCGCCCTGAACGAGCTGACCCCATACCTGCGCGATAAGATGCTGGCGATGCTGTTCTTCTTCAGCAGCACCCGCACCCGCGGTTCCTTCGAGGCGGGCATGGCCCATCTTGGCGGGCACGCAGCTTTCATCGAAAGCCGCACCACCCAGATCGCCCACGGCGACACCCCCAAGGAGATCGGTGAAATCTTCGGGCGTTACTTCGACGGCATTGCCATCCGCCACGTGGATTGGGGCGTGGGCAACGGCTACATCAACGATGTGGCAAAGTACTCGCGCGTGCCGGTGCTCAACATGCAGTGCGATATTTACCACCCCTTCCAGTGTCTGGCGGATTTGATGACCATTGTCGAGAAAAAAGGCCGTGACCTGCGCCGCAAGAAGATGGTCGTTTCCTGGGCTTATGCTGCCTCCTACCAGAAGCCCATGTCGGTGCCTCAGTCGCTCATCCTGCAGATGCCTCGCTTCGGCCTGGACGTGGTTCTGGCGCATCCGCCTGAGTTCCGGCTGATGCCGGATATCATGGATGCCGCCCGGGAGCAGGCGCGCAAGTTCGGCACCGGCTTCGAGGTGGTCGACGACATGGATGAAGCCTTCAAGGACGCTGACATTATCTACGCCAAGTCCTGGGGCGCGATGGTTCACACACCGGATGCGAACGAAGGCGCCGAGATCATCAAGAAATATTCGAGCTGGATTACCGACGAACGCCGGATGAAACTGGCCAAAGAAGATGCGATCTACATGCACCCTCTTCCCGCTGACCGCAACATTGAGGTAACGGACGGCGTCATCGACGGTCCGCATTCGGTTGTGTACGATGAGGCCGAAAATCGTATGCACGCACAATCAGCCGTCATGGCTTTAACTATGGGTTAAAATAACCCACATTAATCCTAATCATTCGGAGAGGAACTCAAAACAATGGCACGTAAAGGTGTAGCAGTTGTAGCAATCGGTGGAAACTCGCTGATCAAGGACAAAAATCACCAATCGGTTGAGGATCAATACTTGGCCGCGAAAGAGACCACCTTCCATATCGCAGATATGATCGAAGACGGCTGGGAGGTCGCGATTGGTCACGGCAATGGTCCTCAGGTTGGTTTCATCCTCCGCCGCTCGGAAATCGCCCATCAGGTGGAGGGCATGCACGAGGTTCCGCTGGACGTGTGCGGCGCGGATTCGCAGGGCGCTATCGGTTACGCCTTGCAGCAGAATCTGCAAAATGAGCTGCGCCGGCGCGGGATCCAGAAGTCGGTGGCCACTGTGGTCACCCAGGTACTGGTCGACCGCAACGATAAGGCTTTCCAACACCCGTCTAAGCCGATCGGCGGCTTCATGGATGAGCACGAAGCCAAGCGTCGTGAAAAAGAAATGGGCTGGACCGTCGTGGAGGATTCGGGCCGCGGCTGGCGGCGAGTGGTCGCCTCGCCCATTCCCCAGGAAGTGGTCGAAATCGACGCAGTGAGGGAACTGATCGACGCCGGCACCGTTGTGATTACGGTTGGCGGCGGCGGCATTCCAGTGATTCGCAATGAGGAAGGTGATATCGTCGGGACGGCGGCGGTGATCGACAAAGATTACGCCTCGAGCTTGCTTGCGCGCCTGATCAAAGCGGATGTGTTCGTGATTTCTACCGCAGTCGAGAAGGTGGCGATCAACTTCGGCAAACCCGACCAGAAGTGGCTGGATAAAATGACCCTGGCCGAAGCCAAGGCATACCTGGCCGAAGGCACCCATTTCGCCAAAGGCTCCATGGCGCCCAAGATCCAGGCGATCATCTGGTTCCTTGAAAACGGCGGCAAGAAAGCCATCATTACCAATCCGGAAAACATTGGCCGCGCGCTGCGCGGTGAAACAGGCACTTTGATCGTGCCGTAAAACCGTTGCGCATTCGGATGGGATGATCAAGGATAAAAAAATCCTTGAGAATCCCATCCGAGGCTGATCATTTCTGGCTGCTTATTCGCTTACTCAACTACTTTTCTCCCCAGACACTCCATATGTAAATAATCGGCTTGAAATCAGTACATTCCGCATTCGAATCCAACCCTGCTTTCATGTAAAATAAACTTACTGTCCATGGATGCCCGGTGTTGCAAAACGCTCATGACATACCAGAAACTCGATAACGTATGATGGGTACGGAAAGGAGGTTTTTGAAGATCAATAATCAAATAAATTGGAGGCCACTTTGTTGCCCATTCACCCACTACCACTTTTTTGGAGGAGAAAAATGAAACGCGTATGGATTCTGATCAGCTTTCTGCTATTAACATCGCTGATTCTTGCCGCCTGCAAGCCAGCAGCGACTCCTACCCCTGCGCCCCAGCCGACTGCCGTCCAGCAGCCGACGGCGGCTCCGGTAGAACCGACCACACCCCCGGCTGAGCCCACCACTCCGCCTGAACCGAAAGAATTCACAGTTGGTGTGCTCCTGGTCGGGGTGAAAAACGACCGCGGCTGGAGCCAAGCCCACTATGATGCAACACTGTATGTCGAGGAAAAGGTTCCCGGGACAAAGTTCATCTACCTCGAGAATGTATACTCCGGCTCGCCCGCTTATTCTGGCACAACCACATCGCAACTGGCTGAACAACTGGTTGACCAGGGCGCCCAATTGATCATCTTCAACTCGGATGATATGAAGGATGAGGCCACCATCTTCGCTCAGGCGAACCCAGACGTACCGGTGATCATGGCCTCCGGCGATCAGGTCTGGAAAGAAGGCAAAGATTACACCGAAATACCCAACATGGTCAATATCATGGGGCGGATGGAATATGGCAAGATGATCGCGGGCTGCGCGGCTGCCCTGACCAGCCAGACCGGGAAGATAGGCTATCTTGGCCCGTTAATCAATGATGAAACCCGCCGCCTGGTCGCCTCTGCGTACCTGGGCGCCAAATACTGCTGGGAAAACTACGCCGGTAAGGATCCGGCTGACCTGCAATTCAAGGTCACCTGGATCGGCTTCTGGTTCTACATCCCGGGTGTGAGCTCCGATCCGACCCAGGTCGCGGATGACTTTTTCAACAGCGGCTACGATGTGGTCATCTCGGGTATCGACACCACCGAGGCAATGACCGAGGCAAAAAGACTCCACGATGCCGGCCAGGCTGTCTGGTCGATCCCGTACGATTATAAGGGCGCCTGCGATCAGGCTCCGGATATCTGCCTGGGCGTGCCTTATTTCAACTGGGGTCCTGCGTATAAGGCAACGATCGAGTCCGCCATCAACGGCACCTGGACTTCGAACTTCCAATGGAACGGTCCGGATTGGACTGATATCAATAATCCGGACACCAGCGCGGTCGGCTTTGTGAAAGGCGACGCTTTGAGCGCCGAAGCTTCAGCCAACGTGGACGCCTTTATCGCTGAGCTTGCCGGCGGTCTGAATCTGTGGACCGGCCCGCTCAATTTGCAGGACGGCACCGTCTTCTTGAAAGAAGGTGAAGTAGCCACCGATGTCCAGGTCTGGTACCTGCCGCAATTGCTCGAGGGCATGGAAGGATTGAGCGTAGCTCAGTAAAGTCAGCGCGTAGACCGGGAGGCGTCAGCCCTCCTGATAACCCCACAACCCTGCCCCTCTCCTGCGAGGTGAGGGGCAGGGTACGGATAGGTTGATTGAATGGATGTTGAGCTCCGCGATATATATAAAAGCTTTGGCGCGGTGCGCGCGAATGTTGGCATTAATCTGAAAGTCCCAGCCGGGACGATTCAGGGAATCCTGGGTGAAAATGGTGCAGGTAAGAGCACCTTAATGAAGATCTTATCCGGGTTTATCCGAGCAGATTCTGGGGAAATCCTGCTCGACGGTAAGCAGGTCATGATTCAATCCCCCGCGGACGCCATCCGTTACGGTGTTGGAATGCTCCACCAGGATCCGCTGGATTTTCCTCCCATGCGGATCATCGATAATTTCATGCTTGGCCAATCTGGCGGCATCTTTTTCAACCGCGCAGCTGCAGTCAAGGACTTGAAAAGGCTGGCGGGTGAGTTTGATTTTCAACTTGATCCAGAAACCTACATCGACACGCTCACTGTCGGCGAGCGGCAGCAGCTCGAAATCCTCCGTTTGTTATGGCTGGGCGCCCGGGTTCTGATTTTCGATGAGCCCACCACCGGCATCAGCGCATCGCAAAAACATAAACTCTTTGCTGCTTTAAAGCTGCTGGCCGAGCAGGGCAAAACCATCCTGTTCGTCTCGCATAAACTGGAGGATGTAGAAGGATTGTGCCATCGGGTTGCGGTCTTGCGTCAGGGATACCTGACTGGCGAGGCGCAGCCTCCGTACCAGACTGCCCGTTTGGTGGAAATGATGTTCGGGAAAGTCATTTCGCAGGAAGGCCGTAATCCATTAAAGAGCAGAGGCGAGCCCTTGCTGACACTGCGGGATGTGTCTGTCGAAGATTACCGTCTTAAAATTCAAAACGTCTCGTTGGATTTATATCCAGGAGAGGTGATCGGCCTGGCCGGCATGGAGGGCAGCGGCCAGGGACTGTTTCTGCGGTCAGTGGCTGGCCTGGTGAGGACCACACGCGGGCGGATCATTCTGGACAACAGAGATATGACCGGCCGCTCCTATCATGCGTTCAAGCGCTGCGGAGCTGCGTTTTTACCGGCAGCCCGCCTGGAAGAAGGCCTGGCAAGCGGCCTCAACTTAATGGAACACTGTGTTTTGGCCGAAAAAACGCAAGGGTTTTTCGTGAATTGGGAGGCGTGCCGCCAACTGGCTGATCAAAAAATCCAGGAGTATAACATTCGCGGCACCCCCACCAGCCGCATTGAGGAATTATCTGGCGGAAATCAGCAGCGGGCTCTGCTGGCCTTGCTGCAAACCCCGCTGCGCTTACTGTTGCTCGAACATCCCACGCGCGGATTGGACATCGAGTCGACGATATATATCTGGTCGAAACTCAAAGAGCGCTGCAATCAGGGGACTTCCATCTTGTTTATCTCATCTGACCTTGAAGAGATCCTGCAGTACAGCGACCGGGTGATGGTCTTTTTTAGCGGTAAAGTCACCCCGCCATTGGATGCCGAGGGAATGACCTCCGAGACGCTTGGGCAGTTGATTGGTGGAAAAGGCTGGCCAGAAACCATATCAGGGATGAGTTCATGAGAAAAAACGCTTGGGTCAACACCGGCTTTCAAATTGGCGCCTTGATTTTAGCGTTCCTGATATCTACATTGATCTTGGTGGCGGTTGGCGCCCCGCCGTTCAAAGCATACGCAGCGATCATCAAGGGCGCCTTTGGTTCGTTGAACAATGTGGAGAACCTGTTAATCTCCTGGACGCCGCTGTTATTAACCACAGCCGGGGTATTGATCACCTTTTCGGCGGGTCTCTGGAACATCGGCGTGGAGGGGCAGATGACCCTGGGAGCAATATTCACCACCTGGATTCTGCGCCTTCTCCAGAACAGCAGCCTGCCGCCAGATGTGACGATATTCTTAGGGATCCTCGCCGGCGTCATCGGCGGAGCGCTTTGGGCGGGTTTGGCCGGTGTATTGAAAACGTTCGGCGGCGTCAATGAAATCTTTGGCGGTTTGGGTTTGAATTTTGTCGCCACTGCGCTGACCATATTCCTCGTCTTTGGTCCGTGGAAGCGCCCTGGCGTCGGTTCGATGTCGGGCACGCAGCCGTTTGGTAAGGAGCTCTGGCTGCCTACCCTGCCAGGAACGGATATCAGCCCCTGGGCTTTGGGGCTGTCCATACTGGTGATTGTGATTGTCTATTTCCTGCTGCGCGGCACCTACTTCGGCCTGCGGCTGAAAGCGGTCGGCAAGAACATGAAGGCAGCTTATCTGTTGGGCGTGCCCACCTGGCAATACAGTCTGCTGGCGTTTCTCATCTGCGGGGCGTTTGTTGGCCTGGCAGGCGCCATTCAGGTGACCGGCGTTTATCACCGCCTTCTTCCGAACATCGCCGGCGGGTATGGTTTTCTTGGCTTGCTGGTGGCGATGCTCGTCAACTACCAGGCGATCTGGGCGGCTCCAGTAGCGTTCTTTTTCATCGCGTTGAACACCGGAGGAATCCAATTACAGATGCAGTACAAATTGGATTCGTCTTTCGCCGGGGTTCTTCAGGGCTTTCTCGTCCTGATGGTCCTGTTGAGTGAAGGGGCCCGTCAGCGTATACTGAAGAAAGCGTAGGAGCCGCAATGGATTCAACTGCGTTATTAACGGGATTGGCAAGCGTTCTTTCGGCTGCCGGACCGATTTTATTTGCTGTGATCGGAGAAACTTTCACCGAGAGAGCCGGCGTCGTCAATCTGTCTTTGAATGGGACGATCATCCTGGCGGCGATGGGCGGTTTTGTGGCAGCTTACCAGTCAGACAGCCTTTGGCTGGGTTTTCTGATTGGCGCTTTGATCGGCGCACTGGTCGCTTTGATTGTGGCGTTTAGCAGCATCCATTTGAAACAATCGCAGGTAGCTGTCGGCTTTGTCCTGGCTTTAGTCTGCCGAGATCTGGCTTATTTTCTTGGCGTACCGTATATCAACCGCCCGGGTCCGCGTATCCCCGCCTGGTCGATCCCCGGGTTGAAGGATATTCCCGTGCTCGGAACCCTGTTTTTCCAGCAGGATCTGATGACCTATCTGAGCTATCTGCTCATCATTGTTGCCTGGGTGTACATTTTCCGTACTCGCCCGGGTCTGACCCTTCAGGGCATTGGCGAACGGCCGGCGGCTGCCTTTGTCCGCGGCGCAAACGTAAAACTCCTGCGGTATGTGTATACAGTGATTGGTGGAGCGCTAGCGGGCCTGGCGGGGCCGGCCTATTCGCTCAACATCAAAGGCGGCTGGATGGGTATCCAGTCTGGGCTGGACGGTATTGGCTGGATCGCCCTGGCGATCACCATTTTTGGCGGCTGGAATCCGATGCGGGCAGCCTTTGGCGCGTATCTATTCGCCTTTTTACAGTGGCTGGGACTGGTCTTGCAGGCGCAGCTGCCCAATATTCCCTCTCAGGTGCTGCAGGTCGCTCCTTTCCCTCTAATGATCCTCACTCTGCTGTTGGTTAACATAGGAAATGCGGAGTGGGTTGACCGAACGCTGGCCGCCCTGCCGGAGCAGACCCGGCGGCTGCTGGCCAAAATCCTGCGGTCGGTGCGCACCTCTCCGCCGGCTTCGCTCGGCATACCCTTCGAAAACGAATAGGATTCTACAGATCATGAGTGAATTCATTGGATACCGTTGTTCGCTTTGCAACACTGAATATGCTCCGGGCGCGGTGACATACACCTGTCCGCAAGACGGGGGAAATCTTGACGTGATCCTGGATTACACTGCTATCCAGCAGAAATATCAGGTTAACGATATCATATCGCGCACTGATTATTCCCTCTGGCGTTATTTGCCTTTGCTGCCGGTCAAAGACCCCGGCGGGGAAGGGACTCCGCTGCGCTTGGCCGGCTGGACGCCAACCTACTTCACAACCCGCCTGGCGGAAGAGCTCGGTCTTAAGCATTTGTGGATTAAAGATGAAGGCCGCAACCCAACCGCTTCTTTCAAAGACCGCGCCTCGGCAGTTGTGGTAGCCCGCGCGCGCCAGATCGCGGCTGAGGTGGTAGTAACGGCTTCCACCGGGAACGCCGGGGCAGCTCTGGCGGGGATGTGTGCTGCCGTCGGGCAGAAAGCGGTCATCTTCGCGCCCAAAACCGCGCCCCCGGCCAAGGTTGCTCAGCTTTTGGTCTACGGCGCGCAAGTGATTCTGGTTGACGGTAATTACGACTCGGCTTTCGACCTCACCATCCAGGCTGCGAGGGAATTCGGCTGGTATTGCCGCAACACCGGTTTCAATCCCTTTACGGCCGAAGGCAAGAAGACGGCCGCTTTCGAGATATGGGAATCGGTCATCCTGAACCTCGGACGGAAGTATGAAAGGCTGTCGGTGTTTGTCTCAGTCGGCGACGGGAACATTATCTCCGGGCTGCACAAAGGATTCAAAGACCTGCAGGCTCTCGGCTGGCTGGAGCAGATGCCGCGCATTTACGGAATCCAATCCGAGGAATCCGCGGCTGTAGCGAACGCATTCTTTAAGGGTACGGAGGAAATCACGCCGGTTGTCGCGACGACCATTGCCGATTCGATCTCGGTCGATCTCCCGCGGGATGGGGTGCGGGCTGTGCGGGCTGCCCGCCAGACCGGCGGGGAGTACCTGACCGTCAGCGACGCGGAAATCATCGCCAGCATCGCTGACCTGGGACGGGTGGGCATCTTTGCCGAACCAGCCGGTTCGGCAGCCTACGCCGGGCTGAAGAAGGCAGTCAAACAGGGCAAGATTACCGCGGATGATCCGGTGCTGGTGATCAACACCGGCAGCGGGCTCAAGGATATCCGCTCGGCGATGAAAGCTGTTCCGGAAGCGCCGATTATCGAACCGACGATGAAGGCGCTCAAAGCCCACCTTGGGATTTAAGTGCGTGTAGAATGCTGTGAATCAGTCCCAAAGAAGGTGATCAAAATGAAGCCAATTTTTTCGATCATCGCCCCGATTTACAATGAAGCAGAGAGCCTGCCTGAGCTCTACCGGCGGGTGTGCGAAGTGATGGACAGCACTCACGAACCCTGGGAGCTGGTGCTGGTCAATGACGGCTCGCGGGATGAATCCCCGGAGATCATCCGCGAGCTGGCGATGAAGGATAAACGCGTCCGCCCGGTGATGTTTGCCCGTAATTTCGGGCACCAGATCGCCGTGACCGCCGGAATGGATTTTGCCCGCGGCGACGCGGTGGTGATCATCGACGCCGACCTGCAGGACCCGCCCGAAGTCATCCTCGACCTGATTGCCAAGTGGCGCGAGGGCTACGAAGTGGTTTATGCCGTCCGTGCTGAGCGCGAGGGGGAAACCTGGTTCAAGAAGTTTTCGGCAGCGGCCTTCTACCGGTTGATCTACCGGATCACCGATGTCAAGATCCCACTCGACACCGGCGATTTCCGCCTGCTCGACCGCAAGGTGGTCAATGTAATGAACCAGATGCGCGAGCATCACCGTTTTTTACGCGGGATGGCTTCCTGGGTGGGCTTTCGCCAGATTGGAGTGAGTTACAAACGCGCGCCGCGCTTCGCCGGGGTGACCAAGTACCCGTTCCGCAAGATGCTCAAGCTGGCCCTGAACGCGATTACCAGCTTCTCATATTTCCCCCTCCAGCTGGCAACGTACATCGGCTTCATTTCGGCAATCGTGGCGATCGTTGCCATCCCGGTGGTGATCATCCTGCGCGCGATCCATTCGCAGATGTTCTTTGGTCAGGCGAGCACTCTGATCGCGGTGCTGTTTCTCGGCGGCGTGCAATTGATTTCTCTTGGAATCCTTGGAGAATATCTCGGCAGAGTGTATGACGAAGTCAAGGGGCGACCGCTGTACGTTCTCAGCCAAAGCCCTGATGATTTTGCTGAAAAAGACAACCATATTCAATAGGAGCACACAGAATGGCAAAGATCGATTTAACCGTTTTTCCTGATCGGCGTGAGCGGGCAATCAAGAGAGTTCGTGAGCGCAACATTATCATCCCTACCTTCGCTCAGATGAAAAATCCTGATCTTATCCCCGCAAAAATCAAGGAAGAGTTGCGCGGGATCGGGCTGTGGGATCTTCATCCGCGTAATCTCTTCAGGATCACCTGGAAGAACGAGCCTGTGCCGGCCGGCGGTTTATTTGGCGGGGTCAATTATTTGGAGTTCCCCTCCAGTCTCACCGGCGTGCCGGCCCGAATCATCGGGCTGGTGGGCAAATGGTTTCCGACCGGGGCGCACAAGGTAGGTGCGGCCTTTGGCTGCCTGGTCCCGCGTCTGGTGACCGGTCAGTTCGATCCGACTGTCCAGAAAGCCGTCTGGCCTTCGACCGGAAATTACTGCCGCGGCGGGGCGTACGACTCGGCCTTGCTCGCCTGCCAATCGATCGCAATTCTACCCGAGGGAATGAGCAAAGAGCGCTTCGAATGGCTCTCAAAGATCGCAGGCGAGGTGATCGCCACCCCGGGGACTGAATCCAATGTCAAAGAAATCTTCGACAAATGCTGGGAATTACGCCGGTCGGGCGAGGATTTGATGATCTTCAACCAGTTCGACGAGTTCGGCAACTATCTCTGGCATTATGAATTAACCGGACGCGCGATGGAAGAAGTATTAAAACGAGAACTGGGTCCTAGAGACACTTTCCGCGGCGTGGCGCTGACCACCGGCTCAGCTGGGACTATCGCCTGTGGTGACTATATGAAGCAGATATTCCCAACCAGTATTATTGTGGCCAGCGAAGCATTACAGTGCCCCACTTTATTGGAAAACGGCTTCGGCGCCCACCGCATCGAGGGCATCGGCGATAAACACGTCCCGTGGATTCATAACGTGAAAAATACGGATATGGTTACCGCCATTGATGATAACTCGGTAGTCAATGTCATGCGTCTGTTCAATGAGCGGGCCGGTCAAGAATACCTGGTCAAGAAAGGCGTCCCTGAAGAACTGGTGAATAAACTTAACCTGCTCGGATTCTCGGGAATCGCCAACGTACTCTCGGCTATCAAAGCAATAAAGTACTACGAGATGGGTGAAAATGATGTCATGCTTACCGTGCTGACCGATTCCATGGAATTGTACGACAGCCGAATCGAGGAATACCGCAGAGAATTTGGCGAATTTACCGCATCGCATGCTGCTGAAGCCTTCGCCCGCGATTTGCAGGGTGAAACGACCGATGACTTGCTGGAACTATCCTATCGCGAGCGACGCCGCGTGCATAATCTGAAGTACTACACCTGGGTGGAACAGCAGGGTAAAACCTACGAAGAAATCCTGGAGCAGTGGTACGATCCGAATTATTGGACGGAACTTCAGGGTGAGGTCGAAGCCATCGACGCCTTGATCACCGAATTCAACGAGCGGGTAGGATTGATGTAGGCTTTTTCGGGTACACATCCACCCGAGCCTCGGTCCAATCACAAAAGGATTATCAACAGGGCAGGGGCGGGTTAAGGACCCGCTCCTGCCGTTTGGTGACAGGTCGACAGGATACACTAGGCAGTATTCTGGATTAATCTTGCAGATATGGACCGATTTCTATTTCCAGTTCGCCCGGCAGAAACATGCCAACCTTGATTTTCTCGATAACCCCATTCGGGCCTACTAGAACGGAAGTCGGATAGCCATTGATTCCCAGACCTTCCGAGATGCTGATATTTGAATCGAGCAGAACGGGGAAAGGCATTCCTATATCAATTGCAAAAGCCCTGGCTCTGTCGGCGCTTTCGCCAGCATTGATCGCCAGGATGATGAAATCCCGATGCTGATTATCCTGATAGAACCTGATCAAATCGGGCATCTCCTGGCGGCAGGGCGGGCACCAGGTAGCCCAGGTATTGATCAGCACTGTTTTCCCGGTGAAATCGCTCAGGCGGACGAGATTGCCGTTCAGATCGGGCAGTTGGAAGTCGCTTATCTTCTTTCCCAGACGGATCGGGTGGATGGCGTCATCCGGCGGCGGGCGAAGGATCAGTGCCAGGCTGATCAGCAGGATCAGCCCGCCTATCGATATCAGCGCCCAAGGTATCCTCGAACGGCTTGCAGAGGTCTTACGCTGATTTCTCCTGTCTGGCATAGAGATCTCCCATTATCGGCATCACGGGAAAAGGATTCATGTTTTAGATGTTCGTCACAACAGAAGGTTGCATCCGAGGGTAAGGGGTACCCTTCCGGTGGGCTTATTCAAACGCTTGGGCTATAATTTAACCATCTTACATTGCAGAGGCAGGGGCGTTATGGCAGGATATCCTCCGGAAACAGCCTTGATTCTTGTTGCTATTTTACCCAATCCACGCGATCTGGAGATTGCGCGGCTGTTGGGCTGGTATCGCATTCCGCTGCGTTATGCGCCAAAGGTCGTGGAAGTTGACTACCTGGCATTCTACCAGACGGCGGCGTTTGGCGAAAGCGAGCGCTGGCAGATCCATTACGTAGCTGCCGTGCGCGGGCACGAACTGGCTACCCGCGCGGAACTGCTCCGCGATGAGATCGATCACCCGCGCGCCAGGGAAGAATATTATAAAATTCAGATCGGCCCGCTGGAGCGGCTGCCGTCGCCAATCGCGGCAGGCAATTGGCGCCGAATCACCTTTCTCTATACTACTGGCGACAACCTGTGCAAAGCAAAGACAATCAATGACCTGGTGGTGCGTTCGGACGAACGCGAGCTGCTCTGGCGCTCGCTGCGCGAGCGAGCCATGCGCAGCGGCAACTATCAGGCCGGCGAGCTGCCCGAGCAGACATTCGATCTGGATCCGCAACTGCTGCTCATGCTGGGAGAGCTCGATAAGATCAAAGAAGAGCCCTGCGAGGAATATTTTGCCTGAGAAGCGGCGAATCCCTGATAGAATGGGCAATGCATTCGGAACCATCCTTTCGTAATATGGAGACAGGTCATGAAGCTGCTGATCCATTCCGGAACCATTGTCACGGCCAATGAGACGCTTCAGGCGGATATTCTGGTCGATGGAGAGAGAATCGCGGCAATAGGCCCGAATTTATCGGCGGGCGAGAGCGCAATCGTCATCGACGCGAGCGGTAAGCTGGTGCTTCCCGGCGGGGTGGACGTCCACACCCACTTCGACCTGCCCATGTTTGGCACCGTCTCCTCCGACGACCATTACAGCGGTCATAAAGCAGCTGCTTTTGGCGGGACGACGACGGTGATCGATTTTGTCCCTCAGGAACCAGGTCCGTTGCAGGCAAGCGTCGAAAAATGGCGGGCGAAGGCTGACCCTAAGGCAGCGATCGATTTCAGCTTCCATATGAACATCACCCATTTGGACGAAGAGGTCGAGCGGGACATTCCAGGATTGCTCGAATTGGGGATCAGCAGCGTCAAAGTATTTACGGCTTACAACGAACGGCTGCGGTTAGCGGATGATGAAATCTTCCGAGTAATGCGCATAGCCAAAAGTCATGGGATGCTGACCATGCTTCACGCCGAGAACGGCGACGTGATCGAATTGTTAGTCAAAGAGGCGCTAGCTGCCGGACACACTGGTCCTGAGTGGCATGCATTGACCCGCCCGGCCTGGGGCGCCGTCGAAGCAGCCCTGCGGGGAGCAGCGCTGGCAGCCATGGCTGAGGCGCCTTTGTATATTGTCCATATGAACGTTGGCGGCGAAGTGGATCAGCTCGCCTATGTGCGCGGTAAAGGTCTGCCGGTGATGGGCGAGACCTGTCCGCAGTACCTCTTTTTTACCATTGATCACCTGCGCCGACCGGATGGGGTAAAATGGATCTGTTCGCCGCCCATGCGCAGCGTTGCGGATAACGCCCGGCTGTGGGAAGGGCTGATCGACGGCACGATCCAGGTTCTTGCTACCGACCATTGCCCGTTCTTCTTCGACGGAACTCGCCCGATCCTCTACGAGGGCCAGCCGGTTGCCATACTGGGAAAAGAGCTCGGCAAGGACGATTTCACCAAAATTCCGAACGGACTGCCAGCGGTAGGTGACCGGTTGCCGGTTTTTTGGACGGCGGGGGTCGTTTCTGGAAGGATATCCCCCAACCGCTTCGTGGCGCTTACCAGCACCAATCCGGCCAGGATATTCGGGATATATCCGCGCAAAGGCGCGCTTCAACCTGGCGCCGACGCGGATATCGTCATATGGGATCCAGGCCGAAAAGTAAAATATGGAGTTGCAGTAGCCCAACACCGTACAGATTACAACCTGTTTGAGGGCTGGGAGTTGACCGGGTTCCCCGAGAAAGTCTTTCTCCGCGGCAGCCTGATTGTAGATAACGGGCAATGGCTTGGCCGGCGCGGGATGGGACAATTCATCATGCGCCAGCCCGGAGCGCCGGTACTGTAAGGAACAGCCTGTCAGAATTTTATGCTTACACTGCTACCGGTATTTTTTCTTATCCTCACTGCGCTGGCCGTTTTCTTTTTGCGCCGGCTGGTACGAGGAACGGGTTTCGCCTGGCTGGCCGGGGTGATTTTCTCCCTGGTTACCTGGGGAGGCGTGCTTTGGGTTCACTGGCAGGTGCTGCCCGAGGTGAATCTTACCCCCTGGAGACCGTTCGACCTGCAGAGCGCGGATCGGATTACATTCGCCTGGGACGACGTTTCCTGGACGCTGGGCTTTGCCCTGGTATCGCTTCTGGTTTGTTTGCTGCTCACTGCTCCAGCCCGGCTGCAGCACAGAAGCAGCCCGGTGACCTGGTCAGCCAATCTGACGATCACCGCGATCGGCCTGCTTGCCGTCCTGGCAGCCAGCCCGATGGCGGCTGTCCTCGCCTGGATCCTGCTGGATATCATCGAACTCGTGCTGCTCTTGCGTTTGATCGGGGGAGAAAAGATCTCCCTCCAGGCAGTCGCCGCTTTTTGCGCTAAAGCGGGAGGCACCCTGGTAATGCTTTGGGCGATGGTCCAGGCGCACGCCGCTGGAGGAGCGCTGACTTACGCGGATGTTCGGGCGTCCACCGGAGTGTTTATCCTGATCGCGGCAGGGTTCCGGCTGGGCGTTCTTCCTCTTTATGTACCCTATTCGGGCGACCTGCCAATGCAGCGCGGAATGTCTACCACGCTGCGCATGACCGCCCAGGCCTCCAGTCTGGCCGTTCTTGCCAGACTTCCAGGCGGGTTATTGAGCGGGTTCTGGATGCAGGCTCTGCTGATCATCGCTGCCCTGGCGGCTTTCTACGGGGCTGCGATGTGGGTTACCGCCAGAAATGAGACAGACGGCAGGCAGTACTGGTCTCTGTCCCTGGCCGGATTTTCCGTAGCCGCCGCCCTGCATGGAGATCGGCTGGCCGTATTGACCTGGGGGGTTGTTTTAATCGTCAGCGGTGGGATCATCTCCTTGTATTCGGCGCGCAGCCGCGGATTGATCTTCCTGCCGGTTCTTGGCCTGGTCGGGTTGGTTGGATTGCCATTTACGCCCGCTGCGGCCGGGATCGCCGGTTTAGCGGCGCCGCCTCTTCACATCGTGGATGTACTGTTCATCCTGAGCCTCGCTCTGCTGTCCGCCGGCTACCTGCGCCTCAGCCTGATGCCGGGCGACACGCTGGCCGAATTGGAACGCTGGGTGCTTGGAGTCTACCCACCCGGGTTGATCCTGTTGGCCGTTTCAGGCTGGTTGATCGTCATCCTGGAAAGCCCTGGCGGTTTATCGCCCGGCGTGTGGTGGGCAAGCCTGGTTTCACTTTTCCTGGCGGCGGGCCTGTTCTGGCTGTTATTGGCGAAAGCACCAGCAGAAGAGGAAACTCAGGCAGGCGCAATCCGATTCTTCAAATCGGCAGTCAGCCCGGTGTTGAACCTTTCCTGGCTTTACCGGATCCTGTGGGTTTTCCTGGTTGGACTTCAGCGAATACTGGCTTTGATTACAAGGATGCTGGAAGGTGAAGGCGGCGTCCTTTGGGCCATGCTGCTGGTCGTGCTGCTGCTTACCGTGCTGACCGGGGGTGGATTTATACCATGACCAGCCCGTTAGAGATTGTCTCTATTGTGATAGTAGTCATCACAACTCTAACCATTCTCTGGGGTCCGCGTGGGCGCTGGGTGATCGCGGCGTTGGCGCTGCAGTATGCAGGCGTGTTCATCCTGGTCAGTCAGATTTGGCCCTTAAGCCTGGCCGCGGTGAAATTGATCACCGGTTGGATGGCCGGGGCAGTGCTCGGCGCCTCACAGCCTGGAACTCATACGGAACAGTACTCCCTTTCATTCGCCGCCCGCCTTTTTCGAATCATGGGCGGGGCGTTTGTCCTGGTTGTGGTCTTCTCGATTGCCCTGGCGCCTCAGGATTGGCTGCCGATCGGCCAGGCCCATCTGGTGGGCGGGTTGATTTTGATTGGGATGGGGATGTTCCAGCTCGGTCTGGCGTCGAAGCCGTTGTCAGTTATCGTCGGTCTGCTGACTGCGCTCTCAGGGTTCGAGGTGATCTATGCGGCTGTTGTACCATCAGTGCTCGTCGCCGGATTGCTGGCAGTCGTATCGCTAGGCCTCGCCCTGGCAGGCGCATATTGGATGGTTCCCGTGAGCGAGGAGGAAGAAGCATGACCGCCGCTCACATCTGGGTCCTTTTTCCTGCGCTGCTAGGCCTGCTTTTGCTGACCTTACAAAAGAATCGCGCCCTGGTGATCAGCCTGGCTTCATCTTTCACTCTGGCGATCTCTCTGCTGGCGGCATGGATGCCCATCGGCGAGGCGGTCAACATCGGCTCCTTAAGAGCGCAAATCGAACCCACATTCACCGTACTCGGCCGACAGTTTATCCTCTCCAACGGCGACCGTACCTTTTTAACCCTGATCTATGGATTAGGGGCGGTCTGGTTCCTGGCCAGCGGGTTCACTCTCGCCCAGCGATTTTTCATCCCAATGGGCCTGATGATGATCGCATCGCTGGTGGCGGCGTTTGCGGTCGAGCCGTTTTTCTACGCCGCCTTACTGGTCGAAATCGCAGTATTGTTGAGCATACCATTTATATCTTCTCCGGGGACTGGTGTGAAAACTGGAGTCCAGCGTTATTTGATCTTCCAAACCCTGGGGATGCCGTTCATTTTGCTTGCTGGTTGGCTTCTCGGGGTTGGCGAGGCCAATCCGGCCGATATCATGTTTCAAGCCCGGGCGGCGATATTCCTCGGCTTGGGTTTTGCCTTCTGGCTGGCAGTTTTCCCTTTTCATTCATGGATGCCGCTGTTAACCAGAGAAGTCCATCCTTTTCCGGCCGGTTTCGTGCTCAGTTTATTGCCAACCAGCGTTCTTCTCTTGATGTTGGATTTTCTCAACGCTTTTGGCTGGCTGCGGGCTTCGCCGCAACTTTATGGTGTATTGCTGAATGTCGGCGCGTTGATGGCCGTCGCTGGAGGCCTGTTCGCCGCGGCGCAAAAAGAAATCTCGCGCTTAGTAGGCTATGCGGTGATTTTCCAGACCGGTTATGCCTTGATCGCTATCGGATTAAATTCTGTAGAGGGCTTATTAACCTTCGCTGGAGCGCTGCTGCCTGGATTGCTTGGCGTCATCGTGTTCGTCATTGCTTTGAGCGTGCTGGCCAACCAGGACGTGGGCTTCCAGTACGCAGACTTACGCGGTTTGTTCCGGCGCTATCCCTTCGCGGCTATCGCCCTGTTGGCTGCCTACGCTTCGATTGGCGGATTACCGTTGTTCGCCGGGTTCCCGGTCCGCCAGGAAACGCTTGAGCTGCTCGCGGAAGAATCTTTCCTCTTATCCGCCTGGGCAGCGATTGGCAGTCTGGCATTCCTGGCCGGCGGAGCGCGTTTACTGACGGTATTTGTCACCAGTGAGCAGACTGATTGGATGATCTTCGAGACCTGGCCGCAAAGAATCCTGCTCCTCACTGGAACGGTCTTTTTGGTCCTTTTTGGAGTGTTTCCGCGAACGTTTATGAGCGCAATCCTGTTCATCTTGCGTTCCTTCCCGATTCTGCTTCAATAAATCAGGAACCGCTTGATCAGCGGAAATGAGGTCCGTGTACGCAGGTATGCCTTGATATAATCCCATCCTTGCCGGGATGTTTTGGTTATAATTATCTCAACGTAGATAAATGACTTCCTGAGAGACCAAACTCAGAAAGGAAGGATAATGGATATCGAACAGCTTGCCAAAAAGCTGGAATGGTTGGACGAAGAACGCCGTAAAGATAAGCAAACCATTGCTTCACTGCAAAAAAGTCTGGCAGACCTCGAGGAACAACAGCCGGCTCAACTCCAACGCATCCAGGCTCTGGAGAATGAGTTATCCCGCTTCGCCACCTCGCTGCTTCGCTTCGAGCAGATCGAAGCAGCGATGGGTCAGATGCGCGTCGAACTGGCGCGCATGATCCAGGAGATCGATAAACAGGCGGCCGACCGTGACCGCGAGCAGGACAAAATCCGCCTTACAGAAATGGAGACGATCCAAAAGTCGATTGGCGATTTACGCAAGAGCGTGGATACCCTGCCAGAAATCCGCAAGGCGCTGCAGGCCAGGGTGGATGGCGAGCTTAGCCTGGGCCGCGAGCTGGATGAATTACGCCAGACCATTACGGTCAACCAGCGCTCGGATGAAGAATACCGCCGCCAGATCAAGATGGTCGAAGAAAGTACCCGCCAGGACGCTAAAAGGCTTGCGGATCTTCAAGGCGAGGTCAGCGCACTGCGCAAGCGGGTCGAAGAACAGCGCGGTAAATGGGATCTGGTCAACGAGGCCATGCGCAAGGTTGATCTGCGCGTGAATGAACTCCACGCAGCTGAATCCGAGCGGAGGCAGGCGCAAGTGGCTTTTATGGAAAAACAGAACATGGCAGCCATGGAGCGGGAGAAGGTCTGGAAGGAATGGCAGCGGCGCTTCGAACAAATCGAGGCGGTGAGCGCTAACCTGGATGTTCAGGTTCAATCTCTGGATGCCACTCACCGGGCGGTCAAGCGCGCCCAGGAGGGGTTCGAAGAGATCACTGCACGCTTCGAGCGCCGCATCAATGAAATCACCGAGATGCAGCGCCTGGTCGAAGACCGTTTCCGGCAGGAGTGGGTCTCTTACCGCGCCGATGATCAAAAACGCTGGGCAAACTACACGCTTGCCCAGGAAGAGCAGCAACGAGAAATATCCCGCCAGATCAATCGGGTTGAGGAAAGGCTCGTGTTCCTGGAAGACCTGACCCAAGAGATTCAAGATCAGGCCCACACTCTCAATGAAGAATTATCCAAACGTCTCCAAAGCCTGGCGGTTCTAACCCGCGATTGGGTCGAGGAGCACAGTAAAAACCTGCAAAATTCTCGCTGAGCGGACCACCAGCATGCATGTTATCGGTACGGCCGGCCATGTAGATCACGGAAAATCCACTCTCGTCGCGGCGCTGACCGGCATCCATCCGGATCGATTAAAAGAGGAACAGGAGCGCGAGATGACCATCGATCTCGGCTTCGCCTGGATGGATTTGCCCAACGGCGAGACCATCGGTATCGTGGACGTCCCCGGCCACCGCGACTTCATTGAGAACATGCTGGCCGGCGTGGGGGGGATCGACGCAGCAGTTTTCATCGTTGCCGCAGACGAAGGAGTGATGCCGCAGACCCGCGAACATCTGGCGATTCTCGACCTGCTCCAGGTGAATCGGGGGGTCATTGCGTTGACCAAGATCGACATGATCGATGATGAAGAATGGCTCGACCTGGTCGAAGAGGACGTTCGCACGATTTTTTCCAAATCATCCCTGGCTGATGCGCCAATCCTCCGGGTTTCAGCGAAGACCGGCGCGGGTTTAGAACAGCTCAAACAGGCTCTAGCGGAGGTGCTTAAAGATACTCCCCGGCGGCCAGATCTAGGCCGACCGCGTCTGCCGGTTGATCGGGTATTTACCATCGCCGGGTTTGGGACGGTCGTGACCGGCACCCTGCTTGACGGCCATTTTCAAACCGGCGACGAAATCGTGATCCTTCCGGCAGGTTTTAAGGGTCGGATTCGCGGGCTGCAAACCCACCGGAAGAAAGAAGAAATAGCCATGCCGGGCAGCCGCACGGCGGTGAACATCAGCGGGGTGAATGTCGATCAAATCCGTCGGGGAGATGTGCTCGCTCACCCGCGCCAGTACAACCCGACCCAGCGGCTGGATGCGCAGTTCCGCATGGTCGCCGACGCCAGCAGTCCGCTGCGCCACAGCAGTGAGGTCAAGGTGTTCATTGGATCGGCGGAAGTTCTCGGGCGCGTGCGTCTGATCGGCGCAGATCAATTGATGCCCGGCGAGGAGGGCTGGCTTCAGCTCGAGCTGCGCGATCCAATAGTCGCGGTGCGCGGCGATCGTTACATTCTGCGCCGTCCATCGCCGGGTGAAACCCTGGGAGGCGGACAGGTGCTCGACCCGCATCCAAAACGCAGGCATAAGCGCTTCACCGCCGAAGTGTTGGAAAAAATGGCTGCGCTTGCTGAAGGAGCTCCGGCGGAGGTCCTGCTCCAGTCAGCCCGGGCGAGCGGTCCTGTTACCTGGCAGGCGGTCGCACGCCAGGCCCGTATGGAGGAAACTCAGCTTAAAACTGCGCTGGAAGAACTGCTTCAATCCGGACAGTTGCTCGTGCTGGAGGGACGGGAGGGCGAGATCGGCGAAGATGACCTGGTTGTTGCGGCAGACCAATGGCAAAGCATTACAGCCCAGGCGGTGAGCCAGGTGAGCGAGTTTCACCAGAGTTACAGCCTGAAACGAGGCATGCCCCGCGAGGCGCTGAAAAGCCGATTGAAGATGGATCAGCGCATCTTCACCGCCGCGATGCGAAAATGGACTCAAGAAGGCTTGCTGGTTGAGGCAGGAACTCTCCTGCAGCTCCCTCACCATAAGATATCATTTAAACCGGGTCAGCAGAAGCTTATTGACCAGCTCCTCGCCCAGTTCGCCGCCGCGCCATTTGCGCCGCCCTCGGTCAAGGACTCTCAGGCGCTGGTTGGCGAAGATGTCTATTTCGCCCTGATCGAGCTCGACATCCTCAAACAGGTTTCGGACGACGTCGTCTTCCGCAGTCAGGATTTCGAACAGATCGTCAGTCGGGTTGTGGCGGTGCTGCAAAATGAGGGATCGATCACTGTGGCGCAGTTTCGCGACATGTTCAACACCAGCCGTAAATACGCCCTGGCAGCGCTTGAGTATATGGATGAGATCGGTGTCACCCGGCGGGATGGCGACCTGCGCCGGTTGAATGTAAAATAGCCGTTGACATCCAGCCAGACAGCCTTTATAATATCTTCCGATGTCGCCCCGGCAGGCAGGTTTGCTGGGGTGGTTATGTGTATCCCCAACTTCCCCGGGGTCAGGCGTAGATGATCGGCGCAGGGCGCCCGGCGAAGTGAAGATTGGAGAAAAAAGGATGAAATACGCGATTGTCGAAAGTGGCGGCAAGCAGTACCGCGCCGTCGAAGGTGCCACGATCGAAGTGGACCGGCTGCCGAGCGAGGTCGGGGAACAGGTAACCCTGGAAAGCATCCTCCTCATCGTTGATGACGGGAAGGTAACCGTAGGGACGCCCAAAGTTAAAGGCGCAAAAGTGATCACAACCGTCGCGGGGCATGCCAAAGGTCCCAAGCTGGTTGTCTTTCATTATCGCCCTAAGAAACGCATCCGAGTTAAGACGGGTCATCGCCAGCAGTACACCCGGCTTACTATCGAATCGATTAATGTGGAGTAGCAATCATGGCGCATAAAAAAGGTGGTGGTTCCAGCCGCAACGGGCGCGACAGCAACTCGCAGCGCCTGGGTGTGAAAAGATACGCCGGTCAGTTCGTGCTTTCAGGCAATATCCTCGTCCGCCAGCGCGGTACACGGATTAAGCCGGGCTTGAATGTCGGCGTTGGCAGCGATGACACGCTGTTCGCCACTGCGGACGGCAAAGTCGTCTTCGAGACGCTACCGACCGGGCGCAAGATCGTCAGCGTTATTCCGGTTGAAGCGAACTAGATCCTCAAAGGTGTGCACCGCCAGGCGCGTCTGACCTGGACGGACGCATCATTTTTTGAGCAGAAAGGGTACAAGACAATGAAGCAGGGTATTCACCCGACATATTATCCGGACGCGCTGGTCATTTGCGCTTGCGGCAATACCTGGCGAACCGGTTCAACCAAGAAGGAAATTCGAACAGAGGTATGCTCGAAATGCCATCCGTTCTTCACCGGGCAGCAGCAGCGCATTCTCGATATGGAAGGACAGGTTGACCGCTTCTACAAGCGCTTGCAGGCCCGCCAGGAGTACGTTGAGACGGTCAAGGCCAAAGAAGCCGAGCGCACCTCGCCCGAGCGGCTGGTGTCTGACCTGGGTCTTGGCAACCGTCCGACCGAAGCGTTGATCAAAGCCGGGTTGGACACGGTTGGCAAGGTTTTAGATAAATTAGCCGGCGGCGAAGCCGCGCTGCTGGAAGTGGAAGGCTTTGGGCGCAAATCCCTGATTGATTTGAAGAAGCGTCTGCGCCAACTGGGATACGAGCTGCCCTCGGCTGCCGAGGAAATCGCGGTCTAAAACGAAATCTTCTAACCAATGCAGGCAGGCTGCCAGGCCTGCCTGTTTTCTTTTTCTGATCTTAGTGGCAGCCCACAAGCCGGCGGACTTGGGGTACAATCTTCAAAATATCCTGATCAGCGAGGGGAAGATGAAACATCACGCAGGCTCGATTGAAGTGGTGACCGGATCCATGTTCAGCGGGAAGACGGATGAAATGATCCGCCGACTGCGCAGGGCGACCATTGCCCGCCAGACGGTGCAGGTGTTCAAGCCGATCATAGATAACCGCTACCAGGTGGAGCGGGTCACCTCTCACGCCGGCACCGCTTTCGATGCGATGCCGATCGAGAAAGCCGCGCAGATATTGGATCATCTTAAACCCGAGACAACCGTGGTGGCGGTTGACGAAGCCCAGTTTTTTGATGACGGATTGGTCGACGTTGTGCAAATCCTTGCCGGGCGCGGCATCCGCGTGATCGTCGCCGGGCTGGACATGGATTTCCGTGGCGAGCCGTTCGGCTGCATGCCGGTGCTGATGGCGATCGCCGAGCGGGTCGATAAACTTCAGGCGATCTGCATGGTCTGCGGGGAACCGGCCTCGCGCACTCAGCGGCTAGTCAACGGCAAGCCTGCCCGCTATAACGATCCGATCGTGATCGTCGGCGCTTCGGAAATGTATGAAGCCCGCTGCCGTGTGCATCATCAGGTGCCCCGGGATTGATTTTCATTAGGAGTGGATGAATGCGCGATTATCATGAATTTATGGATGAAATCCTGGTAACGGCCGAGGCAGTGCAAAAGCGGGTCAAAGAACTCGGCGAGCAAATCTCGAATGATTTCGCTGAATCGGACCGGCTGGTTTTAATCTGCATCCTGCGGGGCGGGGTGATGTTCCTGACCGACCTGATGAGGGCGATTACCGTGCCGCACGCGGTTGAGTTCATGGCGGTCTCGTCTTACGGCGCTGGCAGCCGCGAGTCCACCGGTCAGGTGCGCATTACTCTGGACCTGAACATGGATATATACGATAAGGATGTGGTCATCGTCGAGGATATCATCGATTCGGGCAGGACGCTTGCCTCGGTGATCGATTTACTCCAGACTCGCCGCCCGCGCAGTTTATACATTTGCACCCTGCTGGATAAAACCGAACGGCGCGAAGTTAACGTTCCGATAAGGTATGTAGGATTTTCCATTCCAAACAAATTTGTTTTTGGTTACGGGCTCGACCTGGATGAGCTCTACCGCAACCTCCCTTTCGTTGGCGTGGTCAACGAAGAAAAGTATCGCAGCGGATAGATCCCTTCCGCCATGATCTCCAGCCTCGAAAGCGTCTTTCCCTCCCCAAGAGTATTGCAAGCCCTGCGCAAGCGGTCTCAACCAGGCCAAAAGATCTACCTGGTCGGCGGGGTCGTGCGGGACGCGCTGCTTGATAAAGAGAATCATGACCTGGACTTTGCTGTCAGCGGGGATGTGCGCCGTCTGGCAAAAGGGGTGGCAGACGAGCTGGGGGCAGCTTATTACATGATGGATCTCGAACACCAGACTGCGCGTCTGGTTTTTCAGGTTGAAGAAGGCCGGCGTTACAATTTTGATTTTGCCCGGCTGCGCGGCGAGGATATCACCGCGGACCTGGCCGGGCGCGACTTCACCATCAACGCGATGGCGGTGGACATCCTTAACCCTGGCATTATCATCGATCCGCTCAAGGGGGCTCAGGATTTAAAGGATCGCCGGCTGAGAGCCTGCAGTCCCACTGCCTTTCGGGATGATCCCGTTCGCCTGCTGAGGGCGGTGCGCATCTCGCTCGCCCTGCAATTGATCATTGACCCGCCCACCATTTGCTGGATGAAGGAAGCCGCGTCCGACCTGTTATTAAGTTCAGTCGAGCGGCAGCGCGATGAGTTCATTCGCACCCTCGAGGGGCGCAAAGTGGATTCTGCCCTGCGGCTTCTCGACCAGTTTGGCCTGCTTGAGCAACTGACGCCCGAGGTGCGAGAGCTGCGCGGCCTGATTCAACCGCCGCCGCACAC
Source organism: uncultured Anaerolinea sp. (assembly GCA_964564935.1). Taxonomy (GTDB): domain Bacteria; phylum Chloroflexota; class Anaerolineae; order Anaerolineales; family Anaerolineaceae; genus Bellilinea. Next base: position 465 of record CAZMCF010000034.1, on the reverse strand, counting down.
TCTAGACGCCTGGGAACACACATTGGCGGCCATATCCTGGCTGGAAGAGCTGCTCGATCTCCTCGCGGCGGAATATGACGATGAAAAAACCGCTACCCTCCTGCTGGGAATGGCTACCCTGAAGTTGGGCCGTTATCGTGATCAGCTTCGCCGGCATATCGGCCAATCTCTGGCGGCCGGACGCGGATTGCGTGGGATTTTATTCCTGGCGATGTTGCTGCACGACTGCGGCAAGCCATTCTCACAGTCGATCGACAGCCGCGGGAAGCTGCATTTCTATGAGCATGAGGTCCTCGGTGCGGAGATGGCTCGCGAGCGGGCTCGCGCCCTGGCATTATCCAATCAGGAGGTCGAGCGAGTTGCCTTGCTCGTCCGCCAGCACATGCGTATTCATCAGATCGCGGCCGCAAAAGAGGAGGCCAATCCGCGGATGATTTACCGCCTGTTCCGGGATGCTGGGGAGGC
>CAZMCF010000033.1:0-26893 GCA_964564935.1 uncultured Anaerolinea sp. | reverse complement strand
CGCAGCAGCCACTGCTCGCCCTGGCGAGTGAGCGCGTCCGGATCGCCATAAAGGCACTCGGGCTGCCCGGGCAGGGCGGATGCGGGCAGGGCGACCTCGGCTGGCCGGGCTGCCGGGTTGATGCCCACAAGAACGCTCTCGCCGCCCAGGCTGCGCCGGTAGACGAAGGGCAGCTCGCCTGGTTTGGCATGGATCACCTCGAAGCTGCCGCTTGCGGAAAGCGCCGGGTGAGCCTTGCGCAGGGCGATCAGCCGGCGGACGCGGTTGAGCAGCGAAGCCGGGTCTTTGTCCTGGGCGGCGACGTTCGGGCGCTCCGGGCCGGGCTCGACCGGCAGGTATAACTGGCTGGCGGGAGCGCTGGAAAAACCGGCGTTGACGCTTGCGTCCCACTGCATGGGGGTGCGCACCTCGCTGCGATTGTACGAGCCTTCTTTCGACGGCAGACCGCTCATGCCCAGCATGCCAATTTCATCCCCGTAGTAGATCACCGGCGCGACCGGCATGCTGAGCAAAAAGGCGTAGATCACTTCCACTTCATCCTGCCGGCGGCCTGCGGCGATGCGCGGACCGGTATCGTGGTTGCCGGTCGCCAGGGCGATCTGGCCCCGGCCGCGGGTGCGGGTGTAGTGCTCGAGGAAATTATCCAGGAATTCCTGGATGTTGCCGCGCCCGCCGCGGTCGAAGAAGGAGAATCCGTAGGGATCTGATCCGGGGCCGTGCCCGGTGGGTTTGCGCAGCAGCGAAGTGTAGCCCGGCGTTCCAAACGGCAGCATGAAATCCAGGTGAAAGCCGGCCGGGATGGCGTAGCGCGGGCGGCCCCATTCGGCCAGCAGAACGGCCTGGGGGAATTCACGCTCCAGCCAGGCGCGCACGTCCTGCCAGAGACGCGAGGTTTCCACCCAGTTCGGATCGTTTTTGACCAGGGAGAAGGCCATATCGACCCGGAAACCGCTGGCGCCAAGCTCCAGCCAGTGGCGCATGATGTCCTTCATCTCCCGGCGAACCGCCTGCGGACCGGGTGCATCGACCGGCTGCTGCCATTTGTGGTGCGGATCAGGGCAGGCGAAACCGTAATTCAACGCGGGCTGCGAGTAGAAGAAGTTAGCCACATACGCGGCGTGCCGCTCAGCGTATCCTGAAACAAGGCGCAAACCAGGAACATCCCAGGTCCAGGCGCTGTCGGTCCAGATATAGTAATCGCTGTAGCGGTTGGGTTCATGCCGGCAGGATTCGCGAAACCAGGGGTGCTCGATAGAGGTGTGACCGGGCACCAGGTCGAGCAGGACATGAATGCCGCGCCTCTCGGCTTCGCGGAACAGGCGCTGAAGGTCGGCGTCCGCGCCGTAGCGCGGGGCAACGCGGTAATAATCGGCGACATCGTAACCGGCGTCCTGAAATGGCGAGACAAAGCATGGGTTGAGCCAGATGGCGTCAATGCCGAGGGATTGAATGTAGTCCAGATGCTGGATCAGACCGGGCAGGTCGCCGATGCCGTCGCCATTCGAGTCAGCGTAGCTTTGCGGGTAAATCTGGTAGAAAACGGCTCGGTCCAGCCAACCGGGAGATGGGATCATGGGTATCCTCGATTAAAAAAGAAACTCCCCTTTCACGGGCTCGAATGTATCATGAGGGTAAGGGGCTGTCAAGCTGGGCCGGGGGTTAACCGGTACTTAGGTGATTATAAAGAAAAATAATGGTACGAATTCTGGAAATTAAGGGTTGGTTCGTATAGACGCAGGTGAGAAATATTGCTATACTATATATAAGGGACTGTCGTATCTCCAATTCCAATGCTGCATCAACGCCGAGCCGAATACGCCAGTTGGGGTCTGTTTCTCAGGGGGACGCATGGCAAAACAGATGCCCACCCGCAAACTGAAGTCCTGGCATCCTTATACATTTGGGAACGCTGCCATGCTCAACCAACCTGTCAACGCATTGATCTCAATCAAGACTCTGGCCTTTCAGCAAATTCCGCTTACCCTGACTACCGGTTATCGGGGCTTGCTCTTCGATGAAAGGATCAAGCCGCTCAAAATCAGCGCGGACCAGATTGTCTTCAGCGCGCCGCGCCAGCACATTCTCATCACTCTGGGGGATCCCCTGTACTTACACAGCCACGCCCTCCCCGAGTCGGTGCGGGCCAGCCTGCTGTGCCTGAACACCGCCGCCGGCGAGATGACCCTGACCAATTTCCGTTTCAGCGGCATCCCCTGGCGCGACCGATGCGAGCAGCGCGTTCAGCCGGTCAAGCCGCTGAACGCCATGCTGACCATCGACAGGCGCATCTACCAGGCTTCGCTGGTGGATCTCTCTTTGCACGGGGCGGGGGTGACGATTAATGGAGAGAATGAACAGGCGCCAATGCCTGCTCTCAAATCGTCGATCGATATCAACTTTCAACTTGACAGCCAGACGCGCCTATCCATGCGCAGCACGGTCGCCTACGTGCGCAAGGGCGGCGCTTGCCTGGTGAACCTGGGCCTGCGGCTCTTCCCTACCCCCAACCAGGAAATTCTGCTCGAATCCTTCATCACCAGGCGGAAAATCGAGATCATGAACGAGCTGCAGCAGCAGGCGCGCGAGCGGATGGATTCAGGACGGGTTGTGAGCAGACTGCGCTGAACAAACCCGAATGCGGGCCTGCTTCGCTCCATATCCGCTGATGGTTAAGTCTGGCGGCTGGCAAACACTTTTTCCGGATGGATGCAGATGATCCGGTTCTCTGGATCGACGATCCAGGAAGCCGGATCGGGCGCTTTGACCCCCTCTTCGCCGAGGTAGCGGCTATAGATCCTGGTTGATCGGGCGATGACCACCTGTGGATCGGCGATGATCTCAGCCCAGCCTTCAAATAGAACCGCTTCCATGCTGTTTGGCCCGTTGGCTTCGTCGATCGCGACCGCCACGCGCGGATTGCGCTGGACTTCACGGTTTTTCCGGGTCGAGCAGAACGAGCTGATCCAGATGCATCCGTCGGCCCATTCGAACCAGACCGGCACGACATGCGGCTGCCCGCTGCGCGGATCAGCGGTGGCCAGACGGGCCAATACAGGGCGCGCAAGCAGCGCCCGAACCCACTCCTGTGAGGTGATTGATTCGATATCAGAGTTCATATTTCGTTCGTTTTTCTTAATGAGGGGGGTGTCAGGTGTATTATACCTGACCGTTGGCGCGGAGAAGATCAGAATCTTCGCGTGCACCCAGAACAGGGCGGGATCGGTTAAAATTCCTCTCGTTTATGTTTACGCTTCGCCGTTTCATCCAACCGCCGGAACCTATACCAGCCGAATTCCGCCGTAATTTTCTCCATCTTTATCTGGACATCGCCTGGTGGGGATTGTTGAATGGCACCACGCTGGTTTTCCTCAGCATCTATGCATCGCGGTTGGGCGCGTCCACCTTTCAAATCGGGCTGTTGACCGCCTCTCCGGCGCTGGTGAACCTGGTGTGTACGTTCCCTTCTGGCAGGCTGCTTGGCCGCTGGTCTGCCACGTCCGCGACTCGCTGGTCGGCGTTGATCGCCCGCGCCTTCTACGCCCTGCTCGTCCCGCTGCCAATCCTTTTACCAGGGCAGGCGCAGATCTGGGTGATCATCGCCATTACTTTCTTGATGAATATCCCCGGCACGCTGACCGCCATCTCTTTCAACGCCTTTTTTGCCGAGACCGTCCCGCCCGAATACCGCGCCCAGATTGCGGGTACCCGCAATGCTCTGTTCGCCCTGACCACCATGCTGACTTCGCTGGCAGCCGGTTTCATTCTGGCCCGCGCGCCGTTCCCCGCCGGCTATCAAATCGTTTTCGCGATTGGTTTCACCGGCGCGGCGATGAGCCTGGTGCACCTCTTTTTAGTCAGGCCCGGTAGAGATGGGACCGTACCGGCTGCGACATACTCCGCAAGGGTCAACAGAGAAGTGATCACCGCCGATCGGGCAGGCCGCCGGGCCGCGATCCTGGCTGCCCTCCGGCTGGATGTGGTGCGGGGAGCGTTTGGCAAGATCCTGCTGCTCATGTTCTTGCTGCAATTCTCGATCTTCGTCATCGCGCCGGTCGTCCCTGTGTATCAGGTGAACGTGCTGAAGCAATCCGATCAATTGATCAGCACGGGTAATGCGGTCTTTTACGTGGTCTACTTCCTTGGTTCGCTGCAGACCCGCCGGGCGGCTGCCCGGCTGGGATTTCAGCGCGAGACCGGATTGGGACTGGCGGTCATCGCCGGCGCGCTGATCCTTTTTGCCCTCGCTTACCAGCCCTGGATTTATATGATCCATCTGGTCTTTGCCGGCGTTGGTTGGGCATTGATCGGCGGCGGGCAGGTTAATTTTATCCTCGAGCGGGTGCCGCCCGACGACCGCGCCTCGTATCTTGCCTGGTACAATCTGGCCAACAACAGCGCGCTTCTCCTTTGCGGGCTGCTGGCGCCAACAGTCGCCGGATTGATCGGCCTGTTCGGCACGCTGATACTCGCGGTCGGTTTGAGGGCGCTGGTGGCTTTCGGTTTCCTGCGCCGGATTTAAACCCCCCGATCGCCCGTTTCAGATAATTCTCGGGCTTGAATAGAAAAAATGTGCTATAATAATCCAACCTGCATCCAGGAGCCAGGGCAATGACAGAAAATCAGCTCACCCCAACTCTGACCATTCGAAAATCCGACGCGCGTCGATTTCTCCTTGCCTATCATTTCCTCTGGCCGCCGCGCCACCTGAGCGGGAAGGAAGGCGCCCTGCAATTCATGCGCAGGGTGCGCTGCGTCCAATTCGACCCGGTCAATGTCGTCGGCTGGAATCCAGACCTGGTTTTCCAATCGCGGGTGAAAGATTATACTTCCAGGATCCTGGATGAACTGCTCTATGCAGACCGGCTGCTCTGGGACGGTTTCGATAAAGTCCAATCGATCTATCTGAGCGAAGATTGGCCGGCCTTTGCCCGCCGGCGCGACCACCACCGCGATCACCGCTGGTTTACCGAAGAGCAGGTTCTCCAGGTGGAGCCGCTCATCCTGGCGGCGATCCGCGAGCGAGGTCCGCTCTCTTCGATCGACCTCGAGCAGCAGGCTTCGATTGATGGTTTCTGGGGGGTGCCCATCCGGGCGGAACGGGCTGCCCTGGAAGACCTGTACAACATGGGCGCGATCGGCATCCATCACCGGGTGGGTACACGGCGCTACTTTGATCTGACCGAGCGCTTGCTTCCGCCGGAAATCTGCCATGCATCCGACCCAAACGAAACCCTGGAAGACTACCAGCGCTGGCATATCCTGCGCCGGATAGCTTCGCTGGGATTGGGACACGCCTCCGCGACGGAAGCCTGGCAGGGGATCATCGGCGTCAAGGGACCGGAACGGAGGACGATCCTGGCTGATCTGGTCCGGCACGGGGATCTGCTGGCTGTAGAAATCGAGGAAATCCCACGCCAGGTCTTTTTTCTCCGCTCTCAGGATGCGGATTTGTTGGATCAGGTCATTGGGGATCCACCACCCGAACCGCGAGCAGCGCTGCTCGCGCCATTGGATAATATCCTCTGGGACCGCGCCCTGGTGCGGCGGGTATTCGATTTCGATTATGTCTGGGAAGTGTACAAGCCGGCCGAGAAGCGCACATACGGGCATTATGTCCTCCCCGTGCTCTACGGAGAGCGCTTCATCGCCCGCTGCGAGCCGTTGCTCGACCGCAAGGCTAACCAGCTCGTGCTGCGCAACTGGTGGTGGGAGACGGACGTTCAGCCGGATGAGGCCATGCTGGCTGCTCTGAGGGAGTGTCTGGCAGCCTTCCGCGATTACCTGGAAGTCGGATCGATCCGCTTCGAAGAAGCGGTCAGCAGCGGCCGCTGGCCTGGCGGATTGAGGGGGTGGTAATTGGAAACCTCTTGGAAGAGCACAGCCTGGGAGTGCAGATGCCTGCCTGCGCGCAAAGATTAACCTGCTTTTACTTCCGGGTTGAATGACGCTTCTTCTTCAGTCAGCATGGCGACAAACTGTTGGGCGACCTGCGGATCGAATTGAATTCCGGCCTGAGCCTGGATATATTCGAGCGCCTTCTCTTTCGACCAGGCCGGGCGGTAGGGGCGGTCGTGGGTCAGCGCATCCCAGACGTCGATGACCGAGAAGATCCGCGCATTGAGCGGGATTTCCTCACCGCGCAAGCCGCGCGGATAGCCTGTTCCGTCCCAGCGTTCGTGGTGGCAGTATGGCACCTCCATCGCGCCGGTCAGGTAAGGGATCATGCAGAGCAGATCGTAGGCAAATTGAGGGTGCTGGCGCATGGTTGCCCATTCTGATTCATCGAGCGGCTCCGGCTTTTGCAGAATGGAATCTGGCACGCCCATCTTGCCGATATCGTGCAGCAGCGTGCCGCGTTTCAGATTGCTCAGGGCGGTCTCATCCAGACCTAACCGACGTCCAAGGCGTTCGACCAGCTCAATCATTCGATCTGAATGGCCGCGCGTTTCTTTGTCGTGCAATTCGAGCGCTTTCGCCCAGCCGATCAAGGTGGCTTCGTAGGCTTCAGCCAGTTCGTTCCTGGCGTCCTTGATGTGCTGGACCATGGTTACGCTGTCGATGGCGATGGCGGTCTGCAGCGCAAGGGTTTGAAAGTGAGAGAGCCAATCCTGATCTAGAAGGTTGTCTTTGGTGGAGAATATTTCCAAAACGCCGATCAGATTCCCGCTGGCTTTCAGCGGCGCGGCGGCATAGACCGTGTACGCTGGATGATCCGGCAGCCGCCGTTGCAGCCAGCGTGGGGGTTTTTCATGAAGAAGATTTGTGACCACTACCGGGCGGGACTTTCTACTTAACTGATTTAGAAAAAGATCCATACCGTCCAGCCGCTCAAACTTGTATTGATCCAGGAGACCGCCCTGTTTCCCGGCGGACGTGACCGTATTGTGGTGTTCTTCCACCAGCAGGATGTTGACCGCGTCGACATTCAGCGAGTCCTGGATGGTCGTTAAAATCGATTGGATTTTTTCCTGTACATGCTGGTCGCTGGTGATGGCCGTGTCGATCTGCCTCAACGCAGTCAACCGGGAGAGATGCAGGCGGGTTTCAGCGAAGCTGCGGCGCAGCTTTTCTTCTGCGTCGCGCCGCTCGGTGATGTCTTCGCCAATGCGGGCGATTCCGACCAGATTGCCGTTAACATCCCGTAGGTTTGTATTGTTCCAGGCGATCAGCCTTCTCTCGCCGCGCCGGATGGCGATGTAGGTTTCGATGTGGGCGGTGGACACATGCCCTTGTAGAATTTTCGCGAAAAGCTCCCTGTATTCTTCGAATAACTCGGGGGGAGCGAATAAATCGAACCAGTATTTCTGCAGGACGTCTTTGCGCTTCCAGCCGGTTAACTTCAGAAAATAATCATTGCAGAATGTGACCAGCCCGTTGGTGTCTAGAATTACCGCGGCAAGCTGCAAATTCTGCAATACTTCCCGAAACTGGCTGGTCGATTTTTCCAATTCCAGCCGGTATTGGTTCAGGTCAGCCAGCATCCGGTTGATCTCAGCCGCCAGGCTGGATATCTCATCGTTACCATTCGCCGATACCCGCAGGGAGAAGTCCTGCGTTTTTCGGATGAGGTTCACATCCCTGTGGAGGGCGAGCACACGTTTATTGATTTGCCGATCGAGAGAGATGAAAACAGCCAGGCCAATGAACAGGCAGCACCATGCCAATAGGATGCCAAACAACCGGACGGTAATCTTGCTATGGCGGTATGTGCTGCGGTCGGCGTCCACGCGGAAAATCAAAGCGGGCTCGCCGTGGATATCCTCGAGGAGTGTGTAGGCTGCGATCCGTTCGGATGGATCCTGAGATTCGTCGGAAATGATTTGGACAACGGCTTTTTGGCCGCTGCGGAGGGCGGGAAGCGCCGATTTGACATCCTCAGGCAGAGAGGCGGAATCGCAGCGATAAAGTTTGATCGAATCTTTGGTCGATCTACTTAGCCCTGTAACTACCGGCTGATTCAGGTAACGGGCAAACACCAGCACCCCGGCCGGTGGGCCGCTCTGGTCGTTGCGCAATACATATCGGGCGGAGACGATCAAGGGTCCCTGTTTGGTCATCACAATCCCGCTGGCCGGTTGATCCTGCGACTTTGGCAGCAGACTACCTTCGTTGATCGCTTGATAAACCTCATCCGGAGGGTAGATTTCCACATGAAGCTGAGGGTGGATGGCAAGATGGGCAGCCGGCTCAAGGTCGGAATTAACGATCACCAGAAGATCGAGATTGAGCGCCTCGAGCGTGGTGGTGGCCAGGTTGATTGCCGGATAATTCGGGTATCGATTCTGGAGGAATTCGTAAGTATCGGTCCAATAAGCCCAATCCGCGGTCGTGTTTTGCAGGTATTCGAAATCTTTTTCCAACGATTCCAGGACTTGCTCCAGATTATCCTGGATTTCTTCACGTTCAAGAGTCTGGAAGTTATTAAGGATAAAGAGCGAAGCCGCAATAAAGAGTGCGGTGGTGACAAAGATCGCCGCAAAGAAGACGATCAGAAAGATTCGGGTTCGAATTCCCATGATGGCTCGATGGAGAGCGACGCAGACCAGGGTTGTCAGAGCATTGGCGTGTAAAAAATATTATAAGTTGTAATAAACATAATATTATTTACAGCCACTTAACAGGTTCAATTGATAGTTTATACATTATAAATTATGATTTACTTACATGACACTTCCCCCTCCGGATTCCATTCGTGGGCTTTTAAGGACTAATTAAGCAGCAACGTGGATGGGATCTCCAGGGGCTGTTCACCATGCGATGAACAGTCAATCTACGATACGTCCGAAGGATCCAGTGATGGATCGCTCTGCCGAGCGAGACGTGCGATGGGAACCATCTTGGTTCATGGGGCGTCAAATCGATAACTCCCTTTGATCAATGCACCCATCATTTCACCATGGATAAGAGGCGAAAATGAAACGCATACGGTTCTTCTTTTTCGCAAGTCTGGTAATTATCCTGCTGGCAGCGGGCTGCGCCGCACCGTCGGCTCCATCTCATGAGCAAGCCGGCGTGCCCACCCAGGAAAGCGAGGGCAGAGTGGAACCAGCCCAATTGATCCAATCCGAGAAAGCGCGCCTTGAAAATCCTCAAACCACGGCTGCCGATCTGGAATCCCTGCGGGGCGGAAACCGCGCATTTGCAATGAACCTCTACAAGCAACTGCGCGAAAAGGACGGCAACCTGTTCGTCTCGCCCTACAGCATCTCCCTGGCGCTGGCGATGACCTACGCCGGAGCGCGGGGGGAGACCGAAGCGCAAATGGCTCAGGCACTGCGCTTCGACCTGCCCCAGGCCCGCCTGCATCCGGCGTTCAATGCGCTCAGCGCCGAGCTGGAGAGCCGCGCTGAACAAGCAAAGGACGACGAGGAGGGCAGGCTGACCCTGAACATCGCCAATTCCCTGTGGGGGCAGGCGGGCTTTGCCTTTCAGGCGGATTTCCTCGATACCCTGGCCCAGCATTACGGCGCAGGGATGCGCACGGTCGATTATGCCCGCCCCGAAGAGGCCCGGAAGATGATCAATGACTGGGTGGCTGAAGAAACACGCGAGAAGATCCAGGATCTGATCCCATCCGGGGTGTTGACCCCGCTCACCCGCCTGGTGCTGACCAACGCGATCTACTTCAAGGCAGCCTGGCGGGTGCCATTCGACGAACGCCTGACCTCGGAGGGGGATTTCACCCTGTTGAACGGCGAGACCGTCCAGGTGGAGATGATGCACCAGGCGGAGATGCTGGCCTATACCGGCGGAGATGATTTTCAGGCCGTTGAGCTGCCTTACGCAGGCGGCAGCGCCGCGATGGTCGTGCTGCTGCCCGCGCCCGGACATTTCGCCGAGTTCGAGGCAGGGCTGGATGCCGGGCGAATGGAGGCGATTTTGTCCGATCTGGAACCGCGGCAGGTCGAATTGAGCCTGCCGAAATTCAGGGTCGAGTCCTCCTTCAGCCTGAAGGATGCGCTTACAACCCTCGGGATGCCGGATGCCTTCGACCGCGATAAGGCGGATTTCTCCGGGATGACCGGGAGGGCCGATCTGTACATCAGCGAAGCCGTGCATAAAGCCTATGTGAACGTCGACAAAGCCGGAACTGAGGCGGCCGCGGCTACTGCGGTTATCATGACCCTTAAATCCATGCCGCTCGAATCGGTCGAGGTCAGAGTGGACCGCCCGTTCATCTTCCTCATCCTGGACCGCGAAACTGGAACGATTCTGTTCATGGGGCGCGTGCTCGATCCGCGCCAGGAAGGCTGAGGTCAGGCGCTGGATACCTGAGCCAGCAGGGCGGCATACTCGCTTGAGGCGGCGTATTCGCGCAGCTTTTCGATTCGGTTGATGACCAGCGGGTGGGTCGAGAGGGTTTCGGCCAGGTTGCCGAGCAGGGTATCGTCTTCCGCGTCGACCGCCGCCATGAACTGATCCATCTCTCTCTGACTGCGCAACTGCCCGGCGATCAGCTTGATCAGCGCGCTGGTTGCTTTTTCCAGGCTGCCGCAGCAAAGCAGGCCAGCCCGGTCGCAGGAATATTCGCAGGCGCGGTTCCACCAGCGGAAGGCAAAGGTCAACAGGAGCGCCGCGCCAAAGGAGACCGGCACGCCCGCCATCCCACCCAGCAGGGTGTTCAGCCAGGTGTGGTTGAGGGCAATGTGCCCCAGCTCGTGCCCGAGGATGAAGCGCAGCTCGGCCTCGTCCATGATTTTCAGCAAGGGCGAATAGAGCACCACCACGCGCGGATTGGATAAGCCGAAGGTGTAAGCGTTGCGCTCGCGGCTGCGCAGGACGAACAACTCGAACGGCGCCGGGCGCAGGCGGCGGGCGCATTCCTGGGCCAGGGCGAACAGCTCGGGAGCGGTCTGTCGGGTGACCGCGCTGGCGGACTGGACGATCTCGCGGTGGTGGGACAGGTTGAACCAGTAAGCCAGGCCGATAAACAGGGCGACGATCAGCGGGAGGATGCAGATCGTTGGCGCGGCGGTCAGAGCCGTGACCGCCAGGATGGCCGCCAGGGTCAGCCAAAGGATGGTCTGCTCGCCGGGGTAGCGGTATTGGGTCACGTCGTCCCCTTATTCCCGGGCCTGGCCGCGGGTGCGGGCCAGGTCGAGCGTCTCGACCGCGTGGCGCAGGTGGGGGATGACGATGCTCCCGCCGACGACCAGCCCGACATTGAACGCCTCGTAAAGCTCCTCGTCGCTCCAGCCGGCCTGGACGCACTGGAGGATGTGATAGTCGATGCAGTCGTTGCAGCGCAGCACCAGCGAGGCGGTCAACCCGAGAAGCTCTTTGGTCTTGGCGTCCAGTGCGCCGTCCTGATAGGCGCAGCTGTCGAGGTTGAAGAAGCGCTTGATGCCCAGGTGGTCAATGGCGAGGATGCGCTCGTTCATCCGCCGGCGGTATTCCTCAAAGGAGTCCAATCGATCGGTCATGTGTCCCTCTTGTTGTTTATAGTTTATATGGCCGGTAGTAATCCACGTGAAATTAACTGATTTGATTCGGATCGACAACGTACTTCCACCAGTTGCAGGCGATGCCGTCCATAGCGCCGGTGATGTGGGGGAATTTGCCCAGCCACCAGAGGTGATGCAGGCGCATATCTCCGCCGCCCCACTCGTTATGATCGACCAGAATGGGCGCGCCGGCGAGATTAGGGAACGAATCCCAGTTGCGGCAGCGGCTGAGCACCGGGGTGGTGTTGCCCCAGTCGTAGTCACTCTGGCTGTTGGGCGCGAAATGGACGTTGCCGCACTCAGCCTGATCGGGATGGGTCTTCTCGTAGCGGATGAACCGTTCCCACAGATTTACCGCCGCGGGCGCGTTGCGGAAAACATGGCGGAGGATCGATTCGGCGCGGTGGCCAAAGGATTCCAGCATCTCACCGACGCCTCGCTGGTAGTTGAATCCCATTATGATGAAGCGCCGGCTCACGATGGCCAGTGGAAGGGGCGGGGCGTTGCAGAAGACGGCTCCCGGCCCGACCATGATCGATTCGTAAAAGCCGGCGTAGGGCATGCCGAACAGCCAGACTTCGTCCACCGCGCCACTGTTGATCTTTGCCGCCAGGTTGTAATCGCTGATGATGCGCTGGTAATCGGTTGCGTCGGGCTGGTGAAAGCCGCTGCCCGACTGCCAGGCCTGCCAGTAGTCCTCGGGCGTGTAGCTGAATCCATCGATCTTGACCGGGAAGCCGTCCACATCGGTGCGCTGGACGATCTGGTAATCCAGGTAGCCGTGACTGGCGCTGCGCAGATCGTTGATGTACGCAGCGGCCAGACTGCCTGCGTCTCCCCAGCCGAGCGCCTGGGAGAGGAGCTGGTTGCCCTGACCGGGCAGGCGCGGGTCGAAGACGATCAGCTCCACTTTGGGCGCGACCGGAGCCGGCACCCCCCCAACCGGTTCGGGCGGAGTTGGCGGCTGCCCTGTGAACAATCCGCGCAGCCAGGCGATGAAATCGTCCCAGAAGCTCATGGTTTTCTCCTCTCAAAACCGGATACCAATAAAAAATTCGGGCAGAGGGACTGGTTGGTTAAGTATAGCCCAATCGCGGGAGAGCTCCAAGTGCGGAGGGTCGATCGCGGGCACAGGGAGCGCCACCCCCTTTGGGGATCCACTTCCAATCCATGGGGGCGGGTGTGCGGTCTCCTGGCCCGCCGGGGGATTGCCTGGATCCAGCAGGTTGTCATTTCAACGAATGATGTGAGGAGAAATCTATGAGCTCAAAAAGATTTCTCGCTTCGCTCAAAATGACACGGAGGAAATCATCAAAAAAAGGTGGTAACTGACGCTGTTCATACCATACGATACTCGCTGGTCTCTTAAAAGGCCGGGGAGATACGAAAACTCTTCTCGATATGAAAACGCCGAAAAACTGCGCCGGTTTTACCTTGACTCCCGCGAGAGGCTGGCATACAATCGAGCTACAACTGAATGAGAACCTGCCAGGCGCCTTAATCCCCGGATGGAAAGGCTTAATGGCGAAACCGGTGCGAGTCCGGTGCTGTCGCGCAACTGTGATGCGGTCATCCGCTGAGCCAGGTCGCCCGCCAGGCAGGTGTGAACCACACTCTCGCCGAAAGGAGGTGGGGAACTTGGATCTGGCAACGATGCCGTGCAAATTTCTCACCTCCCTGCGAACCGCAGGGAGGTCTTGTTGTCAGAGACGGGAATCCGATCGATATCCGCCATCCATCCTGCACATCTGACGCCTTTAAATTCCGGACCGTATCCGCCTTGGATTTGATTCCAATCTCATTCAACAAAGGAAAAAAACGATGAAACGCCTTTTCAATCTTGTCCTTTTCGCGGCCCTGCTTACCGGGCTGCTTGCCGCCTGCGCCCCCACGCCTGCGCCGGCGCCTGAGTCTTCCGCCACTTTGACCGTCACGGACGGCCTGGGCCGGACCCTGACGCTCGATCCCAATCCCCAACGGGTGATCTCCCTGGCGCCGTCCAACACGGAGATCCTCTTCGCGGTCGGCGCCGGCGGGCGAGTTGTCGGGCGCGACGATTTTTCGAATTATCCCGAGGAGGCTCAGGCTTTACCGTCGGTCGGCGGCTCGATGGGCGATTACAACCTGGAGCAAATCGCCAGCCTGCAGCCCGACCTGGTCCTGGCTGCGGAGATCAACACGCCTGAGCAGGTCAAAGCCCTGGAAGACCTGGGCGTACCGGTCTACTATTTATCCAACCCGACCGATCTGGAAGGAGTCTTTCAGAATATCCTCATCGTTGGCGAGCTGACCGGGCAAAAAAGCCAGGCTCAAGAGCTGGCAGCCAGCCTGCGCGCCCGTGTGGAGACTGTCAGCCAGAAGCTGGCGCGGGTTGCGGAGCGCCCCAGGGTTTTTTACGAGCTGGACGGCTCTGAGCCCTCCAAACCCTGGACGACCGGCAAGGGGACCTTCATGGACCTGCTGATCCAGCTTGCCGGCGGCGAGAACGCCGGCGCGAGCATGGATTCATCCTGGGGCCAGCTCAGCCTGGAGGCGCTGCTCCTGGCGGACCCGGACTTCATCCTGCTCGGCGACGCGGCCTACGGGGTGACGCCCGAGCAGGTGGCCACCCGCGCCGGCTGGGAGCAGATCAAAGCCGTGCAGTCCGGGCAGATCATCCCCTTCAACGACGACATGGCCTCCCGGCCGGGTCCGCGCCTGGTGGACGCGCTGGAAATCCTTGCCCGAACGCTCCACCCGCAGCTATTCGAGTAAACCGTCGATGACCCGCAAGCCTGCGCACCCAATATGGATCACCCTGCTCGCTCTGCTCGCGGCGCTGCTGCTGAGCGTCATGGTCGGCAGCGTGTTCATCCCGCCTGCGGATCTGGTGAAGGCCCTGGCCAGCGGGTTGAGCGGGCGACCGCCAGCTGCAGGTGATGCGCAGACCTTCGCCGTGATTCTGTTTTCGCTGCGTCTGCCTCGCACAATCCTGGTCGCCATGACCGGGGCGGCCCTGGCGGGCTCAGGGGCGGCTTACCAGGGCCTGTTCCGCAATCCGCTGGCCGACCCGTACCTGATCGGGGTAGCCTCGGGGGCAGGGCTGGGGGCGGTGCTGGCGATGAGCGCTGACTGGCCCTACACCACGCTTGGGCTGCTGGCGGTGCCGCTGGCGGCTTTCGTCGCCGGCCTGTTGACCGTCTTTGCGGTCTCGCAGCTGGCACGCAGCGGGCGGGCCTTGCCGCCCAGCAGCCTGATCCTCGCCGGCGTGGCGGTCAGTTCCTTCGCCACCGCGCTGACTTCCTTCCTGATGCTGAATGCCACTGGCGAGCTGCGCCGCGCGCTGGTCTGGCTGCTGGGCGGCTCCACGCTGTCCGGCTGGGGACCGGTGCTGGCGCTGCTGCCCTACTGGCTGGTGGGTCTGGGCACTCTACTGACCATGGGACACGCCCTGAATGTGCTCCAGTTCGGCGACGAGCAGGCCAAACAGCTTGGTCTGCCGGTCGAGCGGGTACGGATTGCGATCATCGCTGCAGCCTCACTGACCACCGCGGCAGCGGTTGCCTTTTCCGGTATCATCGGCTTTGTCGGGCTGATCGTCCCGCATATGATGCGCATGACTGCCGGCGGCGATTACCGCAGGCTGCTGCCGCTGGCGATGATTGGCGGGGCGGCTTTGCTGCTGATCGCCGACGTGCTGGCCCGGGCTGTGATGGCCCCCCAGGAGCTCCCGGTCGGGGTGATCACTGCCCTGGCGGGAGCGCCGTTCTTCCTCTGGCTGCTGCGCCGCACCCGGCGCGAGAATCTGTGGAGTTGATATGCTCGAAGTGATCGATTTACAGGCTGGCTATGACGGCAAGCTGGTGCTGAAAGGGGTGAGCTTCAACCTGGAGGAGGGCAGCATCCTGGCCGTGATTGGACCGAACGGGGCGGGCAAATCGACATTGATCCGCGCCTTGAGCGGGGTGATCCCCACGGTCAGCGGCTCTCTGCGCTACGACGGGCGAGACCTGAGCGCCATGCCCGCCCATGAGCGCGCCCGCCTGCTGGCGGTGGTTCCGCAGGCGCGCAGCCTGCCGTCTTCCTTCACCGCCTGGGAAGTGGTCCTGCTCGGCCGCACGCCCTACCTGAACTGGCTGGGGCAGGTGAGCGCCCGGGACGAAGAGATCACCGCCGAGGTGATGCGCCGTACCCACACCTACGAGCTTGCCCAGCGGCGCATCTCTGAGCTTTCGGGCGGCGAGCTGCAAAGGCTGCTGCTGGCCCGCGCCCTGGTCCAATCCACGCCGGTGCTGGCCCTGGACGAGCCGACGGCGCACCTCGACCTGCGCTACCAGGTCGAGATGCTCGATCAGGTGCGCCGGCTGGTCCATGGAGGCCGAAACGGCAGCGGACGCAAGCCGCTCAGCGGGCTTGCGGTACTGCATGACCTCAACCTGGTGGCGCGCTACGCCGACCGAATCCTGCTGATGGTCGATGGGCGTGTGCGCGCCATCGGCAGCCGCGACGAGGTGCTGCGCGCCGACCTGCTCAGCGAGGCGTATCAGATTTCGCTGGAAGTGCTGCGCAGCCCGCATACCGGCGAGCCGGTGATTTTACCTTTACATTCTGATAAAGCTGAATTGGACGCTGTACTGAAGTCCGGGATTTAATCAGGTAAAATACATCCTGGAAAACCAGTATGCAAATCAACCTCTACGCCACCTTCCGCCTGATCGCCGGGTGTAAAACCCTGAGGCTCGACCTGCCCGCCGGGATCAGCCTGCGCGCAGCGGTCGGAGAAATCCTCGCCCGGCTGCCCGAGCTGCGCCCGCACTGGGTCAACGGACAGGGGGAGATTCACGCCCACGTACACGCATTTGTCAACGGCAGCGAGGTGAGCACCCTGCCAGAGGGCTGGGATACGCCTCTTCAGCCCGGCGACGTGCTCGATTTCTTCCCGCCGGTAGCCGGCGGTTGAAGGAGGGCAGCAGACAGGCGCCCCACCCGCCTGCGGCATCATCCATGCCTAATTCACTGCCACGGCGCGGATTTTGAAACACGGCGGTTTTTCCATGTGCTTTTTCACCGCGCACTGCTCGACCGAGCGCACCAGCGCGTCGTGATACTTTTCGGGGAAGGTGGGCGGCACCTGAATGTCCATCTCGATCTCTTCGACCATTCCGTTCAGCGGGTTGCTGCGCAGGCGCTGGATGATGCGCATGCCGTCGGTGGAAAGCCCGCGCTGGCGGCAGAAGCCAACCACGTAGATGCCGGCGCAGGCGCCGATCGAAGCAAGGAAGACGGCAAACGGAGTCGGGGCCGAGCCCTCCCCGCCGCCCATCGGCGGCTGGTCGGTTTTGACCGTGTAGGGTCCGAAGTGAGCGTCCACGCGGGCGCCGCCGGGAAAATCGATGATCATTTCCATGAGAGATCATTCCTCCAATGATTACTTAAGCTCGTTCCACCTTTTTGGATGCAACCGGGATGGAAAAGTTGCAGGTTTCACCGAGAGCTTCAGGGATGTTTATGATAGTATTGATGGTGGAGCACGCTGGGAGTAGATCAGTGGAGCCCCAGGGATGCTCCGATCAGGTCGGCGAGCACCGCTGGCCGGTTGACCTGCGGGCGGGAGAGGGGTTGCCATGTGGCGAGCAAGTTTGCATTCAGGGGTAATCCAGGGATATCATCCTCTGAGCAGGCATGTAACCGCGCGCTTGTATTAATCGCATGGTCGCCCGGTGATTAACGTCCAGGTAATGATGATGTTTGCCACTACAAAGGTGCCTGCTCATTCTGTACCATATTGAAAATGTTCAGGCAGCAGATCCAGAAATTCGCTCTCTTCGACGGCTTCAGCAAGCAGGATATCGATGTGCTCTGCTCGGTCTTTGAGCCGTGCCGGTTCCCTGGCAATACGACCATCATCGAGCAGGGACAGCCGACCGATTATTTGTACATCCTTACCGCTGGCAGGGTGACTATCCGGTACAAACCCTACGACGGGCCGCCGTTTATTTTTGCTACCATCGAGCCGGGAGATGTGTTCGGCTGGTCGATGGCGTTAGGCCGCCCGCGGTACACATCCGCAGCCGTCGCGGAAGAAGATTGTCAGGCTTACCGTCTCTCCAAAGAACGGCTGAGCCAGTTGTGTGAGCGCAACCCGGAGGTGGTTTCGATCCTGATGGAGCGGCTGGTTGATCGCATCATCCAGCGGGCTCAATCGGCTCAGGGCGAGATTGTCAACATCCTCATGGAAGGCATCGACCGCAATGGCGATTGCGCAAGGAGGATTAATCATCATGACAAACGTAAATCCAAATTATAGTCTGGAAGAACAACTGCGCGGCTTGATTGAGCAGTTGAGCGCTTACATCGAAACTTATCACGGCGGCGAGGTCGAATTCATCAGTTTCGACGGTAAAGTGGTCAAGGTAAAGCTTGGCGGCGCCTGTTTGACCTGCCCGCTCTCCCCGGTGACCCTCAAGGGCTGGGTGGAGGGCACGGTCAAGCAATTCTTCCCGGAAATCGAGAAGGTCGAAGCCGCAGAATAGCCGGCGGGGTACTCCCGCTGCGAATAAACCAACAAATCACTTCAGGGTCGCATCGGATCGGATCAATCCTGCGTCCGTCCTCAACGGTTACGGCACGATCTTGTCGACCTCCGCCTGCAGGGTTGCCTTGACGGTTTCGAATTCCAGCCCTTTCTCCAGGCAGAAATCCTTAATTTTGGTCAACCGGTTGGGGATAGCCACACCGAGAACCGCTTCGATTGTGTCCTGAGATACGCCCCAGTCGAGAACTTCCTGGAAGCTGGTCTTGCCCTTAATCAGTCGCTCGTCACTGGTATTGTCCTGGGTGTCAGACGCGGGCAAGGTCGGCGCGGGTGTCTCTTCGACTGCTTCGGCGGGAATCAATTCGCCTACTGTATGGCTTTGGAGGTATTGAATCTGTTCATCCGTGAGACCTCCGCGGGCGATGAGCAGTTTAACAGCTGGTTGGGGCAAGAAAGTTTCTTCGGTTATCTCATATGGTAAACCAGTGTAGAGGGCAACAAACAACCGCACCGACGCCGTGCCAACTTCAACATCCTCGGCGGTGGCAGTGGTGGCATAGATTGTTTCTAGGTCTTTGAGTCCGACGCTGCCGGGATCATCGGTGTCAATCGCGAACGCAACAGCCAGTTCGGCGGCAGGAACCGCAAAATTGCGCTCGATATCGGCAAATGTGTACGAGCCGCGGATATCCGCGGGATTAAAATGACCGGCAGCTTCGCCCTCGCTGAATTTTGCCGGGGTCTTGGACGATTCGGTCTGCCACCAGTTCATTGCGGTGGTGAAACCGATTCCGCCGAACAGGATAATGAAGATAATCATAGCCAGAGATTTCGAAGTCAGTCTCATCTCATTTCCTCCCGGCCACAAAATCGACCGTCGCGGCTACCGGGCAGCGTGCTTCAGAAGTGCACTCCAGACAGCTAATGCACTGGTGATCGCGAACGATGGTCATCTTGCTTACAGGGATGTTCATCGGGCAGGTTATGTCGCAGGCTCCGTCCAGCTTGCAGGTTGTTTCCTTGCGGCGGATGCGAAAGACGCGGAAGAAGTTGCTGACCCCGAGGATAGCCCCATATGGGCAGGCGTACTTACACCATGGACGCTCGACGAACAGCGAGCCGATCATGGTTGCTCCCAACAGGGCAACCCCGCCGATTGCCAGCTCGCTGCTCCAGAAGTTGAAGAGGGCAAAGTAGGGATCGTAATCGGCGAAGATCAGCTTGCCGGTCGCAGCAGTCATGTAGATCACCCAGACGAGGACCAGGTACCGGGCATAGCGCAGCACCTTATCGAGTCGGATGGGGACGAAGTGGTTATAACGCCGCTTGAAAATCTTCTTGCCAACCTTCCCCAGCCATTCCTGAAAGGTACCGAAAGGGCAGACCCAGCCGCAAAAGACCGGCCCGAAGAGCACCGCCAGGAGAAAGCCAAGAATCATTAATATGAATGCGGATTCATGTATCTTCTGAACGAAGGTGCCGACTGCAGTGTACTGGTAGATGGTCACTACGCCGCCAAATGGACACAGCACGTGAAGCGAGGCGCTGGAGAGGAACGGAATACCCCCTCCTTCTTCCGCCAACTGGTGGTTGACGGCGATCAGCAGGATTAGCGCAAAGAAGAAAATCTGGACGAGCGAACGGATCCAGATGCGCCGGCGAGTATATTTCCTCAAAAAATTCAATTTCATCCGGGGTACCTCGACATTCAGGATAAATACAAATAGGGAAAAAGAAATCAGACCTACTTTATAGTTGTATCGATCATACCTGGCTGATATGAAGAATTTGCTTGGAATTTATAAAGAGATTGTGAAGGTTTCCCCCAACGCCGCACTTAAAGATACAGACGGTCAAGCCCGCCCTTACGATTCCAGGAAGATCTGGATGTGTTCGCTATCCTCGTCGTCTATCACGTCCAGGATTTTACCAATCGCGCCGCTGCGAATCGCGTCCATGATTTGTCCCATCTCCACCTGCCCGATATCGGTGGAAAAACGCGCGCCCATCTTGATGCCGGTATTGAGCACCGTCACCGGCAGGCGCACGTTGACCCGCGTTTTCCCGCTGATCATATCGGTGATCTGCACCCGCAGCCAGCGCGCTGCGCCGGTCGCCGGCTGGAGGGGTTCCGCCGCGGCAGGCTTTTCCAGCGCTTCCAGCAGGCGCAGTCCCTCCTCGGGAGTTAATTTACCCGCCTGAATCATGTTCAGTATTTTCAAACGTTCCTCGGATAATGCCATTAAGATTCCTTTGGGGGTCCCTGCCGAATACGAGGTGATTTCAAGCGCGGCTGAGTATAATGAGCTTGCAGGTGTCCGTTCCCGAATCCAGTCCAGAGGCGTCCTCTGGGCGGATGTTGCTCTTATTGTACCCGCAAAGTGCGTAATAGGCGAATTTTCGGTTGCCGCCTTGCCGGCTCGAAACGCAGGCGTAAACCAACAGGGGATTAAGGAGTGGTAAATGGGAAACTTATGGCAGTTGTTCCTGGTCTTTCTTAAAGTGAATCTGCTCACCACTTCGGGCCCGGCTTCCGTTGGACTGCTGTATAAAGAGGCGGTCGGCAGGTTCATGGATGAGGCCCAGTTCGTGGAAGCGGTCGGTTTTTCCAGCGCTTTACCCGGGTCGGACGCGCTCCAACTGGCCATGTTTGTCGGTTACGCTGCTCACGGCGTGCCGGGGGCGCTGGTTGCGTTGATTGGTTCCATTCTGCCGCCGACCGTTCTGATGCTTTCGGTCGTTACCCTGCTTCGCTTTCTCAGCGGCGAGGCCTGGGTGGCCAATTTTGTCCGCGGACTCGCCCCGGCAGTCGCGGTATTGATGGTCCTGGTTGCCTGGAACGTCTTTCGCGGGGAGAGCGGGCAGCCGATAGGCTGGTTTGCCATCCTGGTCGGGGCCGGCAGCCTGATCGCCTTCCTGCTCAAGGCTCCCTCGCCGCTGGTGCTGCTGGCCGCCGGCATCCTTGGAATTATCTTCCTGCGATGAACGACTACCCTTCTCTCCTCATCGCCCTGCAGTCCGGGCAGCCGAGTCACCCGGCGTTGGAATACGGAGTAAGTCTGGCCGGGCTGTTTCGCTCGCCGGTCACGGTGCTGGGAGTGACCAAAACCGGCGCCGCGCCGCGCCTTGAAGCGCGGATCAACGCAGCCCGTGAAGAACTCGCGGATAGCGGGATTTCCTGCGAGATTGTCTGGGATCAGGGCTCATTCGAGCGGGCGCTTCTGCGCTGCCTGGCAGACCACCCGGACAGGCTGACCCTGTTCAGCGACCTGCATAAACCGATATGGGGACGGTATGTGCTGGTGGGGCGGTTTCGCCGGCTGATGGCAGCAGTGTCCTCGCCGCTCCTGCGGGTGCAGCGCCCCTGCCTCCCGCCGCGGCGAATCCTCGTCTGCAGCGGAGGTCTGGCGTACACCATCCCCCTGGAAAAACTCTGCGTTCAAATTGCCGCCGCCGCCTCAGCCCAGGTTACCATCTTTCACGTGGTCGAGCCGGTGACGCTCGATTATCCTCTATCCCGCGAGGTACGCGCTCACTGGGCGGAGCTGCTCAAAACTGACACCCCTCAAGCCCGCCACCTGCAAAGCGCGCTGCGGGCGGCTCAAAATGCAAATGTTGAAGCCCGGGTGCTGGTGCGCCACGGGCCGTTAATTCACGAGTTGTTTGATGAAATCCGTACAGGTGAGTACGACTTGGTCGCGGTGGGCTCTGCCTACAGTTCACGAACCCTGCGCCATTTGACCCGCCCGGACGTTGCCGCTCTGGTGGCGGCCAATTTCGACTGCCCGGTGCTGACCGCGCGCGGTAAAATCAGCGACACCTACGGATAGCGCCGGCTCAGGTCGTTTTTCCGCTCCCATCGGCGCACGGCCGTCTTGATCAGATCTTTGACTGCCGGATCCGGTACGGTGTCGATGCCCGAGTACTTGACTCCGTCCACCCAGACGACCACGCCCATCGATGGCTCCTGGGTCAGAGAGATTTTCCGTTCAGCCATGGGCGATTCCAGCAGGATTTCTTGCAGTATGTCATTGATCTGGGCGACGATCGAGGTTGAGGTCGGCGTTTCAACCCTGGGAGGGGGAGAGGGGGGCAGGTTGACCGGCGGCAGCGCCGGTTCGCTCTTGACTGGCGGCGGGACGGCCGCCGCGGTGGCGCCAAGCCAGATTCCAAGCCCTTCGTTGAGCGTCAGCAGTTCCTGGCGGATCTGGGCAGGGACGGTATCGGGGGTGAGGTAGGCCATTTTCTCGACTTCGACGGCCAATCTTCCGGTGGCTCGCTCCCGGTAAAAATTGGCAACGTTGGCGAAACGATCGGCGGGCAGATTGGGGATTTCCTCTGGGGCGGCGGGGGCGGGTTGAGATGGCTCTTCAGCCGGAGCTTTCTCATCAGGCCTGGCGCGCGTCCGGTCGACGATGAGCAGCACGGCGACAACGCCGATCACGATCCCGATCACCGTAAAAAGGAGGGCTGGCAGGAGAAGATCTGCTGGGGGTTGCATGAATACCTCGCTTTCCTATCCCCGGGTTGGGGGGTTCGGCATTGACTGGCACACCGGGCAGAAATGGGTTGCGCGCTGCCCGACCAGGATGCGCTGGATGGGCGCGCCGCAATTCGGGCAGGGTTCTCCGCTGCGGCCGTAGGCGCGGAACTGGTTTTGGTAGCTGCCGCCGCGGTACACCCAGTCGATGCTTGAGCCGTTGCGCTGGATGCCTTCAAGCAGAACGTTGCGAATTGCGTGCCACAATTGAAAGCAATTTTCGTCGCTCAATTGATTCGAAGCGGTTAAAGGGTGGAGCCGGGCAGCGTGGAGCGCTTCGTCGGCGTAAATATTTCCCAGACCGGCGATGAAGGTCTGGTCGAGCAGCAGCGGCTTGAGCTGCCGGCTGCGCGCCCGCAGACGTCGGGCGAATTCTTCCGGGCTGAAGGCCGGGTCGAGAGGTTCTGGACCCAGACCCCCGAGAACGGTTTGCGGGTCGCGCACCAGCCAGACGCGGCCAAACTTACGGGTGTCGTTGAAAACCAGCCGCAGCCCGTCGGTGAAAATCAGCGCCAGGCGGTCGTGAGTTTGCAGCGGCATTACCGCGCTGTCGGCTGCGCGGAGCGGCTCGACCCGCAGGTCGCCGCTCATCCGCAGGTGAATTAACACAGTATCCTGGCTGAGACGCAGGCAGAGGAACTTGCCCCGCCGGGTGACCTGCTCCACCCGCTGGCCGGCGAGGCGGGGGGAAAACTCCGCAACGGACGGCTCGGCCAGGGTACGCGGCCAGAGCACATCTCCGCCCGCCAGGGTGCGCCCAAGGATGGAAGGCTGGTTCTCCCGCTCTCCGCTGCGCAGGGCTCGCGCAATCGTTTCAACTTCAGGCAGCTCAGGCATCGATTGGCAGCCGTCTCTGCGCCGGCGTCATCCGGTCCGCGAGGGATTATTCGTTGAACAGCTCGCCAACGCTGCGGCCCTCATTTGCCCGGTGGATCACTTCGCCGAGCAGCCTGGCGATCGAGAGGATTTTCAAGCGCTCGCCGAACAGGACTGCCTTTTCCGGTGGGATGGGGACGGTGTCGGTGGTGACGAACTGGGTGACCGGCAAGGCCGCCAGGCGCTGGGCGGCGTCGCCGGAAAAGATCGAATGGACGTACGAAACGTAGATGTTGCGCGCGCCGTTTTCCTTGACCAGGTTGACTGCCTGGACGATCGACCCTCCGGTGTCGATTTCGTCATCGACCAGGATCACATCCCGGTCAAAAACATCGCCGATCAGGGTCAGGGCTTCGGCGTTGGCGTCGTTCGAGAGGCGCCGTTTTTCGATAAACGCCAGCGGCAGGCGCAGCGCGGCGGCGTAGTTGCGCGCCTTTTTGGCAAAACCCAGGTCGGCAGTGACGACCACCGGCTCGCGCATCCGATCGACGATGGTCTTGAAGTAGTCGAGCAGCAGGTAGAATGCGGTCAGCACGTCGCCAGGTATGGAGAAGAAGCCCTGAATTTGTCCGGCGTGGAGGTCCATGGTGATGTAGCGGTCAGCGCCGGCGACCTCGATCATGTCAGCCACCAGGCGGGCGGTGATGGGCACGCGCGGCTGGTCCTTCTTGTCCGAACGGGCGTAGCACAGGTAAGGCACCACCGCGGTAATCCGCGCGGCCGAGTCCAGACGAAGGGTCTGGATCAGGATGAGCAGTTCCATCAGGTTGCGATGGACCGGCGCGGAGGTGGTCTGGATCACATAGCAGTCCTGTCCCCGCACGCTGCTGTGCAGCTTGACGAACAGGTTCTCGTTCGGGAAGGCGATGATATCCCGGCCGCAGAGGGGCACGTTCAGGTAAGCGGCGATGGCCTTGGCCAAATCCGGGCAGGCTGTTCCGGCGTACAGCTTGATATCGCCGTACATCATACGTTCGTGGCGGGCATGGGAATGGTTTGGCATGATCCAAAAACCTCTTTCCTGAACAGAGTGAAGCTTAATTCAATTATATAACTATGGGTGCAGCCGGTTCGGTCCTCGGAAGAGAAAAACCGCCTCGCGGATGTTGGGCAGGTTGAGCAGGACCATCAGCAGGCGGGAAAGACCCATGCCGAAGCCGCCGTGCGGCGGGCAGCCGTAGCGGAAGAAATCCAGGTAGAAGCGGATGCCCTCTTCGCTCAGTCCTTTTTCCAGGGCCTGCCGGCGCAGAATTTCATAGCGGTGCTCGCGCTGGGCGCCGGTGACGATCTCGGTCCCGCAGGCAATCAGGTCGAAGCTCTTGGTGAGCTGCGGGTTATCCTCGTGGCGCATGTGGTAGAACGGGCGGACGGTGATCGGCCAGTCGATCAGATAGAAGAAATCATGGTCATAATTTTTCTTAACCCAATCCGCCAGGGTGCGCTCGCCGCCCGGGTCGATGTCGCCTTTCTTTTCCGGCGGCAGGGTGTACCCCTCGGCCTTGAGGATATCGACCGCCTGGGCCATGGTCAGGCGCGGAAATGGAACGCTCGGTACGGCGATGTCCACTCCGAAGTGTTCTTTAATCACGGCGTCGTGTTCTTCTTTGACCCGCTGGTAGACGTACTGGAGCATGTTTTCCAGAAAACGCATGACGTCTTCATGCGAGTCGATGTACGATATTTCCATATCAATGCCGGTGAACTCGGTCATGTGACGCGAGGTGAAAGAAGGGTCGGCGCGGAAGACCGGGCCAAACTCGAAGACGCGCTCGAAACCGGCGGCCATGGCCATCTGCTTGTAGAACTGAGGCGACTGGGCCAGGTATGCCTTGGTGTCGAAATACTGCACCTCGAACAGCTCGGCCCCGCTTTCAGAGGCCGATCCCATCAGCTTGGGGGAATGGATTTCGATAAAATCGTGCTTGCGCCAGTACTCGCGGAAGGCCTGTTCCAGAGTGGTCTGCACTTTGAAGAGCTGGGCGACCTGCGGCCGGCGCATATCCAGGAAGCGCCAGTCCAGCCGGTAATCGATGGAGGGCAGGGTCTCGGCAAATGGATCGAGGGGCAGGGGAGAATCGGCGGGGCTTTCGACGACCAGGCCCTCCAGTTGGATTTCCAGCCCACCGAGCTTGACGATTGGGTTGTCGACGACCGTGCCGGTAATCGAAAGAACCGACTCGGCCCCGAGCGCGGAGATTTGCTCGGCCAGGGTGGGATTGTTTGCCTTCCAGTGGGCAACCTGGACCAGGCCGGTCAGATCGCGCATGATAAGGAACTGCATTTTCTTTTGATCGCGCAGGGTCTGCAGAAAACCCTGAATGCGGACCTTTTCGCCAATGTGCTTACGTAAATCTCCAATAAAAGTGCGTTCCATTCTCTTCGTTCTCCTTGCGGTGTAAGATACGTCCGGCGCTGCCGGCGGATGGGTTTGAAAATCAGGCAGAGCCGCGCGGATGCGTGTCATCCTCAGTATTGATTAACAGGTTGGCTGCCTGGGAAAGGGAGAGCCGCCTTTCGACCAGTGCGGCGAGAGCCTCGTGATAGCGCTGCGGGGATAGGTTTTGTTTCCAGCGGTCATAGAGCTGTTCATGAATCTGACGGTCGAGCTCGGTCTGCAGGCGGACGCGCTCGCGCTCCCGGCGTTCGCCGCTCACGCGCAGGTAATCCGCGTGAAGCTGGATAGCCTGAACCAGCTCGGCGACACCCTCGCCGGTGGTTGCAACGGTCAGCAGGAGGGGCGGGCGCCAGCCTTCCTCCGGCTCTTCGGCTGCCGGCAGAGGAAAATGCCCGACCGGCGGGTGTTTGCGCTGCGGACGGCTGAATTCGAGCATGGCGCGTAAGGCCCGCTCGGTGTTCTCCACCCCGGGGCGGTCCGCCTTGTTGATCACTATGATATCGGCGATCTCGAGGATGCCGGCCTTGATCGCCTGGATGTCGTCGCCCATGCCGGGGGCTTCGACGACCAGGGTGGTATGGGCCAGGCGGGCGATGTCCACCTCGGCCTGCCCGGCGCCGACCGTCTCGATCAGGATCACCTCGAACCCGGCCGCGTCCAGCGCCTGGACAAAGCCGGAAGTGGTCCGGGCAAGCCCGCCCAGCGCGCCGCGCGAGGCCATTGAGCGGATGAACACGCCCGGATCGCCGGACAGGTCGCGCATGCGCACCCGGTCGCCGAGAACGGCCCCGCCGGTGAATGGCGAGGTTGGATCGACGGCCACGATGGCCACGCTGCGCGGCTGACTGCCATCGACCGGCGCGCGCAGCAGGCGGGCGATCTGATTGACCAGCGAAGATTTTCCCGAGCCGGGAGAGCCGGTCACGCCAATCAGGTAAGCGCGCCCGGTGTGGGTGAACAGCCGGTCGAGCAGCGCCTGTCCCTGCGGGGAATCGTTTTCGATCCAGGTCAGCAGGCGCGCCAGAGCATGCCGCTTGCCGGCGAGGACTTCATCGACCAGGTCAAGGGCTGGGGTCACGCAGTTATGCTTCCGCTTGAGAGGCTGCGATTCGCTGCAAATCCTG
>CAZMCF010000032.1:0-28458 GCA_964564935.1 uncultured Anaerolinea sp. | reverse complement strand
TGCCGGCCAGCAGCCCCTCGCCAAAGGTGAAGCTGTCGGGATACAGGTTGAAGCGTCGCCAGCCGTAATCGACCGGACCGAGGATGCTGCTGTCTTCGATGAGGCGGATGTACCAGTTGCCGTTGTTCAGGTGGACGGTCATCTCGCGCTGATGGATGGGGTAGGGCATATCGGGATCCTTCTCAAACCGGGGAGGGGATGAACTTATTTTATCGTAGATTCATGGCTTCCCCCCGGTTTCAAACCATGAGGCGCAGGGGGATAAACATATTGATCAGGCTGCAAGCCTGGAGCATAACGGGTGAGGAGAGGGCGAAGCGCGAACAGCGGGGATGTGAATTTGCCAAATTCCCTGTTCACCAAATCACCTTTCCTGAGAAGGGGGTTGAGACGCGCTGGGGTTTATAATGATCGCGGAGGAACATTGTTATGAAGGCACTAATCGTTTATGATTCTTTTTTCGGCAACACCGAGAAAATCGCCCAGGCGATTGCGGCTGCGATGGAGGCTACAGGGGAGGTCCAGGCGATTCGGGCGGGAGAGACGGTGCCGGAGCAGCTTCAGGGACTGGATCTGCTCGTGGTCGGCTCGCCGACCCGCGCTTTCACGATGAGCGAGAAGACCAAGGAGTTTCTGACCCGTATTACAGCCGGCGGGCTGCAGGGGCTGAAGTTTGCAGCCTTCGACACCCGCATGCTGCCCCAGGATGTGAACAACGCGGTCTATACCTTCTTTTCGGGCGTCTTCGGCTTCGCCGCGCCGAAGATCGCCAAACGGCTGGAAAAGAAGGGCGCCAATCTGATCCTGCCGCCAGAGGGCTTTGCCGTCACCGGCGGTGAAGGTCCGCTCAAGGACGGCGAGGTGGAGCGCGCTTCCGCCTGGGGGTGGGCGCTGCTGGAGAAGGTATCCTGACCGGTCAGGATCGTTCGAGCTCAGCCGCCGCGCGCCGCCGGACATGAGCCAGGATGGCGGCCATGCCATTCAACCGCTGGGCGCTCAACACCTGTCCCAGTCCCATGCGCAGGTAAAAATCCGCCGGGATGGAAAGCACCTCTTCGGGCGTGCTCCCGTTCAGGCCCTCCATCATCAGCGCGGCGTATCCGCGCACGGTGGGAGCTTCCTCGGGGACGTCGAAATAGAAGGTAAGCCTGCCGTCGTTGATCTCTGAGCTCATCTGCACCGGCGTCATGCATTCGGGCACGTCTTCCAGCTGACCTGGCTTCTGTAGACGCTCCGGGAAGGGCGGGAAGCGCCGGGCGTAATCCAGGAGGAGCTCGACCTTCTCCCGCCCTTCGCACAGCTCGAAATCGGCGACGATCTCTTCCAGGCGTCCCGGCAATCTGCTGTTGGAGCTCATGCGCTCTGCCCTTTTTCGATCGGCGCGCCGACCAGGTTGCCCCACTCGGTCCATGAGCCGTCGTAATTGCGCACCTTTGGGTAGCCGAGAAGGTATCTGAGTACGAACCAGGTGTGCGAGCTGCGCTCGCCGATGCGGCAGTAGGCGATGACCTCCTTTTCGGGGGTGATCCCGCGGGCCTCATAAAGGTCGCGCAGTGCGGGCGCCGGCTTGAAGGTGCCGTCTTCCGCGACGGCCTGGCTCCAGGGGATGTTGACCGCGCCGGGGATGTGACCGCCGCGCTGAGCGCCTTCCTGCGGGTAGCCGGGCATGTGAATCAGCTCGCCGCTGAATTCCTGCGGCGAACGCACGTCGATCAGCGGCTGCCTGCGCTCGAGATGCTTCATCACATCCTCGCGGAATGCGCGGATGCGATTTTCGGGGTTCGCCGCCTGGTACTGCGTGCGTGGATAAGACGGACGTTCGCTGACCATCGGTCGCCCTTCGGCAGCCCATTTCGTCCGCCCTCCGTTCATCACCCGGCGGTGCTGGTGGCCGTAATACTCGAACAGCCAGAAGGCGTACACGGCGAACCAGTTGCGTTTATCTCCGTAAAAGACGACCGTGGAATCGTTGGAAATCCCCAGGCTGGAGCAGAGCTCTTCAAAATCTTCTTTGGTCAGGAAATCGCGCCGCAGCGGGTGCTGCAGGGTGGTGAACCAGTCGACGTTGACCGCGCCGGGGATGTGACCGGTGTCGTACAGCAGCGGGTCTTCGTCCGATTCGACGATGCGGACCTTCGGATCGCTCAAATGAGCCGCGACCCATTCGGTATCCACCAGAAATTGTGGGTGAGCATAGGTGTCGTTCATCTTATTTTCGACCTTTTTTGATTATATTTATCATAAATATAATCATATCACAATTTTGGGCGGCATGGAGCCACAGGTCGATAATATTTTAGAAAACTCCACTCAATCAGCCAGTTTCGAGAAAATCAACCGGGTTGCCCCGCCTTTGGCAGTGATGGTCAGGGTGTCCCCATCGAGCGACCAGGCTTCAGCCTCCACCAGCGCGCCGAGGTATGCTGCTTCGATTTCCATGCCCTCCATGCAGTACATCTCCGTGCTGCCGACCTCGCTGATCGCCAGCCTGCCGTCAGTCTTGAAGTCCGCGGAGCCAAAATAGGAATTGCAGCCGGCTGAGCCGCCGATCGCGCCGTCTTTGCCGATCTCAAGCGTCACCGGGTTAGGCGTATCGAGCAGCAGGCTGTTTCCGTCAGTCTGGAGCCCGGTCAGGGTCCATTTCGCGCCGCTGAGTCCACCGGCCAGCGATGGAGCGCAGGCGTAGAGCAGAGCGGCCATCAAGATCAGGATGTCTATCGTTCTTAATTTGGCAGTCATCAGCGCCTCCGTCACTGAATAAGACGCCGCAGCCGGGTTGTGGTTCCCCAAAAAAGACCGAGAACCGACCATTCCAGTCTTGATCCGTCGCGCCGATCAAGCCAGGGCAGGGGAGTGACATTCGACCGGCTATCCGGTGACAGTCCACACTCACATTCGGGTTCGAAAGTGGAGTATATTGTTGCAAATGATTTGCAATATTACTGCAAATCGTTTGCAGGAAGGGAGCTATGGACCATCCCCAGATAGATACGATCCGGCAGGCTTTACGCGCCAAAGGCGGGCGAATGACCGCCCAGCGCCGGCTGATCTTCGAGACGCTGATTGCTTGCGACGATCACCCGACCGCGGAAGAGATATTCAAACGAGCCAGCCGCGTGAAGCCGGAACTTAACCTGTCGACTGTCTACCGCACTCTGCGCTGGCTGGAACAGGCCGGCTTGGTCAACACCAGGCTGTTCGAGGGCGAGCCGCGCCAGGAGCGCTTTGATCCGGTCGGGGAGCGCCCGACGGATCATTATCACTTTCGCTGCCGCGGCTGCAACGCGATCATCGAGTTCCCTGCCCCGCTGCTGGAAGCGATCAAAGCCCAGTTCAGCCAGGAGCATGGCGCGAGCGTCGATAGCGCCTCGCTGACGCTCTACGGGCTGTGCGCTGCCTGCCGGGAAAAATAATCAGAAGTTATCGGAGTCGATTGTCACTCATGAGCCATCATCGTGGACATTCTTTGACCCTCAATCCCGCCAGCGGGTTGGTTGCCCTGGTCGGCAACCCGAATGTGGGCAAATCGGTGCTCTTTCACCGCCTGACCGGCAAGTATGTGACTGTCGCCAATTATCCCGGTACCACCGTCGAGATTACCCAGGGCCTGCTGCGCGGGTTCAAGGGTGTGACCCTGGTCGATACGCCCGGCATCGTCTCTTTCCCCTCGCGCAGCGAGGACGAGCAGGTCACCGGGCGGCTGCTGCTGCAAACCGACGTGCAAAAGATCTTACAGGTCGGCGACGCCAAGAATCTGCGCCGGACGCTGCATCTGAGCGTCCAGCTCGCCGAGTTTGGCGTTCCCATGGCGCTGGCGCTGAACATGATCGACGAAGCTTCCGCGCGCGGGCTGGCGCTGGAAGTTGAGCCGGTGGCGGAGGCGCTGGGCCTGCCGGTAGTGGTTACCGTGGCGACCCGCGGTCAGGGGGTAGAGGAACTGGTCGAGGCCGTGAACTGTGCTGGTGCGCCCCGGTTGCAGATCCGCTACCCGGCGGAGATCGAGCAGGCGCTGGCGGAGATTGGCGCAGTGCTGCCTTCGGCGCATGTTTCGCCGCGCGGGCTGGGGCTGCTCTGGCTGAGCGGCGATCCGGTCTGTGAAAAGTGGCTGAGCGAGCGGTTGAAACCGGAGGATCTCGACAGGCTGCGCATAGCCATAAATCGGATCGTGGAAACCTGCGGCGTCCATCCGGCCGAGCTGATCCTCCAGACGCGCGAGGCGTTCGTCGAAGGGATCGCCGCCGCCGCGCTGGTCGAGAACGGTCAGCGCCGGCCCGAGCTGTCCGTCCGTCTGGGGAGGCTGGCAACCCACCCGTTGTGGGGGCTGCCGCTGCTCGCCCTGGCGCTGCTCGGCATGTACTGGTTTGTCGGCGTATTCGGCGCGGGCACCCTGGTCGGGCTGCTGGAGGAGCGGCTGTTCGGCCAGTTGATCAACCCATGGCTTGTCGAGCACGTCCGCCAGTGGATCGGTCTTCCCTGGCTGGCAGATTTCTTCGTCGGCGATTACGGCCTGTGGACGATGGGTTTCACCTACGCCTTTGCCCTGCTGCTGCCGATCGTACTGACTTTCTTCATCACGTTCGGACTGCTGGAGGATTCCGGCTACCTGCCCAGGCTGGCGGTGCTGGCCAACCGGGTCTTCAGCTGGATGGGCCTGAACGGGCAGGCGGTTCTGCCGATGGTGCTCGGGCTGGGCTGCGTGACCATGGCGACGATGACCACCCGGGTGCTCAGCCGCAGGCGCGACCGGCTGCTGGTGACATTTCTGCTGGCCCTGGCGGTGCCCTGCTCGGCCCAGCTTGGGGTGGTGCTGGGCATGCTTGCGGGGATTTCCTTCAGCGGGGCGCTGATCTGGACCGGCGTGCTGCTGTTGGTGTTGATTCTGGTAGGCTGGCTGGCAGCCCGGCTGCTGCCCGGCCAGCGTACGCCGCTGGTGGTAGAGTTGCCCCCGCTGCGCCTGCCCGTTCTGTCCAACGTGCTGGTCAAGACCGCTGCCCGATTGGAATGGTACATCAAAGAAGCCGTTCCATTCTTTTTACTCGGCGCAGTGCTGCTCTACCTGCTGGATGTGTTCAAGCTGCTCCCCGGGCTGATTGCCGGCCTGGAGCCGGTGGTCACTCAATGGCTCGGGCTGCCGGCTGAGGCGGCCACCGCTTTCCTGCTCGGTCTGATGCGCCGCGACTTCGCCGCGACCGGCCTGTTTTTGATGCAGTCTCATGGGCAGCTCAGCCCGATCCAGGCTCTGACGGCGATCACGACCATCACCCTGTTTGTGCCCTGTATCGCCAGCATGTTCATGATCATAAAGGAGCGCGGGTGGAAGCTAGGCCTGGGGATGATCGCCTTTATCTTCCCCTTTGCTCTGCTGGTGGGCGGGCTGCTCTACCGCCTGCTCGGACTGGTGGGCTGGAATGGCTGAGCGGATTACCTGCAGTCTGTGCGGCGCGCGCTACGAGCCCGATTCCAGCCGCTCAGGCTGTCAGAGCTGCCCGCTGCACGGTAATTGCGTTTCCAGTTGCTGCCCCAACTGCGGGGCGACCAACATCGATCCAGACCAATCCGGGCTGGCCCGCCTGGTGAAGCGTATTCTCACTGTAGGAAGTGGAGGTAAAGATGTGGTTTCACCGCCGCCGACGCCGCCTGGGACATGACCACCCACACGGCCGGGCCAGGATCAGCCTTGCGGATGCGCCGCCCGGCTGCGAGGTGACTTTGCTTTCGTATTCGAATATCGACCCCGCGATTGCAGGGTCTTTGCGCGCCTACGGGCTGCTGCCCGGACGGCGGGTGCGGGTGTTGGCCCAGCAGCCAGAGACCATCATTCAGGTCGAGCAGACCGAGCTCGCCCTGGAAAGCCAGCTCGCCAGAGCGATTTGCGTGCATCTATGCCCGATCGAGGCGGGGATGGAAAGCGAGCAGGGCGATCAGACGGAGGATTGCAGCAGCCATTCCAGGTCGCTGAGCAGGGCAGGCAGGCGCAGGTGGTAGATTCGGGCGACATCTCGCAGGGTGTCGAACCTGGCCATCGGGCAGCCGACGCAGGACAGACGGCTGCGCAGGAAGAACGGCACAGCCTGCGGCCAGCGATCGAGGAACTGCTGGACGGTTAAATCGGGGGAAATCACGGGAGCGGATGGCAGGCTTATCATGATCGAATGGCTGTGG
This sequence comes from uncultured Anaerolinea sp., assembly GCA_964564935.1. Taxonomy (GTDB): domain Bacteria; phylum Chloroflexota; class Anaerolineae; order Anaerolineales; family Anaerolineaceae; genus Bellilinea. The sequence goes on along the minus strand of CAZMCF010000032.1, from coordinate 22,296 downwards.
TTCCACCTCCGAGGATAACCCGGCAGCACAACTCAGTCTTTGCGCTCGGGCAAAGAGGGGACGGTTTGAAGTGGAGCGAAATGCGGTTGTTCGGAGCGCAGAATCGCCCAAAACCCAAGAAGTCTGTTATTAAATCTAGATAGACAGTTTTGTTCCTGAAACCCTAACCTGCGTCTCCCCAAAAATCCACTTGTAGACCCGAGACCAAATAGAAAGGGTCATTGAGCGAGGTATCCTTTCTTCCATTACCGCCCTAATTTTTGATTTGCCCTTTCTTTTGTTTGATGATCACATCAGCAGCCAGCCTTCCGGTGAGGATCGATGTTGGCACGCCTGAGGGACTATACGCCCACTGCCCGGCTTTCAGAATGTTTGGGAACATGGTTTTGCTGGCGGCATTGATTGCCAGCATGCTGGAAGCTACGGGGATAGGTTCTTTAAAAGACCAACCGACAATGGAGCCCTCTGAACTCCCCACCGATTTTTCTATACTTAGAGGAGTGGCAGAGAACTTGAATATGATTTTTTCATTGAGGTTGGGGTAAATCGAGTTTGAAAGAACCTCAATCATCCGCCTTTCAACCGCTTCTTTAAATTCCTCGTACCAGCCAGAATCACTGACTTTTTTGATAAGAGTGTAGTCAAACAGAGTGCTGACAATCAAACCGGTTTTTCCATTCGGGGCTGCGCTGGGATCTTTTAGAACCGGTATGGAGATCTCGTATGTATTGAGCTGGCAAAACCGATCCAGCCAGGCGAAGAGATCCTCTTGACGTATGTTTTCCCAATGATCGATAAGTGTCTTCAATTCTGCTCGATGCGTTTCGCCAAGCCCTTGTTTGGAAGGGGTATAGAAAAAATGCCCATGAGAAATTGACTTAAAAAATTCGGGCGTCTCGTCCACTGCCATATAGATGATAAAAACGGAATCAGCTCCGTGTTTCGGCAGCAATTCCTCCTTATGTATTTTTATCTCATCAGATATTTTTCCTGACAATCCGTCAGTGTTTGTTATCCTGTAGAGTGTCTTTAAATCAGCAGCCCAGATTAGGGTATCGTATCCGTAAACATTTCCTTTGGCATCTTTCAAAATATTTTGGCTGGCGATCACCTCTTTGATCTCCGTTTCTGTCTTTATTTTTCCGCCAAATTCCAGGAATTTATTTTGCACCGCTTCGGCTAATTTTCCAACGCCTCCTTTTGGATAAAAGTAATCCTGGTACAGATAAAAATAACTCAATGCGAAAAATGCGGGCGTATTTTCAAAAAAATGCTGGTAGATGATATCGAAAAGGGATCGGTTGGTAATCAATTTTGATAAGTATTTTTCAACAGGGATATTCATTTTGTGGATTCGTCTGAGTGTGTAGAGAAACTTGAAAAACCATGGGATGTACGACTTTATGAAATAGGATTTGTCGCTCAAGAAATCACTGAAAAGCGGGTTATCTACACCGTAAAGGATTTCCATATCATTCATGATTCTCTGAATGACTTTAATGACATTCTCTATTTCATCCTTGCTCTCAGGATATATTTTTTTTAGAAGATTCTCGTAATCCTTCAAACTTTCTTTTGAGGATACATGGATAACATGATCGTCAATTCCAATAGAGACAGGATTTGAGACAACATCAAGGTCAATTTTTAGATCTCTGAGCATAGGAAAAATGATTCCTGCGCTTTCAAGCGCCCTCACGCCGCCATCAAAGAGGAAACCATCTTTAACAAAAGTATTAACCAGACCTCCACATTTCTCATTTTTCTCCATTAAAACAACGTTCAGACCTTTCCTGGCCAGATAAGCAGCTGCGGTTAATCCAGAAATTCCTCCGCCTACAACGATCGCATCATAATGTTCGGTCATGTTAAGCCTCCCATGGATAAGCTTACTTCCCAGAGTTTTTGAGCGGCTTCCCTGTCCAGGGCTGGAGGAGCCAGTTCCTCTTCGGTGGTCAAATTGAAAAACTTACCGCTAACCCCGTCCATTTCTTTGGAAACGCCAAGGTAATACAGCGCTTCCGCCGAAATTTCAGGAGATTGGGATAATCTATCGATTACACTTCGCTTGTACCATTTGTAGAATGCACTGTTTTCTCTTCCTGTTCCCGTTCGTACTGCGCCAGGATGCATCGCGTTAATCGTCACACCGCTATCTTTGAAATACTCATTAAATATTATCATCGATAGCAGTTGGGCAATTTTAGCGGAGCCATAGGCGCCAAGTCCGGAGTAGCGTCTTTTCTGCCAATTCAGATCATCCAGTCTTACTCCCCAAACCGCAAAACGATACCCTTCCGAGTTGACCATAATGACTCTGGATTGTCCCTGGTTTCTCAGCTTGTCTTTTACCAGATTGGTGAGAATAAATGACGATAGATAGTTCACCACAAAAGTCATTTCATATCCATCTTCTGTTAGAACCCTGTGGTTCAGATATAACCCTGCGTTGTTGATCAGGACGTGAATCGGCGCCTTCATTTCTGCCAGTTTATTGCCAACTCGGTGGATATCTGCCAGCCGGCTCAAGTCAGCGATCATGTAATCACATTCGACGTCAAAGTCCTTTTGAATTTCCTGGCATAGTATTTTGGATTTTTCTTCGTTTCGATTGATGGATAGAATATTTGCGCCATGCGCTGCATATTTCCTTGTTGTGGTATAGCCTATTCCTGATGTTGCCCCTGTAATTACCAAAAGGCGCCCGTTAAAATCATCTTCGCACAACGCAGGCATTTTCCTGCTGTTTCGAATCATAGCAAAGACATTTGACCATTGATATTGTTTCCAATACTTACGAATAACACTGCTATGCTTTCTCATTCGTTTGGCCTATCCGAAATTTTTTCTCATAAACTTTCGATAAGGCTTTCCAAACCCAGGCACGTTATCGAAAATATCTCCCCATAAATCGAAGTAATCTCTTTGTTCTATGATTTTTCCGTTTTCATTCAGGGTGAGGCGGCTTGCCCCATATAATATTGAGCGGCGGGTCTTCTTGAAGTTAATCGTCATTTCCCACTCTACAAAGATGACGTTTTCTTCCATTGCAGTGCGCAAGACTTTCATATATAACTCGTTGGATCTTTGCGCCAGCCTCTCTGTCATTTTTATAAATTCTTGAATCCCCCTGATCTCTTGAATAGAGTCTCTAAAAACAATATTTTCGTCGTAGTAAGGCAAAATGTGAGACCAATCGGGTTTCCCGCCTTCGTTGTAAGTCTTGGACCAGAGCGCAACGATTTGATCGGCTTTTGTGATGACGAACTCATCCACGTCCAACTCTCCTCTATCGACCTGTCGATAACGGCGAGACGTCATCTTTCCAGTGATCATGAAGAGGTAAATAAGTACGGCTCAATTCTGGATTTTACAGGCCTTTTATGAGATAGAGTAATTGTAACTTAATCGATTTTTTTGAAGGATAATTGTATAATCTGGTGCAGCATTGCCCCGGGGGTGTCGGTCAGAATCGAGAGGGAATTTGCGTGCGCGAGCGGCAGGGGAGGATTGCGCCCCCGGGATGTACTGATTAACTGATATCCTCTGCGATCGCCACCAGCCCGTGCGGATATTTGATCACCACACGCTCGCGGCCGGAGAGGATCAGGCCTTTATCCTCCCACTGGCTGAGGATGCGGCTGACGGTGTAGAGAGTGGTTCCGGTCATCTCGGCAAGGTCCTGACGTGATAGGGCCAGGTCGATCAGCACCCCCTCTTCGACCTTACGCCCGGTTTGCGAGGCCAGGCGGAGCAGCGCCCCGGCCAGCCGGCGCTCGACCCGCTGGGTGGCCAGCTCGCGGAAGCGGTCCTGAACTTCCTGGACGTGGCCGGCCATCATCCGCAGCGCGTTCAGCGCCAGGGTCGGCATTTCCTTGACGAAGCCCATCATCTGGCGGGTGGACCAGCTCAGCGCCTGGCAATCGGCGGCGGCTTCCGCCGAGACGGGATAAACCGCGTTGGGCATCAGCGCCACCGCGCCGAACAGCGTGCCTGGGCCAATCACCCGCTGGAGCACCTGCTGCCCTTCAGCGGTCACCTGGCCCAGGCGCACCAGCCCGTTTTGCAGCATGTGGAGGTGCTCGGCCGGGTCGCCCTGGAGGAAGAAGAACCCACCGTCAGGAACCTGGACAACCCGCGCGGCGGACAGGAGCCGTTCGGTTTCGGAGCTGCCAAGGCCCGAGAACAGGCCGATCTGATCGAGTTTCACGCCATCACCGACGCTCATGGGTTAGATTTTAACACAGCAATCCCGGCTGAACCGGATCTCTCAACTTGCGCTTAAGCAAAGACAGTTTTTCAGTCTTCCAATATTCTAATATCAACTGTCATATAACCAGGGGTGATGAATGACAATGATGGCTCCAATTTTTTCCCAGGGAGATGCGCGATGAAACCAGTCTTTTCTCAAACCGTGCGGTGGATTCCGGTGATCCTGATTCTCATCCTGAGCGCTTGCGCCAGCCAGCCGCAGGGCCAGGGGACGCCTGAAGGCGCTCAGTTCCAATCGGGAGAGCTGCCGCTGATCAAAGGTAAACAGGTGCAGGCTTTTTATCAAGACTCCTGCTCAGGCTGCCATGCGCCTGACCGGCGCGGCGCGACCGGCCCGGCGCTGCTGCCGGACCGTTTAACTCAACCCGATGAGTATTACCACGGCGTGATCAAGAACGGCAAGCCGGGGACGATTATGCCGCCCTGGGGAGGACAGCTCAATGATGAAGAAATTGATGCCCTGATCTCCTTTATCCGCTCGGATGTGGCCGCCGAGGCGAAGGAATGGGACGAGGAGGACATCTGGGCCAGCCTGACGGTCATCACTCCTGAGGATGAACTGCCAGCCGGGCCGCAGTATAAAGTGAACCTTGACAACCTCATGCTGGTGACCGAGCGTGAGGCGCAATCGATTGCCGTCATCGACGGCGATACCCATACGTTGATCGGAAAAATCCCGGCCTCCTACCGGGCGCACGGCTACGCTTTCCACCCGACCAATCCGCGCTGGGCGTACAACATGGGCCGCGACGGGTGGGTGTTCAAGATCGACCTGTACAGTTTGAAGCCGGTACGTAAAATCCGCATCGGGCTGGACGCCCGCTCGGTGGCAATTTCGGACGACGGCAAGTGGCTGATCGCCGGCAACTACATGCCGGCCACGCTGGTGATCCTCAACGCCGATACGCTCGACCTGGTCAAGTACATCCCGACCCGGGCGATGGACAATGAGGGCAAGGAAGTCGAATCTCGGGTGGCGACCATTTTGGATACCTCACCGGAGCTGGTTGGGCCTTATTTCCTGGTCGCGTTGAAGGAGGCCGGGCAAGTCTGGCGGATCGACTGGTCAAAGCCCGATTTTCCCGTGGCTGCGCTGGAAAAGATCGGGCATGTGCTTCACGACGGGTTCCTCTCCGAAGATAACCGGACCTTCTACCTGGCGGCTCAACAAGACGACTGGATGGCGGCGATCGATGTGAAAAGCATGACAGTCATCAAAGATATCATCACCGGCGACGTGCCGCACCCCGGCTCGGGCGCCGCCTGGACGGTGGACGGCGTTCACTATGCCGCCACGACCCACGCCGGCGAGGGCAAGGTGACCATCTGGGATACGGACACCAATGAAATCGTCGCGACGGTCGAAACTCCCGGCCCGGGTCTTTTCCTGCGGGTGCAGGGAAACAGCCCTTACGTCTGGGCCGACTCGGTCTTTGCCGAGCAGCCCAACACCATCACTGTCTTCGAGAAAACCCCGCCGTTCAAGGTGGTCAAGGTGATCACCGAGGGCAAGCGCACGCTGCATCCCGAATTCACCAGCGACGGGAAATTCGCCTACGTGGCAGATTGGGACGGCAACGTGGTGCGGGTCTATGACTCATCCAGCCTGGAGCTGGTCAAGGAGATTGAGGGCATCACCACCCCGACCGGAGTGTTCAACACCATCCGCCGGGCAGAGCCGTTGGGACATTGAGCCTATTATCAACTCTCAGCGTTGACCCCTTCCCTGCGCAACTATCTTAAATTCGAGACATATACCGTGAGGATTTCTGAGCGATCGTGGGAATAATGAATGGATGCCGCACCAGTAAGCTGGTTATCGAATCACATTAATTGCATTTACCTTAAGAAAAGATGATCATCTGAAAAACTTATTCCCCCTCCCATCCTCCCCCAAAATCTGCAGCCGGATTTTGGGGGAGGCGCAGGTGGGGGTCGGTATAAGTTTATTATCCGTCCGTCCAGGCACTTATTCAGCCCTCATCCCTGAACTCCTCTCCGGTCCGAGAGGGAGCATCAGCCTCCAATGACATAAAATGGATGCGCGCCCGGATGTCTCGGGCGCGCTGGTCGATCTGGCATGTACCTCAGGAGGGAGATTACCTGCCGCTGCTGTGACCGCCGAGGCCGCCGCCCTGGGCGGCGCCGGAAACGATCTGACCCCAATCGGCGCCGGAACCATCCTCGCCGAGCAGGTAGAAATGGACCCGCCAGATGCCCGGCTCGCCGGGAACCGCGTTGCCAACCGAGCGGCCCATCTCAGAGCCCGCCTGCGCAGGCCCGAACGCGGCTGCGGCGAAAACGGCGGCGACCAAAATTGCAATGACCAGGTTCTTAATTTTCATTTCAGCTCTCCTCAACAGTAAGTGGTTTGGTTTATCTATTCAAAATTATCCGGGATACGGCAGCAGCGAGCAAGGGTGTATCAGGTATTTGTATAATGTTTTAATGGAAAAATGAATCCACGCATAGACAGCGCCGGTCCTTGGTCACGCTCGTGGGTGGTTCCCGTTCCGGGTAATCTCAGAGGATGAATGGGTGTGAATGGTAAGGCTTTAGCCTGGGGCAGTTGCGCCAGGCTGCCCCAAACTGCATTTCATGCTTGTCTATGCGGCTTCCCTGCGCAGGATCAACCCGACCCAAATGTACCAGATCGGCCCTATGACGACGGACACTAAGGCGGAAAAGGTCAGTATGTAAATTCCGAAGACATAACCCACCATGACGAGCAGGTAGGCGATGGCTCCTACAATCCCCAGGTACGACAAAACCTTAGGCCAGGGGTTGCCGCCGAGGGCGACCAGGTTGATGACCAGAAACCACAGGCCGACGACGCCAAAGATAAACCAGCCATCCGGATCAAGCGATACCGTGGATTGAGTGGATGCGGCCACTGCTTTGACCAATGAGTCGCCGGTTGCATAGGCTCTGGCCAGCATCGGGTAGTAGTCCAAATACCGGAAATAGTTCAAGGCTGTGACGGCGAAACCGATGACAGCCAGGGTGCTCATCCAGCGAACCCAGCCCTCGCCAAGAGAACGCACCTTTTCAGACACCGCCAACACGACTGCGACCGCCAGAACCGCGCTGATGGCAAATCCCCAGTATAGGAGAGTGCCAAACAGGGGTTCCTGCGCGAAAGACGTCAGAAATACGTCAGGATTAAACGGCGGTCTCTGTTCCGCGGGTCGTAAGAGGGTCGTGATACCGATTGGAATGTACAAAACGCCCACGAGAATGGAGCAGATTCCCCCAATCTTGCTAAGTGTACTGCCTTTCATCGTTCACCTCCCCATTTGAACGATCGTTGATTTTCAAAACAACGGCATTGTTATGAATTGTTCAGAGGCGCAAATCACCTCCTTCCAAATGAAAAATGGTATGGCTTCACTTCTTTGCCCAGAATTCCTCTGGGGGCTAGATCGCCGGCAACGCCCAGGTTGCCATAGACGCAGCGATATTCTGCCGTGTGTCCGGAATGGTCGATGAGGTTGAAAAAATCTTATTCCCATTCGAGGCGGGCAGGCCCGTGGAAGTACGCCAGCCGCCGGCTCCAAATCAGGATGTGATTTCTCGCAACTCAAACTTTATCGACACATCATGTGTCATGCAACCTGTCCGTCTGTATCGTCACTCAACCTTGCTCTCTCCACCCACATTCTCAATCACCAGAATCGATACAGGCGTCAGGTTGTAATTGGATATGCTGGGTGAAATACGGATCCATTGGAGTATAGCAAATCCTTGGGAGAAATACAATATCCGTACAATGATGTCTGGAAACCAACCCTTCTTACGGTGCGTGGATTCTCCCCCTCACTCCAACCCTCTCCCACGCGCGAGATACGGAACACACCTGCCCGCCGCCCGTTTTGAGGCCGGAAGCAGGTTACGGTTGCCCAAACCCGATTATTCAGATATTCGTCCTGCCGGTCGGGTGCTCTTCAGGTATCGAAGATTTATCCCTGTCGGAATAATCTCCGCGCCTCAGCTACAACCATGGGCAGCGACCAGTCGAACGGGGGGCGGGCGACCCCGCCCTCGGTGATGATCGCGCTGATCAGCTCGGCCGGGGTAATATCGAAGGCCGGGTTCAAAGCCGGGCTGCCGGCAGGCGCCAGCCGCAGGCCGCCAATCCGGGTGATTTCCTCGCCGGGGCGTTCCTCGATGGGAATCTGCTCGCCGCTTGGCGTGTTCAGGTCGATGGTGGAGGTCGGTCCGCACACATAAAACGGCACGCGGTGGGCCCGCGCTGCCAGGGCCAGGTTGTAGGTGCCGATCTTGTTGGCGGTGTCGCCGTTGGCGGCCACCCGGTCGCAGCCGACAACGACCGCGTCCACCCTGCGGGTTTTCATCACGTAGCCCGAGGCGCCGTCGACGATGATCTGGTGGGGGATGCCGAGCTGCTGCAGCTCCCAGGCCGTCAGTCGGGCGCCTTGCAGACGCGGGCGGGTTTCGTCCACGTAGACGAAGACTTTCTTGCCGTGTTCGTACGCGGCGCGGATCACCCCCAGGGCGGTGCCGTAATCGACAGTGGCCAGCGCGCCGGTGTTGCAGTGATGAATGAAGGTGACCTCGTCCGGCAGCAGAGGCAGGGCGTTCAGTCCGATCTGGCGGTTGGCGCGGATGTCTTCCTCGGCGACGGCCTGGGCTTCGTCCAGGGCGGTCGCGCGGATGGCCTCCGGATCGGCGGGGGCGTTTTCGAGCGCCCGCAGCACCCGGGTCAGCGCCCAGTTCAGGTTGACCGCGGTCGGCCGGGCGGCCTGGAGCCGGTCAGCGGCGGCGCGGAGGTCGGCCAGCAGGCCGGCGGCGTCCGCGCCAGGGCTGGTCCGGGCAGCCAGCGCCAGGCCAAAGGCGGCCGCGGCGCCAATCGCCGGCGCCCCGCGGACAGCCATGTCCCTGATCGCCTGGGCGACCTCATCGGCGCTGCGCAGGGTCAGATAGCGCACTTCATCCGGCAGAAGGCGCTGGTCGAGCAGCGTCAGGGCATCGTCTTTCCATTCCAGGGTTTTGAACGCGGGCATGAGAAGATTATAAGGTGATTTTGGTTTCTCAGCCGTACAGATCGCGCCGGTCTGCTGACCGCGTGCGACCCAAGACCGGCGCAGGCAGTTGAGTTAAAGACGCGCCGGTCTCCTGACCGTATGCGACCCCAGACCGGTACAGGCAGTCGGGTTAAAGATCACACCGGTCTCCTGACCGCGGACGGTTTAAAACCGGTGCAAGCAAAAACCCACCAACGCCAGCTACGGTTTCCAGTGATAGGCCAGTCCGATGATCCCTGGCCCGGTGTGGGCGACCATGGTCGGGGTGAAGGTGGTGATGAAGATTTCGTCCGGGTGGAGCTGCTCGACTGCCAGCGCCCTCATTTTTTCTGCCCAATCGGGCACATCGGCGTGCATCACCGCCAGCGAGAGGCTGCGGCACCCGGCGACCCGTTCCTTTACATAGCGGACGCAGTCCTCGATCACCCGGGTGTAGCCCAATTTTCGGCTGATCGGGACGACTTCCACTTTTTCATTGAGGGCCAGCACCGGCAGGATACGGACAGCGCTGCCGAGCATGTAGGCGGCTTTCCCGATCCGCCCGCCGCGGGCCAGGTATTCCAGCGTCCCTAAGCCGGCGATAATCCCGGCCCGGCGCCGCTCGCTGGCGACGTGTTCGATGATCTGATGCGGATTGGCTCCGCTTTGGGCTAACCTGGCAGCTTCGACTGCCAGAAACCCCTGAGCGGCGGTCGCCAGGCGGGTGTCGATCGTGAAGACGGCCTGCCGCCCGATTTCTTCGTGGATCATCTGGGCGGCTTCCACCGCCGTGCTGAAGGCGTGGCTCAACCGGCTGGCAATGCCGACGTAGACCACGAATTCGGCTCCCCGTTCCAGGGCATTTTTAAAAATCTGGTAGAACTCTCCGATCGAGGGGGCGGATGTGGTCAGGCGCAGGTCTTTCTCCTCGCGCATGCGCCGGTAGAGCCCGCTCAAATCGACGCCGTTAAAATCTTTTACCAGCTCTCCTTCGACGGCTACCGAGTAGGGGATGATCTGAATGCCTAGCTGGCGGGCGGTGTCGAACGGTACTTGGGCGACGCTGTCGGTTACAACCACACCTTTGGCCCGGTTTGGAATTGCTTGCGCAGACGAAGATTCCGAGATGTGATTCGATGCCATCATGACCATCCCTCCTTTCCTGGGTAAACCCTGATTTCAAGTTAAGCTGCGGTGAATTGGGCGAGCGGGTTGATTCCTCACGGTTTCCAGTGATAGGCCAGCCCGATGATACCCGGACCGGTGTGCGCGACCATCGTGGGAGTGAAGGTGGTGATGAAAACTTCATCCGGATGGAGCTGCTCGACGGCCGTTTTCTCCAATTTTTCGGCCCACTGGAGGACGTCGGCGTGCATGACGGCCAGTCTCAGCGTGCGGGAGCCGGCCACTTTTTCCCTGACATAACGGAGGCAGTCTTCAAGAACCCGGTTGTAACCGAACTTTTTACTGATGGGCAGCACTTCACCCTTATCGTCGAGCGTCACGACTGGCAGAATGCGGATGGCGCTGCCGAGCATGTAGGCGGCTTTGCCGATCCGCCCGCCGCGGGCCAGGTATTCGAGCGTTTCCAGACCGGCGGCAAAGCCAGCCCGGCGCCGCTCGCTGCTGATGTGTTCGATAATCAGATGCGGATTGGCTCCTTGTTGGGCTAACAGGGCTGCTTCGACTGCCAGGAAGCCCTGCGCGGCGGTGGCCAGGCGGGTATCGATCGGGAAGACCGCCTGCCGTCCGATCTCTTCATGGATCATCCGGGCGGCTTCTACCGCGCTGCTGAAGGCATGGCTCAGCCGGCTGGCAATGCCCACATAAACCACGGATTCGGCTCCATCCTCCAGGGTAGCTGTAAAAATCTGGTAGAACTCGCCAATCGAGGGAGCGGAGGTGGTCAGGCGCAGATCTTTCTCATGACGCATCCGCCGGTAAAGCTCGCTGAGATTGACATCGCTCAGGTCTCTGAGCACCTGATCTTCAACTGCGACCGAGTACGGGACGACCAGAATGCCGAGCTGGCGGGCGGTTTCGTCCGGCACCTGGGCGATGCTGTCTGTCACAATCGCCACTTTAGCTCCGTTGCGATTGGCCTGCTCAGCTGTAGATGCCGAATTAGGATTTGATGCCATCACGACCATCCCTCCTTTCCAGGATAACCCCGTAATCGCCTGGCGGACAAAAAGGATTCCGCTGATCCACTCTACTTTTATTATATACCACCGCAAAAGGAATATAATGATGGCAGCCCTGATCCGCTGGCTGAGCCTCACGGAATGAATTCGCGCGAGGCAGGCAGGGTGATTGAGCATGCGTATGCGCCGCGAGGAAAGAATCAAGAAACCGATCGTTGCCCAGTGGAAAATCGTTCTGCCGGCGCTGATCCTTCTGGCGTTCGGCCTGGCGCTGATTCTGTTCGACCGGCAGGAGGTCAACGAAATCCTCAGCGGGGCAGACTGGAGGTACATTCCGGGCGCGCTGTTCTTCGTTGCCTGCTCGAATGGACTGGTCAGCCTCTCTTACATACTCCTGGCCCGCCTGGTCGGAATCCGGATGGACGGATGGGAGCTCGGCGCCTCCTTTTATACCACGAATGTGATGAACCGCCTGATGCGCGGCGGCGGGGCGGCGGGCTTTTCGCTGCGCTACCTGATCATGAACCAGTTTGGGGTGAATCTGAACGATGTGCTCAATTCGTCGTTCATCCATTTTCTGCTCGGCAGCCTGATCATGCTGGCAATGCTGCCGCTTGCGGTCATTTATATCACTCTCGTTCTGACACTTCCGCCCTCCACCACCCTGATGATGATCTTTCTGGCGGCAGCCGGGCTACTGATGGGGGTCGGCGCCGCGAGTGTATTGTTCAGCGATCGGTTGCGCCAGTGGGCGGCGCGTTTGGCTGTCTGGCTGGCTAGAGTTGTTGCCCGCCGGGATGCCAGCAGGCTGGCGGAAGATTACACGAACCGGGCGGCCTGGGCGGCGGCGGCGATGCGCCGTAACCGCGGGCGGGTAAGCCTGGTGATGCTGCTGCTTCTGGGCGAGTGGGCGGCGAATGTGATCATCCTGGGGTACTGCCTGCGGGCTTTTGGCGTTGGGCTGGATTTCGGCGGAGCGGCTGCAGTCTATGTTACCGCGACCATGGCCGGAGTGATCAGCGCTCTGCCCGGCGGGATCGGCGTTCAGGAGGGGCTGGTGACCAGCCTGGTTGTGCTGCAGGGCGCCAGCTTCGAACAGGCCGCTCTGGGGGCGCTGCTCTATCGCATCCTGCAGACCTTTCTGCCCTTTTTGATCAGCCTTACTTTTTATCCCCGTCTGCTCAAGGTTGGGGCGCGAAAAACCGAACCATCGGATGTTAGAATATGATCACCGGAAGTCGATCCGATTTCAGCATGACAGGTTTATGACGGGGCACCCGCATTGATGGCATTATTCCTCGATTACCTTCCCCTGCTGGTCTTTGCTTACCTTCTGGGTTCCATCCCTTTTGCATACCTGGCCGGCAGGCTGACAAAGGGGATGGATCTGCGCCGCTACGGAAGCGGTACGGTGAGCGGGTCGATGGTCTACGAGCACGTCCACCGTTGGCTGGTCGTGCCGGTGGGCATTCTGGACGTGGCCAAAGCGGCTGCGCCTGCCTACCTGGGTCTCATTATGGGTTTAGGCGAAGGGGGCGCGGCTGCAGCCGGCCTTGCGGCGATGATCGGGCACAACTGGCCGGTCTGGCTGGGGTTCACCGGCGGGCGAGGGATATCGACTATCCTGGGATTGCTGCTTGTGCTCTTCCCCTGGGGAGACGCCTGGCTGCTCGGCTTTCTGGCGATCGGATATGCGCTGAAAGATTCAGCCCCCTGGGCTCTGGCGAGTGTTACCAGCATGCCGTTGCTGGTCTGGTACGTTGGCGGTTCGCCCGCCATGTATTGGGTGATTCCAGCCATGCTGGCGGTCATGCTGATCAAGCGGCTGGAGGCCAACCGCCGCCCGCTGCCGGAGGACCCCGTGCAGCGCCGTCAGGTCATCTGGCTGCGGTTGATTTTCGACCGGGATATCGCCGATCACGAGGCCTGGATCAGGCGGCGGCTTTAGGTGTAAGCTGGCGCGCGGCCCAGGCTGCTGTCGAGGAATTGGACAATCTGCGGGATGAGCAGATCGAGGCCTGGCGAGCGAACCTGGGAATGGCCGGCGTCGACCAGCCAGATGATCTCTTTCGGCTGGCTGGCGGCCTTGAACAGGCGCGACGCCTGATTCTGGGTGATGCGCTGATCGGCGGTGCCGTTGATCAGCAGGATCGGGCGGGGAGAAATCTTGGCGATTTCGTCGATCGGGCGTACCTGCTGTTTGGTAAAATCCTTGCGCAGCTCAAAGATCTGCTGGAGCTGGCTGTACCATTCGCCGGGGAAGAATTCCGGACGGTTGTCCGTCCAGATATCCTCCAGGGAGGTGTAAGGGGCGGCGGCGACGACCGCGTCGATGCCGGGATTGCGCGCGGCGCTGAGGATCACCGAAACCGCGCCGGCCGAATGGCCGATAGCGCCGATCTTGTTGATTCCGCGGGTCTCAGAGAGGTAATGAACCGCGGCGTCGATATCCTGGCTCTCGCGGGCACCGTAGGAGAAGCCGAAGCGGTTGCCGTCGCTGCTGCCTGTGCCGCGGTAGGAGAAGAGCAGCACCTGGTAGCCGGCTTTCTGCAGCGGGGCGACCAGCGAAAGACCCTGGCGCTGATCCTTGGCGGTGGCCGGGGCGTAGAGGATCGCCGGGGCTGTGGGGTCGCTGGCGGGGAAGAACCAGCCGCGCAGGGTCAGTCCGTCGCTGGTGGGGAAGGCGACCTCTTCGTAGGTCAGGCCGCGGTACTGGCGCGGAAAATTCAGACTGAGCGGCGAAGTCGTGGCGACCATCTCGCCGAGCACAGGACCGGCTGCCAATGCAATTGTCAGGCCGGCGAGAGCCCCAGAAATGGCCATTATGGGTTTTAATTTCAATAATCTCTCCGATGGTATCCCAGGTCTAATCCCCCAAAGGAACAAGTCCGATCCAGCACAGACAATCAAGGGGTATTGTGGAACAGGATTTGTAAATTCGGGTCAACCGGGCAGAAGGCGGGTTGCGTGAGCTGACCGGAGTGAATTGTATCAGGGAATGCCAGGGGTGTATATGGGATTGTAGTAGGTCTAAAGTCACATTAATCTGTCACCCGGGGTGGGGTGGAGATCGCCGCGCCGCCTGACGGCGGCTCGCGATGACACTGGGGAGGGAGGGGATCGCTTCGGTCGCAAAGAGCGCTCCCTCGCGATGACGCTCCCTCGCGATGACAGCGATTCAGCCGCGCCCTTTGGTACAATTGTGCCCATGGCAACGGCTCAGATTGCCTCAACTGAATACAGCATCCGGCCGCCCTACCCGACCAACCGGCGCAGCGCGGTGGGCTGGGTCGCCTCCCACGCCCTGCGCCAGTGGCCGTTCCTGCTGCTGGCCACAGCCGGGGCGCTGGGCAACGCCGCCCTGGCCGGCGTGCTGCCGGTGTTGATGGGACAGGCTTTCAACCTGGTCCTGGCGCCCGAATTGGACGAAGCCCGGCTCATTCAGATCGCCCTGCTGGCGGCCGGTTCGCAGACTCTACGGGCGATTCTCCAGTTGGCCCGCAACGGCGGGTTCGAAATGGTCGCGCAGCGCCTGGAGCGCAACGTGCGTAACGAACTGTACTCCTCGCTGCTCGGCAAGAGCATGACCTTCCACAACCTCCAGCCGGTGGGCGATACGATGGCCCGGGCGACCAACGACGTGCGCGAGATCAATTTCATGTTCAACCCGGGCATCAACCTGGTGGTCGGCTCATTGATCTTCCTCTTTGTTCCGCTTTTTAATGCGCCGCGCTATCACCCGGCGCTGATCATCACCCCGCTGGCGTTCATGCTGGTCTATTTCGCTGCGCTGTGGTTCTACCTTCGCGAGCTGCGACCGATCACCGAAGAGGTGCGGGCTGCCTTCGGCGCATTGAACACCCGCCTGAACGAGGCCTTGGACGGGATCGAGACGGTCAAGGCATCCGCGCAGGAAAAGAGCGAGGTAGACCGTTTTCGCCGCAACGTGCAGCGCTACCGCGACGCGGTCATCCGCCAGGGCAACGTTGAGGCGCGTTTTTTGCCGCTGCTGCTCCTGGCGGTGGCCACCGGTGCTGGGTTGTTGCACGCGCTGCTCCTCTCCCGCCAGGGGTTGATCAACACCGGCGACGTGGTGGCCTACTTTGGCCTTCTTCTCCTGCTTGGCTTCCCCACTTTTGTCTCCATGTTCGCCTATTCGCGCATCTCCCTCGGCCTGGCCGGCGCCAGGCGGATCCTCGAGCTGATGAACCGCGAGAACAACCTGGATCAGAACGAATCCGGCTACAGTCGCGCGATGCGCGGCGAGGTCGAATTCCGCGGGGTGACCTTTTCTTACGACGGCGGCGAGCCGGCGCTGGAAGAGGTCAGTTTCAAAGTCTATCCCGGCCAAACGGTGGCCATTGTCGGACAGACCGGCTCGGGCAAGACCACCCTGGCCAGGCTGATCAACCGCACGTACGACGTCAACGGCGGGCAGGTGCTGGTCGACGGACGCGACGTGCGCGAGTGGAGCCTGGAAGCCCTTCGGCGGCAAATCTCGATCATCGAACAGGATATTTTCCTGTTTTCGCAGTCCATCGCGGATAATATCGCCTTCGGCAAGCCGGGGGCGAGCCGGGCTGAAGTCGAGGCTGCCGCCCGGGCCGCCCAGGCGGATGAGTTCATCCGCACATTCGAGGACGGCTATCACACGGTGATCGGCGAGCGCGGGGTGACCCTTTCCGGTGGGCAGCGCCAGCGCCTGGCTCTGGCGCGGGCTTTCCTGACCGACCCGCGCATCCTGATCCTGGACGATTCGACCAGCGCGATCGACTCGGCCACCGAGGACCGGATTCAACGGGCGATCTACGCCGCGGCGCGCGGGCGGACGACCTTCATTATCACTCACCGCCTATCGCAAATCCGCTGGGCTGATCTGATTCTCGTGCTGCGCAAGGGTAGGCTGGCCGCAGCCGGGACGCACGAGCAATTGATGCGCGAGAGCGAAGCCTACCGGAAGATCTTCCATGAGTAAGCGGACAAACCCCGACGGGGAGAACGACTTCTAAAAACAGCAGACATTTCAGGAGAGCATGGGCTTTTTTGCAGGGCTGGACGCAGAAAAATACGATCGCAAATATTCCGACCGCGAGCTGGTCCGGCGAATCGCGGGATATTTCCGCCCGCAGGCTCGCCGGCTGGTTGGCGCGGCGCTGCTGCTGATGATGGTTTCCGCTTCGAGCGCGCTGCTGCCCATCCTCGTCTCGCGCGGAATCGACCGGCTGAAGGAAAATATGACCACCGGCGCAGCGCTGGCGATCTCCGGGGGCGTGCTGGCCGCCGGGGTGATCGGCTGGGTGGCCAACTGGGGCCAGCGCCGGCTGATTGTGCGGGCTGTGGCAGACGTGGTAGCGAAGCTGGCCGGAGATGCCTTCAACGCGGCGGCTGAACACGACCTTTCTTTTTATGATGAGTTCACTTCAGGGCGGATCGCATCGCGAATCACCAGCGACACCCAGGATTTCGGCCAGCTTGTCCTGCTGCTGACCGATCTGGTTTCGCAGGTGGTCGAATCAGCCATTCTGGCGGTCGTGCTGATCAACATCGAGTGGCGGCTGACGCTGATCCTTTTTGCCATTATCCCGGTGGTGGTATGGATGGCGCTCAGCTTCCGCCGGCTGGCCCGCAACGTGACCCGGGCAGGCATGCGCGCGATGGCGACCGTTAACCAGACCATCAAGGAAACGGTCAGCGGGATCGCGATCGCCAAGAATTTCCGCCAGGAAAAGAGCATTTACGCCATTTTCGACCAGGCCAACCGCAGCTCATACCGGGTCAACGTCAGGCGCGGGCTGGTGCTGGCCAGCGTCTTTCCGGCGCTGAACCTGCTGAGCGGCTGGATGGCCGCTGTGCTGGTTTATTTCGGCGGCTTGAGCGCCGCCGCAGGCGCGGTCACGGTGGGGGCGTGGTATCTATTCCTGCTCAGCTTCGACCGCTTCATGTTCCCGGTGATGAACCTCTCGTCCTTCTGGACGCAGGTGCAGAATGGACTTTCGGCTGCCGAGCGCGTCTTCGCCCTGATCGACGCCGAGCCGAACGTGGTCCAGACCGCCAGAGAACGCCCGCCGCGCTTGAAAGGGGCGATCGATTTCCACCACGTCAGCTTCCGCTACAAGGATGCCGAGCCGGTGTTGGACGACTTCGACCTGCACATCCGCCCGGGCGAGACGGTGGCGCTGGTCGGGCACACCGGCGCGGGAAAATCCTCCATCGCCAGGCTGATCGCCCGCTTTTACGAATTCCAGGAGGGGCAAATCTGCATCGACGGGCGCGACATCCGCAGCTTCGATTTGAGCGCCTACCGCTGCCAGTTGGGCATCGTCACGCAGTCGCCGTTCCTCTTTTCAGGGACGGTGCTGGAAAACATTCAGTATTCCTGCTCAGGGGCGACGGCAGGGGAGATCGAGGCGCTGGCGCGGCAGATCGGCGACGGCGAATGGCTGGAAAGCCTGCCGCAGGGCCTGCAGACCCAGGTGGGCGAGCGCGGCGGGCGGCTCTCGATGGGCCAGCGCCAGCTGGTTGCGCTGATGCGCGTACTGGCTCAGCGCCCGCCGATCTTCGTCCTGGACGAGGCAACCGCGAGCATCGATCCGTTCACCGAGTGGCAGATTCAGCAGGCTCTCAACCTGATCTTCGCCCGCTCGACCAGTATCCTGATCGCTCACCGTCTTTCAACCGTCAAAGCCGCCGACCGGATCGTCGTTCTGGAGAAGGGGCGGATCATCGAAGAAGGCGATCACGAGCAATTGATGGCCCGCGGCGGGCATTACGCCACGCTCTATGACACGTATTTCCGCCACCAGTCGCTGAGTTACGTGGAAGAGATGGGACGGCTCAAGGCGGGCGTAAAAGAGACGAATTGACCTTCGCGCTCATGGGGCGGACTGGCTGATTGGTCGCGCGGAGGCTATTCCGCGGGCAATTCAGGGATCTTGAATACCTGGTCGCCGCGCCGGACGGGCTTATCGACCTTGAGGGCAACCTCCATGCCCGGCCCGGCAAACTGGATCTTGCGGTGGTTGAGCTCCAGCGAGGCGACCTGCTGGGAGAAGTCGGTGGTGTGGCCTTGAACAGTGATGAAATCTCCCAGGCGAAGCTCCCCCTTGACGTCCAGAACGGCGACGCCGATCCGTCCATAATAGTGAGTGACGACAGCGACCGCTTCATCCATCGGTGGACCTCCTGAAATAATGGAGCCCTCCCGCAGACGAGGAGGGCTGAGATGACGGGGCGGGAATCCTGGCCGGCGGTGATCCCTGCGCGGCCTGTACCCATAGCGTACAGCAAAATATAGCGGATTTCAAGTAGCGAAGGAGAAACTAACAGGTAAATGGAGCTGGACCGAGCCGTTTGTGGACTGCGCCTGTATAACTCTCAGGCCGTGTGGTCCCATCCTCTTAATGAAAATCTTTCCACCCGGAGTTGACGTATTCGGTCAGCTCGGTGACGGACAGGTCCTGGATGCCAAGCTTATCGAGGGTGCGCCCCCGCCGCCAGTAGTCGGTGCGGTGGATGATGCAGGCCAGGCGGATGATGCTGTTGATCCCGTTGACCGACACCCCGTAGCGGGCGGCCAGGGATGAAAGCGGCACCAGGCTCATCGGGACATCCTCGAATATATAGCGGTGATGCAGATTGGTCGGCGCCTTAATGCCGTAATAGCCGGTCTGGTTCTGAATTGCCTCGTACAGCGTTTCGCCGCGGACGTTGTAGGCCAGCTCGAGCCACTCGCTGGCAGTCCGGGCGCGGATGCCGAGCGAGGAAGCGACGGTCACCCTTTCGCGGTCGAGCACCTCGAGCACCCGCGCAGTCGAAGGGGTCACACCGTCAATGTAGAATTGAAAATCGCCGTGGGTGGTTTCGATCCAGCCGGCGTTGAGGATGGTCAGCGCGGGGTGGAAGATCGCGCCCATGTTGTTCAGCCCGGTATGAAGAACGTTGATCCCATCGATGAACTGCGGGTAAACCGGGTGGATTTGATCCAGAACCATTTTTGTCCGGGTCGCGGGCAGGGCTGCCAGCGGGACGGCCTCTTTGATCCGGAAGATGCGCGCAGCGGCGGGTCCGTCGGCCCGGCTGGCGTAGATGAAGGTCTCCGCTTCAGCCACGGTGATATCAGCGTTGCAGCCAGCAGCCCGCCGGACCGTGTCGAATTCGATCGCCCCAAAGGTGCGTCCGGGATGGAGGATGATGGTCTGGCCGTCCTTTAACACGGGCGCCATCGCCCTGGCGACATCGGCATGAGCGGTGGAGGGCAGCACAATCATAATCACTTCAGCATCTTTGATCGCGTCCTGGATATCCGAGGTGACTTTGACCAGCGAGCCGAACCCGCGCGGGCCCATTTCGGGGCTTTCCAGGTCGATGCCGCCGCGCTGGGCGATGAAGGCGATGTGTTCCCAGGTACGGTTGTAGAGGGTCACCTCGGCGCCTATCAAAGCCAGGTGAGCTGCCATCGCCCGGCCGCCGTTGCCGGCGCCAACGACTGTAAAACGGGTGGGTTGGTTCATATTCTTTATTAACCCTTTCTATCCAAGCTGCTTTAAGCGTTCCGCCTCGGAGAGCGGCTCGCCTTTCTCATTCACCGCCCAGCAGGCGCCGGCGATGATCTTCGTGCGAATTTTTCCACGCCCGAATGAATTGTTCTTGAGCTGGGGCGCGTCCAGAATACCGCTGGTGACCGCTTTGGCCAGCACAGCCGGGTCGCTGAGCGGATCGCGGCTGGTGCCCGGCGCCAGCGAGCGGATGGCTGCCAGGGTAAGCTGCGCCTCGCTGATCAATTGCTGCTTGCGGCGCAGGACGAGTGGGTCGCTGGTCATGTTGGGCGCGCCACGCAGGGCATTTTCGATCGCACGGCGGGCCATTTTGGCGGCCTCGATGATATCGTCTGCGCTGGCGGCATGGTCGGCTTCAGTATGCCCGACGATGTGGACGATATCCGGCCGAAGAGCCATCTGCAGGTAGATGCTGGCTGCCAGGTGAGCCCGCGCGGCCGGCAGGTCGAGCGGGTAGCTGAGCAGGCCGGTGCGAGTCTGCTCCCAGATGCGGAAATTCGGCCCGGCCAGCGGCTGGATCATCTCGAGGATGGCGAGCATTTTAGCAAGGTCCATCGCGTCGGAAAGGCCCGGCGGGGAATTGAACATCAACTGGGCGATGTAATCGCGCACGCCGCAGGCTTTGGCGTTGTAGGCCGACAAATAACCGGCAACCACGAACACAACGTCCGGCGCGTCGCGCATGCCCCAATGGTGCGGCTCGTTGAGCTCGACCGGGATGTCGCGTTCGCCGTACCAGGCCATGACCTGCTGGTGCTGCTCGATCGAGCCCTGCAGATCCCAGGGTCCGCGTCCGTCCATGCGGTTGAACCAGAAGAGCGGGATGGCGCACCAGGCGTTGTGGATGGTCTCGACAAAGACTTCCGCCAGGCGGATGAAGTCGTCGGTGCCGGAGTAGGTGCGCAGCAGCGGATAGTTGCCGCGCCGGCTGGCCTGATAGAGCGCGCGGAAGTCGTCGGGCGAGCGGACCGGAACGCCGCCCGCGCCCGTCCGGCGCGGATTCTGGCGCTCGGGGTGGAAGAAGTTTTCCTGAGCGTCCTGGTCGGTGCCGAGAGAGATGACGTCCAGGACGCGCGCCTCGGCGATCCGCTCGATGCCGGCGAGGGTGTCGGCCATGGTCGGCAGACCGAAATGGTGGCGGAGGAGCGGGTAGGGGGCCTTCCACAGGCGGCGGGCGACCATCGTTTGCGGATAGGACTGCTCGCTGCGCTCGCCCGGTTTCTCGCCCTTGAGGTAGGCGATGACGTCCTCGACCGGTTCGGAGCCGTCGAAGACGATCTCGAAGAAGCCGGATGCGCGGGCACGCTCTACCACCGGCGGGGTGCCGGCAAAAGCGAAGCGGACGCCGCTGGAACGCAGCTCGTCGGCGGCCTCGGCGAATTCGCCCAGCAGCCGCTCGCCTGTTTCGGGCGTCAGCCGGTAAGAAACGCCGACCAGATCGGCTTTTTCGCGCCGGGCGGCGGCGATGAATTCCTCGGGAGGCACTGCCGGGCCAAGGAAGACCGTCCGCCAGCCGGCGTTTTCGGCCAGGCGGAGGAAATTACTTACCCCTGCAACGTGGACGCATTCGCCGATGGCTCCAGCGATGACTGTCTTTGTCATGGCACTCCTTTCTATTTTTTTCGTAGGCTCTGCTGGTGCCATCCCGATGGATCTCGACTGGCGCCAGATTCAGATAGCTGCGTGACCGTCGAATTGCGCCCGGGCGACACCTTATTTTTTCTTGCTCAGCAGGCGGTAAAGTCCGATTCGCCGGCGGGAAGGTTCGGGGGGAAAGACCCCCTTTTCCGCCGCGCGTAACTCTTCGACGGAGATGAAGGCGTCCGGATGCAGGCTGTGAATAATGGCGGTCACGCTCTGCAGGTCTTTGCGTTTGATGATCGTATAGACCAGGGTCACGTCCAATTGATAGCCCCTGCCTGCCACGCAGGTGACGCCGTAACCGGCGGAATGCAGCCTCTCGCGCAGGGCGCTCACGTCGCCGGGCAGGATGGTGCGCAGGATCAGCGTGCCGATAGCCAGGCGGTCTTCGATCCACATCCCGACGATCGTGCCGGTGGCAAAGCCGCCGGCGTAGCCGACGTAAGACCAGATGCCCTGCACGTTGCGGATGATCTGGCTGACTGCGACGATCCAGATGAAGGTTTCGACGAAGCCGAGCAGCGGGGCGATGTATTTCTTGCCGCGTGAGATGAAAATGATCCGCAGGGTGCCGAGGGAAACATCGAGGACGCGCGCCAGGAAAACCAGACCGGGCAGGCCAATATATTGGACGAGGGTGTTGATGATTTGTTGATCCAT
>CAZMCF010000031.1:0-31832 GCA_964564935.1 uncultured Anaerolinea sp. | reverse complement strand
CAAGATGTTGATTCCCGATTCGGCTCACGGCACTAACCCGGCAACTTCCGCGATGAGCGGTTACGAGGTCGTCTCGCTGCCAACCGACGCGCGCGGCAATGTTGACCTGCAAGCGTTGCGTGCGGTGACCGATGAAACCGTCGCTGGTTTAATGTTGACCAATCCCAATACCCTGGGGCTCTTCGACGAAAATGTTTGCGAAGTTGCCGGGATCATCCACGAGTGCGGCGGTCTCGTCTATGGCGACGGCGCAAACATGAACGCCCTTCTCGGCATCGCCAAACCCGGCGAGCTGGGTATCGATGTGATGCACTTCAATTTACACAAGACATTCTCCACCCCGCATGGAGGCGGTGGTCCTGGGTCTGGTCCGGTCGGAGTGGTTGCTGAGCTGGCTGATTTCCTCCCCGGACCCATCGTAACCATCATAGAAGAAGGGGACGAAGAAGTCGCGCCCCTGTTCGGCTTCGAAATGCCAAAGCACAGCATCGGACGGGTTAAATCATTCCACGGGCAGTTTGGCATGATGGTTCGGGCGTACACATACATCACCATGCACGGTCCGGAAGGATTGCGCAAGGTCAGTGAGTATGCCGTGCTGAACGCAAACTATCTGCTCGCCCGGCTGCAGGGCAAGTATCACCTGCCCTACAAACGCCTGTGCATGCACGAATTCGTCGTCGAGGGCGTTTGGGACGACGCGCCTGGCATCCACGCGCTGGACGTCGCCAAGCGGCTGATCGATTACGACTTCCATCCGCCGACCAACTACTTCCCGTTGATCGTGCACGAAGCGCTGATGATCGAGCCTACCGAGACCGAGAGCAAGCAAACCCTCGATAAGTTCGCCGATGCGCTGATCAAGATCGCCGAAGAAGCCCACACCCAGCCGGAGCTGCTGAAGAGCGCCCCGCACGTCACTCCGGTAGGCCGTCTGGACGAGGTCAAAGCCGCCAAGGAACTGGTCCTCTGCTGCTGGCTGCCCGAAACAGTCGATTAACTCGATCCAGCTCTTCCGGCGTTAAGAGATGAATGATCCATTTTGGATCTTCGCTAAAATTGAGGGCGGGCATGAACCCGCCCTCATTCCCTTAACGACCAGTCGGATCCAGGATGGATCCTTGTGATCCGCCATCGATCGTGATTTTCCGGAGGCGAATTGCCGGACAAGGTTAAAATTCGAGATTTTTCAAGGCGGCGACATTTCCCTGGAACACGCGGAAACCCATTCGACGTATTTCTGCACCAGTTCGAAAGGGTCGATACCATCCCTGCGCCGGTCTTTTGCCTGCTTCTGCTTGGCCTGGCAGCGCTGGCCGCCTGGGGAAATCCTCTCAAATCCTTCAGTCTGTTCGCATTTTTCATTGCCGATTGGCTGTTTCTCCTGCTGCTGCCGAAATACCAGAAATCCTTTGGACCGGCCAAACCTCCCGCCCTGATCCTGGCGCTGATGCGCAGTCTGGTCGTCTGGACGCCGCTCGCGGTCTTTTTTACGCTGCAGGGGATCGGCACCCTCCTTATGATTTATGGTTTTTGGATTGAGCCGCATCAAATCCGCCTGACCAGGCAGGAGATAAATTCACCGAAAATTCCTCCCGAGCGGACCATCCGGCTGCTGCACATTGGCGACCTGCATATTGAGCGGATCACCGCCCGCGAACATCAGCTTCTCGAGTGGATCGACCGGCTCCAGCCGGATCTCATCTTGTTCTCCGGCGACGTTCTCAGCCTGTCCTGCCTGGAGGATCCCATCGCCCTGGAACAGGCCCGCCAGATCCTTTCAACATGGAGGGCGCCGTACGGCGTGTATGCGGTTGCCGGCAGCCCGGCGGTTGACCTGCCCGAATTGCTCCCTGAAATATATCGCGGCCTTCCGATCCGTTTTTTAAATAATGAACAGGTGGAAATTCCCATTGGGGAAAAGAAAATCCGCCTGATCGGGTTGGATTGCACCCACAAGCCTTTCCTCGATGCCCAATCCCTGCCCAATCCAGGTGCGGATCCCAGCGATTTTACTGTTTTGCTCTATCATTCCCCTGACCTGGCACCTCAGGCGTCCCTAGCCGGCGTTGACCTGCAGCTTTCCGGGCACACGCACGGCGGTCAAGTACGCCTGCCGCTGCTAGGGGCTGTTTTTACCGGGTCTCTGCTCGGGCGGCGGTATTCCGCCGGGCGCTACCTGCTAGGAAGGATGACTCTATACATCACCCGCGGACTGGGGATGGAAGGCGCCAGCGCGCCGCGAGTGCGCTTCCTTTGCCCGCCAGAAATCATCCTCTGGGAGATATCTGGTATCCAGCACGAATCCAACACGCGGTTGATTCAGTATCCGCAAGACCTCGAACATGATTCGATCAACCTCATAACCTGACAACCCAGATCAAATGAAGGAGTTCCACGTATGTCAATATTCGATCCCAACATGTTTGTAACCCTCAGCAGTGGGCCTCTGCCGATTGAAACCGGGGAATTCTTGCTCACTCCGCTGCCCGCTTCAACGGACGGGCAGCCCGGAGATTTGTTCATTAAAATCGGCGATGTTGTCCTACAGTCGGGAGGGGAAGGCCAGCCGACGACCGTGCTGGTTTCGCTCGGAAAACCGGAAAAAATCGCGCCAAACACCTTCCGCAGGGCGGGTTGCGAGGCAGCCAAATGGCTGCTTCGCCATCATGCCCGCCTGGCGGCGGTCGATGCCCGCCATTTTCCTGCTTTTGGCATCCCGATGGCGCTCCAGGCGTTTTGCGAAGGGCTGGCCCTGGGCAGTTACCGATTCTTCCGCTATAAGAAGCCCGAGGTTAACTATAAGGGTATCCAGGTGACCCTGCGCGGCGATCCTGCCGATTTAGCCGAATTGGCCCGGCTGGCGGAGAAAGTGAATATCACCATCCGGGCGGTGAACATGACCCGGGATTGGGCCAATGAGCCTGCCAATGTGATCAATCCAGTCACCCTGGCGGAACGGGCATCGCAGTTAGCCGAGCGGCACGGGCTGAAGTGTACGATTCTGGACGACAGCCAGCTTACCGGGATGGGAGCCGGTGCAATCACCAGCGTCGGCAAAGGAAGCAGCACCCCGGCGAGGATGATCATTCTGGAATACCCTGGCAGCGGAGATGGACAGAAACAGAAGCCCGTCGTGCTGGTTGGAAAAGCGATCACCTTCGATACCGGCGGTTATTCGCTGAAAGATGTCAACGCGATTCGGACCATGAAATTCGACAAGAGCGGTGGAATGGTGGTGCTCGGCGTGCTCAAAGCGGCCGCGGAGCTGAGATTGAAGACCCCCCTGGTCGGGATCATCTGCGCTGCCGAGAACATGATTTCCGGCGGTGCTTACCGCCCGGATGATATCATCAACAGTCTTTCCGGAAAAACCATTGAGATAGTTACCACAGATGCCGAGGGGCGCCTGGTGCTCGCGGACGGTTTGACCTACGCTCAACGGTATTTCCAACCGCGCAGCCTGATCGACATAGCCACCCTGACCGGAGGAATTGTAACAGCCCTGGGGAAATTCCGCGCCGGGCTGTTTTCGAATGACGACGCCCTGGCAGAACAACTCTTCGCAGCCGGGGTTGCCTCTCATGAACGCCTGTGGCGCATGCCGCTGGACGACGATTACTTCGTCAACATGAAAGGCGTCTATGCCGACATAAAAAATTCCGGCGGCAGGGATGGCGCGCCGATCTACGGCGCGTTATTCCTCAAGCAGTTCATCGAGGAAGGTACATCCTGGGCTCATCTGGACATCGCAGGAGTGGCCGAGAATTTGATCGAGGAATACTACATTCCCATCGGCGCAACCGGTTTTGGCGTTCGACTGCTGCTGCAATACCTTGAGAGCCTGGAGTAACTATTTTACATAAAGAACGCTTGCGGTCATCATTTCGCAAGCGTTCTTAATTCTCAATGTGCTCCGTATGCAATCCCTCTGGCGCGCGATGCATTTGTCTTCTGGACCGAGATCGCCAGACTTTTAAGGGTTAACCGAGTCTGGCCTTGACCCAGGGCAGTACCTGCTCGAGAGCTTCCTGCAACCGGCTGGGATCCTTGCCGCCGGCCTGGGCAAGGTGAGGGCGCCCTCCGCCCCCACCGCCAACGACCTGCGCAACCGTCTTGACCAAATCGCTCGCGTTCCAGCCTTTCCTGACCAGCTCGTCGCTGATTGCAGCGATAATCATCGGCTTGCCTTCCTGCACGCTGGCCAACACCACCACGCTGAGCGGATATTTCTGGCGGAAGCGGTCGCTCATCTGGCGCAGGATTTCAGCTTCTGCGTCGGTCAAAGCCGCAGCCAGAACGCTCACGCCGTTGACCTCCGTCGCCGTCCCCATGACCTGCTCAAACTCAGCCGCAACCAGCCGCTGGCGCAGGCGTTGATTTTCTTTTTCTACCGCGGTCAGATCCCCGAGGATCTTTTCAGCTTTTTCCGGGACTTCGTCGACGGCGCACTCGAGCAGGCTTGCCGCCTGTTTCAATGTCTTGAAACGGCGCTGGATCAATGCGTACGCCTCGCGGCCGGTCACTGCTTCAATACGGCGCACGCCCGCGGCTGCGCTGCTCTCGCTGACGATGATGAATACCCCGATGTCGCCGGTCGCTTCCACGTGGGTGCCGCCGCAGAGCTCATATGAGAACGGCTCTTCTCCGCCAATGGTGATCGTTCGCACGGTTTCCGTGTATTTTTCACCAAACAGGGCCATGGCGCCTTCCTCGATTGCCTGGGTGAGGCTTTTATATCGGATATTCAGGCGGTAATCAGCATAAACGGCTCGGTTTACCCCGGCCTCGATCCGCTCGATCTGTTCGGGCGTCAGCGCTTCGGGATGGGTGAAATCGAAGCGCAGGTGATCCGGCGCGACCAGTGAACCTGCCTGGCGGGCGTGCTTGCCAAGCACCGCGTGCAGTTCGGCATGGAGCAGGTGGGTGGCGGTATGGTTGCGCATGATGTCGCGTCGGCGCTGTGCGTCCACCGCGGCGATCGCCAGATCTCCGACCGCCGGCTCGCCGCGGATCACTTCGCCGACATGGACAATCACGCCGGCCGCCGGCTTGCGGGTGTCATCCACGCGGATTTCCCAACGCGGTTCCTGAACGGACACAATCACGCCCGTATCTGAGACCTGACCGCCCGACTCAACGTAGAAGCAGGTTTGCGGCAGGATTACCTCGACCACGTCTCCAGGCGCAGCGCACTGAGCTACCTCCCCGTCTCGAATCAACCCGCCCAACGGCGCCTCGACTTCCAGCGCGCTATAGGGATCGTACTCCACGCCAGAAGCTCCAACCAGCCCGGAGGCTTGCATTTCCTCCAGCACCGACTTATACACGTCGAGGTTTTCACCGCCAGCCGCACCGAATGCCTTACCGGCTCCGGATGCGATCCGATGATCGTCCATCGCCTTTTGAAATCCAGCCTGGTCGACCTCCAGGCCGTGCTCGCGGGCGACATCGCGAGTCAACTCGAGCGGCAGCCCGTGGGTTGCATACAATTCAAATGCCTCACTGCCGTCAAGCACTGTCCCGCCCCTTGCATTGAGTTCGGCAAGAAGTTCTTCCAAGTGAGACATCCCCTGCTCGACGGTGCGCTGAAAGCGTATCTCTTCGCGGGTGATTGAATCCAGAATCGCCGCTCGGTTGCGGGTCAGTTCAGGGTAATGACCGCCGTAGTTGGCGACCACCACATCGGCTACCTGGGCCATGAATGGATCCCTCAAGCCAAGCTTGCCGCCGAAGCGGGCGGCCCGGCGGATGATCATCCGGCAGACGTAATTGCGCCCTGTATTTCCAGGCACCACCCCGTCGGCGATCAAAAATGCCGCTGCGCGGGTGTGGTCGGCAATAACCCGGTAGGGAGTCAGGTTGGCCTCGCGTTCGGCGTCGGCGTGCCCGGTCAGCTCCTGAACCTTTTTCAGCAGGGGCATGAATAAATCCGTTTTGTAATTCGAGTAAACGCCTTGCAGAATGGACACTATTCGGTCGAGACCCATTCCGGTGTCGACATGGCAGGCAGGCAGCGGCTCGAGCTGGGTCGGGCTCAGCCGGTTGTACTGGATAAAGACCAGGTTCCACAGTTCGACGAAGCGCCGGCAGTCGCCGTTTACCTGGCATACGTGTCCGGGCACATCCTGTTTGTTGCAAAATTCCGGGCCGAGGTCGATGCTGATCTCGCTGCACGGTCCGCATGGACCGGTATCCGCCATCTCCCAGAAATTGTCCTTGCGGCCGAAGAAGAGCACCCGGCTGGGATCCATGCCCGGCTGGCGGATCCAGTTTTCTGCTGCCTCTTCATCGGTTGGAATTTCTCCCTTCTCGTCCTTGAAACAGGTTGCATACAGCCGGTCTTTGGGTAATCCCCAGACCCCGGTCAGCAGCTCCCAGGCCCATTCGATCGCCTCTTTTTTGTAATAATCTCCGAAGGACCAGTTGCCAAGCATCTCGAAGAAGGTATGGTGGGTATCATCGCGGCCGACGTCATCCAGATCGTTGTGCTTTCCGGCGACGCGCATGCACTTCTGTGAATTCACCGCCCGCGTATACGGCCTATGGTCGGTGCCGAGAAAGACGTCTTTGAATTGGACCATGCCAGCGTTGGTGAAGAGCAGTGTCTGATCGCCGCCGGGGACCAGGGAAGAGGATGGAACAAAAGTGTGCCCCTTGGATATGAAGAAATCGATGAATTCCTGGCGGACAGCCGCGCCGCTAAATCGCGATTCCATGCTCGCTCCTTGGATTACGAGGTGTAAGCCATCATTATAAGCCAGGAAAAGGCAGGAATCAATAATCATCTTCGGGCAGCCTAATTAGATGCAGAAGAGCCGCACTCAGGCGGCTCTCTGCATCAGAGACAGGGAGGGAGGTTCCTGGATGTTATCGCGACACGGCCATCTTCATCAACTTGCCCTCGCGGTTGATCGTCACCCGCGCATATCGGATATGGGTCTTGTCGGCAATCTGCACCTTCCGAGTGAAAATCACGACTGTCCGATCTTCGTACTGCTTTTGGGCAGTCTGCTTGCCCAGGTGAGCGCGGGCAGCGCGGTGATTCTTCTCACCCATCTCCAGGCGCTGCGACTTCATCTGCACCTCCAGGCGGTCCAAACCGGGCAGATAATGCTCGACCGCCTGCTTGGCCTGGAGGATAATCCTGTCAGACACGCCGCCGGCGCTGTTGGGCTCGGAGCGCTCATCGGAAACTGTTTTGACCGCCATCCGCTGCTGATTGCGCACTAACCGCTTGGGGTTGACCTGAATGCCATCATGGTAGACCAGCGGGTCGCCATAGAGAACAAAGGAAATGAGCGTCTTCTGATCCTCGCCGTCGAGAAAGCCCTGGCGTTTGGTCATCTCCCTGACCAGACCGACTTTTGCCTGGGCGAGGGCTTCGCCAACCGAGTAGCCTTCCTTCAGCGCCGACCAGAAAAGAAATCCGAGCAGATCTGCGCCGACCAGCGGGGTAGTCACCGATCCATAGGAGATGCAGGTTGAACCGACGAAGGCCATCGAGCCGATTGACATGAAGCGTAAGGCGATCGATTCTTTTTCAGTTTTTTCGGAGATAAACCCGCCGTAACAGGCCTCGGTAAATACGACTTTTGGCGCGCTGCCATTCTTGGGCAGGTCTTTGATGCTCAACGCGACCGGGTATTCCGGGCTCTCACTGACCTCGAAGGGATCGCGCTGCCCGTACCACTCGGCGGTATCAGCCAGCCCGTGGAGGTTGTAATAGCTTAAGGGCGGGTGAGTCAACCTGGTTGGACTGAAATTTCCGCTTGCGGTTGGCGGCGAAACGAGCAGCGTGCGTCCCTCGCCAACCGGGCGGTAGGCTGCCAGCGACGAGCGCCGCCAGACCGAGGCGGTGTAACCAATGCTGGAAACCTTGCCGTTAACCCTGCGCAGGATGGAGAGCAGGTTTAAGAAGTTGATCCAACCGCGCAGGCGCTGGAGCGTTTTGGGACTTTGCACCGCCTGAGTGTGATACTTTACCGATTGGCGGATTTGCTGGAGCAGCAGACCGGCATCGGCGCCGCTCTCGCCGGGCAGCCGACCCACCGGCCATTCTGGGACGAAATAATTGGAATCCAGCGTTGCGTATGGATTATCCGAGAGCACTTCCTCGTCGACATCATCGGTCGGGTTGGGCAGGCGGTGATAGGGCACAACCTGCGCTCCGCCAACGATCAGCACGGCGCCGATGCGGCTGCCTTTCTTTGCTAACGCTCCGTCCAGGTCTTTTAAGGCCAGCTTGAGCTTCCAGGGGTCGTTGCTGCCGACCGTCGCCAGCCCCAGTTTCCCGGTCGTTTCGATGTCGTCCGGATAGAAAACCATGGCTCCCCACCCAGAGCGCCTGCGGATCACCTCCGCCAGACTCTGCAGCTCCTGATCGATCACTTGCATAGACTGCTCGCCAAACTGGCTGCGCAGACCGGTTTTCGTCGTAAAGATTACATAGACCGGGAAGCGCCCATCGCTTTTTGCCATCGCCGGCGCTTTCATCTTTTTAGCCAGCTTTTCGAAATCTGCCTCAGCTTCCCTCAGCCAGGATGAATCCTGCTCCTCTGGAGGATGAGCTGGGTCGCCGTTGGTTCCGGGCGGCTGGACCTGGTTGGCCGCCGCTGCTGGTTGGCTATGCGCAGTCTGTGAGCCTTTATCCTGAATTCTCTCTTCCTCTATACCAGGCTCCCCCGCCTGCGAGTCCCCAGCAGACGATGCCGCCAGCCGGTTCCAGCCTAACCGGGCTGCCACACTGGCCGGAACCCCGAGATTCAGCGACGTCTCCAACTGTTCAGGCCACAACGGCCGGTAAGGGTGCTGCTTGCCCCACCAGCGGGTGCTCACCTGTCCGCCCGCGTCGACGGCGACGCACTGGTGCAGCAGATTGACCGCAGCCGCTTCGTCGCCGGCGGCAAGTTTCGCTTCAGCCAATGCCAATTTGAACAGGACCGTCTCCGGCCAGCTGCTTTGATAAATTTCGGCGAATTTCGCCTGCGAGGCATCGTCTTTCCTGGCCCGGATCAATTCCAAGTGGGTAACCCCAATCAATACATGCTCCTGATTCAGCGCCATAGCCTGGAAGACCAATGTCTCCGCCTGGTCCAGCCTGTCATCGACCAGCGCCTTACGCGCATTGCGCAGGATGGTGCTCCAGCCAGGCATACCGATCGAGGGATCGACCCGCTGACCAAGGATGTAGACGCTGACCAGCGTTCGTTTGTAATCTTCCGGCTGTGCTTCTCCGTAAGCGAACGCCAGCGCCTTCTGAGAAAGAATATCTTCCGGATCTACCCGGCAAATTCGTTCATAAACCTGGATCGCCTGACCGATCTTTCCCTCAGCCATGAACACCTTGGCCAGCATCGCGTTGGCTGCCAGGTCGCCCGGGTAAACCGAGAGCCAGCTCAGCACCATCTGGCGGGCGAAGCGGTACTCTCTGCTCTCCATAGCCGCATGGAAGATCAGGTTCAAGGTGTCGCGGGAGAGCGAGCGCGGGAAATTGAGAATGGATTGCTCTGTTTTGCTCACTGACATGTGTCCGCCTCCTGACAGGATTGAACCAGATTCAATGCAACAATCGCGCCTAATTGCCGGTGAATATTGACGTCATGCGGAGCCAGCTGGGCCGCCCGGCGCATCATGCTTTCCGCTCCCGGGTAGTCTTTTCCGTCGCGCAGCACCAGCGCCGATTGATAGAAAGGCCGGTAATCCTCAGGCGCGGCGTTCATCGCCTGCTGATAGGCTTTTAATGCCTGCGTATACTCGCGGCGGGCTGAATAGATTTCGCCAAGCTCCAGGTAAATCTCGACGTTTTGCGGGTCCAGTCGTGCCGCTTCGCTCATGTGGTGAAGGGATTTATCCAACTGGCCGGTCTGGCGGTATATTTTACCGAGCAGACGCTGAATATCCGCCTGGGCTGAATTCAGCCGCAAAGTTTGCAGCGCGGCGGCTTCAGCCTGTTCCATATCGCCCACATCTGCGCAGGCAACCGCCTGTATGGTCAGTAATTGCTCATGATCGGGATGGTTTTGCAGGACGGGTCGCAATGCTTTGAGCGCCTCTGCCGGCCCGTGCAACCGGTGGATCAGTCGGATTCTCTCGATATGCAGGTCGACGGCATCCGGCAGCTCCTCGACCGCCCTGTTGATTTCCGCCAATGCTTCTTTTTCTTTCCCTTTCTTGGCGAGAATCTTGCTGGTCAACAACCGGGCGCGGACATTGCGCGGGTCGAGGATCAACGCCTCGCGTACCAGGCTGAGCGCCTTGGCTTCCCCGCCCAGCGCCAGCGCAATTTCGCCGCAGAGTACTTTGGCAGCGCTCGAGCTCGGATCGAGCCCGGCGGCAGTCTCTGACGAAGCCAGGGCGCTCGGTAGATCGCCTGCGGAATACTGAGCCTCAGCCAGATACAGCCACAATCCGGGATTTTGCTGATCATCCTTGACTGCCTGGGAGAACACATCAACCGCTTCGGGAATGCGCCCAACTTTCAAGTAAATTTGACCTAATCGATGGGCAACATCTTTTGCGGCGGGGATGATTTCCAACGCCTGTTCGTAGTGAGCGCAGGCATCCTCATACTGGCTGCACCGCTCGGCGAGTGAACCGGCCCAGGCGTGCCAAAGCGCCTCTTTTTCCCAGTAAAACAGGGCGATCTTCAGGCTGTCCAGCGCATTGCCGGCCTCACCGGTCAACTCATAGCATCTCGCCGCTGCAGCGTGCATGATTGGATTCTTTGGATCGCCAGCAACCGCTGCCTGAGCCCACTCCAACGCTTTCACCGCACCATTAGGAAAATCGAGCAGGCTGAGCTGCAAGGCGACCTGAGGATCGCTGCCAGACTGCTCCCCAAGTTGACGGGCGCCCTCAAGATTGCCAAGCCTTGCCATCGCCTGGACCAGCAGACTGATATCCTCGCCATCCTGCTGCTGCCCGGCCAGCGAGCGCACGCTCCCGGAAGTCGGGTGGAAGACCACTTCGCCGCGGGCTCTCCAGTGCTCGATCTCAGCTGAATTGCTGAACTTCTTGACGTCCGAGATCAACTGGCTGAATTTGCCGAAAGCGCTCTCGGCCAGAGCAGATTCAGGCGCGGGGTGGGCATACACTTTCAATTTGCTGGTGGTCAAATGCCACTGGGCTGACCTCACCAGGGCAGCGGCGTGTTGCAGCAATCCCTGCGGCTCGCCTGGATTGGCGTTCGTGTGTTTTTCATACAATTCCAACGCCTCTTTCCATCTCCGCAACGCTGCCGCTGCCGCCGCCAGAACTGGAACCAGATCGATCCTTTTAACCTGCTGCGCATCCTGGCGCTCAGGCTGATCCACCCGGGCTATTTTGGCTTCGAGGATTTGTTGTAATTCATCAAAGCGCTCATCTCCGGCCTGATAATCGCCTTCGGAGGCATATAGCCGGATATCAACCGCCAGCAAGCGGGGATGATCCGGCGAGACGGCCAGGCCAGCCTTGATTTCTTTGGCAGCAGCGGAATGATCTCCTCGTTCCAGAGCCAGCTCAGCCCGCAGGCTGTGGAGATAGCTTAGCCAAAAAGATCGATCGCCTGTTTTGTCGGGCTCGCTTTCGCTGTTATCGCCGGCAGTTTCAGGGATGGCAGCCAGTTTCTCCGCCCGATCGTATTGGAGTAATTTCATCGCCAGTTCAACTGCCAGGCAGCGGCTTTCCAGGTCGTCGGGTGTTTCATCCAGCGCTTTCTCAGCGTGGTAGAGGGCTGAGCCAAGGTTTTCTACCTTCTGAAGCAGTCGTGCGAAGCGGATGTGAATTTGAGCCAGGTCGTATTCCGGCTCTTCCCATTCCGTTCGCCCTCCTTCCGCAACTCCCTGACCTGAGTGCTCGCTCTCGCCGCCTTCAGGCTTTGCGCCGATCAGGCGCAAGACGTGTTCCAATGAGGCCAAAGCTGCCTGGGGGCGGTTGCTCTGTTCTTGAACTTCGCTCAGGAACAAATAGTATCTCACCTGTCCGGGGTTCTGGCGAATTGCTTTCTGGATCGTTTCCAGCGATTTATCCAGCTCGCCAGCTTTAGCGTACATAGTCGCCAGCTCATATTGGAAATACTCACCATCATCCGGATACGCCGCAACTGCCTTTTCCATGCTGGTTATTGCAGCCTGGTGATCGCCCATCCGCAGGTAAGCGTGTGCGATTCGGCGCAGCTCGTGGGCGTTGATGCGCCCGTTCGCTTCCGCCTGCTCCAGGGCGCGATGGGCTTCGGCCAGATCACCTTTCCGCAGGAAAGCCTCAGCCATCATGATCGCCAGATCCGCTCGATCGGGAGCCATCTGTCGGGCGATCTGGAAAGCCTCGACTGCTTCATCTTCTGCGCCGATGGTGCTCATGAACTCGGCAAACCAGACCAGATTGCCGATTTCGTCAGGGGCAAGGGCAAGCGCTGCCCGTGCGCTGGTCCTGGCAGAATCGAATAGATTCGCCTGGCGGTATGCCTGCGAGAGGCAGCGCTGCAGGCTAATCGATTCAGGATTAGCTGATACCGCATTTTGCAGGGAGGCTAATGCGGTTTCGGTTTGGTTCAAGGCAAGCGCTGTCCGCCCCAGTCCCGCCTGCACCCGCCAGTTCCAGGCCGGCAGACCGGACTCAGGCAGCTCCACGATTTGCATGTATGCGGCGTAAGCAGCTTCGTGCTCCCCGCGAAGCGAAAGTATTTCTGCCAGCAGCAGCCTGGCCTCGAACGACTCGGGCGAGAGGCTTACCGCCTTCTGGATCATCTTATTCGCTTTGATCAGCGCATTAGCGTCAGGTTCTTCATAATCCAGCGAGGTGTAGCGTTCGTATTCGCCAATCAGCGTCTTGGCATAAATGATGAACCAGGCCGGGTCGGCGTCGTCAGCCTGCAGCGCGACCTCCAGAATACTCAAGCCGCGATCGGTTTCTTTGCGTTCGAGCAGGATTTTTGCATGTAAGTAGGCTAACCCGGCGTGAGCCGGCCATACGGCCCGGGTCTTTTCGATCACAGCCAGTGCGTCAGCTTCGTGACCCAGCTTGAGCAGCGTCTCTGCCAGAGCCAGACCTACCCGGTCGGATTCAGGCGCAAGCCTGGCTGCCTGGCGCAGGAACGGCAACGCCTCGGAGGTCAAGCCAGCCTCCAGACAGGTCTGCCCGACTGCGAAATGGAGCTCAGCCGAATCCGGGGCGGTGATCACCGCCGCCCGCAGGGTCTCCAGGGCGCGCTGCGGGTCGCCGCTCTTTTTGAAGGCTTCAGCCAGTTGAATCCAGGGTAAAGGATTTTCCGGGATGAGCAGGGTGGCCTTATTGAGATTGGCCAGTCCGCTCTCCAGGTCGCTCTCGGCCAGGCAGGCCATACCCAGATAAGTATAAGCCAGGCCTTGATCGGGGTCGACCGCCAGGATTTTTTCGCAAGTCTGGCGCACCGTATCAAAATTTTGAGCGCCATAGGCGCAGTGCGCCAGGGCAAGCTGATCGTCAATTGCTGGCATCGGCGCAATGCCAAGAATGCGTTGACGAAGCTCGACTGCCTCAGCCCATTCCTTTCGATCTTCGTAAATTGCCGCCAGCTGGCGCAGCGTTTCGGGCTTACCGGGTTCGAAAAGGGCAACCTGGTAGAGCAGATTGATCGCCTTCTCATCGTCGCCAATCCGGTGACACAGGCCGCCCAACCAGGTCATTAATCTGCGATCTTCCGGTCGCACCGACAAAAATTTTTCACCAACGGCGATTGCATCCGCGTACAAACCCAGATCGACCAATTGATCCAACACGCCCAGGGGATTGAGTTCGAAGATGAACTGTCCTGATAACAAGGATGGATCTTTCTCGATCTGCTTTAGCCAGTTATGGACAGCTACGTAAGCAATCTCCTGTGCTTGCCTGCGCGAGCCGCCCTGAGCAAGCTGCCTGGCCTGATCCATTTTTGCCAGCAGCGGCGGGGTTGCAAACTCAGGGTCAGAGAGTGAAAAAGAGGTTGATTTGGGGTCAATAGCAAACAGGGCTTCGGCTGCCAGTTTTTCATTAACAGAGAATTGCTTCAACATCTTCGCGCATTCGCTGGTAATTTCCCCGGCTGCGCCGTCTTCCTGATCGGAAACGGAAATCAGCTGAACCGTCGATCCGACCAGCCAGTGCTGCAGCAGGCTGCGGACCTTCTCGAGGTGCAGTCCGGATTGGAGCGGGTGTCCGGCTAACTGGTGCAGGATAGCGGCGATCTGGTGGCTCAAAACCTTTTGAGACAGCTCGATCATATCCGCCCGTTCGGAGCGGAAATCGTCCTTGCTGATATCCAGCACACTGCCTTTTGCGGCAAGAATTCTCTCGGCCAGGCAGCCCACCAGGCTGCCCCGCCCCATCCGTTTGAGGTAAGCCAGCCATTCCACCTGGTGCTCAAGGTTCGTCCGGCTGAGAATCTCAAAGAACAGCTCTGAACGCTCCTCATCTTCCATTGGATTTGCCAGGAGGATGTGGCTGATCCATTCCATGGCAGGATGGCGGGCGTCCTGGGGCAGCAAAGCAGCCAACAGGTCTTTCCCATCTGGGACAATCGTGAACAGGCAGGCTAAAGGCGTCCGCCATACCTCAAAGAGCTGCTGGGCGCCGCTCAGCTTCATTGAGACAAGTGCATCATAGATCCCTCGCCAGGATTGCAGCTTGCGCCGGCGCTCGCGCAGGGCAAGGGCGATCAGCCCTGCATCGGTAAGATTTTTCGGCGCTGCGCCGGTTTTAATCGTCGCTTCCAGCAGTTCGAGCGCCTGCTTACGCAGGGATCCTTCGGTCCCTGGGAGATGATCGCAGGCCAATTCGTCGAGTCGGACCCTGTCGCCTAAAGGTTTGAGAGCCAGTCTGGCAGGCGTCCAGGCAGAAATGGTTGACCCGTCATCCACAAGGATCGAGCGGACAAAACCAGGCTGCTGGAGCGTAGACCAGACCAGCGGGTCTTGTTTTACCGCCGCCAGGACGAGCGGAACATCCGCCGGGGAAAGCGCGCGTTCGATTTCGGTAAGGAAGAGAGCAGGTTGCATGGGTGCTCCTGTTTGGGTAACTGAACCGCGTTGGCT
This sequence comes from uncultured Anaerolinea sp., assembly GCA_964564935.1. Taxonomy (GTDB): domain Bacteria; phylum Chloroflexota; class Anaerolineae; order Anaerolineales; family Anaerolineaceae; genus Bellilinea. Next base: position 16,803 of record CAZMCF010000031.1, on the reverse strand, counting down.
ATGATTTTGGTTTAGATCAGGCGTGAACCTGTAAAACCAAACCGTAGGCAGCCGCCATCAGCAGTAAACCGATGACGATCAGGAACACTCCCACCCCTGCAGCCGTACGGACGAGCTGGTTGAGCGATTCGACCAGCGTTGAGGCGTTACCCACCAGGCCGGCAATTTCTTCCGCGATCCCTTTTTGCGCCAGCCGGGCGGTCTGCTCGGCGATCTGCTTGACCTCGCCGCCCAGCACCCTGCTGATCAGGATGACCACCCCAATGATCAGCAGCAGAATGCCCAGCCCCAGGGCAAATTCGGCCATGGCCATTATGAATTCGGTTTTCGTCAATTCGAGAAGCATCATCCCTGACCTCCTGTTGGTCTCTGTCAGCAGGGAATGATGCAAGGATTATGCCAGTATTGATTATCCAGTTCAGGCGCTTCGCGTAATTTCCGCCGGAAGATCGGGCAAGTCGATCACGCCCCCATCGCAGAACAGCATCGCTCGTTCGATAGCGTGGCTGAGCTCGCGGATGTTCCCTGGCCAGTCGTAGCGGAAAAGCGCCTCCATTGCTCGCGGCGATATGTCTTCGATGTTCAGACCCATTTTCAGATTGTGCTCGCGAATAAAAAAACCAACCAGCTCGGGGATATCCATCTTTCGCTCGCGCAGCGGCGGCACATGGAGATCCACCACCTTAAGCCGATAGTACAGGTCCTGGCGAAATTCCTCTTCTTTGATCATTTCCATCAGGTTGCGATTAGAAGCCGCGATCACCTGCACGTCGACGTGGATCATAGTGGTTCCCCCAACCCGGCGGAAGGCGTGCTCCTCGATCGCCCGCAGCAATTTAGCCTGAATGTCCAGCGGCATGGAGGAAATTTCATCCAGGAAGAGGATGCCGCCGTCAGCAACTTCCATTAACCCATGCTTGCGCCGGTCAGCTCCGGTGAAGGCACCGGCTTCGTAGCCGAATAATTCCGACTCCAGCACGGTCGTCTGGATCGCTGCACAGTTAACCGGGATGTAGGGTTTATTCACCCTTGGACCCGACTTGTGAATGAATTGGGCCAGGATATCCTTCCCCGCTCCGGTCTCGCCGGTGATCAGCACCGAGACCTGCACCTGGGCAGCTTTCTGCGCCTTGTTGAACACATCCTCCATCGCCGGGCTTTTGCCGCGGACGAAACTCAGACTTTGCGCCTGGCTATGACGCAAATGAGCCAGCTCACGCCGCATCTGAACGATCTCGCAGGCCCGGTTGATGCTGATTTCGAGCTGGGAGAGCGAGAGAGGCTTGGCCAGAAAATCGTGGGCGCCATTTTTCATCGCGTCCACAGCCATCTCGATATCCCCAAAAGCGGTAATGACGATCACCGGGGGGCGGACTGGCAGGTTGGCAACCTCATACAGAAGAGAGGGTCCGTATCCATCTGGGAGATTGACATCCAGAATAACTACATCTCCCGCGCCTCGATTCAGATAATTTCGCGCCTCAGCCAGAGTCGATGCGCCAATGACTTCATACTCCAGGTTAATCAGGTATTCTTCGATGTTGCGGCGTGCGTTTTCCTCATCTTCGACGACCAGGATAGTCATTGACATGGTGGTTCATCCTCGCAGGCAGGGAGATAGACGTGAAAGACTGTCCCGCCGGGGAATGAATTCATCTGAATATTCCCGCGGTGAGCAGTCACGATTCGTTTTGTGATTGGCAGTCCCAGACCAGTGCCGGTGGCTTTGGTAGTGACAAATGGCTCGAATATCCGTCCGCGAATCTCCTCTGGTATGCCCGGACCGTTGTCCGAAACGCTGACGACGACCTGCGGCAGGTTCGTAATCAATGCCGACTGTTCTGCCCTTACCGAGAGCGTCCCGCCAGTGGGGCTCATCGCGTCAATCGCATTGGAGATGAGGTTGGTGAAGACCTGCTCGAGCGCGCGCCAGTCTCCCTTGACTCTGGGCAAGTCCTCAGGAATTTGCACCACCTGGGAAATGCCTGCCCGGCTCATCTTCGGGCGCCAGCGCTCGACGATCCTTTGCAGGAGTTCTCCAAGGTTGACCGGTTCCTGCATTGGCTCGTAAGGTTTGGCAAAATTCTTGAGCGCCTCCATTTGATGATGCAGCCTGGTGACGTCATTCTCCATACGGGTGATGATTTCCATATGCGGGCTGTCATCATCCAGCTTGGTCGAAAGTAATTGCAGCCCGGTAGAGATCGAATTGATCGGGTTCAACACCTCATGAGCAAATACGCCCATAAATTCGCCGAGCAGAGCGCGCTGTTCGAGCTGGTGGGTCTGCGCGCGGATGCGTTCGCTCTCGCTCACATCACGAATGAAGAAATTAATCGCCGAAACCTCGCCGTTCTCAAGGATGGGGATGATTTTGATAATCGCCGAAAATGACTTACCGTCGCGGTGATGCAGGGTAATTGACTCAAGGTTTGGCGTGATGATCCCGTTGGTAGCGGATGACAAAATGGGCATCAGCCGGTCCGGCGTGATGAGAATATTTTCGACCGGCAGCCCCATCACTTCATTTTTTGTATAGCCCAGCAGCAATTCGGCAGACGAATTGATATCCTCCACTTTCAAATCCGGGGTGAGTACGATGATACCCTCGAAGTTATACTCGTAAATCGCATTGTGAATCGCCTGGCTGCGCAATTGGGCGGCGATCTCCGCTTCCAGATTTTGAGTGGATAAGGTGTGCTCAAAAGCCAATCCGATCGATGTGCTGAGTAAATCCATGGTCTGGAGCAGCATCGGCGGCGGCTGGTCGTCATATCCGCCAATCACGATCAGGCCGGTCAGGGCGTTTTCATTGCCAATTGGCGTGGATGCGATGTATGAAAGGTCAGCAATCCGCGCAGCGCGATGCAGCTCAGTTACCATGCGCTTGCCGCGCATCCAGAGCTGCGGCGTCCCCAGCCGGCTCAGATCGGTCGATGGGAGCTGATCCGGAAAGAAAGCAGTGTTCTCCCGGCTCAACCGTTTCCTCAATTCCGGAAAATCGCTCTCAGCCTGGTAGATGCAGACCAGGTCAGTGTTAAACAGGGTACAGGAGATATCGACCACTTTATGAATGGTTGACTCGAGGTCCCCCTCGCGGATTTGCCCAATCATCCATTTGACCGCTTCAAGGAGGGCATCCTGGTATTGGCGGGTGGAGCGGAGGTATTCCGTGCGCGGAACAACCTTGATGATATACCATTGCATTCCGGATTCGATCAGATTGGCGCGAACCATCACCGGAAGCGCCGATCGTTTGCGGGGCTTAAGCATCCATTGGAGCTCCTCGCCAGCGATAAGCGCATCGCGGTCGACGCTTTCGAACAGGTCCTCCAATGGAGCGCCGGTGATCTCGCGCAGAGAATAGGCGGTTAAGATCAGAAATGGGCTGTTGGCGTGCAGCAGCCGGTTGCGTTGAATATCAAAGACCATGCCAGGCTCGGGGACGTGGTCGAGCAGCGCTTGGATAACTCCAACCGTGTCAATCTTGTTGGACTTGCCTCCCCATAACGATTGGATCGGACTTTTGATTACATCTCTCATAACCCTAGGCGGATTGCTGTGTCACCTTTCGAAGATGGGCTGGCAGAATTCCTTCCATGGAGCGGTATTTCGCTACAGTCCTCCGGGCGACGTCGTAACCCTGCTTGGACAGCAGCTTGGCAAGCTCGGCGTCGCTAAGCGGATCCTTCTCCTGAGCTATCAAGTCGCGCAGGGCTGTGCGCACGTTAAGGCTGCGGTCAAAGAAAGAAGAGAGCGGGATAATCTTTTTATTGGGTAATTGTACCGTTTTATTGGAAACTGCGCGAGAAATCGTCGACTCGTGTACTTCCAATTCGCGCGAGAGGGAAGCGCGGGTCAGCGGCTTGATGTAACGGTCGCCATAGATGATGTAATCACGCTGGAAAGTAACTACCCGCTGAATCAGGCGTTGCATGGTGTTGTTCCGCTGCTGCAAACATTTGACAAACAATGAGGCCCGGTCAAGATCGCTCTTCATACCCTCTTTGGCTTCATCAACCGCCTGGCGGGCTGCCTGGCGGAACAGCGGGTTGATCCGCAGCGTTCCACCGATCGGCATAATGATTTCGACGACCAGCGGATTTTCCGGATTATCGTTTAAATAGCTGATAATGATATCCGGGAAGTAATAGACTTGCCCGGATTTTGCCGAAGGCTGGCGCACATCGCCCCAGTGCGCTCGGGCAGGGAAGGGATTGAGATTTTCACTGATGAACTTTACCGTATCCTGAACTTTACTTTGAGACACTTTGAAGTGACGGGCAATATCAGCGAACTGACGGTGGCTGAGCAAATCCATCGTATCGCGGACGATCTCAACCGCCAGGGATGGCACAGGGCGCGTCTCTGCCAGTACCTCGAGCTGAACCAGCAGCGCTTCCCGTGGCGTATACGAGCCAACCCCGACCGGATCGGTGCGTTGGATGACGCACTTGATCTTTTCGACCTTCGAAGGCAGGACGTGAAAATACCGGGCAACCTCTAGAATGGGGACAGTCAAGAACCCATCCTCATCCAGGTGGGTCAGCAAGAACGCAGCGATCTTGCGTTCGTCTGGCTCCAGTTCCAGGGCTATCTGGCGCAGGACGTAGGTTGGTAAATCTTCGACCGAAGCCGCGATCGGCTCATCCGGCATGGATTCTTCGCCGGTGTAGCTGCCGGGCAGGAAGTCTTCGCGCGGAGAGATAAATACAACCGGCTCATTGGCATCCATCGAGGTCGGGCGGCTGCATACCGGGCAGGGACCGGAGCCTGGCAGCAGGCGCTGGCAGGTCGGGCAGCGCCTCTCTTCGACCAGTTCCAGAGCTGGATTGGTCAGCTCCTTTTGAATCTGCTCCCACAATTCTCCCACCGTCTGGTTGAGCAGGGTCATCGTTTGAGCCAGGTGTGCAGTTGTCAGTGGCCGCAGGCTGGGCGATTGGATTTGGAACATGTTCTGCCCCTTTACTCGATAAAGTATACCGTCGATGCCTCATAGATGCAAGAATTATGCCATGGCAAATTGAGGCGACATGATAGAATTAACCCCCACAGGACGATCTATGGCCGATAGAGCAAGAAGCATGCCGACTTTGATTGTAATTGGCGGAGGGCTGGCCGGCGCAGAGGCCGCCTGGCAGGCAGCGCAGCGAGGCGTCTTTGTGAAGCTATACGAAATGCGCCCGCGGGTCGCCACCGGCGCGCATCTCAGCGGCGACCTGGCAGAGCTGGTCTGTTCCAACTCGCTCGGCTCCATGCTGATCGACCGGGCTTCCGGTCTGCTTAAAGAAGAATTGCGACTGCTCGACTCGCTTCTGCTTCAGTGCGCTGAGGCAGCCCGCCTGCCCGCCGGAAGCGCCCTGGCAGTTGACAGGGAAGCGTTTGCCGGCGCGGTAACGTCCGCCGTTTCCACCCACCCAAATATCGCGGTCATCCGCGAAGAAGTGCGCGAGATTCCACCTGAACCGACGATCATCGCCTCCGGACCGCTGACTTCGCCGGCGCTGGCCAGTGCGATTCAGGCGCTGACCGGGCAGGACCATCTCTACTTTTTCGACGCGATTGCCCCAATCGTCACTCGCGAGTCGATCAACATGGATACTGCCTTCAAAGCCTCGCGCTACCGGTTCGACGATCCGGGTGACGGGGATTACATCAACTGCCCGCTGACCAGAGAGGAATACGACCGCTTCGTGGATGCGCTGCTCAGCGCCGAGCGGATCGCGCTGCGGGATTTCGAGGTGGAGATCGAGCACGGCGTGGATGCCGGCAAGGGACGATTCTTCGAAGGCTGTCTGCCGGTCGAAATCCTAGCCCGGCGCGGCCGGCTGGCCCTGGCCTACGGTCCGCTTCGCCCGATCGGTCTCAAAGATCCACGCACCGGGAAAAGCCCTTACGCCGTCGTCCAGCTCCGTCAGGACAACCTGGCCGGCAGCCTGTACAATCTGGTCGGCTTCCAGACCAATCTGACCTATCCAGAGCAAAAACGCATCTTCCGCATGATTCCGGGACTGGAAAATGCCGAATTCGCCCGTTACGGGCAGATGCACCGCAATACCTTTATTGCCTCGCCTGTGCTGCTCAGACCAACCCTCCAAATGAAAACACGCGAGGATCTCTTTTTCGCCGGGCAAATTACCGGGGTGGAAGGCTATATGGGCAACATAGCCACCGGGTTGCTTGCGGGGATCAACGCTGCCAATCTGCTCCTGGGGAAGGATTTGCATGAGCTGCCGCAAACGACCATGCTGGGAGCGCTGTGCCACAATATCACTCACGCCGACATGGCTGACTTTCAGCCAATGAAGGCCAACTTTGGCATTTTACCCGAACTGCCAACCAACATCCGCGGCAAGCGAGAAAGGGCGGCTTTATTCGCCAGTCGCGCTCTCGATTCACTTAAAACCTACCTCAACCAGCACTCTTTCAAAGGGATCGAATGAAAAGACTTGTTCCGCTGATCATCACACTTATCATCGGTTTTTTGTTTTTAGCGGTTGTATTCGTTATGAATGAGCCTGAAACAGAACAGACAGGCTTGCAATCTTTCGATCCCCAACGGGCTTACCAGGACGTGATCAACCAGGTGAGATTTGGTCCACGCACGCCAGGCAGCCAGGCGCACACTGCAGCGGTGGACTATATTCAAAACGAGCTGGTTGATGCAGGCTGGGAAGTTGAACTTCAACAACTCGAATACAACAATCATCCAATCAAGAATATCATCGCCCGCCGTGGCAGCGGATCGCCGCTGACGCTTCTGGGCGCCCACTATGACTCCCGCCTCTCTGCCGACCGCGATCCCGATCCGGATAAGCGCGTCCAACCGGTGCCGGGAGCGAACGACGGAGCCTCGGGCGTGGCTGTCCTGCTCGAGCTCGGACGCGTGCTCCCTGCTGAAATCCAGGGTCAGATCTGGCTGGTCTTCTTCGACCTGGAAGATCAGGGGAATCTGCCCGGTTTTGACTGGATTCTCGGGTCACGCGCCTTCGCCACCCAACTGGAACAAAAGCCAGACTCAGTGGTTATTCTTGACATGATCGGCGATGCGGATTTAAACGTCTATTTAGAGAAGAATTCCACCGTAGCCCTCAGGGAGGAAATTTGGGCCGCCGCCGAAAGGTTATCGTATGAAGAATACCTGCTTCCACAGGTGAAGTACTCAATCCTCGACGACCACACTCCCTTCCTCGAATTGGGTATTCCTGCGGTCGACTTGATCGACTTCGACTATCCGTATTACCATACCACCCAGGACACAGCCGACAAAGTCTCTCCTGAGAGTTTGAAAATCATCGGCGAGACCATTCTGGAGTGGTTGCTGCCCATCATTACCGTTGGCAAAAACTAAAACCTGACGTAAACTTGATGGATATGATCATGTCCAATAACCCTGGAATGACCCGGCCGGCAGTTTTTAGGCCGGATTGTTTCTCCATGCAAATCGATCCTCCGCGTGAGTTCCGTTCAAGAAAATTGCGCAGCATGGAAACCAACAGAACCTGCACGGATAGCAGCGGAGAAATGAGCGGATAATATGGCAAAAAAGAATGCTGAACCTACCCGCCCACCGCGAGAACGCGCATTCCTCGTCGGGGTCGAAATCCGTGGAGAAGGCGCGGCTCTCTCCCTGGATGATTCACTGGCAGAGCTGGCTTTATTGGCGGATACCGCCGACCTGGAAGTGGTCGGGGAGACAACTCAGAAGCTGGATAAACCTTATCCTGACACCTATATCGGCAGCGGAAAAGTTGAAGAGATCAAAGCGCTGCTCGAAGAGACCATGGCCGACCTGGTCATCTTCGACACTGAGCTCTCTCCGCGCCACCTGCGTGAGTTGGAGGAGCGCTTTGGCGACAACGTCCGGGTGATCGACCGCACGGCGCTGATTCTGGATATATTTGGCCAGCATGCCCATACACGCGAGGGCATTCTGCAGGTTGAGCTGGCCACCTATGAATACCGCCTCCCGCGTCTGACCCGCGCCTGGACCCACCTGGCCCGCCAGGCGGGCGGCGGCGGAGGGCGCACCGGCAGCGTCGGTGGAGTCGGTCTGCGCGGCCCCGGCGAGACCCAGCTGGAAGTCGACCGGCGCGAAATCCGCAACCGGATCGCCCACTTGAAGGAAGAGCTTGAAAAAGTGCGGGCGCACCGCCAGCGCTACCGCGAACAGCGGCGCCGATCACACACACCAATTGTCGCTCTTGTTGGCTATACGAATGCTGGTAAGTCCACACTGCTGAACACCCTCGCCCAGGCTGACGTTTATGTCGCCGACCAGCTTTTCGCCACCCTCGACCCAACAACCCGCAGGGTCGAGCTGCCCGGCGGTCACACCGTGTTGTTCACCGATACGGTCGGTTTCATCCAAAAGCTCCCTACACAATTAATCGCCGCTTTCCGCGCCACTCTCGAAGAGATCACCGAAGCCGACCTGCTTCTCCACGTCCTGGATATCACTCACCCTAACGCCTACGATCAGTGGAAAGCCGTTCAACAGACGCTGATTGATATGGGCTGCGAAAATATCCCCATGTTGACCGCCCTGAACAAAATCGACCGGCTAAAAAATCCCCAGGCACTTCAGGATATCCTGGGCACGTTCCACAATTCGGTTGCCATCTCCGCGTTGAAGGGTGAAGGCACCCAGGATATGTTGAGGGCAATCGAAAACATGCTGTTCGAAAATTACGTGCCGGTAACGGTGTTCATCCCTTACCAGCAGGGGCAATTGATCTCGTTATTTCATGAGCAAGGACGGGTGGATGAGGCGCGACCCGCCAACCGCTACATGCGAATCAAAGGCTCTTTGCCCGGGCGGCTCCTGGCCCAATTCCAGCCCTACACCCGCCAACCGCATGAGAATAAAACCGAGGCTCCCGACGCGAATTAATCGGATCTCCTGTTGCTCTGCAGGATAGGAAAAGAAAATCTCGCGAGCCAAATGGCTGCGAGATCGAGGATTATATAAAAAGAGCCTGATCGGCTCTTTTTATTACTTCTTTTCTTCTTTCTTCATGCTGACAATTTCGCGACCCTGGTAGTAACCGCAGTTCGGGCACACGGTATGAGGAAGGCGCATTTCTCCGCACTGACTGCACTGGACGAGATTATTTGCGGTCAGTGCATCATGCGCCCGCCGGCGGTCGCGGCGACCTTTGGAGAGTTTCCGTTTTGGAAGAGGAACCATGATAATACTCCTATCTTTCTTTCCTGCCAGCCCTGGCAATAAAACCTCAGTAAAGCCGCCGAATTATAAAGGCAACCAGCCTAACCGTCAAGGAAAAAAGGGTTTTCGCGCCCGGTTGCCGCATGATCATGGCTCTGCCCCTACCATTCTGTGATTTTCGGCGGTATAATCCGATTTCAGCCAGCCAGGTGCTGGCATTTGTATGGATTGGAGGCTTTGACTGAATGAATCGCCGCTATGTGAACCTGATCATCATCCTCCTCCTGCTCGCGATTGCGATTTGGGTGGATCTCCCCAACAACCCTGGAATCAAAATAGGTAATTTAGAACGCAGCTTTGATACGGTTTTAGGTCTAGACCTGCGCGGCGGGATGCAGGTGATCCTCAGCGTACCGCCTGAAATCTCGGTCTCTCAACAAAATCTGGAAGACGCCACCACCATTCTGGAAAACCGCTCGAACGAGTACGGCGTCAGTGAAGTGGTCTTTCAGACCGCCGGCGAGCGCATCATCGTCGGAGAATTTCCTGGCGCTTCGAACGCCGAGGATATCATCGACCAGATCAAGCAGGTCGGCCAGCTTGAATTCGTCGACTTCGGCGATACACCCCTGGCGGAAGGGATCGAAGTACTGACCGATTTTGGTCTGGCCGGCACCACCGCTCCCGCAGCTGAACCCACCTCGGAAGCGACAGCAGCCCCCACCGCTGCGTCAACCAGCTCAGAAGAGACGACGCCCGCAGCCGAGGTTACCCCCACCGCCGAGCCGACCCGCTACCATACAGTCTTGACCGGCAATGATTTGAAATCGGTCGGCGTGGTGCGCGGGCAGTTGAACGAGTATCAGGTAGCCATCGAGTTCAAGAGTGAAGCTGCGGATGTCTTTGAAGAATGGACAACCAATAATGTGGGTAAGTACCTTGGGATCGTCCTCGACAAGAAAGTAATTTCCTCGCCGGTCATTAAAAACCCGATTAAGGATGGCCAGGGAGTGATCGAGGGCGGCTTCACCGCTGAAACCGCTAACGACCTGGCAATCCAACTTCGCTACGGCTCGCTGCCGATTCCCTTGACCATTGAGCAGATCCGCGTTATTGGTCCCACCCTCGGTCAAGACTCGCTCGAGAAAAGTCTGCTGGCGGGATTGATCGGTTTCATCATCGTCATGCTCTTCATGGCTCTCTACTATCGCCTGCCCGGGGTGATCGCTGATCTGGCCTTGATTTTCTACGCCTTGATCACTTTCGCCATCTTTAAAGCCATCCCGGTGACCCTGACCCTGCCGGGTATTGCCGGCTTTATGCTCTCGACCGGCGCCGCGCTGGATGCAAATATCCTGATCTTCGAGCGCATGAAAGAAGAGCTGCGAAACGGCCGCACGATGCGCCAGGCAATTGATCTTGGCTTCCGACGCGCCTGGCCTTCGATCCGCGATTCGAACATAGCCGCCTTGATTACCAGTTTGATCCTCTTCTGGTTCGGCTCCACTTTCGGGGCAAGCTTTGTCAAGGGCTTTGCGGTGACGCTCTCACTTGGCGTGGCAGTCAGCCTTTTCACCGCCTTAATCGTCACCCGCACGCTGCTATCGCTGATCCTTTCCGGACTCAATGAGCCCGAAAAGCGGCCCGCATTATTCGCTCTCTAAAGGATGCCGTCATGATCGATATTCTTGGTAAACGCTACATCTTTTTCGCCCTATCACTGTTGTTCATCATCCCTGGCATGATCATCCTGGCGGTCAACGGATTACCCCTGGCCATCGACTTCAAAGGGGGGACACTGCTTGAACTGCAATTCCCCTCTACCAACCTGCCTGGCAGCGAAGAAGTCATCCAACTTTACAATGAGTTTGGGTTCAAAGAGGTCCAGGTGCAAACCGCGTTGGGCGCTTCTGGCGAACGTGATACTCTGGTCATTCGATCGCCATTCATGGACGACCAGACCAAAACCACTTTGGTTAATGCGATGAAAGAGCGCTTCTCGGTAGAAGAAATTGTCATTAACCGCTTCGACAGCGTCGGCCCGGTCATTGCCGCCCAGGTGACTAACCGGGCTGCCCTGGCGATCGGCGTCGCAGCCCTGGCAGTGATCATTTACATCACATACGCGTTCCGCGGCATTCCCCACGCCTTCCGTTACGGCGTGTGCGCAATCATCGCCATGCTCCACGATATCCTGATCGTCTTCTCGATCACCGCGATTGGCTCGGTCCTGTGGGGCTGGCAAATGGATTCGCTTTTCTTGACTGCCCTGTTGACCGTGATCGGGTTTTCAACTCAGGATAAAATCGTGGTCTTCGACCGCATCCGCGAAAACAGCAGTTTCTTACGCAAGCTGCCCTTCGAAAAGCTCGCCAACCATTCCATCGTCCAGACTTTACAGCGCTCGATCAACACTCAGCTCATGACCGTTGAATTCATGCTGCTGGCGCTCGCGCTCTTTGGCGGCGTCACCCTGCGCGAATTTGCCCTGATCTTGCTGGTCGGGCTGTTCAGCGGGACCTATTCGTCCATCTTCGTCGCCGCTCCGTTGCTGGTGGTTTGGGAAAACCGCGAGTGGAAGACCTGGTTCAGGCGCGAAAAGGTTACCGCATGATATTTCGCAAAAGCAGGAATGTTTTTCACCTTTACCGACCTTATGAATGATTGACCAACAGACCCTGGCAGAAGATTTCTACAGCCGGGGTCTGTCCATCTTCATCGGGCAGCCTTGCCTGAAAACAACCCTATAAACTGCCGCCTGTTTTCCGGTTATTGGTAAAATAGAATAGCTTGTGAAGAAATAGATTACCGTTCAGTTTGCATCCGCAGGGTTTCGCGTTGACATCATCCAATCCACTCAGAAAGGGAACCACATGCGTAAAGAAGTCGTACTAATCACTGGCGCGAATGGGGAAATTGGTCACGGCTTGATTACCCACCTTGGCGAACAGGGTAAATGTGAAATCATCGCGCTGGACGTCCAACCCCTGGACGAATCGTTAAAACCGTACTGCCTGAAATTCATTCAAGGCGATATTCTGGATGGTATGCTGCTCGGGCGGTTGGTGGCGGAGTACGAAATCCGGACGATCTATCATCTCGCCTCCATTTTATCTACCAAGGCGGAATACAATCCTGAAACCGCCCACCGCGTAAATGTCGAAGGTACCTTGAATTTATTGCGGCTGGGCGTGGAGCAATCCCAGTGGCAGGGACGTCCGGTAAAATTCCTCTATCCAAGCTCGATTGCCGCTTATGGTTTACCCGACCTAAACACAAAAGCCAGCGCCGGGAAAATCAAGGAACACCAATGGCTGTCGCCGATCACGATGTACGGCTGTAACAAACTCTACTGCGAACACCTTGGCAGGTATTATTCGAGCTATTACCGCCAGCTTGCGGTTGACCGCAGCCCGAACACGATCGACTTCCGCTGCATCCGCTTCCCCGGATTGATCAGCGCCGCCACCATTCCCACCGGCGGCACCAGCGACTATGGCCCCGAGATGCTTCACCACGCTGCCCAGGGGCTTCCGTATAAATGCTTCGTCCGCCCTGACTCGCGCCTGCCTTTCATGGTCATGCCGGATGCAATCAAATCCCTGTTGATGCTCGAAGAAGCTCCCCGCGAATCCTTAAGCCAGCTGGTTTACAATGTAACCAGTTTCAGCCCGACTGCCGATGAAATCTATCAGATCGTCAAGAAAGCCTTCCCGGGATCTCAAATCAGCTTCGAGCCGCATTTATCGCGTCAGGCGATTGTGGATTCCTGGCCGGCAGACGTGGATGACAGCGCCGCACGCCGAGATTGGGGCTGGCAGCCGGATTACGACCAGGTTCGCTCATTCGAAGAATACCTCATTCCGGCTATCCGAGAGCGGTATGCGAGTAAGGTCAGGTAAAGATTACCAACATGACAGAAACCCCGGCGGGGGAGATTAATCCACTCATCCCCCAGATCCAAGATGATGAAAAAACCGCCAATGTAATGGTCTACACCCGTGCGGCTATCCATTGGGGGATGATCATTATCAAGAACCCAGTGCGGGTGAGCACCTGGCTGCGCACCAACATGGCGCCCGAGGTGCTCAGCATTTATAACGCGAACTCGCTGCTCACAGCCTTCGCCGGGGCAAAACCGATTCCTTCTCGCGTGCTGTATCTCTTCACCAGCGAGGTCCTGGCGTTCCATTTGATCCCCCCACAATCAGAACCACTGGATTTTGACCCGACTGAGCCGAACCGCTATATGGATCCAGTTTCTATTCTTATCGGTGCATTCAGAATCGATGGACATATGCGCCTCTCGCTGATTTCCAACGTCGAAAAATATCTCGACCGCACGCGCGAGGAATTCACATCGATTTATGACGCGAAGATCAGCAATTTGATCAACCCGTCGGCCGGCGTGATGAAAGTACCCTATCTGATTGTCCGCCAAAGTGCCGTAATTTACACCAAACGGCCGTAAAAATCGCCTGACCGGCGATTTTTTTCATTATGACGAAAATAAATGATGAATAACCAAAAAATGAGGACTTTTGTTTGCGTAAAAATGCGTACAATAACATGCGTAAACCTGATTCGTGGAGCGCATCGTGCGAGTTACCCCCATCCCTGAGGGCGTCCTGAAACCACTCCGATGGTTTCATTGGGTTTACTTCTACGGGGAAAATCCCGTCAATCTGAACAACTATAGGTTGCTCAAATCCAATTTTATAGATGTACGTAAATGTTGACCATCTGAAGCAAAACCGGATGATGCTTACTACTCTGCAACATCAGATCCATTCACCCAATCATCATTCTGTATTGTAGGAGGACTATTGTGGACAAGGAAGCGTTGAATGCTCTGCTGAAACCTAAATCTATCGCTGTGATTGGCGCATCTGCCACGCCGGGTAAAATCGGATACACCGTTGTTAAAAATCTGCTCGACAGCAAATTTGACGGCGGCATTTATCCAATCAACCCTAATGCTGATGAAATCCTAGGATTGAAGGCATATCCCTCTGTCAAAGATGTCCCGGGGCCAGTAGAAGCGGCGATCATCACCATTCCAGCAAAGTATGTCCTGGATGTCATCGACGAGCTTGGACAAAAGGGCGTTAAAGGCTTGATTGTGATCACGTCCGGCTTCAGCGAGGTTGGTGAAAAGGAATTGGAACTGGAACTGGTCAGAAGGTCGAACAGTTATGGAATGCGCGTCCTCGGTCCGAATATCGTTGGCGTTTTATCCAATTCGGGCAAGATGAACGGTTCTTTCGCGCCCATGCTGCCGCTGCCGGGCAAAGCCTCACTTGTCTCTCAATCTGGCGCTCTGTTGATTGCAATCGATATGGCCACTTTTACCCGCAATATCGGCTTTGACAAGCTGATCTCGAATGGCAACATGGCCGACGTTGATTTTGCAGATATGATCGACTGGCTGGACCAGGATCCAGACACCCAATGCATCTCGTTATATATTGAAGGGTTAAGAGATGGACGCCGTTTCCTCGAGTCGGCGCGCAAGGCGTCCAAACCCATCATCGCTTTGAAAGCCGGCGTATCTGCCCACGGAGCCGCCGCAGCAGCATCACACACCGGCTCGCTGGCCGGTGCGGTAAAGGTTTATGGGGCTGCGTTCCAGCAGGCCGGGGTCGTCCAGGCGGCTGATCTAAACGATCTGTTCAACCGCACCCTGGCGCTCTCGCTCCAACCGCCGATGAAAGGCGATAATCTGCTGGTGTTAACCAATGGCGGCGGAGTTGGCGTGCTGGCGACAGACGCAGCCGAAAAAAGCGGCGTCCCCCTCAAATTCGCTCCCCCAGACGTTCAGGCAGAGCTCAAGAAGCACATGCCCGAATTTGGCTCGGCCAAAAACCCTGTCGACATGACCGGTATGGCCGGCACAGAATGGTATTACAAGACCGTCAAATTCTCCTATTCGCATCCCTGGGTAGATGGATTGGTGGTGCTGTACTGCGAAACAGCGATTACCAACCCGCTTGAAATCGCACAGAGCATCAAGCGCGCCGTGGATGAATCGGGGATCAAAGAAAAACCGATTTCGGTTTCCTTTGTCGGCGGGCAACGCTCGGATGACGCCATGCGCTGGCTGGTCGAGAACGGGATCCCGGCTTACGGCGCACCTGACGTTGCTGTCAACGCCCTTGGCGCCCTGCGGGATTACGCTCGGATGAAAGAATTGATTAAAGATTCTCCGGATGCATGCGAAGAATTCAACCGCGACACCGCCCTCAAGGTAATCGAAAACGCCCGCCGCGACGGCCGCGACTCGCTGACGGAAATTGAGGCAAAGCAGGTTTTCGAAGCATACGGCATTCCGGTCACGCCCACCGCTCTGGCGAAAAGCGAGCAGGAAGCGGTCGATCTGGCTCGAAAGATCGGCTTCCCGGTCGTGATGAAGATCGTCTCGCCGGATATCCTCCATAAATCGGATGCCGGCGGCGTCCGCGTCAACATCAAAGACGAGGCAGGTGTCCGCGAAGCTTATAACACAATCCTGAAGAATGCCAGGAATTACAAAGCCGAGGCATTAATTCACGGTGTGGCAGTCCAGGAAATGGCGCCCTGGGGCACCGAGGTGATCCTCGGCTCGGTTAATGATCCGACCTTTGGCCCGACCATGATGTTTGGCTTGGGCGGCATCTTCGTCGAGGTATTGAAAGATGTCACCTTCCGCGTGGCTCCGGTGGCTTCCAGTCAGGCGCTGCGCATGCTTGGCGAAATCCGCGGCGCGCCAATCCTGGCTGGCGTGCGCGGCGAAGCTCCGCGCGACCGCAAAGCCCTG
Source organism: uncultured Anaerolinea sp. (assembly GCA_964564935.1). Classification (GTDB taxonomy): domain Bacteria; phylum Chloroflexota; class Anaerolineae; order Anaerolineales; family Anaerolineaceae; genus Bellilinea. The sequence goes on along the minus strand of CAZMCF010000031.1, from coordinate 838 downwards.
GCGGACGTGATCTGCCAGTATTCCTCCATGATCATCGACCTGGCGGATGAGATCAGCGAATCAGACGCTAATCCCGTCCTCGTTTACGATGAAGGCAAAGGGCTGAAGGTGGTCGACGCTCGCATCATCCTCAAGAAGAAATAGCCAGTTTCTCCGACTAACAAAAACCGCTTCAATTCAATCATTGAAGCGGTTTTTTTTCCAAGCTGGACTTTATCGCTGAAGACTTTTCCAGGCGCCGATCCATGGCGCGCCAATACGATTCTTTTCGGCAACCTTCACTTTGCTCAATTTCTGGGCAATTTTTACCGCGGTTAAGGCAACTTGCGGCCAATCGTCGCCCCTCACTGCCTGTTCCATCGCTTTGCCGAGCGCTTCCGCCCACTCCCAATCCAGGCGAAAGCGGTCAGCTTTCACCCAATAGCCGCGTTTCTCCCAGGCCTGCACCGATACATCCACCGTTTGAGCGATCTCTTGAGCAGCCAGGGCGATAAATGCCGCCAGATCGCGAGACAAAGAATTGGGTTCGGTTTGCTTCATCAGTTCGCGGATCGCCAGTACGATCGCTTTACTGAGTTGATTCCGCCGCTTTCCGGCGCTGTCCGAATGGATCACTCGGCTCATAATTCCTCCATCGATGATGTGGACCGCATGGAAGAAGGCATTATAACCGATAACGCGAATCTATCCAGTGAACAAACATAAAATGTTAACAGGCTTCATATACAAAGCATACTTCTGTAATAGATAAGCAGGCGATAATGGTATAATTGGCGCGCACCAGCCGCGGGGAAGTGCTGGAATTGGCAGACAGGCATGACTTAGGATCATGTGCCGC
>CAZMCF010000030.1:0-32634 GCA_964564935.1 uncultured Anaerolinea sp. | reverse complement strand
ATGACCGGTCCGGACGGCATTTTCTACGCCTTCCTGCCCGAATCGGCAAGCGGGACCTGGAACGTGGCCTACACAGCGGTCTCTTGCAAGAGCAACACGATGGATGCCGACTGCAACTGCCTCGGCGGCGTCTGCGGCACGTCCGATCCGATCTGGAAGAACGTCGACCTTCCGCAGACAGAGGCGCTGCTGTTTACGTGGAAGTAATTTCTTAGAAAGAGAGCAACCATTTCACCACAGGGGGCGCAGAGGACACAGAGATAAAAAAAATAATTAAACTCTGTGTCCTCTGTGTGCTCTGTGGTGATATCCATCTCATTTGCTCTGCACCGAACTTTTCGGTATAGTAAAATGGACGACCGGAGACAGTAACCATGCCGACCAACCTGCCGCCGGAGTATTTCGACATCGAAAGGCGCTACCGCGAGGCGGAGACCGCCGAGGAGAAGGCCGCCCTTCTGGAAGATCTGCTGGCGGTCATCCCCAAGCACAAGGGCACCGAGCACCTGCGCGGCGATTACAAGGCGCGCCTGGCCAAGCTGCGCAACGCCGCCCAGGCGCAGAAATCGCGCAGCAAGCACTCCTCGGCCTACGCGATCAAACGCGAGGGCGCCGGGCAGATCGTGCTGCTCGGCGCGGCCAATACCGGCAAATCCTCTTTACTCGCTGCGCTGACCAACGCCCGCCCGGAGATTGATCCCGCGCCCTACACTACCTGGGAGCCGATGCCCGGAATGATGGAAGTGGATCAGGTGCCTGTCCAGTTGATCGACACCCCGCCGCTGGACGGCCCCTATCTTTCTCCGGAGTTATTCCAGCTTATCCGGCGGGCCGATCTGGTCCTGCTGCTCGTCGATCTGCAGGCTGATCCCTTTCAGCAGGTGGAGCTTGGGCTGCGCCTGCTGGAGGAAAACCGCATCCAGGCGGCTCAGCTTTGTGATGGGGAGGAACTGCCCGAGCGCTGGGCGGCGGCGCCGGTCCTGATCGCCGCCAATAAGTGCGACCAGCCTGGCGCTGAACAGGATTGCGAGGTTTTCAAGGAGCTGCTCGGTCTCAATTTGCCGGTGATGCCCATTTCCGTAAAAGAGCGGCGTAATTTGGAACGGCTCAAACGGGCAGCGCTGGACTTTCTGCAGGTGGTGCGCGTCTACGCCAAGCCGCCCGGAAGGGAGCCGGACCTGTCCCGGCCGTTCGTGGTCAAACAGGGCACCACCCTGGCCGAGCTGGGCGGCATGATCCATAAAGATTTCGTCCAGCACCTCAAGTTTGCCCGGGTGTGGGGTGGTGCCGTGCGCGACGGGCAAATGGTTTCGCAAGATTACGTGCTGCAGGACGGGGACATCGTCGAGCTAAGGGTGTAAACCAACGTGGGAACTAACCACAGAGGTCACAGAGACCACAGAGATTAATTATCACATTTATTCTGTGTCCTATGTGTCGGTCAAAACGTATGAATACGACCATGTAAGTTGGAATTGCTTCTCCAATTGCTGATATAATTTGCGCCATGAAGTACCACATCTGGACCGAAGGCTGTCAGATGAATGTGGCGGACTCGCAGCGGGTGGCCTCGGCCCTGGAGCATCTCGGCTACCAGGCCGCGCCGGCCGCCGAAGAGGCCGACGTGATCGTGCTGAACACCTGCGTGGTGCGCCAGTCCGCCGAGGATAAAGCCTACGGACGGCTGAGCTCGCTCCGCCCGATCAAAAAGGCCCGCCCTGACCTGGTGATCAACCTGATGGGCTGCCTGGTCGGCGTCAAGGGCAACCCGGAAGTTGCCGAGCGCTTCCCTTACGTCGATGTCTTCTCGCCGCCCTCCGACCCGGCGCCGCTGGTCGAGTACCTGCTGCGCCGCGACGGGCGCGACCTGCAACTGGCGGAGACGGTTCTGCGCCACAGCCTGCAGGATGAGGAGCTGATCCTGCCGCTCGGCGAGCGCGGCAACCTGGTTTCCGCTTTTATCCCGGTTGTGTTGGGCTGCTCGCACGCCTGCACGTTCTGCATCATTCCTTACAAGCGCGGGGTGGAGAAAAGCCGCCCGCCGCAAGAGATTTTAAGCGAAGCTCGCGCTCTGGTGGCTCAGGGCGTCAGGGAAATCACCCTGCTCGGGCAGATCGTTGACCGCTACGGCAAGGATCAGCCCGAGTACCCCAATTTGAGCGGTCTGCTGCGCCGCCTGCACCAGATCGACGGATTGCTGCGCATCCGCTTTCTGACCTCGCATCCCAACTGGATGACCGACGAGCTGCTCGACACGGTCGCCGAGCTGCCCAGGGTGATGCCGCATATCGAGGTGCCGGTCCAGGCCGGCGACGATCAGGTGCTGGCGGACATGCACCGTGGGTATACCTCGGACCAGTACCGGGCGCTGGTGGAAAAGATTCGCGCGCGCATCCCGGGGGTCTCGATCGGCACCGACGTGATTGTCGGCTTTCCGGGCGAGACGGAGGCGCAATTCGAGAACACCCGCCGGCTTCTGGCGGAGCTGAAGCTGGACGTGGCTCATCTGGCGCGTTACTCGTCGCGCGACGGCACCGTCTCAGCCCGGCGCATGCCAGATGATGTGCCCGACGCCGAGAAATGGCGGCGCTTCCGCCTGTTGGAAGAGCAGCAGGAACGGATCGCTGCGGAGATTCACGCCAGCCACCTCGGCAAGACGGTCGAAGTGCTTTTCGAGGAAAAGATCCGCGGGCGCTGGAAAGGCCGCACGCCGACCAACAAGCTGGTCTTCGTTGAAAGCGAGGATGACCTCCGCGGTCAGGTCCTGCCGGTCGAAATCAACTGGACCGGTCCCTGGTCGATGCGCGGGCGGCTGGTCGGGGGATGAAGCGGCCCGCCTGGCTGATCCTCGGTGCGTTGCTGGCGGCAGGTCTGACTGCCGGCGGTTTTTATTTTTTTCGCGCCGGAGGCAGCTCGCCGCGCTCGCTGCGGGTGATGCAGTGGATCCGCAATCCACAGGCGCACGACGATTGGGCAGTTCATGCCAGCGAGCGCTGCGGCGATGCGCCCTTCCTCTTTCCCACCGACGGCTTTATCGGTTTCCTCTGGGACGATTCCTGGCGACCCGGGCAGCGCCACCAGGGTCTGGATATCTTCGGCGGGAGGCAGCCGGGGGAGACGCCGGTCTACGCTGCCTACCCAGGCTACCTGACCCGCCTGGTGGACTGGAAATCGACCGTCATCATCCGCATCCCCGAAGATCCGCTCCAGTCCGAGCGTCAAATCTGGGCCTATTACACCCACATGGCCGATTCGGCGGGTAATTCGTTCATCTCGCCGCTATTTCCGCCCGGCTCGGTGGAGATATATGTCGAAGCCGGGACACTGCTTGGCTATCAGGGTAATTTTTCCGGCTCGCCCGGCAACCCGACCGGAGTCCACCTTCACTTCTCGCTGGTCAGGGACGACGGCCAGGGCAAGTTCCTCAACGAGCTGGAGATCGAGAACACCATTGACCCTTCTCCGTATTTCAACCTGCGCCTGAACGCCAGGGACGATCCGCAGGAGATTCCAGTGTGCGAGCCGTTGACCGCCGCGGAGGCGCCGTGAGCGCCGGTGGGGTAGATCTGAGCGGCAGGGTGGTCCTGGTCAGCGGCGCAGGCCGCCCGCTGGGACGAGCCCTTGCCGAAGCCTTTGCAGGAGCAGGCGCCAGCCTGGCCTTGCACGACCTGCTGCCAGGGTACCTGGATGAAACCTGTCAGGTGGCAGCGAAGCTCGGCGCACCCTGCCGCAGTTACACCGGCGACAGCGGCAAGGGTCTGCCTGCCCGCCAGTTGATCGGCGATGTGTTGGCCGACTGGGGGCGGTTGGACGTGCTGGTCAACTGTATGCATGCCCGTCCCTCCGCCGGCCTGCTCGAGCTGGACGAATGGGACTGGACCCGCACCCTGGAGCTTAACCTGAGCGGACCGTTCCTGCTCTCCCAGGCTGCCGCAGCGGTAATGCGCGAGCAGGGCGGGGGCGTCATCCTCAACGTGCTGGCCAGCGCCCCCGCCCGCCCTTCCGCCGCGCTGGATGCCAGCCAGATGGGGCTGGCCGGGCTCACCCGCGCGATCGCTGCCGAGCTTTTGGCATATAATATTTACGCTTATTCGATCGACGCAGGCGAAGCTGCCGGGTATTTCGAGCGCTCCAGCGCATGCGAGTCTCCCATCCCTGCCCTGCAATCCCTGGCGTTATTCGTCTGCACTCCAGCAGCCGCCAATCGGGCGGGCAAAGTGCTCCGCCCGGAATAAGCGGCGGGATTCCCTCTCCATTAGGTTGCCACATGCTCTCCTATCGGGATCTGCTTAAGGGCTTTCGCGCGCTTGATATCGGCAATGACCGACCGGTGATCGTGCACGCTTCTCTGCGCGCCTTTGGCGAGGTGCGCGGCGGAGCGGAGACGCTGCTCGGAGCGCTGCTGCACCTTCACCCGCGATTGATGGCTCCCGCCCATACGTATCTCACCATGGTGATCCCCGAGGACGGCCCGGAGCGCAATGGAATGGTCTACGGCAGCGGGAAGGATCTGAACCGGATGGCGGAAATCTACCGGGAAGACATGCCCTGCGACCGGTTGATGGGCGCGCTGCCTGAATGCCTGCGCCGTCACCCAAGAGCGCGCCGCTCAATTCACCCTATCCTTTCCTTCGCCGGGATCGGCGTAGATACTGCCCTGGCGCAGCAAACCCTGGAGGATCCGCTCGCGCCAATCGGCGCGCTGGTGGAAGAGAACGGCTGGGTGCTGCTGCTCGGCGTGGATCACACCGTCAACACCAGCATCCACTGGGCCGAGAAGATTGCCGGCCGGCGCCAGTTCGTTCGCTGGGCGTTGATGGGCAGCGGCGTGGTTGAATGTCCGGGTTTCCCGGGCTGCTCACAGGGATTTGAGCGGGCCGCGCCGCTGCTCGAGGATCTCACCGGCCGGGTGGTGATCGGCCCGGCGGTGGTGCGCGCCCTGCCGCTGCGCCCGATGGTGGAGCGGATCGCCGCCTTGCTCCGCGAGGATGAAATGGTGCTGCTCTGCGACGATCCCGCCTGCGAGCGCTGCGCCGCAGTGCGTGGGGAATGACGCCCCGAACTCAAGAAAAATGGGTGCGAGAGGCCGGGTATATCGGCATTGGATTAAGTGCGCTGTGTGGAATTATTGACTGTCCTACCTCTTTATGCTAAGCTAAGTAAGTGCCTGGGCCTAGTCCAATCAATAATCGATGATTGATCATCGATTTCTTTAAGTATTATTCTACTCATTGCAAATAGAGCAAATCATGTCCTCGTGAGACGGTAATACTCGAGGGACGGATCATGGGAATCCTGAGCGATAAGATTGCGAGCGCACGTTACCGGTTGTCTTACATTCCCGAAGCTGTGGTCCTGATCAGTTTCCTGTTGTTGTTTCTGTTTTTTGGGTTTTCCGCTCCCCATTTCCTTACCCCGATTTCTCTCGGCAATATCCTGACCTTTGGCAGCATCACCGGTATCGTCGTGATCGGCGTTGGGCTGTTGATGATCGCCGGAGAATTCGATCTGTCGGTGGGTTCGAATTTTGCCCTGGCCAGTTACGTCCTCGCCTTGAGCCTGAACAGCGGAATGACTGTCGGGCTGGCATTCCTGCTGGCTGTGCTGATCAGTACTTTCATGGGTTTTCTCAACGGGCTGATCGTTACCCGCACTGGCATTCCGTCTTTCATCGCCACCCTGGGCACAATGCTGGCATACCGAGGGATTGTCCGCGCCATTGGCGGCGGGGATTTTGCTTCTTACAAAGGCCCGGATATCCCGCTGTTTAGTATCTTGAACGGCGATTTTAGCCTGCTGAACTCCTTATTCCACGTTCAGGCATTCCGGACCTCGCTGATCTGGTTCTTCCTGCTTGCAGTCATCTGTATTTTTCTTTTGATGCGCACCCCATTTGGGAATTGGATTTTCGCGGTTGGCGGGCATACAGGCGCGGCCCGCGCCCAGGGCGTGAATGCAGTTTTCGTTAAGATAATGGCTTTCACTATTACCGGCATGCTGGCTGGCGCTGCAGGGGTGATCCAATTTGCCCACCGGTTAAGTGTGGATCCCTTACGAGGCGAAGGGATGGAAATGATCGCAGTGGCCGCCTGCGCCATTGGAGGGATCCGCCTGACCGGCGGGTCCGGGACACTCATTGGGGCGATTGCCGGCGCGCTGCTCCTGCAAATGCTGGATCAGGGCCTGGTTCTGATGGGCATTCCGATCCAGGTTTTTCAAGCCAGCGTGGGTTTCATCATCATTCTATCTGTCATCATCAATACGTACCTGGGAAAATCCAGTTGAGTGAAATACATAAACGAGTAAATCTCTATGAAAAGGAGGTGGTGGTGAGGATCCAATGATCGGCAGAACACAGATGGGAACCTGTATCCGATTTGAGTCAGAAAGAGAAGGAGGAGCAATTCCATGAAAAAGCTGCATGTTTTCTTCGTCGTGTTCATGGCAGCCGCATTATTACTGACGGCTTGCCAGCCAAAGGCTGCTCCAGAACCGACCAAAGAAGTTGCACCGGTTGCGCCAACTCAAACGACTGCGCCAGTTGAACCCACCACGCCGCCGCCGCAGCCCACCGAGGAGAAGCCAGTTGGCGAGCAACCTTTGAAGTTAATTATGGTTCAACACGCGCTGTGCGCCTGGGACGCCTTCTGGTGCACGGTCGAGGACGGGATTCAGACGGCCGCCAAGCAGATGGGCGTGGAAGTCACCGTGCTCGGGCCGGACAAGTTCGACCTGGAGAAGACCGCCTCGCTGATCGAGCAGGCGATCGCCGCCCAGCCGGACGGGATCGGCCTGACAGTAACCGACCCGGTGTTGTTCAAAGGGCCGATCATGAAGGCATTGGAGGCGGGCATTCCGGTGCTGGCTTACAATGCCGGCAAGGGTCCGGTGGAAGACGGGATCCCGTACATGACCTACCTGGGGATGGATGAATACCAGGGTGGTTACCAGAGCGGCTCGAGGTTGATCGCGGCGGGCGCCACCAAGGGCGTGTGCATCAACCACCAGGTTGGGCATGCCGGCCTGGATGCGCGCTGCCGGGGCTTGATCGACGCATTCAGCGAGAAGGGTTTGACGGCTGAAGTACTGGGAGTGAAGGGCGAGGATGCGGCTCAGGCCCAGACCACGATCAGCGACTTCTATACCGCCAACCCGGATGTGGACGCCTTCCTGACCCTGGGGCCATCGAGCGCCAACCCGTTCTATGCTTTCCTCGAAGCTGACCAGCCGGCCAAGGCATTCCACATCACCTTTGACCTGACCCCCGAGGTCGAGGCCAAGATTAATGACGGCACCACAATTGCGGCAGTCGATCAGCAGCCGTTCCTGCAGGGATACGGCGCGGTGATGTACCTGGTTCTCCACAAGCGTAACGGGATTTCCCCGGCGCTGCCGGTCACCGCGACAGGCCCTGGCTTCATTACCAAGGATATGCTTGGTGTGGCAGTCGAACCCGACAAGCCGCTCAAGCTGATGATGGTTCAACACGCGCTGTGCGCCTGGGACGCCTTCTGGTGCACGGTCGAGGACGGGATTCAGACGGCCGCCAAGCAGATGGGCGTGGAAGTCACCGTGCTCGGGCCGGACAAGTTCGACCTGGAGAAGACCGCCTCGCTGATCGAGCAGGCGATCGCCGCCCAGCCGGACGGGATCGGCCTGACAGTAACCGACCCGGTGTTGTTCAAAGGGCCGATCATGAAGGCATTGGAGGCGGGCATTCCGGTGCTGGCTTACAATGCCGGCAAGGGTCCGGTGGAAGACGGGATCCCGTACATGACCTACCTGGGGATGGATGAATACCAGGGTGGTTACCAGAGCGGCTCGAGGTTGATCGCGGCGGGCGCCACCAAGGGCGTGTGCATCAACCACCAGGTTGGGCATGCCGGCCTGGATGCGCGCTGCCGGGGCTTGATCGACGCATTCAGCGAGAAGGGTTTGACGGCTGAAGTACTGGGAGTGAAGGGCGAGGATGCGGCTCAGGCCCAGACCACGATCAGCGACTTCTATACCGCCAACCCGGATGTGGACGCCTTCCTGACCCTGGGGCCATCGAGCGCCAACCCGTTCTATGCTTTCCTCGAAGCTGACCAGCCGGCCAAGGCATTCCACATCACCTTTGACCTGACCCCCGAGGTCGAGGCCAAGATCAAGGATGGGACGACGATCGCCGCTGTTGATCAGCAGCCGTTCCTGCAGGGTTACGGCGCGGTGATGTACTTGATGCTGCGCCAGAGGTATGGCATCACTCCCGCTACCGCAATCTCCGCTACCGGTCCTGGCTTCATCACCAAAGATATGCTGGGAAATTGATGTCAACCTCTCTGCTGGTTCGCTTCAAATTCTGGCTGACCGGATCTTCGCGATCCGCACCTTGCCGAGAACCTTCCGGCCGGCCGATGGAGCGCCAATAGCAGGACTGACATTTTCACCTGTTGACCGGCCGGGTTGAATTACCTGACCGGTCAACAGGAACCCCACCGGGCTGCTGCAATCTGATGATGGTCACGAATATTTGGATCAGGAAAATCCGGCACTTATATGCCAATTCAACCATCGCCGGTCCATTGACGGTGTGGATCGTTATCTTTATCCTACTATCCCTTTTCGTTCCCAAGTTTTTATCCTTCCGATCCATTTCCGGCATCGTCAATGCGGCGACGCTTACCGGCACGCTGGCGATTGGGATTGCCCTGTTAATGATCTCCGGCGAATTCGACCTCTCGGTTGGCTCGAACCTGGCAATCAGCGGCTACATCTACGGAACACTCACCGCGGCAGGGCGACCCGTTTTGGGTTTGCTGCTGGCGCTATTGGTGCCCGCGACCCTGGGCGCCATCAACGGGTTGATCCTGGTCTGGACGGGGATTCCATCATTCATCGTTACCCTGGGGACGAAGTATTTCTACCGCGGGATGCTCTGGGTGATCACGACAGGCACCATGCTTCAAACCGTTGGCGCACTCTCGATTGATAAAATCTTCACCGGGCGGGCAGACGCACTGAATAATCTGATTGGCAGCGATGCAAATTTTCGAAATTCGATTTTTTGGATGCTCCTGCTGGTGATCTTTTTCCAATTTGTCCTGGGCCGGACGAAATTCGGAAACCACGTTTTTGCGGTCGGTGGAAATGCTCCGGCGGCGGTGGGTCAGGGCGTCAATGTAAAACAGGTTAAAATCCTTTGCTTTGCCATTTCTGGGCTGCTTGCAGGCGTTGCGGGGATTTTCCTTTTCAGCCAGTATCACACCGTTCGGGTTTCTTCCGGGGATGGGATGGACCTTTCGGCGATCGCCTCGGCGGTCGTCGGCGGGGTGTTGATCACCGGGGGTTCGGGCAGCATATGGGGAGCGCTGGTCGGGGCGCTGATCATCAGCACCTTGCGGACAGGCGTGGTCTTAATGGATATTCCCTTCATCCCGGCCGATAACTTCGAGGCTGTCGTCGGTGTGACGATTGTCCTCGCGGCGATCCTGAACATCTACCTTAGCAACCGAAAATGACCCCCGAGATGGAAGGGACAGCACAGACGGAGACAGTAATATGAGCGAGCAACCGACCGCACAAAGCCAAATGCCGCTGGTCTGGATGGAAAAAATCACCAAGAAATTTGGAACCATTACCGCCTTGCAGGATGTAGATTTTGGCGTGGAGAAAGCTGAGGTGCGGGCTCTGCTCGGCGACAACGGCGCGGGTAAATCCACCCTGATCAAAATCCTGATGGGCGTCCACCAGCCCACCAGCGGGCAAATCTACTTCGAGGGGCGCCCGGTGCGCATTCGCTCGCCGAAGGAAGCTCGTGCGATCGGCATCGAAGCGGTTTATCAGGACCTGGCCCTGGTGAACCTGATGAGCATCTCGCGAAATTTCTTCCTCGGGCGGGAAGTCACCCGAAGGTTTGGCCCAATTCATTACCTGGACCGAAAGAAGATGGAATCTATCTGCCAGACCTCCCTGCGGGATATCGGCATCGACATTCGCTCTCCATCCGAGCGGGTGGGAAGTTTATCGGGCGGGGAGCGCCAATCGATCGCGATTGGCCGGGCGGTTTTCTTCGGCGTCAAGGTCTTGATCCTCGACGAGCCGACCTCGGCCCTCTCTGTTGCGGAAACGCGCAAGGTGCTCTCCTATATTGAGAACGCCCGTCAGCGGCAGTTGGCGGTCATCTTCATCACCCACAACGTCCATCAGGTCTATCAGGTGGCGGACAGCTACACCGTCATCCGCCACGGGCGCCACGTCGGCACCTACCGGCGAGGAGAACTGTCTGAAGACGATATCGCTGACCTGATAACCGGGGAAAGGGAATCTTAGCAATCTCGCAGTCCGGCTTTATAGAAAAATTCGAGAGGCAGGAGGTATCATGGAAGAAAGTGTGGTTTTTTTGCAGGTGGACGCCCTGCGAAGCTTCATTCGCGATGTGTTCGTGAGGTGCGGCGCTCCCGAAGCGGACGCCGAGACCTGCGCGGATGTGATCATCGAATCCGACCTGCGCGGGATCGAATCGCATGGGATTGGGAGGCTGAAGTATTACTACGACCGGATGAAATCCGGTCAGCATCAGGTCGTCACCCATTTTGAGGTCGTCAAAGAGACCCCGACCACCGCGGTTGTGGATGGTCACCATGGACTGGGGATGGTAATCGGCACGCGATCGATGCAGATGGCGATCGACAAAGCCCGCGCCGCCGGTTTGGGCGCCGTCGCTGTGCGCAACTCCACCCATTACGGCATCGCCGGTTACTACCCGAGCATGGCAGTTAAGAATGGCATGATCGGCATCTCTGTCACCAATGCCAGGCCATCGGTTTCGCCGACCTTTGGCGTCCAACCCATGCTGGGGACTAATCCGATCGCCTTTGGCGCGCCGACCGACGAAGAATTCCCCTTCCTTTACGACGCCGCGACGCCGATCGCCCAGCGCGGAAAAATCGAGGTGGCCGCGCGGGCTGAAAAACCGATCCCGGAAGGCTGGATCATCGATGAAAACAGCCAGCCGATGACCGATCCTGTCCAAACCCTGGCAGCCCTTGGCAAACAAACCGCTTCCTTTCTTCCGCTGGGCGGGGCCGGCGAGACCCTGGGCGGGCACAAGGGCTACGGGCTGGGCACCATGGTCGAAATCCTCTGCGCCTCGCTCCAGTCAGGCGCATTTCTGCACGGGTTGACCGGCATCGATCCGGACGGCAGACCGCAGCCGTTCAAGGTCGGCCATTTCTTCCTGGCGATCAACATCGAGTTTTTCATCCCGCTGGAGGAGTTCAAGCGCACTACCGGCAACATCCTGCGGGAATTGCGCAATTCGAAGAAGGCTCCCGGGCAGGCGCGGATCTACACTGCCGGCGAAAAAGAATATGAGAACGCCAGGATCGTCCGCGCAAGCGGGGTGCCCGTTAACCGGAATCTGCAAAAGGAGCTCAAGTTCCTTCAGGTAGAGTTGGGTTTAGAGGATTACAACTTTCCTTTTTAGTCAATCAGGCGGTACCGGCTGGCAACATATCCTTCCTGCTACACCGCGGGAAGGAGGAAATCACCTTCGCGACTGAGGCCAGATCGGGATGGTACCCCGCTGTTGGTTGGTAGAAGTTTAGTATTTCCATTCTATCCAAATGGGTGGATAATATACAGAAAGACGGATGTCCGGGAAGATGACGCGATAAGCGCGTATCCCAATTTTCATTCTCTCCCTGATCATTCCTCCAAAATCCTCCCCACTTATCACACTTACTAATCTAGAACGTCGGCGAGACAAATTTTCCCGCTTGATCTCAAGCTGGGAAAAAAACTGACCTGGCTATACTCGCCGTGATTATCAAACCGAGGTTTCTACTCCGATGACGCAACCAGCTCTAGCAATGTACTGCATCCGCTGCGCCCGCGAGTTTCACCCGCGCTCGCCTGATGTCACCCTCTGCCCCGGGTGCGGTGGTCCGCCTGAAGCCGCTGGTTACAGTGCAGATCTGTTGGATGAGCCAATTTCAGTCGTTCAGCCTTCTATGCACCAGGTTGCTCCACAACAATCCGGTCGGATCTTCGATGAAAATACCACTCCCGCCGAGTGGCAGGACGGAGACTCCTTGCTCGACACTTACACCGTTTTGGGTCTGCTCGGCAAGGGCGGTATGGCCAAGGTCTACCGCGTCCGCCACTTACTGTGGAACATCGATCTGGCAGTCAAATCGCCTTTGGCCTTTCGCACCCAGGAACAGCGGGAGTGGTTCATATCAGAAGGAGAAACCTGGATCGGCCTGGGTTTACATCCCCACATTGTCAGCTGCTATTACGTGCGCACGCTCGGCGGCATCCCGCGAATTTTCGCCGAGCTGGTCGAGGGCGGCTCGCTGTTGGATTGGATTAATCAGGGCAGGATTACCACCATCGAGCAGGCGCTCGATATCGCCATTCAATTCGCCTGGGGATTGGCATACGCGCATGAGCGCGGCCTGGTTCACCGCGATGTAAAACCCGCGAACGTCCTCATGACCCCAGACGGGATTGCCAAAGTGACCGACTTCGGTCTGGTCAAAGCGGGCAAGGGCATGACTCCAGCTTATGCCTCTCCCGAGCAGGCTGAATCTCAACAGAGGGATCTCGAAATTACTCCCCGGTCGGATATGTGGAGCTGGGGTCTTTCGGTGCTGGAGATGTTTGCCGGGAGCCGCTTCTGGGTCAAGCATGAGATGCCAGACTACGCCTGGGGCGTGGTCGCTCCTCACGCCCTGGAGCATTATCTGTCCGGGTCATCGGAGGACAGCGCCATCCCGGAGATGCCGGATCAACTGGCTGGATTGATCAGGCGGTGCTTTGACGAGGCGCCATCCAAACGGCCAGAGGCATTGGAAGCAGTCAGGTGTTTGCAGGAAATTTACCAGGCCGAGACCGGCCAGCCGTATCCCCGGAAAATGCCCAGAGAGGCCGAGCAACTCGCGGACAGCCTGAATAACAAAGCTTTGAGCCTGCTGGACCTGGGTAATGAATCCGCAGCAGTTGCGGCCTGGGAAGAGGCGTTACAGTCGAATCCATCTCACCTGGAAGCAAATTACAATCTTGGCTACTGGGAATGGATTCACGGCAAACGCGAAGACCTGAGCCTGCACCAAAACATCGCCGAGCTGGACGCAGTTTATGGAGAGCGGCCGGCCTATTGGCTGGCGCGGGCAAAGCTCAGCTATGAGCGCGGTGACCTGCAACAAGCTACGATGTGCGAGCAAAAAGCCCGCCAGTTAGGCGAAAGGCTGTCCCCGATTCAGGGCGGCTGCGATATCCGCCAAGAGCAAGTGATCCAAAACCCCAATGGATTGTATTGTCTGCGTCTTTCACCGGATGGGCGGTTCCTCCTGGCCGGCGGTTTGGATAAAACCATTCGATTGTATGATCTGTCAACCAACAGCGTTATAAAAACCTACACCGCCGAGTATAACCATGGCGAAATCTACACCATAGGAGTTCCGCCAAATTGGGCGCTGGTGCTTTGTGAATCGGGCTTTGGCAAGATCGAGGTTTGGGAAACCCATTCAGGGCGTCACTTAGGCACCCTGGAAGACAAGAACATAACAGCCAGCTCCGCTTCCACTATATCCGTCCTGGAATTTACGCCTGACGGCCGGATTTTGTTGTCGGCGGTGAGAGAACACTTTGGCCTCAGAGATATTCAGGCCATTCACCTATGGGATATCCGCACCGGAAAAAGAATCGGGTCCCTGGAGGGGCATCCTCATTCGGTGTACAATCTGGTGGTTTCCCCGAACGGGCGGACGGCGATATCCAGCGGCTGGAGCGACCAGGGAGAATTCATCAAAGTATGGGATCTCGCCAGCCAGCAATGTATGCGCGTTCTGTCAGAACAGTCCGTCCGGGCAGAATGCCTGGCGATCTCAGCAGACGGGAACTATCTCCTTTCCGGTAATGATGACGGCAGCGTTGGCTATTGGGATTTACGAACCTGGCGGCTCGTCCGCAGGTTTACCGGTCACAGCGCTCCGGTGAGCAGCGTGGCTTTTCACCCAACGGGAGAGTATGCCCTTTCTGGCAGCGAAGATCGAACTGCCCGTTTTTGGGATGTACGCAGCGGAAAATGCCTGCGAACGCTGAACGACCACACCAATACCGTGCACGCAGTCCTGTTCTCCGCTGACGGGCGTCTGACCTACACAGCCAGCAAGGACGGCACTATTCGCCGATATACCACCCAGCTGTCCACCCGCCGCTGCTGTGATTACTTGATTTCAACGCCGGTCTCCGCCGAGAAAACCATCGATAACCAGGATCAGGTTTCCCGCATGCTCGAGGAGGCGGATGATCTGCTTGGGGCAGGTCGATGTGCAGAGGCTTACCACCTGCTGCGCAGCGCCCAGGCCGTTCACGGTTTTGAGAAAGCCGCCCCTGTTTTGGATCGTTTACACCAGTCGGAACAAGGCGCTCACCGCGGCGAGTTGCTTTCTGCCTGGCTGATCCAAACGATGAGCGGGCACAGCGACGTGATCCATGATGTCGATCTTTCAAAAGACGGAAGGCTGGCGGTCAGCGCCAGCAGCGATCGAACGGTGCGGGTTTGGGACACGCGCAAGGGAACTTGCGTCGCCTGTATCGAGGCGCACACCCGCCCGCTCAGCGCAGCGAAATTTTCCCCGGGCGGGGAAATGCTGGCGACAGCCAGTAGAGATTATTACATGGCGAGCGAGGCGGGCGACCAGTTCCTGCGGCTGTGGGAAGTCCGTGGAATAAAGCAAATTCACGATTTTAAGAAATTCGACCAGAGCGTTAACACTTTGACTTTTTCTCCGGATGGGAAGAGCCTGTTCGTTGCCCGCACGGAAATGATCGCGGACAAAGGCGAAAACTACATCCAGGCGTTCGACGTGCGCACGGGGGGTCAAATTCATGCTTTCAATGGGCACAAGGATGTTGTCACCTGTCTGGCAGCGTTTGGCGGGGGGAAATACCTGCTCTCGGGCAGCAAGGATGAAACTCTTAAAATCTGGAATGCTGTCACCGGTGAATGCTTGAAAACCCTCCACGGTCACAAGGGGAACATCCACGCTTTGACCGTTATCGGCGATGGGCGTTTTGCGTTATCGGGAGGGGTGGACAACCTGATCCGTTTGTGGGATTTGACCTCAGGAACCTGCGTCCGAGAACTGGAAGGACATGCGGACACGATCCACGCCATTGCTGTGACGTCTGACGGGCAATTTGCGCTTTCGGGGGGCGAGGAATTTGCATTGCGTTTATGGGATTTGCGCTCATGGCGGGTCTTGCAGGTATTGGAGGGACACACGGATGGAGTGACCTCCATTGCTTTTTCTGGCGACGGGCGTTACGCTGTGAGTGGAAGTTATGATAAAACGGTCAAAGTATGGGAATTCGATTGGGAGTGGATTTTCGAATAGAAAGAGGAAATGGTTATGACTGTCGCAATATGTAAAAAATGCAGCAAGCTGATCTCGATTTCGAACATTCCAGGTGGAAACCCGACGGCAAAAGCAAACCCGGATATGTGGGCGACATCATATGGAAAGTGCGACCGGTGCGGCGGCGTGTACTGTGATAAGTGCATTAAAGCCAATATGAACAAATGCCCGGGCTGCGGACGTCAAATCGCGATCATATCATAGAGAAGAGAATACAATCTATCGCGGATTTGGTCGGGGATGCCGTTGTCCGGCTTATCTGCTTCCGGGAAATTGCTCTGGAGGTTTGGCCAGGATATCGACTCTACCGGCGGCGCTGATCCATGCGCCGGAGAATCCATTTGGTGAGCTCGGCTGCGACCGAGGGCACCAGAATCAGGGGCAGGATGTGCAGCCATTCATCCCAGCCCAGCGGGATGGTCTTGAAAATCTCGTTGAGAAACGGGACATACAACACCAGGAAGATGAGCGCCAGCGAAGCGGCAACGGCGTAGTTCATATACCTGTTGGTAAACACCCCGATTTTCAACAAGGGGAAGTACTCGGAACGGGCGGTATAGGCCCGGAACAGCTCGGAGACGGAGAGCGTGATGAAAGCCATCGTGTGGGCGTACGCTTCGTTGTGCGCGAGCCCGATGAAAAACGCTCCCAGTGTGGCCGTGGTGATAAACACTGTCTGGATCAGTACTCCCAGCTGCATGTGTCTGTTGATGATCGGCTCGCCTGCCGGGCGCGGCTTTTGCTTCATGATATCCGGATCACCCTTCTCAGTGCCCAGGGCCAGGGCTGGCGCGCCGTCGGTGACCAGGTTCAGCCAGAGCAGCTGGATCGCCTTGAGGGGCGAGCCAAATCCGAACATGGTCGGCAGGAAGATCACCAGGATTTCCGCTAAATTACAGGAGATCAGGTAGTAGACGAATTTGCGGATGTTGCTGTAAATGATCCGCCCCTGCTCGACCGCTGAAACGATGCTGGCGTAGTTGTCGTCGGTCAGCACCATGTCGGCGGTTTCCTTGGCCACGTCCGTTCCGGTGATGCCCATTGCCACGCCAATATCAGCCAGCTTGATCGCCGGGGCGTCGTTGACTCCATCGCCGGTCATGGCGACCACCTGATGGTCGGCCTGGAGCGCCTTGACGATCCGCATCTTGTGCTCGGGCGAGACGCGGGCGAAAACGCAGGTCCGTTTGACCGCCTCGGTCAGACGGTCGTCGTCCATCTCATCCAGTTGTTTGCCGGTCAGGACCTGCTCGCCGGGCTGGAGCAGGGCGATCTGCTCGGCGATCGCCTGGGCCGTGTTTGGGTAGTCGCCGGTGATCATGATCGTGCGGATGCCAGCCTGTCGCGCCTCCTGCAGGGCTGGGATGACCTCCGGCCGGGCCGGGTCGATCATCCCTACCAGACCGGCGAAGACCAGGTTTTTCTCCAGGTCATCGCTGGAGTATTCGGCCGGCGGGCGGTCTACGACCTGGTAGGCCAGGCCGAGCACGCGCAGCGCCCCGGCGGTCATGGCATCATTAGCTGCCAGGATTTCCTCTCGCTTCTCCACTGTCAACGGGAGCGGTTCGGTGTTGTCCAAGGGATGGTAATGCGAGCACAGGTTGAGGATTACATCCGGAGCGCCCTTGACTGCCACGACGTGCAGGTGGCGCGGGGTGTCATCCGTAAAGGGCGAGATATCCTCCCTGCGCGGCTGGTTGACCTTATGGATGGTTACCATCCGTTTGCGGGTTGAATCAAAGGGAATTTCGCCGTCGCGCGGGTAGGCGCGGGTCAGGTGATAGGGCATCGCGCCGGCCTTGGCCGCCGCGACCAGGATCGCCCCCTCGGTTGGATCGCCTATCATACGCAGGTAATTGCCCTGCTGGTCGTATTCCAGCTCGGCGTCGTTATTCAGCACCCCGATCCACAGCGCGGTCAGCGCGCCGGGGTAATCAGCCAGGTTGATCTTTCTCCCGTTGATCTGAAACTCGCCGACCGGCTGGTAGCCGGCGCCGCTGATCTCGATGAACTGCCCGTCCACCCACATGCGGGTGACGGTCATCTCGTTCTGGGTCAGCGTGCCGGTCTTGTCGGTGCAAATCACCGTGGCCGAGCCGAGAGTCTCAACTGAGGCAAGTCGGCGGATGAGCGCATGGCGGCGGACCATCTCGCGCATCCCCAGGGCCAGGCTGATGGTCACAATGGCAGGCAGCCCCTCGGGCACCGCGGCGATCGCCAGACTGACCGCGATCATAAATGTCTCGAGCAGATCACCCCCGTTCAGCCAGCCGGCGGCAAAGACCAGCGCGCAGATCGCAAGAGAGGCGAACCCCAGCACCTTGCCCAATTGTTCCAGCTTCTTTTGCAGCGGGGTTTCTTCTGCCTCCACCGACTGGAGCATGGCGGCGATCATGCCCAGCTGGGTGAACATGCCGGTGCTGACCACCACCCCCCTGCCGCGCCCGTAGGTGACGGTTGTGCCCATGAAGGCGGTATTCTTGCGGTCGCCGAGCGGGATTTCGCCTGGCAGGATTTCCAGGGCGTTCTTCAGCACCGGCGCCGATTCGCCGGTCAGGGCGGCTTCGTCGATCCGCAGGTTATGGGCTTCCAGCAGACGCAAGTCGGCCGGGATGAAATTGCCCGCCTCGAGGAAGACGATGTCGCCGGGAACCAGGTTTCGGGCAGGCACGGTCACCCGCCGCCCATCCCGCAACACCTGAGCCTCTGGCGCGGCCAGCTTCTTCAGCGCTGCCAGGGCCTCTTCGGCCCGGCTCTCCTGGACGACGCCAAGCACCGTATTGAGCACCACGATGGCGAGGATGGCGGAGGCATCCACCCACTCGCCGAGAACTGCCGATAGAATCGCCGCGCCGATCAGCAGCAGGACGACGAAGCTCTTCAACTGGTTCAGGACCAGCGACAAAAAGGTCGGGCGGGGCGCCTCGACCAGTTGATTGGGCCCGTAATTGGTCAGGCGCTCTTCCGCCTCCTGGCTGGAGAGACCCGTCTGGTAGCCGGTTACCAGCTTTTCCAGAACCGCGTCCGTATCCAGGGAGTGCCAGGAGAGGCTGATGTCCGGTTTTTCACCTGGTGGAGACCCTTGCTTCGCGTTGCTCATGCTGCCTCCATACCATGGCAGAGATCGTCACCCGACGGCTAAAGGAAGACTCTATCACAATTTGTCAATTTTTAGGAAGAGAGATGATCTTTCTTCGGTCCGATCAACACGCCGATGTGCAACGCGGTAAGAGCAGCCCGGCGGAAGAGGGATTGGGTCACGGCGCTGGTTGGCGGCGCAGGTTTTGACCGCTTGATGCAATCACGGGCAGATTTGATTGCGGCCTGTTCAGTACAGGACACACGGTGGAATTCAATGGCTGTTTAGAGAAGTTTGCTTTTTGCGTTTAGTTAGCTGCCGGAACTTTTTCTGCCTGTCGATTTAGAATTTCAAGGTCATCAACCTGATCAGGCGCGGTTTACGGCCACCTTACAAAATTGGAAACAGGCCTCGGCTCGTATTGCCGTGCAATAAGTGAATTGATCCGTTATAATTTGCAAGTTCGTGTTTATTAGTGGGGTTATTGGTTGAGGGAGCAGAGCAACCAACACATTTCTACGTTAATGATGAATTCGGTACTGATTGCTACATTAGGCACTGAGCCACAAGTCGTTACTGCAACGATTGACCTGCTCGTCCAACGCGGCGAGAGAATTGTGGATGTTATTGTCATTCACACGGATACAATCACGCCGGCTATCTCAGATGCGGTCACAACTCTTCGCAATGCCTTTGAATGCGCTCCCAGCCAGGGGAGTTTTCAGGCCAGGTTCATCCTTTTGCGAGATGAGCATGGCCGCCCCCTGATCGACGTGGAAACTCCAGGCGCAGCCCGCTCAGCTTTCAAAGCGAGTTATTCTGAAATCCGGGCGGGAAAATTGGCCGGCCGGAAGATCCATTTTTCCATCGCAGGGGGAAGAAAAACGATGGCGCTTTTTGGCCTGACCGCCGCTCAGCTGCTGTTCGACGAGGACGACCGGTTATGGTATCTGTTTTCAGGCGGCGATTTTCTCGCCAGTAAACGCATGCACCCCGCTCCTGGAGACGATGTTTCCCTGGTTCCGGTGCCGGTGATCCGCTGGAGCGGTATCTCACCCATGCTATCTGAACTCCGGGATATCGAAGACCCCTTCGGAGCGCTCAAACGGGTTGAAGAACTCCGCCTGAGAGAAAAATTCGATGCAGCCCGCACGTTCATCCTGGGTTCATTAACCCCGGCGGAAAGAAGAGTCGTGGAGATCCTTGTGAAGGAGGGCTTGAGCGACCAGGAAATCGGCGAGCGGTTGTTTCTTTCGCCGCGCACCGTTGAGCAGCATATCCGTTCCGCTTATAGCAAAGCGGCAGCCCATTGGGAAGTGGCCAATGTCAACCGGGCGCAGCTTGTCGGGCTGCTGCAGTTATATTTCGCCGCTCGATTAGGGGAAAACCCGCATGACACCGATTGAAGAAAGTTGTAAGATGGCATTGTGCAGTTGCCTGGCGGCGGCGACCCCAGCACGGGTCGAGGGGAAACCGCCAGGCGACGCATGCTAAAAACCCATTAAGGAGGGCATGAATGGAGCAGAACAATCAGGTTTTTTTGGCAGCACTGGCCGGCCTGCTGCATGATATTGGCAAGTTTGCCTTGCGGGCGGGGGAAGGCGCCAGCCGTGTATGGGATGCCGAGGCGCAGCGGGACTACAAGTACAAGCACGCCTTGCTCAGTGAGGATTTCGTCCAATATTTCGCTCCGGAGGAATGGCAGAATCAGATCAAATTGGCGGTTGGCGGGCATCACAAGCCTCATAATCGGCTGTCTTCTGCCGTGGCGCTGGCCGACCGCCTTTCGGCAGGTGAACGTGCCGACCCCATCAACGGGGAAGAAAAACCCGAACAACACCCCGCGCAGTTGCTATCGATTTTTTCAGATGTTAACCTGCAAGCACAGCCACGTGAAGTACCTCAGGTGTACTGGCCGCTGAAACCTTTGGAACTCAGCGAACAAAACATTTTCCCACAAGGGCTCGCAAACAATGATTGGAGTGATTACCAGAAACTGTATAAAGACTTTACCAGGCGAGTGAAGGATCTGAAAAATGCCTTTCAAATAGGCGAGAATCTGCCGTATTATCTCGAAAGCCTGCTGGCTGAGATGCAGCACTTCCTTTGGTGTGTGCCTTCGGCTTCTTACAAAAGCCGTCCCGACATCAGCCTTTACGATCATAGCCGCATGACCGCCGCACTGGCGGCAGCCCTGTATGATGACCCAGCGCTGACCAATGAGCAACTGGCTGCCTTTGCACAGCAGCCTGAAGGGGTTGAGGAAGAAGTTGTTGCGCTGGTTGGCGGTGATTTGACCGGCGTGCAGAGCTTCCTCTACACGATCACCTCACGCGGGGCGGCCAGCGGGTTGCGTGGACGCTCGTTTTACCTGCAGTTGCTTGGGCTGGTGATTGCCCGCTACCTGTTGAATCGGCTCAACCTGCCCGTCACAAACCTGATATACGCCGGCGGCGGCAATTTTTACCTGATCGCCCGCCGCAGGGATGCCGAAAAGTTGCCCGAGTTACAAGCCCAAATCACCCGCGCACTGTTCAATGAACATCAGGGCGAGTTAGGGCTGATCTTACAGGCGCGCCCGCTGCGCGGCTGGCACTTCTTCCACGGGAATATCCGGACGGAATGGGATGGGCTGATCGGTCAGATCAACACGGCTAAATTGGAACGCCTGAAGGGACTGGAAGCCGATTTGAAACAGATCTTTCAACCGCAGGGAGTGGGCGGCAGTACCCCGCAGCAATGCGCCGTGTGCGGCAGGGAACATACCGATGTCAGGCCTAAACCGGTTGACAGCGGCGTGGTCACTACAGTCAACAAGTGCCCGGTGTGTGAATCCTATGAAGAATTGGGCAAGCAGCTGCGAAAGGCGCAATTTCTAATTTTAGAGCCGGTTGAGCCGAACCTGCCTGAGCAGATTACCCCGCAGGCCGGCAAAGGCTGGCAGGAGATAACCCGCCGTTTTGGTTATCGGGTGGAAGTGCTGGAGAAACTAGATACTGATCCGCAGGGAATTGTCTTTACTCTGAACGACGAAGCTTTCCGCGAGCGCAAACCGCACTACAACCGTGCAACAGTGCGTTCCCTGCTGGTCAATGTCACGCCGATTCTGACTACAGTAGAGCATAAACAGCTGAGCGGCAAAGTGGAAGACCTGCCGACGGTGGATTCGGTCAAGCCGCTAAGCGTGCTGGAAGAACAGGCAAACGGAATCAAGCGGGTGGGTGTGCTGAGAATGGATGTAGATAACCTGGGTAAAATCTTTGCCGAGGGGCTGGGGCAGCACTCTACACTTTCGCGCATTGCTTCGCTCAGTTTTGCAGTCAGCCTGTTTTTCGAAGGCTGGGTGGGGCAGATCGCCGAGCAGATGAAGGAAATATACGGTGACCGCCTGTACTCGATTTACTCCGGCGGCGACGATTTATTCTTTGTCGGCAGCTGGGATGCAGTGGTGGAATTTGCCATCCGACTGCGCAGCGACCTGTGCCGCTTCACCGGCGCTCACCCCGATATTCATCCCAGCGGCGGCATTGTACTGGTGGGCGGCAAGTACCCGCTCTATCAATCTGCCGAAGAAGCCGGGGAGGCCGAGAAGCTGGCGAAGGATTATCAATGGTGGGAAAACGGTCGCCGACGGCAAAAAGATGCCATTGCCTTTTTGGGACTGCCGCTGGCCTGGAAGCGCTTTGGCTGCCATGATTGCGCTGCTGATGGTGAAAACACGGCCCACGCCTTGATGCACCGCCTGGAAAAAATGGTTCAAGATAACCAGAACCGCGCCCTGATTGGTAAACTGATTCGCCTGCACGAGTTGTATCGGAACGCGCAGGAAAAACGAGAAAAAAGCGGCGCCGATCTCAACCGCGACAATCAGCCGCAACCGCTGTGGGGGCCGTGGAACTGGCTGGCAGAGTACCACCTGAGCCGCATGAGGGGTGTGCCAAAAGAGGAGGTAAACGATCTGCGCGAGCGTCTGAAACAGGATCAGTTCCGCAGCATCGAATGGATTGGGTTGGCTGCCCGCTGGGCAGAACTGATAACTCGCAAATCATAAACGAGGAGGAATAACATGAGTCCAGTACCCGCAAATGAAGTGCAAAAAATCATCACCCAGGATGTAACCGGCGAACTGCTGGTGCAAAGAGCCGACCAGTTTGGCAAGGAGCTGAAGGAGATGAATCTTTCGACCAGCCAGATTCGCAGCCTGTTTGGCGAGGTACGCCAGATTCAGGGTGAATGGTCAATTGCCCGCCAGAAAGGCGCGCAGGCAACCGCCGAGCGCCAAAAAGTACTTCGCCGGCTGATTCTGCTCAAGCCCAAGATGGAATACCGAGCCCGCCGCGAGCGCGGTCCGGCGGTGCGCGCGCTGGTGAATGTGCTGACCCCGGCGCTGGATACCGTTGCCCAGGCCCCAGCCGATAAACAGGATGAATACTTCAACCGCTTCGTGGATTTCTTCGAAGCCATTCTGGCTTATCACAAAGCCTATGGCGGCAACTAATCTCTGTACCTTTTCAACTTCAGGAGATTATCATGAACAACAACAGCATCCAACTCAAAGGGCGTGTGTTAATCCACTTCGATGTGATTGCTAAAACCGGTCTGCACATCGGCGGCACCGAATCCGGCATTGAAATCGGCGGTGTGGATAAAACCGTCATCCGTGATCCGTTGACTAACCGACCCTACATCCCCGGCTCCAGCCTACGCGGCAAAATGCGCAGCCTGCTGGAAAAGCACAAAGGCCTTAAGCAAAACCAACACATCAAGGAAGATGTCCGTATCCATTCCTGCGGCGCAGATAAAGGCGATACGCTGGAAACTTACCTGAATTGCGACGTTTGCACCACATTTGGCGTGCCGGGTGAGCGTGATTTTGCCACCCCCACCCGCCTGATTGTGCGCGATGTTTTTATGGACGATTTAAGCGCAAAGAAATTGGAGGAGGCAAATACCGACTTGCCCTTCACCGAAGTCAAGACCGAGGTTTCGATTGACCGCGTCACTTCGGCGGCCAACCCGCGCCAGATGGAGCGCGTGCCAGCCGGCACCCGTTTCAGTGGTGCCGAGCTGGTCTATTCAGTATACGATGGCGCCAATTGCAGCGTCCAAAAGGATGTAGAGCGCCTCAAGGTAATTGTCGAAGGGCTGCAATTGCTGCTGGATGATTACCTGGGCGGCCTTGGCAGCCGCGGCTCCGGCAAGGTAGAAATAGAAAATATCCGCGTAGAGTGGCGCGGCAAGGATTACAGCGCCCGGCCTACGCAGTTGGGTTACTTTGCAACCGTCGCCGATTTAGCCAGCGGACTGGCGGCTGTTCAGCAGCAAATCTACGCCCAATTATCTTAGGAGGGCATCATGCCACCCTTTGAAGTCTATGCCCTGCAGTTCAAGGGCGCGGTGCGGGTTGGCAGACGCGGGCTGGAACTGGAAGACACGCTGCCCGCCATCCCATCGGATACGCTGTTCAGCGCCCTGACGACGGCGCTGGCTGCGGATGGCGGGAATGTGGCTGCATTTCTACAGCCCTTTCTGACCGATCCGCCTCAGCCGCCGTTTTTACTGACTTCCACCTTCCCTTATGCCGGCGCGTTGCGCTTTTATCCCGCACCGCTGGATTGGTCTGCTTTTTTAAGCCAGACCAAACTGCAAGAATATGGGAAAAAGATCAAAAAAGTGCAGTTCCTCTCGGAGGCGCTGTTTCGCCGTTTGTTAGGCGGACAAAGTTTGGATGATTTGCTCTTCCCAGAGGAAGAAAACCAGCCTCCGCAAGGCGGGGTGACCCTGCAAGGTGGGCAGTTATGGCTGATGGTGGAAGAAATAGAAATGCTGCCGCCTACGCTGCGCCTGCCCAAGGATAAATGGCCTGCCCTCCCGCGCCAAAAGGTATGGCGGCGCAACCGCCAGCCGCACGTCACCGTTGACCGCATCCGCTACGCTCCGGATATTTATCACACCGTTCAAATGCACTTTCAACAAGGCTGCGGTTTGTGGTTTGGAGTGCAATGGCGGGTGAAAGATGACCACCCCAGCCGCACCTTGTTACGCCGCGCCGTGCATCAACTGCAATTCAACGGCTTGGGCGGCAAGCGCTCGATCGGCTTTGGCGGGTTCGAGGTGCCTGAAGGCAGTCCTCAAGCGCTGGAATTGCCCCTTGCCTCAGCCGGGCAGCCAGCTTATCTGCTCAGCCGCTATCACCCGCGCACGGCGGAACTGCCCGCTGCGCTACAAAACGGCCGTTACCAGCTGGTTGGCGTGGGCGGTTGGTGCGACCCGCAAGGCAGAGAAAACCTGTTGCGTCAGCGGGTGTTGATGATTACCGAGGGCAGCCGCCTGAACCTTCCCGCCGACCCGGCCGGGGATGTGTGTGAGGTTTCCCCGCGTTTTGCGGGTGAACTGCCCCATCCCGTCTATCGCTACGGGCTGGCATGTGCTGCCGCGCTCAACGCTCAAGGAGGTTCGCATGCCTGAATATACCCTCTTCAGGGTGCAGGTTTCCACGCTCACCCCGCTGCACATCGGCAATGGCGTGGAGCTGCTCAATCAGTACGATTATGCCATTTACAAGGGGCAAACTTGGCGCATTGACCATAACTGCCTGCTGGAAGCGCAAAAGGTTGACGACCCGCGCCAGCTGAGACTGATTGCCCAAAGTCCGCCTCAGCAGCTGCTCGCCGATGCCGACTACCGCCCCGGAAGTCCCTTCTTCCGTTATGTGCTGAAAGGCGTGCCGCGCGCCACCGGCGAAGGCGCCGTGCTGCGCGAGCAGATCAAAGACGTGTATGACCGCCCTTACCTGCCCGGCAGCTCGCTGAAAGGCGCGCTTCGTACGGCGCTGGCCTGGACCAGTTGGCACGAAATCAATCCTACGGTGTCAAGAAAAAACCTTGGCTTGGAACCGCCAGATCAGTATAAATTTAACAGCAGTAAAAAGTGGAGGCCAAATCCCAAAAAAGCGGCCTATGAAATTGAAGAGCAGATTTTTGGAAAAAAAACCAGCTACGACCTGCTTCGCGCTCTCCAAATTTCAGACTGCGTTGGGGATTACATAGCTGGTTCTCGATTACGCGTCGTCAACACGCAAGTGCTCACCCAAAAGAGCGTCGGATCACCGGTGGCATTAGAAGCCATATCTTCCAACACAACATTTACAGGAACTCTCCACATTGACAAAATCCTTTTTAGACCTGATGCCGAGCGAATCCTAGGATTTTCCAACCGCCGTCACTGGTTGGATGAGCTGATGCCGCGCGTCCAGCGATACAGCCTGGCGCGCCTGACGGAACTGATAAAGTGGTTCGAAGGACTAGAAGGTGATAAAACGATAGCTCAGTTCTACCGAAAACTTGTTCGAACAAATCTTGCGGAGAACCAGGCATTCCTCCAACTTGGTTGGGGAACGGGCTGGGATGGTACCACTTTCTGGACGCATTTAACACGAAACAAAGACCTGTTCGAGGAAATTGTGGGCGGATTTGAAATGCATAAAGCCGCTGCCGGTTCTCCACCCCGGAAATCCGGGGATCCCTTCCCCCGCTCCAGACGGGCTGTGATGCAAGTTGTTCATGGCAAACAAGCGCCGGCCGCCCCGCTCGGCTGGGTGCTACTCGAAATCACCCCGCTGCCTTAAGCCGGAGGAGCCAATTGCTATGCGTACCATTATCACCTTCCTGGGAAGATATCCAACTCTCACCAGTTACAGCTTTCAGGGCCAAATCTATGAAGGAGAGGTCTTTGCTCAGGCCCTGCGTCAATTCATCGAATACGATCTCATGCTGGTGCTCACCACACCCGAAGCTCACCTGACAACCTGGCCCGTCCTTGCCCAACTTAAAGATGAGCGCATCGAGGAAGTTCCCATACCAACAGGAACCAGTCGCGAAGAACTGTGGGAGATATTTGATGCGGTAATCCAGCGGGTTAACGACCGCGAGATCGTGACCTTTGATATCACTCACGGACTTCGTTCGATCCCCTTTCTTGCCTTCCTGTTCGCCGCCTACCTGAAAATTGCCAAGCAGGTGAAAATCGAAGCGATTTACTACGGCGCGTTAGAGCTTGGAGATCGAAAGATTAACATCCCTGCCCCGGTGTTGGATCTTTCCGAATTTGTGACCATGCTGGATTGGATCACTGCGACCGATCAGTTTGTCCAAACAGGCGACGCCAGTTTGCTGTCCACCCTCCTGGGCCGCCCTGGGCGCGAACGGAAAGCTTCGGGCAGAGCAGCCGCCAAACTTCGCACGGTATCACAGGCCGCCTTCCTCTGCCAGCCGTTTTCCCTTATGGCAGAAGCAGGTGGTTTAAGCGCGGCTTTGCAACAGGCCTCAGTGGATTTTTCAACCACTGCAAGGCCATTCAGCGTGCTGAGCAATCAAATTGTGCAGGCTTTTGCCAGTTTCGCCGCAGATGATCATGGCCAGCCTCAGGAAATCCTTCAGGCCGAATACAATATGATCGAATGGTATTACGCTCATGGTCAGTTAATTCAGACGCTGACCCTGGCGCGCGAATGGCTGGTGGACGCCGTCACCGTTCGCCTGGGGCAGCCGCTGGATTATCGCCGGACTCCGCGCGATCTTATGGAAAAAGCAGTTTCGGGATTGACCAGGTTGGGCACCAAGATAAAGGATGAAGATTCCGGCGAAGACCGCGAATTCACCCCCCATGATCTGAATGAATTCGGCCGGCGCATGTACCAGGATTGGCCCGAATATCCCACGATATCCCGCCTGTACGAAGCCTTGAGAGAACTGCGCAATCAACTCAATCACGCCGAACACCAGGCAAGCCGAATAAAATTACACCGAATAACCTCGAAGGCAGACGATGCCATGACCGATTTGCGCACTTTGGCGCTAGAATGGGGAATAGCGCAGCCCGACCAATCCTGAGTGAAGGCGGTTCCATGATCCTCCTCAACTTCTCCCATCCCATCACCCCCGAGCAAATCGAACGCATCGAGCAGCTCACCGGCCGGCAGGTCGAGCAGGTCGTCGACCTGCCCGTCCAGTTCGACAACGACGTCTCCTTCATCCCCCAGCTCGAGGCGCTGATCGCCCGGGTGCCGCTCTCAGCCGCCGAGTACCAGTTCGCCCCGCTGCTGGTCAACCTGCCGGCGCTCAACTTCATCGCCGCCCTGCTGCTGGCCGAGCTGCACGGGCGCATGGGCTACTTCCCGGCGGTGATGCGCACCCGCCCACTGCCCGAAAGCCTGCCCCCGCGCTACGAGGTGGCCGAAATCCTCAACCTGCAGGCCGTCCGCGAACGGGCGCGCGCCGCCCGCGGCGGCCGAAACGGAGACGGCCGTGAGTGATTCCCCCCAGCTGGTTTCTCTGGTGCTCACCCTGCGCCCAATCCCCCAGGAGGATTCCGCCGGCCGGCCGCTCCCGCGCTGGTGGGGCCGCGCCGCTCACGCCCTGCTGATGCGTACTTTCGCCCAGGATGACCCGCAGCTGGCCGAACGCCTGCACGACGAGAACAGCCTGAGGCCCTTCTCCGCCTCCAACCTGCTCGGGCGCTTCCAGCGCGGGCAGTCCGATCCTGCCCAGAGCTACGCTCTGCGCTTCACCGCGCTGGACGAGCGGCTGGCCGGGATTCTGGTCGAGGCCGCCGCCCCGGGCGGACCGCTGGCCGCCGGCGCCCAGGTGGAGCTGGACTTCCTGCGCTTCTCGGTGGAAGCCGCCGCCCTCTCGCCCGATCAGCATCCCTGGGCGGCCGCCGCCCGTTACCAGGACCTCTTCAACGCGCACCTGCTGCCCTCCCGGCCGCCCGCGCGCCGCGTCAGCCTGCACCTGGCCAGCCCCACCGCCTTCCACTCCGCCGGGCGGACCCTGCCCCTGCCGCTGCCCGAGCTGGTCTTTGGCAATCTGCTGGAGCGCTGGAACAGCTTCGCGCCGGTGGCCCTGCCGGACGAGCTCCGCCGCTACGCCGCCGAGTGCCTGCACATCTCCCGCTTTAGCCTGCGCAGCCTGGGCGTGCCCCTCAAGGAGGGCGGCCTGCGCATCGGCGCGGAGGGCCGGGTGACCTATACCAGCTCTCATTACGACCGCTACTGGATGAGCCTGATCGCCGCGCTGTCCGATTTCGCCCAGTTTTCGGGCGTGGGCGCGGGAGTCTCGTTCGGGCTGGGACAGTGCCGGCGGGTGGTGGATTCCGGCGGGGAGGAGGAATAACCCCCCCGCGCCGGGTTATGGAACCTTAACAACCGAATAGAAATAACATGGGAACCAGGAAATTCTGAGAGGAGGCTGGTCATGCCGCCGCTATACATCGTCCAACAGGGCGCGAAAATCCGCGTCCGCAACAGCCGCCTGCAGGTGGAAATGGAGGACGAGAGCGACCCTCAGCTGCTCGTCAACCTGCCGCTCAGCCACGTCAGCGAGGTGGTGCGTCAGAATCAACAAATGCCCGCAAGGGCATTAAGACCGTATTCGGCTAGGGTGAGATAAGCGGTCATAGTGAGTCAGAATCAACAAATGCCCGCGAGGGCATTAAGACTAACGATCCTCGGCCAGTATCCACGCCTGGACGGGTCAGTATCAACAAATGCCCGCAAGGGCATTAAGACAACCAATCCCTTGTGTCGGTATCGATCCACGTCAGCGCCAAGTCAGAACCAACAAATGCCCGCAAGGGCATCAAGACGCATCTAAAATTGCATCAATCTTGTTCATCTCATTCGTCAGAATCAACAAATGCCCGCAAGGGCATTAAGACTTCCTTTCTGGCACTAAGGCAGTACCCGCCATATTGGTTTGTCCGAATCAACAAATGCCCGCAAGGGCATTAAGACCAAAGTCTTCAAGCTCTTTGCCGCGCCTCAGTAGTTGGTCAGAATCAACAAATGACCGCAAGGGCATTAAGACTTGCCTGTTAGCATAGCTTGTAAACCTGCCTTACTAGCGTCAGAATCAACAAATGCCCGCAAGGGCATTAAGACCGTCCAAGACGCTTGTGACCCGCTTTCATGAAGTGGCGATTCCGTCAGAATCAACAAATGCCCGCAAGGGCATTAAGACTCATGAAATAGATCGCTCATGCTGTCCACGAAAATCCGTCAGAATCAACAAATGCCCGCAAGGGCATTAAGACAACTTCTCCTTGATCCAGACAAATGGATTTTTCATGATAGTCAGAATCAACAAATGCCCGCAAGGGCATTAAGACCCAGCTCCTCGATCAGTTTATTCGCCTGCTTCGAACTGGGTCAGAATCAACAAATGCCCGCAAGGGCATTAAGACAAATACATATCGCGCCCGCAGAGCGGGCACGACGCCGGTCAGAATCAACAAATGCCCGCAAGGGCATTAAGACGGATTCAGACCAGCTTTCTGAGCGTAGTATTTCAATGATTTGTCAGAATCAACAAATGCCCGCAAGGGCATTAAGACCTTCACTTCGACCGCCAGGGCAGATTCGTGGCCACGCACGGTCAGAATCAACAAATGCCCGCAAGGGCATTAAGACATGTAGCCCAAAAAAAGGGCGTAATCGCGCAGACCAAGTCAGAATCAACAAATGCCCGCAAGGGCATTAAGACAGTCAGGGGCAGTCAATCTGGAGTCTTATGAAAATAAGTCAGAATCAACAAATGCCCGCAAGGGCATTAAGACAAATAGTAGTCATCCGCAACTGCAAAAGGCAGTCTGAGTCAGAATCAACAAATGCCCGCAAGGGCATTAAGACAACTGGAGGGACATACTCCAATTGAAGATTCCCTCCGTCAGAATCAACAAATGCCCGCAAGGGCATTAAGACTAAATCAGACATACTGTCCACGAAGATCCGAGCCGGTTTTCGTCAGAATCAACGAATGCCCGCAAGGGCATTAAGACCGAAATCAATGCCGTTGACCACATGGTCAGTCAGAATCAACAAATGCCCGCAAGGGCATTAAGACCCAAATGCGCAATAACCGATCAATGCCGGGCGGATACAAGTCAGAATCAACAAATGCCCGCAAGGGCATTAAGACAACAAGACGAAAAATATCATCAGTCCCACGTAGGGGCTGAGTCAGAATCAACAAATGCCCGCAAGGGCATTAAGACCCTTTGGCACTGAGGCAGGTCCCGCCGTTTGGATTTGGTCAGAATCAACAAATGCCCGCAAGGGCATTAAGACCATTTGCAGGCAAAACCCTCAATTGCGCGACTTGGGGGTCAGAATCAACAAATGCCCGCAAGGGCATTAAGACTCAAATATCTTGACGGGTTCCGTAACCAAAGACCGTCAGAATCAACAAATGCCTGCAAGGGCATTAAGACTCAAGAGCTTTGTCTGACATAATTTCTCCTTTCTACAGTCAGAATCAACAAATGCCCGCAAGGGCATTAAGACGAGCCGAGGAAGATCACCTGCTGAGCCACGACTTTGGGTCAGAATCAACAAATGCCCGCAAGGGCATTAAGACGTATTCGTCAATGGCCTGACGGAGCTCATGGTTCAGCAACCGGTCAGAATCAACAAATGCCCGCAAGGGCATTAAGACCGATATGACCTCCGGCGTAGTCCCGTCGCCCCAGTCGAGTCAGAATCAACAAATGCCCGCAAGGGCATTAAGACATGAATTTTGCCATTTTCTCCTTCCTCCTTTCTTTAAGTCAGAATCAACAAATGCCCGCAAGGGCATTAAGACTCCACCGTGACACCCCTAAGGCATACCAACTTATAAGTCAGAATCAACAAATGCCCGCAAGGGCATTAAGACCGTAACGACAGTTTTCAAAAGCCATTTGTCCGCCTTGACAGTCAGAATCAACAAATGCCCGCAAGGGCATTAAGACGTAAATGGCTCGTTAATACCTAAGCGTCTGCTAATTTCGAGTCAGAATCAACAAATGCCCGCAAGGGCATTAAGACCCAGTGATATAGATTGGTTTTACAGAATCATCGACTCGGTCAGAATCAACAAATGCCCGCAAGGGCATTAAGACGGAAGGCTGACGACCGAAAACATCGGCAAGGTGGGAATGGTCAGAATCGACAAATGCCCGCAAGGGCATTAAGACTCAGGCAGGTCGGCCAGACTGCCCGTGATGACGGATTGTCAGAATCAACAAATGCCCGCAAGGGCATTAAGACACAATTTTGTATTTTCCCCTGTCGCTCCGGGCAATGTCAGAATCAACAAATGCCTGCAAGGGCATTAAGACCATCCGTAGGGGCAATTCATGAATTGCCCCTACGAGAAATGTCAGAATCAACAATGCCCGAAAGGGCATTAAGACATATACTGGATGGCTATCTTAGCCAGAAGCTTGATGAGGGAGGTTAGGATGTTCGATCCGCATTATCTCGACCCAGGGTGCCACGTACTGATACCGTTTCTCATCATAGTCGTTATCATTTGTATCTTTGAGGACATAAGAGACCGAAGAGAAGAGAGAGAGAAGAAAAAGAGGAGAGAAAGAGAAGCTAGAGAAGCTAGAGAGTGGCAAGAAGCTCAACGTTAAAAAACGAGGGATGAGAATGGGCAGACGTAAACGCGAACGCCAGCGGGTTTCGAGAACCGACATACCAATGCTGAGTGAAGCAGAGCGAAGAGAGGCCTATCTGACAGCACTGGAAAAGCGCGATGAATATGGCCGCTATTTGATAACCGAATGCGCAGAGGAAATAGCAGCCTTTGTGAATCAAAATTAACCAATGCCTGCGCCCTTCGCTTCGCTCTGCATGCTCCGCGCCTGTTGAGGCGCGACGCAACGGTGAGAATCCATCCAAAACCCTGGGGATACAAGGGAGGCCGTCCATTGATGTGCGAGTTTGCCGTCTTCTTAGCCATCCTGTTGATCTTCTCTTTCCTGATCGGCGATAAGGAGAGGGGGCAATCGACAATTCGCCGCGAACCCAACTGGTTGGGGCTGTTTCTGCTCGACGCATTCATCATCGGCGATCCGGATCACCCCGCAAATGGAAATCAGGAAGGATACGATCCGGAGTTCGACTCCCCTGACTTCATTGAAGACCGCGACTGGAGTGACGGTTGACGCCAGAGGTCTGAATAGGTTAATGCCCGTTCAAACCGGCCGCTGTGGAAACCCCGCGGCCGCGCGGCGCCCTGATCCAGCCCTCACCCTGCCCTCTCCCGCCTGTGTATTGACCGGGGACATCGTTTACACTAATTCGGGGACATGGTTTACACAGCG
>CAZMCF010000029.1:0-33403 GCA_964564935.1 uncultured Anaerolinea sp. | reverse complement strand
ACCAACGAATGGCAGCCCAAGAAAGTATTCTTCCAGTAAACGGAGGAAACCGATGAAAAGGCTGGCGTTGTAGCGCCAGCCTTTTTTTGCCTGAGAGGCCGGAATCGAGTAAAATCAGGCAGATTAAGCGGCAATAAAACCTGGAAACCCTGAGAACAGAAATCATTGATGCAGCATTATTACAACCTTGATACGTTGCTTATCCCCAGCTCCTGGGCAACCATCGGCTCGTTTGACGGCGTTCATATTGGTCATCAGGCAATTGTCCGGCGGCTGGTGGCCGGCGCCCGAGCCGCCGGCCTGCCATCCGTGGTTGTGACCTTTCACCCACACCCGGCGGTCGTTCTGGGCAAGATCAACCATGCCAGTTACCTGACCACCCCTGAAGAGCGGGCTGATCTTCTCGGCGATCTGGGCGTGGATATCGTCCTCACCTTACCTTTCACCCGCCAGCTGGCAGAGCTGGGCGCAGCGGATTTCATGGAAATGCTCAACGCCCATCTGGGCATCCGTCACCTGTGCGTGGGATACGATTTCGCCCTCGGACGCGGACGCGAAGGCAATGTTGACCGTCTGCAGGAGTTAGGCCAGGCAATGGGCTATGACCTGGTCGTGCTCGATCCCGTCGAGAACGGAAACGGCGCTCCGGTGTCTTCCAGCCTGATTCGGCGGCTGATCAGCGAAGGGCAGATGCCTCAAGCGGCGCGCCTGCTCGGCAGATACTACCGTACCGCCGGGATAGTCGTCCACGGCGACGGGCGCGGCAAGAGGCTTGGGTTTCCCACTGCCAACCTGGATGTCTGGGATGAGCGGTTGATGCCGCCCACCGGAATTTATGCCACCTGGACCTGGATCGACAACAAACGCTGTGCATCAGTCGCCAACTTAGGTGTACGCCCGACCTTTGAGAACCAGCCTTCTTCCCCGCTGCTGGAAGTATATATCATGGACTGGGACAGGGATCTTTACGGTCAGGAAATCCAGGTCGAGTTTGTCGAGCGATTACGCTCGGAAGAGCGTTTTCCGTCAATCGAAGCGCTGACCGCGCAGATGAGCAAAGATGTCGAGGCTGCTAAGGAGGTGCTCCGTAATGTCCCCTGAGCATAAAGTTTATCTGCTCGATCCGAAGAACCTGACTCCAGAAACGATCGCGGTCACCTTCGCCAAGACATCGCGCTCGCCGCAAAGCTTTGAGGAAATCGCCGCCGAGTTGACCGAGGAGAAGAGCGCTGAATTTCACGAGAAGTGGGTGGTCGGCTACGGGCACGCATCCGTCGCCGAGCACGCCGTCCTGCACATCGCCGTCGAAAAGGTCTCCCGCCTGGCAGTGGAAACACTCGAATCCTGCCGGCTGGCATCCTACACTGAAAAGTCCACCCGCTACCAAAAATGGAATCCCAGCGACTACCACCTGCCGGAGGAGCTGGAAGGCCACCGCCTGCAGAGTCTCTACGAGGAAACCATCCGCGATCTGTTCAAGAGCTACCAGGAATCGCTCGCGCCTGTGCAGCAGGTGATCCAGTCTGAAAATCCGCGCAAGCCGGACGAGAGCGAGCCGGTCTGGGAGCGGCGCATTCGTTCGCGGTACGTCGACATCTGCCGTTTTTACCTGCCGGCAGCGGCGCTGGCTAACGTCGGCATGACCATTAACGCCCGCGCGCTGGAACATACGATCAGTAAAATGCTCTCCCATCCCCTGGCAGAGGTCCGCAGGCTGGGCAGCGAGCTCAAGCAGGTTGGGCAGGAATCGGTTCCTACCCTGATCAAATACGCCGAGCCGATCCCCTACCTGAGCAAGGTCGAAAGCGTGCTTGGCGAGCGGGCTGCCAGCCTTACAGCCAGCGGCGTTCCAGCGGATTGGTGCCAGCTGGTCGATTTCGACCATGAAGCGGAAAATCGGGTCCTGGCAGCCGCGCTTTACCGCTACGGCAAGTTTGGCTATGCGCAGGCCATGAACTATGTTCAAGATTTATCTCTTTCAGAACGGATCCAGCTCGCCGATGAAATCCTTGGCGGGCTTGGCAGCCATACCATCCCGCTCCGCGAGCTGGAATACGCCAGTTTCACCTTCGACATCCTCATCGACCAGGGCGCTTACCTCGAATTAAAGCGGCACCGGATGATGACCCAGACTCCCCAGCGCCTGACCGCGCACCTCGGTTACGCTGTTCCGAGGCGCATCTTAACCGCCGGGCTGGAAACTCACTTCCGCACGGCAATGGAAAAGGCCCGTCAGGCCTTCCTCATCCTTGAGGAGTGGAACCCGGCCGTCGCTTCCTATGTGGTTCCAAACGCCTTCAACCGCCGCGTGCTGCTCCAGTTCAACCTGCGCTCGGGCGAACATCTGATCGCGCTGCGCAGCGCCCCGAATGCTCATTTCTCCCTCCGCCGTCTGGCTCAGCGGATGAGCGAGGAGATCAAGACCGCCGCGCCCCTGCTCGGGCGCTATCTGCGCGTCAACCCGGCCGAAACCTGGCAGCAGATCGAGCGCGAGCACTTTGCCCAGGTTTGAACTAGATCTTCAAGCCGAGCAATTCCCCCACTTCGCGGATCGTCTCTCTCTGCAGTCCGCTGTCATACCAGGTTTCCATCTCGATCAGCAAGTGGTCGTTGATCTCTTTCAACATCATCCGCTTCTGCTCTGAAGTCAGGTCGAATCGGCGGCGGATCTCTTCGATTTCCGGATGGGCAGCCTTCCAGGCGTTCAGGCGTTCGTGAGCCGCCTGCGGACGTTCCACCCAGTGGTATTGCACCTCAAAATGTTCATCCAGGAAGGTCGCCACCGGAATGCTGTGGATGTTCAATCCGGCGTAATAGGCCCGCAGCCCAGGCCAATCCCTGCGGATAAAGATGCGCAGCTCCATTCGCGGGGCTGCATCGGCTATGCGCGCCAGGATGGGAAGATTCATCAGGCAGTCAGGGCACCACTCCTCGGTCATCACAGCCATATAGATCGGTTTTTCCAGCCTGGTAAATTCCTCGCATTCCTCAGGCAAAAGACATATCCGGTTGTAGCGTTCGAGCAAGGCCTTTTTATGCTGGCTCATGGATTCAATGAAAGCCGGCATGCTCAGGCCACTCCCCCAGTTGGATGCATTAATCGGATAAATGGGCAATGTTCACCTCGGCTGTGATTAACCTGACCGGTCAAAGAATGAACGAGCGGCGCCGTTCGATGCTATACTGGATTTGCCGTTTCTTAATGAACCGGCAGACCCGTGTATTGTACCTGTTCATCCGGCAATGTCAACCTTTATATAAGCACGCCGCATGCATACGGTTTGAACCAATAAGAGGATGGAATGGATAAAGAAGAACTGATCAGCGCCCTGGAAGACAGCCGGGAAGACATCCTCGAGGCTTTAGAGGGAATCAGCGACGAGCAGTATCTTGCCGAGAGCAGCTTTGGTGATTGGACACTCAAGGATTTACTCGCGCACCTGGTAATGTGGGAGGCGGAAACCATCAAGCTGCTCTTCCAGGCCCATCAGGGGATGACGCCCACAACCGTACATCTGAAAAACATCCCGGACGATGAGCAGAATAAAATCTGGCATTCCCAGACCAAAGACCGCCCTTTAGAGCGGATCCTTTCTGATTTCTATGCCATTCGCGGGCAGACTCTGTTGAGATTGGACGAATTCAGCAACCGCGAGCTGAACGATCCGGCGCGGTTCGCCTGGCTGCGCGGTCAAACCCTCAGCCAGCTTGTTGTGGATTACGTCCTCGATCACGAGCGCGAGCACGCTAAGATGATCCGCGAGTGGCGCAGCCGCCAGTCCGGGTAACGGATCCCGGCGGATCAGCTCCCGTAAGCCTCGCCGTAATCGGCGATCGCCGCCTTGACCACTTCCATGGCGTGAGCGGCGCCATAAACCGATTCGATATAGGTCAGTGATTCTTTGCCCGGCACAAGCTTGTAGGTGCTGAAGTAATGGCGCAGCCGCTCGACCAGCACGGACGGCAGATCAGCGACGTCGTTTGCTTTCTCCCAGAATTTATCGTTGGCCAATACGGCGATGATTTTATCGTCCGCTTCGTCGTTGTCGATCATCAGCAATCCGCCGACTACACGAGCGTTGAGAATGATCTCAGATTTGGTAATCGGGCGCTCGCTGATCACGCAAATGTCCAGCGGGTCGCCGTCGCCGCGGCTGGCGCGCGGCGAGAGGTCGCCTACTCGCGTTCCGCAATAGGTGCGCGGGATGAAACCGTAGAGCGTGGGCGGCTGCGACGAGCTGCGCTGTGGGCGGTCGACCTTTAAGTAACCGGTCGTTTTTTCGACCTCATATTTGACCAGGTCGAAGGGGGTGATTTCAATATACGCGGTGACGATCTGCGGCGGATTCGGTCCTACCTCGAGTCCGTGCCAGGGATGGGGGCGCCAACGATAAAACGGGTTTGGGAAGGTCAAGTAGTGCTCCTGACGATCAATTTCATGGATGAACAATATAATTATAAGCGAAAAGGGTCATCGAAAGAAAAACCAGTATGAGCCTAACCTCCAATCTGGTGCCATATCCAGGAGCTTGAAAAAGCAGACATCGATTAGAGCCAACTTTTCTCGGGCGCCATGGATATCAATCCCAACAATATATTTCGTTGAGTCTGAATGCCCATACACCCTATTGACTTTTCCTTCAAAACCACTATAATCAGTCAAAATCAATCCAAAAAGACGTTGATGAGGACGAGTAACCACCGTCCAGACGGAACAGAGAGCAGGAACCGGTGAGAGCCTGCCCGCACAGCGGTGGCGAATGGACCTCGGAGTCGCAGGGCGAACGCAACCGCCAGTAGCCCGAGCCGGAGCTGCCGCCGTTATCCAGGCAAAGGGTATCAAGCGTTTTTTCGCAGCGTACCCGCAAGAGTGAGGCTGGCCTTTTCCCCTGAGTGCTATCACCAGGGGATTTTTGTACCAAATGGCCTCCTAACCGGGGTGGCACCACGGACCTGCTGTTCGTCCCCACGAGCAGCAGGTCTTTTTATTAAGGAGGTGGAGCATGATTACCAAACGCATCCTGACCGGCCATCGCCCGACGGGTCCCCGTCACATTGGTCACCTGGTCGGCACGCTGACCAATTGGGTCGCGCTGCAATCCCATCATGATTGCATCTTCCTGCTTGCCGATCTGCACGTATTGACCACCGATTATCAGCATCCGGAGCGCATCCGCGCCAACACGCTGGAGGTGCTTACCGACTGGCTGGCTGCCGGGATCGACCCCGGGCGGGCCGCAATCGCGCTCCAATCGGCCATCCCCGAGCACAGCCAGTTGGCCCTGCTGTTCAGCATGCTGGTCAGTGAATCGCGTCTGCGCCGCGTGCCGACCCTCAAAGAAACGGTCAGGGAATTAGACATGAAGACATCCCTGGGGCTGCTGACCTATCCGGTGCTGCAGGCGGCCGATATCCTCCTCTATAAAGCCGCTATCGTCCCGGTTGGCGAGGATCAACTGGCTCACATCGAGGTTGTACGGGAGGTAGCCCGCCGGTTCAACCAGCTCTACGGGGAAACTTTCCCCGAACCAGAGGCGCTGCTCTCTTCAATGCCGCGTCTGCCCGGCACCGATAATCGCAGCATGCACAATTCCTACGGTAATGCCATTCTTCTCAGCGACAGCCCGGAAGTGACGACCCGCAAGGTGATGAGCATGTACACCGATCCTACCCGAATCCACGCCAATGATCCCGGCCATGTTGAGGGCAATCCGGTCTTCATCTACCTGGATCAATTCGACTCAAACCAGGTTGAAATAGCCGAATTGAAGGAGCGTTACCGCGCCGGTAAGGTTGGCGATGTTGAGGTCAAAAGGCGCCTTGCTGCCGTGCTGAACGAATACCTGGCCCCGCTGCGCGAGCGGCGAGCAAAGCTGGCAGGGCAAACCGGTTATTTACTGGATATCCTTCGCGAGGGCAGCCTCAAGGCCAGGGAAGTTGCCCGCCAGACTTTCGAGGAGGTTCAACAAAGGATGGGCCTGACGCTGACCAAAGAGCTGGACCTGCCGCCTTGAAGGTCTACAGCTCAACCCCCTGAATTTGAAACAAACCGTTAAGTTACAGAATAAGCTAATCCATACCAATCGAATAAGGAGAAATCCCATGAACGAGAATACCCGTTTCATCCTGACCGAGGCCGATATCCCCCGCGCCTGGTACAACATTCTGGCGGACAGCCCGGTCAAGATGCCGCCCGTGCTGCATCCTGTCACAAAAGAACCGGTCACGCCTGATTTCCTCAGCGTCCTCTTCCCCATGGAGCTGATCCTCCAGGAAGTCAGCTCCGACCGTTACATTGACATCCCCGCCGACGTCCGCGAAGCCTACAAACTCTACCGTCCCACCCCGTTAATCCGTGCCCGGAGGTTGGAAAAAGCCCTTGGCACGCCTGCCCATATCTATTACAAAAACGAGAGCGTGTCGCCGGTCGGCAGCCACAAACCCAATACCGCAATTGCGCAGGCTTACTGTAACAAAATCTCTGGCACCCACGCGCTGACCACCGAAACCGGCGCCGGTCAATGGGGGTCAGCTCTGGCGATGGCCTGCCAGTTCTTCGATATGGACCTAGAAGTCTACATGGTTCGGGTGTCCTACGATCAAAAACCTTACCGCCGCTACCTGATGGAAATGTTCGGCGCCCAGGTGTTTGCCAGTCCAACCGGGCGGACAAACGCCGGGCGCAGCATCCTCGCTCAGGACGAGAACAGCCCCGGCTCGCTCGGTATCGCCATCTCCGAAGCGGTCGAAGTCGCCGCGACCTCGGACGGCAGGAAGAAATACTCGCTAGGGTCGGTGCTCAACCATGTCCTGCTCCACCAGACCGTGATCGGCGAAGAGTCGCTTAAACAGATGGATCTGGCCGGCGAGTACCCGGATGTGGTCATCGGCTGCGTCGGCGGCGGATCCAATTTCGCCGGCATTGCCTTCCCGTTCCTGCGCGAGAATCTGCGCGGCGGCCAGCGGACCCGTCTGGTGGCGGTCGAGCCGGAAGCGACTCCGTCGCTCACCCGCGGAATCTACGCCTACGATTACGGCGACACCGCCCAGATGGCGCCGATCGTCAAGATGCACACCCTCGGCCACTCTTTCATCCCCCCTGCAATCCACGCCGGCGGGTTGCGCTATCACGGCATGGCGCCGGCGCTCTGCGCGCTGTACAACGCCGGGCTGATCGAGGCGGTGGCAGTGCCGCAAAAAGTCACCTTCGAGGCTGCGGTGCTGTTTGCCCGTACCGAAGGCATAACCCCCGCACCAGAATCAGCTCACGCCATCCGCGTCGCAATCGATGAAGCTCTGCAGGCTAAAATAACTGGCGAGAAGAAGGTCATCCTGTTCAACCTGTCCGGGCATGGACATTTCGACCTGACCGCCTACAACGCTTATCATGAAGGCAAGCTCGAAGACTACCGCCTGCCCGAGGAAGCCATCCGGTCGATCCCCGAGCGGCTGCCTGAAGTACCTGAAGAAATCCGCTCCTGAGCGAAGGCGAATGATGGCACGATATTCATGGGCTGGAGGGTAAAGCGACCTCCAGCTCAAGAGCCAACAGGATACGGGCGGTACAGCGATAATGGGGAGATTGTTTAACCTACCCCCTGAGCTTGGGCCGCCCGAGGATCTACTCCTCTTTCTTCTCCAACTCAGCGAGGATCTGCTCCTCCTGGCGCAGGTTGCGCCAGCGGACGATCAGGCTGACCAGGTAGATCAACATGATCCCGAAGATGACCACATATCCGGCGGCGAAGTAGGACACGGTATTGGCGGGTTGTTCCATTTCTCTAATTCCTCGCTTATCTCTGACCGCTCAGGATTGCAGTTTCAACTTTAACTGCTCAACCCGCTGGCTCAACTTCCCCAGGCGGATGCGGTGCCACAAAAGGGAGCCGAACATGAAGGTAAATGTCAGCAGGCTGAACATGAAGGTCTGAAGCATTTTGGGAGTCATGTCGAAAGTGCCGATTGCCTCCGGGTCGCTCGAGCCGATCACCACCGGATGGATCGTGCGGGTCAGGCGGATCGAGAAGAAGGTCAGCGGGACGCTGAGGAAACCCACGATGGCATAGATCGCGCCAAAGCGTGCGCGGCGCTCGGGTTCCTCGATCCCCGCGCGGAGCATCAGGTAAGCAAAATAGACCAGCTCCATGATCGTAGCAGTCGTCAGGCGCGGGTCCCAGGTCCACCAGGTGTTCCAGATCGGCCTTGCCCAGATCGCGCCGGTGATCACGTTGATCAAGGTAAAAGCGATGCCAATTTCCACTGCGCTCACCCCGACCAGGTCCCAGCGCTGGTCTTTACGGATCAAATAGATCACCCCGGCGACCGCCGCCACCAGGAAGCTGAGCATCCCGACCCATCCGGCGGAAACGTGGAAATAAAATACCTTCTGAACAGCCCCCATCACCC
Source organism: uncultured Anaerolinea sp. (assembly GCA_964564935.1). GTDB lineage: Bacteria > Chloroflexota > Anaerolineae > Anaerolineales > Anaerolineaceae > Bellilinea. The sequence continues at coordinate 24,997 of CAZMCF010000029.1, read as the reverse complement.
GCTCGAGCGGAGCGTAAAAGAACACCATCGCGGTGGCGGCGATGAGCATGACCGCGCTCACGGTATCCAGAATAACGAGTAATTTTGGCCTGGAATGCATGAATCTCCTCCTATTGGACGGTTACTCTTCGACAATATTGTCGAAGACCATGAAGGCTACTGAGGTGAAAATCACATCGAATGCGATGATCAGGGTCAGCCAGGGCTGAATTTCGGCCAGCTCGAACGCCTGGAGATATCCATCGGTGGCTTTGACCGCCGCTACAACCAGCGGGACGACTACAGGAAAGAGCAGGATCGGCAGAAGGATGTCGCGGGTGCGCGCCTGGACCGCCATACTCGCCAGCAGCGTCCCGACCGCTGCGTAGCCCTCCGTGCCGAGCAGGACGGTCAGCAGCAGACCTGGAATAAAGAGATTGACATTGTACAGCACGGAAAAAATCGGCAGAACAATCGCCGCGACGAGCAACATGAAGATCCAGTTGGCAAGCGCCTTGCCGAGATAAATTGCGGCGCGGTCAACCGGCGCCAGAAGCAGCCCATCCAGGCAGCCGCGGTCCTTTTCAACCGCCATCGATCGGTTCAACCCAAGCGTGCCGGCGAAGGTGAAGGTGACCCAAAGAACCCCGGCCGAGAGGTTGGCGCGGATGTTGGCCTGTAATTCCAGGGCGAAGTTAAAGATCACGATGACCAGCAGGGCGAAAACCAGCATCGACGAAATCATCTCCCGGCTGCGCCATTCAGCCCGAAGGTCTTTCCATACTACCGCGCCGAGCGCCCGAATGAATGGCGTCAGTCCGCTCATTCCACCGCTCCCCGGTTGGATCCGCTGTTTTCCAGCGCCTGGCGGTAAAAGGCCAGCAAGCCATTTCTAGGCATTTCGCCGCGCTGGACGCTCGCCGTCACCCTGCCGCGGGTGAGCACGTCGAACCGGGTAGCCAGATCCTCCACTCGGGCCAGATCGTGCGAGGTCATCACCACGGTACGGCCGCGGGTAGCCACCTGACGGAGCACGCTGTCGAGCATATTGCAGGCGTCCTGATCCAGGCCGGTGTGGGGCTCATCCAGCAGCAGCACATCCGGGTCGTGCAAAATCGCCCGGCCAATTGCCAGGCGCTGCTGCATGCCTCGCGAGAAGGTGCGTACCAAGTCGCCGCGGCGGGCAGCCAGGCCGACGATCTCCAGTACTTCGCTGATCCGCCGGTCGAGCTCGCTTACCGCGTACATCCGCCCGTAGAAGCGCAGATTTTCCTCGGCGCTCAGATCGCCGTAGAGCAGCGGCAGATGACTGACCACGCCCAACCGGCGGCGGACGTGGGCTGCCTGCTGCGGCAGGATATACCCGCCAATGATCACTGCCCCCATCGTCGGGCGTGAGAGGGAAGCCAGAATCCGCAGGAAGGTGGTTTTTCCTGCCCCATTCGGCCCGAGCAGCGCCACATATTCTCCCTGAGAGACGACGAAATCCATCTGGCGCAGAACGATCTTTGGACCGAACCGCTTGACTAGCTGGCGGACGGAGATCATCTCGGCCATGGCTTACTTCATCCTGGCTTTCAGTCGCTCTTTCAGCTCATTTCTGCGGCTCAGGTAGGCTTCCTCAGGGAGATCGCCTGCCTTGAAGCGGTCGTCCAGGGCGATGATCGCATCCATCAGATCCTCGGCTGTTTCCTCCGCAGGAATATCGTTCGCTTCGACTGCTGCGCTCTCCGCTTTTCGCTGACGCAGCAGCCAGTATCCGGCGACAATAAGTGCCATACCCAGAGCCGCCGCGCCGATCAACAACCCGCTGGTCTGCCCAACCTGCAGCGATAGTCCGCTGCTACCCCGTCCGCTGAGCTTTATCTCCAGGGCTGAACCCGCTGGCAGGGCTGAGGCTGTGTAGAGCTCCAGGCTGACCCCTTGAACATCACGCACGCCTGTGGATTGGAGCCTGTCAGACTCGAGGGTCACAGATCCCTGCGGCACCATCACAACGGCCGCATCCACGTTCATCGGGATGGGGATATCCAGGCTCATTTTCCGGCTGTAGGGAACATCATACGCAAACAAGATTTGCTGCCCGGAACCCGGTCCAATCGCGGCGGTATCGTAAAAACCATTTTCGGTTGGGATGTAGCGTTCGCCGAGAGTTCCCTGCTCGAATTGCAGGTTGGTCGCGCCAGGGGGAAGCCTGTATTCAACCACACCGGTGCCGCTCTCGCCGGGGACAACGACCCTGTTGCCGGTATTGTTGAGGATAAACAGTTCGACAACCTGTACCGTTTCGGGATTGGAAAAATCGAAAAAGATATGCAGGCGGTCAGCCTTCAGCGCTGAAACGTCGCTGGTTGTTTCGTAATAATCGATCGGCAGATCAACGACGTTCTCCTGGGATGACTCAGAAGTGTGGTAAACGTCTGAGCTGTAAGTCAGTCCCTGGTAATCGATCGTGACCATGAAGGTCTGTCCAGGAGCAACCTCGACGTCTTCAAAGCGATAGAAACCGTCGACCACCTCCGTCTGCTGGGTGGATACCGGATTCATGCCTTCGAAGCGGGATAAAACCGCCTGAAGACCTTCTGGCAGTTCTCCAGCGGAGACGTTGGTCACCTTGCCCTGGATGGTCACCTGGCTGACGGCTGGCTGGGTCGCCGCGGCTGCCACCGGCGTGGATGCGCTGGTTGGAGCCGGCTGGCCTGCTTGAGCGGTAAAACTGGCAAAGCTCAACGCGCGTGTATAGACCGCCGCGGCTTCGATTTCTGCCTGGCTGAGTTCGCCGATAAAGCCGGGCATGGCGTTGATCCCCTCGCTGACAATGGTGATCATCTCTGCGAGGGAATGCTGGGCCAGGCGGGTGGAGTCGTCGAGCCAGCTGGGCGCGTCGGCGCTGCCCTGACCACTCTCGCCGTGGCATGCCTGACATTTTTCCTTGTACACGACCTGGCCCTGCTCGATGATATCGGGATCCATCGATAAGGTCAGGGCGTATGCAACCACGTCCCAGCGCTGGCGGTCATCCAGGCTGCTGAAACCGGGCATATAGCGTTCCAGATTCCCCTGGGTGACCATGTTGTACCAATCCACCGGGCGGGCCTGGCGAGCCAGAGCCGCATCTCCAAGGGGCGGGACCGGAACCGGGAGCTGGCCGGCCTGCGGTCCGTCGCCAAGGCCGGTTGGGCCGTGACAGGGAGCGCATTTCTCGAGATAGATCACCCCACCCTGGGCCGGGTCGGGCGGCACGAGCGGAAAGATCGACTCGCTGGCAACCGGCGTATCCATAGCAGTAAAAGACTGAGCATTGGGCGGCGGCGTGACGTCCTGCGCCAGGGAAAACCCGCAGCCGGCCAGGAGAACTGCGCTGAACAGGGTGAAAAGGGCACCGATGGTGGATTTATTTATGGAAGTCGGCATCCAGGGTATCCGTATTAGAGAGTTGCGCCGCAGCGCGAGCAGAAAACGTCTGACTTTTGGACAGCATTTCCGCATTTCGGGCAGAATCCGGCTGATTTCTCCTGTTTTTCCCTCCGGCGGGCATTGATCGCCAGATCGATCTCATCCAGCTCGCCGGTGTTATTGGTCAACTTGCGGGCGTCTGCCCGCCGTGCGGCCACTGCTGCTTCGATCCGGTCCTCCGCGGACAGACTGGATGTTGAACCAACCGGTTCGAGTGTGTCCAACTGGCGTAAAACCTCAGCTCCAGCTTTCAACAAATCCGCCCGCTGCAGCGGGTAGTCTTCCTCAGGGATTTTCCCAAGCGCGTAGTCGAAATCGAGCTCGTACAAAGCAGTCAGCAGCCGGTCGCGCTCAGCCAGCAAATGCGATCGTTCATGGTCAACCCCAGCCGCCGATTCGCTTGCATAGATTAATCGTTCTTTCTTCGAGTATTTGACAAAAGGTTGACTGATGAATAATCCCACCAACAAGGTCAAGGCGACCATCAAGAAAATCGAGCCAAGATCCATGCCGTCCATGCTCCCTGATCAGTATTAGTCGAGCAACGAGTCTACCGCCATGTGAATTTCCGCCTGAGATTGGAAGGGACCTTTCTTGACGAAAGCCAGTTTCCCCTCGCGGTCAATGATGTAAGTCTCAGGTACGCCCTGAATGCGGAACATTTGTGAAATCCTGGTGCGCAGGTCAGGGCCGTTGGGATAAGTAATCCCAAACTTCGCTAGGAAACCCAGCGCCTCCGGCTCGGTGTCGACGTAATCTACGCCGAGGAATACGACCTCCCCGCCCGGCCTGTACACCTGCCAGGCTGCTTCCAGCTCGGCGGCTTCCTGCTCGCACGGCTTGCACCAGGAAGCCCAAAAGTTTACCACAATGACCTTACCAGCCATATTTCCGGTATCGAAGGTCTGCCCGTCGAAACTGGTCAGGGTGAAAGCCGGCACACGCTGTCCGATGGTGATCGGACCCGATTGGGCGCGTCGCAGTCCCATCCCGATCAACGCCAGGAAAGCGATCAGCAGTACAAAGGTGAGACCGACCACCCAGTTGGGCAGCTTACGTTTCTCTTTTTCTTGAATCTGGTCGGTTAGCATCTCTTGCGGTTTCTCCTCATGTCGCCTGGCTTATGAGCCGCCGCGCTCGAACCGTTGTAATTCTTCTTCCAGCCTGGCCAGATATGGATCGGAATCCTTGACATCGGCGGCCTGGCTGGCCGCAGACTCAGCCGCGGCTCTGGCTTTACGCAGGCTGGTTAGCACCCGGTAGAGGATATACGCGCCGGCGATGAACGCAGCAGGCGGAAGTATGTAGACCAGCCAGTTCAACCCGCTTGCCGGCGGTTGCGCCAGGACGCGGTCGCCGTATTGGGCGACGAAGTAGTCTTTAATCTGTTTTTCGCTCCAGCCTTCGCTCAATTTTTGGCGGATCAGCTCGCGCCACTGGGCGCAGGCCTGAGTCGGGCACACATCCAGGGGAACGTTTTCGCATACCGGGCAGTACATCTCCTTGGCAATCGCGTTTACCTCGTTATCCGAGGGAATGGGCTGCTGTGCCCGGGCGGTTTGGAAAACCGCAGCCAGGATTACCCCTGCCAGGAGAAGAATCGAGCTGATTTTCCGGAGCGAAATGGACCAGTTTTTAGAGAGTGAAGGTTGATTCATGGCTTACCAGAGGATGAAATGATCTTTCCAATCAGTCGGGCGGAGAGGTTCATCCCGCTCGTTGTCCTGTGAATACGACGAAACAAGATGGAACCGGTCAAAGCACTCATACTCGCATCGGGTCAGCCCGGGCTGCCTGGCGCGAGGCAACCGCTTTGGCATATTCGGCATCCTTTTCCGGCCAGGCTGCCACAAATGTACCCAGGATGAAAACCAGTCCGCCAAGCCACAACCAGTTGACCAGCGGGTTGTGATAGATCTTGAAGGTCACTCCCGTTGAAGTGATCGGCTGCCAGTCAACCAGAAGTACGTACAGGTCGTCCTCCATCGAGCTGCGCACGCCGGGAATGGTCATAGGCTGCTGGGAATCATAGTAATAATCCCGGCGTGGGTGCAGGCTGCCGAGGTAATTCCCGTCGCGGGTCACGCTGACGACTGCCCGGGCGACGTTGCGGCCGTCGATGGTATCGAACAAATCCAGTTTATCGAATGTCACCGTGTATCTGCCCAGGCTCAGACTGCCTCCAGGCGCAATGGTTCCCTGGGTCTCGGTCTGGAACATTTCAATGCCGATGATGCCGAGAGCCATCAAGACGACGCCAAGATGGATGATGTACCCGCCGTAGCGGCGGCGATTACGTGCTATCAGGTTCCACAAGGCTGTAAAGACATTTTCGCCGCTGCGCCGGTGGCGGGCAGCTACAGCGCGATAATACTCGTACAGAGTGACCAGCGAGGCCAGCGCCACCAGCCAGAATGCCAGCAGAGCCGCCCAATTGCGAATCCCCAGCAAAAACACGGCAACCAGCACAACCAATGAAGCCGCCAGCGGCTTCCAGATCGCTCTCCCCAGGGTTTTGATCGTCGAGTGTCCCCAGGCGGAGAGCGGCGCGATGCCCATGTCGAGAAGCAGAAGGGCGAACAACGGACCGGTCGTCCGCTCATAGAACGGCGGACCCACAGTCACCTTTTGGCCGGTAAAAAGCTCTGAGACAAGCGGGTAGATCACCCCGAGGAAACAGACGAACAGAATCAGAATGAAGAGCAGATTATTGAGCAGGAACAACGCCTCGCGAGAAAGCAGCGAATGCATCTCACCCTCAGAGTAAAGGCTGTTCCACCGGAAAAGCAGGAGGGCAGCCGAGGCGATGAACGTCAGCCCGATGAAACCAAAGAAGAGCGGACCGATCGCGCTCTGCGCAAAGGCGTGCACCGAAGAGAGCACCCCTGAGCGGGTCAGGAAAGTACCAAAGATGACCAGCGAGTAGGTGAGGATGATCAAGATCATGTTCCAGCGCTTGAACAGACCGCGCTTTTCCTGGATCATCACCGAGTGCAGGAAAGCTGTCCCGCTCAACCAGGGCATAAAAGCTGCGATTTCGACCGGATCCCACCCCCAGTAGCCGCCCCAGCCAAGGACATCATACGCCCAACGGCTGCCCAGCACCAATCCAAGCGAAAGGAACAACCAGGCGACCAGCGTCCAGCGGCGGGTCAGGCGAATCCAGCGGTCGTCTGTCCGCCCGGTGACCAGCGCAGCAATGCCAAAGGCGTATGGGATGACAAACGATACAAAACCGAGGTAGAGCATGGGCGGGTGAATCACCATGCCGTAATGGCGCAGCAGCGGATTGAGCCCGCGCCCGTCGAACGGTGTGATCAGCCCCGCGCCGGCAGGCTGGAACATGGCGACCATCTCCCGCCCGCTGGAGGACTGCCAGAAGCGGACGAAGGGATTTTCAACAAAAATGCTCAGCATAAGGAAAAAAGCTACAGTGACCAGCGAAACCACAATTACCCAGGGCAGGAACTCGCGGTCGCGATCCCATTTCCGCAGGGTAACCGCCGAGGCAAATGCTGACATCAGCCAGGACCAAAAAACTAGCGAGCCGGCCTGTCCGCCCCACAGGGCGGTGATCTTCAAGTAGGTCGGCATGCTGTTGCTGGTCACATTATAGACATACTGGACCTCGTAATGTCCGCCCACCAGCAGGACGATAATCGCCAGGGCAACCAGGGTGATCAGCGGGAAGGTCAGCAGCATTGCCTTGCGGGCGCTCTCGACCCAGGCCAGGGAATTCTTGCGAACGCCGTAGATCGACGCGAAGATACCATAGAGCGAAACGATCAGAGCAACGATCAGAGCCCCATATCCAAAGTTCGCAATCATAAGCTCTCCACAGAATTCTTAATGGGCAGACAGGCGGGGGCATCCCCGCCAGAAGAAAACATGGTTAATGCTCGAAACCTCTCACGCCCCAGCGGATTGGTCGGGAACGGCTTCTTCATACTTCGTCGGGCATTTCAGAAGCAGTTCTTCCGCGTAAAATACCCCATCCTCGCCAATTCTCCCGGTCATAATCGCCTGGGCTTCGTTGCGCAGCAGGTCCGGCATAACTCCGTGGTATTCGACCATTATCCGGTTGCGCGAGGGATCGCTCACCGCTGCATGCAGCACGGCGGCAAGCCCGCCCTGGGCTTCGATCTCCTTATTATCGCCCGGGACGTGGGCAACCTCGAAGGTCAGCTTCAAATTCTGAGCGTCGTATTGGATCGTATCGCCTATCACAGCGCCGGAAACCCGTAGCTCTCGCCCCATCACCTGGCTGCCCTTCTCCTTGATCTCATCGATCGTCATGAAGTATTGGGCGTTGGCCTGGGTCGACGAGACGATCAGGTAAATGGTCGCTGCGACGATCAATAAGCCGCCAATCAGAAATTTTGCCCGTCCTCCAGTGGCTGGTGTACGGTTGGGGGCGTCATCGGTCATACTTCCTCCGGGAAAAACGTAAGGGAAAATAAAGTATGCAATCTGCAAACCTCACTATACACGATTCTTCCACAACTAGATTAATCGCAGGTGAGAAGAAAAGAAATCCGGTACAAGAATCGCCGGCCGGGGGTTATGTGGCCTGCAAACGGGTCGGCGAAATTATACCATTCATCTCTTATATGGGATAGTTGTCATGATTAAAAAGAATATTAGAGCGCCCGCTCGAGCCACTCTGGCAGGCTGGCCAACAGTTTATACATCACCTCGCGGGTTCTTCTGCGGAACAACTCGAAATTTCCGTAGGCCTCTCCCCCTTTTTCGTCAACCAGATCGCTCACCCCGCGCAGGATCAGGCAGCGCAATCCATTCCGAGCCGCGACCCAGGCGATCGCCCCACTTTCCCAGTCGGCCGCGCAGGCGTGGAACTGCTCGCGCAGAAAGGCAACCTCGGCAGGATCAATATCCCGGTCAGCCGATATCAGGCGCGCGCGGCGTATCGCGAGGGGGAGAGGTTCCTTGAGGTAACTGAGATCGATGCGAGTCGTATAGAAATCCAGGGCTTCCTGAGCGCTGCCCATCCGTTCGTAGATATCATAGATGAGCGTTTCTTCCGCCAGGACAATCTCATCAGGCTGGATGCAGCCCGAAAAACCGCCGCACGTGCCAAGGTTGACCAGCAAATCGGGCCGCCAGCGGTCAATCGCATACTGTGCGGCGGCTGCAGCGGAGACCTTTCCCCATCCGCCATGGAAAAAAACCGCATGGTTCCCGTTGAGGTAGAGCTCAAACCAGGAGCTGAACGGTGAATCCTGCGGTCGGCAGTCCGGGTAATAAGCAGTGGCGATTTGCCACTCCGCCTCGGCCGAGAGGATGATCAGGGCAGTTTTGGCGGTCACCTGGGTTTCTCGCTGGAAAGCAGATCTTCGTCGCTCCAGGGGATTTGATACTTCGCCAGCAGATCCAGTAAGGGGATCCGTCGGCTGGTCTCCATGCGAGTCAGCCCCTGCTGAGCCGCTGACCAGATCATATCGGCGATCTCGAAGGCCGCCTGAGGGCGGCCCAGCCGGCGGGCATTCTGGCTGAACTCTTCCAGCAGCGCCCCGTCCCTGGAAAACAGGTGCGCTAGAGCGGCCAGCGCATCCATTGGAGTGGCGGCATACACGCCAGCCTGTCGAGAAACGACGAAATCCTTATTGCCCTCCTCCTGCCCGGGGATCACGTCGATCAGTATCATCGGCAGGCCGCTGGCGAGCGACTCGGTGACGATCAGGCCGCCGGCTTTACAAATGATCAAGTCTGAGGCGCGCATCAGATCAGGCATGTTGGTAACATAATCATAGAGATGAACAGGTACATGCCATTCGGCGCCCTGCAACTCGGCGTAGGTCTCGGCGTCTTTTCCCGTCACGACGGCCAGCTGGAGGGGAGCGCCAAAATGATTGACCACGTCGAGGATTTCCATCAGATTCTCTACCCGCCGGCTGCCCACCGCCAGAATGGTTTTCAATTCAGGATCCCACCCGAGGGCGGCTCGCACCTCAGCCTTGCTGCGCGTCTCCTGGGCGATGGCCGGGTGAACCGGTATGCCGGTAATCTGGATTTTTTCGGGTGGCACGCCGTAGCTCTCCCCCAGGTCGCGGACCGATTCGTTCGGAACAAGAAGAAGATCGACATGCGAATTGAACCAAATCCGGTGAACGGTCGCCAGGTCAGTGATGACCACCATCAGGGGCACGAAGGTGCGAAACACGGAAAACAGGGCCGTTAATGGAGCCTGGTACATCGGGTAAGTGGAGAAGATCACATCCGGGCGGTATTGGCGTATGAGATCACGCATCACTTCCCACAGCATCACGGTGAGCACCGTTTCCATCAAAGCGCTGGCTACCGAGGCGTCAGAAACGTCATATCCGATCTTATACAGTTCTGGCGCATTGCGCACAATCTTATCGTAATCACTCTGGCTCTCGCGCAGCAAGAAGGGCGTGCGCCGGTCATCCAGCGGGTTGACGATATCGATCTGTACCTGGCTGCCGTATTTGATTTTTAGGGCAGCTTCGACGGCATTGGCTGCGCTGCGGTGCCCAAAGCCTGCGTCAGCGGTTAATATTAAGACCCGTTTTTGCCTGTCCACACGTCCCTCCTTATTCTTCTGTTATCGCAGATCGAGACCGTACGATGCCCGCTACACATTCTCTGTTCAACTATGATTCTGGCAAGATGTAACCGGTCAGGTAGCCCCACAACAATTGCAAAGCCTGGTCGGAGAAATTCTCCTTATTTTCCAGACGATTGCCCTCGCGGTGAAATTTCCAGGCCCATTCGCCGTCAGCCGCGCACAGGCCGATCCAAACCAGCCCAATGGGTTTCTCCGCTGTGCCCCCACCCGGTCCGGCAATGCCGCTGATGGCCATGCCGATGATTTCCTCGGCAGGGTAACCCTGCAGCGAAAACAGTTTGCGCACTCCGCGAGCCATCTCGATCACGACCTCGCGGCTGACCGCGCCGTATTGATCCAGGGTTTCCGCCTTCACCCCAAGCAGCATCCGCTTGGCCGAATCGGCGTAGCTGATAACCCCGCCCAGGTAATATTCTGACGATCCCGGGATGTTGGTAATCCGGTGACTGACCAGACCGCCGGTGCACGATTCGGCCAGGGAAAGCTTTAAATTCCGCTGACGCAGCAGCAACGCAATTCGTTTTTCAAGGCCGGTTTGCATTCAGGCTTCCCTTCCCGACTTTTGTGCACGGATGTCGTCCAAATGAGATTATAACCTACCGGCCGACGCACAGTGATAGTGAATTAACAATATCGCTTCAAAATTCCTATCTTCCCGATCTCATGTATAATTGGCGCTTGGGGATCCCCTCGAATTCATCTCATCCCTCATCGCCCAAGGAGAGCTATGCCAAAAGCCAGCTACCACTTCCCCGCCGGCTTTCTATGGGGAACCGCTACAGCCGCGCATCAGGTCGAAGGCAGCAACGACAATAACAACTGGTATGCCTGGGAGAACGAGCCCGGGAGGATTTTACACGGCCACCGCGCCGGCCTGGCGTGCAACTGGTGGGGCGGACGCTGGAAAGAGGATCTCGACCGGGCAGTCGAGACCGGCCAAAACGCCCACCGTTTCTCGGTCGAATGGAGCCGAATCCAGCCCCGGCCGGACGTCTGGGACGAGGATGCCCTGGAGCACTACCGCCAGATGCTGCGCGGAATGCTCGAGCGGAACCTCACCCCAATGGTGACCCTGCACCACTTTACCGACCCGCTCTGGCTGGCGGAACGCGGCGGATGGGAAAACGACGAGACGCCGGCCCTGTTCGAGGCGTTCGTCAAGAAGGTCGTCGCTGCGCTGAAAGAATATACGTCCCTGTGGATCACCATCAATGAACCGAATGTTTACATGTTTTGCGCCTATATTGAAGGCGTTTTTCCTCCGGGCAAGAAGGATTTTAAGAGCGCCTATCAGGTGATGCGCAATCTGATCCGCGGGCATGCGGCTGCGTACCATGTCATTCACCAGTTACAGCCGCTGGCCAGGGTCGGCGCAGCCAACAATTACCAGAGCATCCTGCCCGCCCGCCCCTGGCTGCCCTTCGACCGCTGGCTGGCTAATTTCGCCCGCCAGAATATGTTTTATGCCTTTCCGAATGCCCTGGTGGACGGCAGACTGCGGCTACTGTCTGAAAAGGAACTTATTCCAGAAGCCGCGAACACCTACGACTTCTTCGGATTGAATTATTACACCCGCAATCTGATCCAATTCAAAATCCCCATTCGAAAGAATGAGTTTTACAGTCTCTCTTTTCCCAAAGGGGCAGAGGTCAGCGAGAACAATCATATGGCCAATATCCCCGAGGGATTTTTTGAGGCGCTGCGCTGGGCAAAATCATACCGCAAAGAGATCATCGTGACCGAAAATGGGATCGAAGATAGGAGCGACCGGTTACGTCCAGGCTATTTATTCGAGCATGTCCACCAGGTGTGGCGGGCGGTCAATTTCAACTGGCCGGTCAAAGGATATTTCCACTGGTCGCTGGTGGACAATTTTGAATGGGAGCGCGGATGGACGCAGCGCTTTGGCCTGTGGGGATTGGACGTCGACACCCAGGTGCGCATCCGCCGTCCAAGCGTAGATGCTTATGCCGCCATCTGCGAAGAAAACGGGATCACCTCAGACATGGTAGAGGCGCATGCGCCTCAGGTTTTTGAGCGCCTGTTCCCATCCTGAATCCAGAAAGACGGAATGACCGAGATTTATCTCGTCCGTCACGGGCAAACTGATTGGAATCTGGAGAAACGGATCCAGGGCAACGCCGATATCCCGCTGAATGATGAAGGGATAACCCAATCGCAGGCGCTTGCGGAAAGTCTCCAGGGAGAGCGCTTCGACGCTGTCTTCAGCAGCGATCTGATCCGAGCCGCGCAAACCGCGCAGATTTTGGCCAGGCGGTTGTCCGCTCCGCTTTTTTACGATCCTCGCCTGCGCGAGGTTAATCACGGCAAGTGGGAAGGGATGTTAATCAGCGATGTGCGCAGCCAGTACAGCGGCGAGTACTCTGCCTTTCGAGACGATCGACCCGATGGCCGCGCACCCGGCGGGGAAACCATGCGCGAAGCCCTCCAGCGGATCGAGGCAGCGGTGGATGAGGCAGCCAGGCAATACCCAGGCGGGCGCATCGTGATCGTATCGCACGGACTGGCGCTGGCGTTGTTACGCTGCCGGCTGAATAACGCACCCCTTAATCTCTCACATTTATTCGGATTGGATAACTGCGCCGGCGAGCTCATCCATTGGAAAACCCGCCAGTCGGCAAATCTGCCGTCTGAGCAGAATTCGATCTGAGAGGGTCTGTCGCCGATCAACTCAATTGATGCCTTTTGACACGGTGGGATCCATCGTGAATGAACCAGGACAGTGGCTTCGAAAGACCGAGCCACTGTTTTTGATAAGGGAATCCCGGTCATGCCCGCCGACCCCATGACCGGCTGACGTGTCGGCGCGTGAATTGGAGCGGATATTTGTTTTTTTCCCCTTCAGCCGGCTGCCATTAAAACCTAACAGCCGTTGATTTCCACAAAATCTCCGGCAATTTCGTGGTTTGTTCCTTCGGCTCGATTCTTGCAACCCCCCAATAGAATTGACTATTGACAAATTAGAATTATTGTTCTATAATATTGAAAATTTGTTCTATACCCTGGTTTTTCTCCCCGAAGGAGTTGACAATGAACCTCTCCGCCACCCGCTCAAATAGTAATTTAGTCTCTCAGTTCTTCGCTAAAGTACGCATGCGCCCCGGCGTCCTCTTCGCGTTGATTATCCTGATCGCCCTGGTGTCCTTTGAAGTTTTTAATTATTCAACCACTGATTACGCCATGCGCGACCTGCTTGGAGATTTGCGCTTCGCCGGTATTCGCTGGTCAACGATCCTCGCCATCGCCTTCTGCGGCATCGATTTTGCCGGGATCGCCCGCCTGTTCACCCCCGAGCAGCGCAGCGAAGAGCCAAAAGAAGTCTGGTATCTCTTCGGCGCCTGGCTACTGGCCGCAACGATGAACGCAGTGCTCACCTGGTGGGGGGTTTCCATGGCGATCGCCAACCATTCCGTCGTTTCGTCCGTTGTCATCGACCCGAAAACGCTCACCTCGGTTGTTCCCGTCTTCGTCGCGCTGATGGTCTGGGTAATCCGCATCCTGATCATCGGCTCGCTTTCAGTCGCCAGCGACCGGCTGTTCGGCGGCGCGCAGCGGATGCCGGCTGCTCGTCCCCGCGCAACGGGCTCGACGCTCCACACAGGCGTGAGCAGCGTCGCGATGGCTCCCCGCCCTGCGTCTCCGCGCTCCAGCATGAGCCGAGATTCGATCCCCTCCCGTCCAGAGCCGAGCTACCACAACGTAAACGCCCGTCCGATGCCCAAGCCAGGTGCATCTGAAAGCAGCTCTCCTGGCGCCTCCTACCGGCTATAGCTCGATCCTCTCATTAAGTCCAAATCCGGGCGCATCCAGTCACTCCCTGGCTCACCCGGATTTTTCTTGGGGTGGAACCAGCGGCAGCCGGACGATAAAGGTCGTACCCTTCCCTTCCTGCGACTCAACTTCAATGGTCCCACCATGCCGGCGGACAATCCAGCTTGCGATGGAAAGACCCAGGCCAAAACCGCTGTTCTCGCTCCGCTTGCGCGAGCGCTCGGCGCGGTAGAACCGCTCGAAGATGTGCGGTAAATCCGCCGCTGGAATGCCTGGGCCGGTATCTTTGACGGTCAGCAGGGCCTGATGATTGTCCTTGCGCAGGGCAATATTGACCTTCCCCCCGCTCGGCGTATATTGGATGGCATTGGCTACCAGGTTGACGATCACCTGCTTGAGCCGGTCCTGGTCGCCGATCATCAGAACCTGATCGATCTCATCGATTTGGATGGAGATGCGCTCGCCTGCCAGAGTACGCATCTGCTGAGTCGCTTCCAATAAAAGCGTGTCGAGCTCGACCGGGCCCACGGAAAGCGGCAATTGACCGGTCTCAGCTTGGGCGAGGAGGAGCAGATCGCCGACCAGGCGGGTCAGGCGGTCGACTTCCAGCTCGATGCTGCGCAGCGATTCCTCCTCAACTTCGCCGGTCAGACGCATCAGTCCAACCTCGCCTTTGATCACGGTCAGCGGAGTGCGCAGCTCGTGGCTGACGTCCGCCAGGAAGCGCCGCTGGCTGCTGAACAGCTTTTCCAACCGCTCGAGGGTGTCGTTAAAGGCGACGATCAACTGTCCGACCTCGTTGCGCGCCGATCCACTCAGCGGGATGCGCCGCGAGAGATCGTCCGCCTGAGTGATTTGTGTCGCCACCCGGGTAACAGCGGCGAGCGGCGCCAACGCCTGCCCGGTCAGCAGCCAGGTGCCCAGCCCGACCAGGACCATCAGCGCCGCAACCAGGATAATCAACACGCTCGCCAGGGTGCGTTGAGTAATATCCAGAAACGCCAGGCTCAAGCCGACCTGCAGCACGCCGACAGGCCCGCGGGAGGTGCGCAATGGGCGGGTCAGGACGCGGAGGCGGGCGTCCTCCAGAATCTGGGTGGAGAAATAGGTCTGACCGCTTCGCAGCCCTGCTTCGTCGAGCGGGGTGAGCAATCCGGCCGGGCGCGAGACCTGCAATTTTTGACTGCTATCCCAGACCTGAAAGAGCAGGTTTTCCGTAGGCTGGTAACCCGCAACCGCCCGCGGGTCAAATTGATTGGCGGCGTTGACTTTCAACCTCTCGATGATTTGATCAGATACCTGCGCCAGGCGCGTATCGATCTGATCGAGCAGCACCAGGCTGACCAGTCCATACACAAGCGTCCCAAAAATGAGCAGTACACCTCCCAACAGCAAGGTGTACAGCGCAGTTAATCGCAGGCGCAGTGACATTTATTCCGACTCGCGCAGCACGTACCCCACCCCGCGAACGGTGTGAAGCAGCCGCGGCTCTCCCTCCGCTTCCAGTTTCTGACGCAAGTAGCGGATATAGACGTCGAGCACATTACTCTCTCCCCCAAAATCATAACCCCAGACGCGGTCAAATATCATTTCACGGGTTAACACCTGGCGAGGGTGGCGCAGAAAGAGCTCGAGTAAATCGTATTCCTTGGCCGTCAGCGAAATGACCCGCCCTTTGCGCAGCGCCTGGCGGGTGGATGTGTCCAGAACCAGGTCGGCAAAACTCAATACCGGCACGCGCTCGGGCTGGGTGCGCCGCAATAAGGCGCGCACTCGCGCCAGCAGCTCCTCCAGCTGGAATGGTTTGACCATGTAATCGTCGGCGCCGGCGTCTAAACCCTGGACGCGGTCGTTGACCGTATCTTTGGCGGTCAGCATCAGGATGGGTACGTTTCCGCCGCCGCGCAGGCGCTGGCAGACCTCCAGACCATCCATGCCCGGCAGCATCCAATCCAGAATCACCAGATCTGGGTGTGCGTCCCTTGCAAGCGCCAAACCGGTTTCGCCATCGAAAGCCGCGTCGACCGTATAGCCCTCGTAGGCCAGGCTGCGCCGCAGGACTCGGACGATTGCTTCGTCATCTTCGATTATCAATATCCGCTCTTTCATGGCCCCTCCTTCAAAATACTATACCATAGAGAGAAATTGAATGCCAGTAGGGATGCGGCTGCTTTTCGGAGTATTTACACCCCCTGACATTAAAACAAATCCGGAAAACGCCTTCGATTGCGCTATAATCCAAGGCATGCATATTGAGCCCTCAACACCGCCTATCTGGGTCGCCACTCCTGCGGCCCTGAAGACCATGCTCGCCGATTTGCGAGCCCAGCCGCTGGTAGCGGTCGACACCGAATCGAACAGCCTTTATGCCTACCGCGAGCAGGTTTGCCTGATCCAGTTTTCGACGCCCGAACGGGATTACCTGCTCGACCCGCTCGCCCTGGACGATCTCGCCGCCCTGGGCGAGATTTTCGTATCGAGAAAAATCGAAAAGATCTTCCACGCGGCTGAATACGATATCATCTGCCTCAAAAGGGATTATCGCTTCAGCTTCAATGCCATTTTTGATACCATGCACGCATCGCGCATCCTCGGGAAGAGCGAGGTCGGCCTGGCAGGGATTCTTGCTTCGGAGTTCGGAATCACCATCGAGAAACGCTTCCAGCGAGCCAACTGGGGTGAGCGGCCCATCCCACCGGCGATGCTTGCCTACGCCCGAATTGATACCCATTACTTGATCGACCTGCGCAACCGCTTGCGGGAGGAGTTAATCCAAAAGGGATTACTCGAACTGGCCGAGGAAGATTTCACCCGCCTGACTCAAGTCAGCGCCTCGGAGGGGGAAAACGATTCCCAGAGCTGCTGGCGGATGATTGGGCGCAACAGTCTGGCGCATGAGCAATGCGCGGTGCTCCAGGCGTTGATTGAATACCGCGATGCTCAGGCGCGCAAAGCCAACCTCCCTCATTTCAAGATTTTGAGCAACCAGGCGCTGATCGAGATCGCCCAGGTCTGCCCCACCACCCCGGCGGATCTGAGCAAAATCGCCCACCTCCCGCCGCGCCAGCGCGAACGCCACGCCTCCGGGCTCCTCCAGGCCGTCAGCCGGGGGCTCACCAGCCGCCCTCCGGCAAAGCCGGTCAACCACCGCCCGGACGACGCCGTCCTGGCGCGGCTCGACCGGCTGAAAGAGTGGCGCAAGGTCACCGCGCGCAGCTTGAAAGTCGAATCTGACGTGGTGCTGCCCAAAGATATCGCCGAGCAGATTGCCTTCGCCAATCCGAAAACGCTTGATGAGCTAAAAACCATCATGAAGACGACGCCATGGCGGTTCCGTCAATACGGGCAGCAGATCCTGAAGACCCTGGAGACCCACTAAACTCATGAAAATTACATTCCTCGGGGCAGCTCAAACGGTGACGGGTTCCAAATACCTGCTCGAAGTGAACGGCAGCCAGCTACTGCTCGAGTGCGGGCTGTTCCAGGGCCGGCGTAAGGACTTTTATGAGCGTAACCAGACCTTTGATTTTGACGTACCGGGATTGGATGCCGTTCTGCTTTCGCACGCCCACATTGACCACAGCGGCAACCTGCCCAACCTGATCAAACATGGCTATGCGAAACCAATTTACACCACAACCGCAACCGCTGACCTGGCGGATGTCATGCTTCGGGATTCGGGCCATATCCAGGAAGCCGACATCGAATTCGTCAACCGCAAGCGCGATAAACGCGGCGAACCCCCGCTGGAGCCGCTCTACACCATCGCTGATGCGGAAATGGTCAAAGATTATTTCTTGCCGATGGATTACAATGAGTCCTTTGAGCCAGTGCCTGGAGTCGTTGCCCGCTTCTTCGACGCCGGTCACATCCTCGGATCGGCCAGCATTGTCCTCGATATCGAGGAAAAGAGACGGAAATTCCGCCTGTGGTTTTCCGGCGACATCGGCCGGCTGAATCTTCCATTGATGAAAGATCCGGTCCTGCCCGAAAAAGCCGATTATCTCATCATGGAATCCACCTACGGCGACGATGACCACGATGACCCCGAACAGGCGTACCGGGAACTGCGCGACGCGGTCAGGCGGACATTCGCCCGCGGCGGGAAGGTGATCATCCCTTCCTTCGCGGTCGGGCGCACCCAGGAACTGGTCTACGACCTGAATCGGATGATGACTGAAGGCGAACTCCCGCCCTTCCCGGTCTATGTGGACAGCCCGCTGGCCTCCGCCGCCACCCAGGTTTTCAAGAAACACGCCTATTTGTTCGACGAGGAAACCCAGCGATTCGTGCGCGAAGAACGCCACCCGGCCTTGAGTTTCCCGCAGTTGACCTACATCCAATCGGTGGACGAATCCAAAGCGCTCAACGACCGAAAAGACCCGATGGTGATCATTTCCGCCTCGGGCATGGCCGAAACCGGCCGCATTTTGCATCACTTGCGCAACAATATCCAAAATCCGCGCAACACGGTGCTTATCGTCTCCTGGCAGGCGCCCGACACCCTCGGCCGCCGCCTGGCCGAACAGGCGAACACCATTCGCATCTTTGGCGAGTTATATGATCGAAGAGCAGAAGTGATCACGATCGGCGGCTTCTCTGCCCACGCCGGGCAGAACATGCTTCTGCGCTACGCTCAGGCGGCTCCCGGGTTGAAAGAACTCTTTTTAGTCCACGGCGAACCAAAAGCAGCCGGCGCTCTAATGGATAAACTGCGCGCGATCGGCATGGACCGCATCCATTACCCCGAATACCGGCAAATCGCCCAGATTTAACCAGATTTTTAAGAAAAAAACCAAAAACATTGTAAAAAAACAGTAAAAATCTCCATTTTCATCCTCAAAAGGCTTGACAAGCGTGATAGAATAAGTCTATACGCCTAACTGGACCAAAGGAGGAAATTCGATGGATTTTGAAGCTTATTGTGTCAAATGCCGCGCAAAGCGATCGATCAAGAACGGGACCGTTGAGGTCTCAAAGAGCGGCCGTAGAATGGCGAAGGGCGTTTGCCCGGTCTGCGGGACGAAAGTGACCCGCTTCCTTTCCAGCAAGTAGTTCCAATCGCTAGGGGTTGAAAAGACCTGGATTGGCTTCAAGCGAATCCATATCTACGGGCCCTTCAACCGGACAATCCAAAAAGCCCCGCCTTCGCAGGCGGGGTTTTTCGTCCGTCAGGAAGAAAAGGCTTGGTAAATCGTGTGGGTGTTTGTTATAATGAGCCCTGCAAGATTGGAGAGGTGCCAGAGCGGCCGAATGGGGCGGTCTCGAAAACCGTTGTGGAGGTTCCCTCCACCGTGGGTTCGAATCCCACCCTCTCCGCTGAGCGTAAAGTCTTGTGGGCCTACCGGCACTCGATCTGTTGAAAAACGGGTGTGAAAGAACGAGGTTTTACGCTTTGGCGTGATCTTCACGCCCAAGATCGCTCAGTGACAGCTGGGCGATCTTACTTTTGGGTTACATCAACTTCATTCGTGAGTCTGAGATCTTTATCCAGTAGGATGATCCTCTTCGAGGAAACCATCCTCAGTTGTGTGAAAATTAACCGCGATAAGTTTCACGCCCAGGTCGCGTAACTTGGCCATCAAACCGTACAAAGCAGCCTGATCCTTGACCGCACCCGTCAGGACTGTTTCATCATGTTCGGTATGAGTCAAGGTAAATCCTTCAAGCCACTCGGTCCAATTCTCGTCTATATGACTCTTGACACGGATTTCCACGCGCTGCATTGCGACTCTCCCACATGCCAGGTATGATAAATTCAGGCAAGCCCCTTTTCCCCCATTCCGGGGCTTGCCTGAAACACCACTTATCAACCCCGTTCAGCTTTGCCAAAAAGCTGGCGCTTCTCAAAATACGGCTTCAAGATCAAGTAGCCGCCCAGGACAATGAGCAGCACAGCGCCATTCACGCCTTCCATTCCAGCCAGATCTAACACCCCACCGATGACCGAAATGATGCCCAGGAAGGTGGTAAATCCGCTCATCCGCAAGCCGTTGAAATAGCGCGCCGCGTTCAAGCCCAAGAAGATCAGACCGACGCCAATGGACCACCAGCCGCCTTTGATGATCTCATCTGGCACGAACATAAATCCACCCAGCATGACCAGGAACGCGCCCCAGGCAACGGTTTCCAAGCGTTTATTGAGAGCAGCTTTTGCAGGATCAATGATCACTTCTTCTTTCGTTTCTGCTTTCTTCTCTTCAGGCTGGTTCATGGTAGCAAGTAGAATGATCCCCACGATCCCTAGTGCAACCGGTGGGATCCAGGGCATGTTGATGTCGCCGATCTTGAACATCAGGTTTTCGGGCGGAAGGATCAGGTTGGCTACGGTCAATCCCGCTGCGATGACAAGACAGACGAGCCCCCATAAGAGTTTTGACTTGTTCATTTCCATTTCCTTTCTTCTTTTTTTCTAGCTAAACGAAGTTTTTCTGGTTTAAGGAGTCTCACGAATCGGTTTACTCTGTGCCGCTGTTTTTTTCAGCTTTGTCTCAACAGCCATGTAAACCAGGAAACCAGCAAGCCCTGCCAACGAAGCCCAACCGAGGATGTCACCCAGGGAGGAGTAGAGTGTTCCAGAGCCTGAGCCCAGGCTGACATCACCGGTCAAAACTAACTCAGAACCATCTTTATTAACATCCAGTGCAACCAACCGGCCATAAGGATCGATGATCGCGGCTACACTGGTCGCGCCGGTCACGACCACTGCGGTTTGATTTTCAACGGCACGGAAGGTCGTGTTCTGCCAAAGCTGCTCACCAAAGCCAGGGAATTCCTTGTAGGGCGCGGCGATCAGCTGCGCACCGTTTGTGGTCAATTTGCGGGCAACGTCGGTATAGTTGCCGTCTGCACAGATCAAAGCTGCCATGCGTCCAAAAATCGTCTCGAAGACTGGGAACGTACCGCCCTTCACATCATAGAACTCGCCTGGGGGGATATGGGTCTTGTTATACACTTCCGAGAACATACCCTGCGGGCTGAGCAATACCGTCTGGTTGCGCCTCGGCTCCTCTTTGTTGAGAACCGAATATCCGATGAAGATGTAAGCGCCGGTTTCTTTAGCGATTGCACGGAACTCTTCCGTGAATTCCAGTTGCGGGTCAAAATTAAACATCATCTCCGAGGTAAAGAGCACCTTGGCTCCCTGTGCAGCAGCTTCACGTGCCTGTTGGGCAAATTTCTCAAACCTCGCCTGTGAGGTATTGACTTCGTCCCGGTGGGCAGGGAGTGGATAATTTGCTCGCAGCGCGGCCACGCGAATGGTCGGCGCATCCTTCGGGGCGCTATTCAGAATAACCAGGCTAACCCCGATCCAAGCCGCCAGGATGACACCCCCCGCCGCCAACCATTTTCGGGCATAGCGCACATCAAGCCTCAGGTCGGCTTGATAAGACTGCCCGCGGTCATACCAAGCGATTGCCCCTTGCGCCAGTGCATAATTCACCAGCATGATAACGATGTTCAACCCGTAGATACTGAAAATCGATACGGGCTGGATCAACCAGGCCTGGGTTGCCTGGGAATAACCGATGAAGGCGCTGGTTGCGATAACCGGTATGAAGGTGGCGCGCACCATCTCAAACCCCACCCAGGCGACCACACCTTGCAAGACCAGCCAACGGTATCGGGTTCGTTCGATAAAAGCCCGCTCGCGATAGGTCAAATAGGAAAGGACCCCAACCAACACACCGAGATAGGTGAAGAATGGGCCAAACTCCGTGCCAAACAGCCTCGCCAGATATGGACCCAACCAGACCAGCAAATAGATAGCTGGTGCCAGGCTAGAATACTTGACAGGCAAGAGCCGGTATTGGGCAAATATGCCCGGTATAAAAGCGATCCAGGCCAGCCACCATATCCCATAAGGCGGGAAAGCCAGTAAAAGCATCACACCACTCAAGGCGGATAACAGGATGCCAAGCCCAAAACGTATACGTGAATTCATTTTCAACTCCTTTCGAACCTCTCCTGCACACAAACTATACGCCAATCAACCCCCTGTACGCATCTACCAAACAGTAGATCAGGGGGTTTAAAAAAAGAAGGGCGAGATTTTCTCTCGCCTTAAACCAATCCCAGTTCCTTGGCCTTCATTGCAGCTTCTGTGCGGTTGCGTACCCCTAACTTCCCGCACAAATGATGAATGTGAGATTTCGCCGTCCCTGTGGAGATGACCAGTTCATTAGCGATCTCCCGGTTGGACATCCCGGCTGTCACCAACCGTAGCACCTCGAGCTCGCGCTCGCTCAATGGTTCAATCAAGGGAGATATGTCCACCCCCGCTATTTCGCCCTTTCCTGTCATCACGACCAGGATCCGGTGCGCATAATCAGGAAAAACCCCTCGTCTCACCGTTTCTCGCAAGAGTGGGATCAACTTCTCCCCCACCTCTACAAACGCGCGGATAAATTCGCTACCTTCGGCTTGATGCAGCGCTTCGGCCAAATAGTTCAGCGCATCGGCCTGGGTTTCGGCTAAGGACGCCTGTAATGCACGGATCGCAACTAACCCATAGCCCCATTCATTAGCCTGCGCTGTCTGGCTTAAGCTTTCTAGATAGGCCCTGGCATGCGCACCCTGTAAAATTCGGGCTTTGGTCACCCCCAGGAACCTGTAGAACGGGTGGCAATCCACATTATCAGTCAGTTTTTGACCCCACTCCCCAATAGGTTCACCTTTGTATATCAATAAATACGCCTGGGCTACATCCACTCGTTTCTCCATTGGTCCAGGAATATTTCCTGCGTGCACCAGCTCCCAGGCTTGCTCCAACGCTTCTTCGGCGCCCACTGTATCTCCTTGCGCAATTCGCAGGCGCAAGCACAAAAGCAAGCAGCCGACGAGAAATTCGTCATTTTGCGATTGCCGGCAGAGTGCAACTGCTTTCTGCAAATATATATCACTCACATCTAGCTTATTCCACTCGTAATACAAGGTAGCCAAATCTATATACGCCAGTGCGTTAATCGGGATATTTTCCCCTTGCTGGATAGCGCGGTTGAAATATTCCGCCGCCTGGTGCAATTGCCCGCGCACGGCGATCACGCGCCCCAAAAAGATCAAGGCTGTCAGGGCTGCATAGAGATTGCCTGTGGCATGAGCAATTTCCAATGCTTCCGTTAATACTTTTTCGGCATCGCCCATCTGTCCAATATGCCAGTAGGCCAAACCTAAATTCAGCGCTACGATGCCTCTGGAAGTCATTGAGCTTTTCGGCAATAACTCCAACGCCTGCTGGGAGCGCTGGATCATGCGCTCATGGTTCCCCACGCCGCGGGCAAGATAAGCCTGAGCGGCATAAATTTCGCCTAAAAAAGCAGGAATATTGATCGCAGATTGTTCTAGACGCTCCAGCAACGGGGTAGCCACATCATAGTGGCCTACCAGAAGCAATGGCCAGCAATACTCAAAGCACAAACGTGGATCGGATAAAAGCAATTCTTCAGGCAATGATTGGAACCAGCCAATTATTGTCAGCACTTCGCCGCGTTTTAGATGGTACGCCGAAATACTTTGAATGAGAGCTCCAGCTCGCCTCCAATCCTGCGCGGCTAGAGCATGCTGGATGGCCTCGCCTGTCAGACCTTCAGCTTCAAACCAACAACTGGCTCGTTGGTGCAACTCGATTTCAAAAGCAGGATGGGAAATCCGCAGCCGATGACGCAGCAACTCGGTAAATAAATGGTGATAACGATACCAGAGGCGCGATTGATCCAGGGGCACAATGAACAGGTTGGACTGCTCCAACACCTGCAGCAGCTCCTGGCTGGCAGTTTTCCCTGTCACTGCATCGCACAATGGGCCAGATAAACGCTCAAGAATCGAGGTCTGTAGCAGGAAATCCTTCACATCGGGAGACTGCCGCTCGAACACCTCATCTACTAAATAATCCAGGATGAAGCGAGATGAGCCTGTGAAGGCCTGGACAAAGCCTGATAGATCTTGGCGCCCCTGCATGGAAAGCGCAGCTAGTTGCAAGCCCGCGATCCAACCCTCGGTGCAGCGCTCAAGCTTGGCAATCTCGTCGGAAGAGAGTGACAATCCCATCACGCGCTCTAGAAATTCCGCAGTTTCACCAACGGTAAAGCGCAAATCATCTTGACGGATCTCGAGCACCTGTCCCCTGGCGCGTAGCCGTGTGATGGGTATGAGGGGGTCTTCCCGCGTCAGAATAACCAGGTGGATTTGGGGTGGGAGGTGATCCAGTAGAAAGGTTAATTGCCGGTGAATGGGAGGAGAATTGATTACATGATAGTCGTCGAGGGCCAGGATGAAAGGAGTGGAGACTGACGCGATGTCGTTAATCAAATTGGTCAGTACGATCTCGGAGGGGGGCGGCTGAGGAGACTGGAAGGTGGACAGGGCGGTCTCCCCAAGACGTTCGTCCACCCCTTTTAGCGCGGCAATGAAATAGGCCAGGAACCGTGCTAGGTCGTTATCGCTTTCGTCCAGTGACAGCCAGGCAACTCTAGACGTATGAAAGGTAAGGGATGAAGGCCTGCCCTGAGTGGAAGTGGAGGGTTGAACTTCCTCCTTTATCCTTAAGCCTTTGTTCCATTGGTTCAGCCATTCTGCGATCAGGGTAGTTTTGCCGTACCCGGCCGGTGCGGAAACCAGGGTGAGTTTACGGGTAAAACCATTGGCCTGATATAAACCAGCATCCAGTCGCTCTAGCAGTCGTGGACGCGGCACGAGATTAGGCCGAGGAGGGGGAAAGTTGAATTTGGTGGCAAGCAGGAGTGTGGACATCAATCTCACAGCCACATATATTTATCGCGCGGTTTGTAATCGGTAACTGGTCAAGCAAAAGAAACAGTTGCTACCAAATCCATCGTTTCTTCTAATTTGCAACTTCCAGCTTGACCGCCAACCAGATTCTATCACCATCGCCTTGTTTGTAAACGAGCCAGACACATCAAGGAAACAATTGATGATCTGTTCCCCAGATGGATAGCGGGAAAGTATCAAGGATTGGGAACACTCATGCGAAGTTGCTAAACTTAAGTATTAAATATAACCAGCACCGGTTATGATGCTGGTTAATAACGTATTTACCCACCGTGGGTTCGAATCCCACCCTCTCCGCTGAGCGTAAAGTCTTAAGGGCCTACCGGCTCTCGATCTGTTGAAAAACGGATGTGAATGTACGGGATTTTACGC
>CAZMCF010000028.1:13560-41456 GCA_964564935.1 uncultured Anaerolinea sp. | reverse complement strand
CAGATTCTGATCCTGATGGTGCTGCTGATCATCGGTCTGCTCGGCTTCACCGCCCTGGCCATTGACGGCGGGATGATCTTCGCCGACCGGCGGTTCACTCAGAGCGCCGCCGACGCAGCCAGCCTGGCGGGCGCGGGCGCGGCTGCAGTGATCGTTCAGGAAAACGAGATCGGCCCGGTGTCATGGAGCTGCAACAGCCAGGCATTAAAAAACAGCGTCAGCGCCGCGGTCAGCGCAGCGATTGCCAGCGCGGACGCCAACGATTACATCGTCGCAAATGACAATTCGCTCGGCGCTCCCGGCCATGATCACGGTGTAAAGGTGACCTGTGATGACGCTGGCGAGTACATCGATGTGGAAGTAATGCTGTCCAGAGAGACCAGCACGTCATTCGTCCATCTGTTCACTGGCGGGGTGATGCGCAACACGGTCCATTCCAAAACGCGGGTCAAGCCGCTGGTGAAGGCCGGCAACGGCGCCTCTATCGTTGGGATGGGCACGGAATGCGACAAGCAGGTGGGCGGCGGCGTTCATTTTGATTCGGGCTCCCTGGTGACCGTACTCACCGGCGGCGGAGTCTATTCGAACGACTGCGTGTACGTGAAGAATAATGCAGATGTGAAAATCACGAATGGCAACGTCACCTGCCATGTGGGCACCCAGTGCGACGCCGAAAACATCAACCTGACGGGCGGCACGAAAGTATTGGATCCTGGATATCACCCGATGACCGGTCAGGAATTGTTCGACCTCGACACTCTAAACGATCGGTGCAGCCAACTGCCGAACTATGGTTCGTCAGACGGCGGCGGCGGCACGATCGAGCCGGGAAGATATACTTCCTGGGACTTCAAAGACCCGGTCCACCTGAACCCGGGACTGTATTGCGTCTCTGGAACTGTATCCATGAATGCGGGCGGAGAAATTGACGGCACAGGGATCACCATCTACTATACCGGAACTGATTTGACCATCAACGGCCACGCGAATTCAGAGTTATCGGCGCCGAATCTAAACGGGGTTGAGCCGGATAATTTCGCGATCGAGGACGTGCTGCTGTATGTCCCGAAGGACATCCACGCCGACATCAAAATTAACGGCAATGCGGGCAATATCTTTTCGGGTACACTCTGGGCGCCGGGGAGTTACTACAAAATCACCGGCACCTCGGATATCACGAATCCAACTGAGATGGATGTGTCGCTCATCGGCCAGACGGTGTGGATTTCGGGTACCTCTTATATCAACCTGAAGTACGACGAGAAAAAGGACGCCGGCTGGCCTTCCTATATTCAAGTGGAAGAGTAGCGCGGGTTGTCTGGCAAACAAGGGCCGGCTCGACGCCGGCTCTTTTTGTTTGACTTCCTCCGGGCGAAACGATGGCGATTTCACGGAGGGTCGTCTGATCAGGAGGACCTGCCGGCGGCGTTCGTTGGAGAAGAAGCCGACCGCCCAAAATCAGTATGATTTGGATCGGGAAATAAGGGTCAATACGGATAGCAAGATAGGCCGGTATCCGGTACCCTATCAGCGAGGGAAATATTGCCCTCCTGCTTTACCGCACACCTGACGGGGGCCAGATCCTCAGTTTGAAGAAAGAGGTGGCTGATGAGTTTCAAACTTAGCCGGAAAATTTTGAAAGACCGCCGCAGGGGACAGGGCATGCTCGAATTTGCCCTGGCGTTCCCGGTGTTTTTACTGCTGGTATTGGGCATCATCGAGTTTGGACGCATGTTTTTGATGTACACCTCGGTATTCGCGGCTGCGCGAGAGGGCGCGCGCTACGGCGCGGCGGTGGAAACCCTGTGCGACCCCGCGGGTTTGGAGAGCGCCGCCCGGCGGGTCGGCTTTTTTGCCGGGGATATGAATATTGGAATTCAGTATGACGATGGTTATGGAAATCCAAAAACATGCGAGCAGACTGTCCTTGGCGACCGGGTGCACGTGACCGCGTCCATCCATTTCCGCTCGATTACCGGGGTTATCCCGCAATTGACGCTCCAATCGACCGCCAGACGTACGATCATCAGGCAGGTCTTCTTGGAATGGACGCTAGAGCCGACCAGTGGAAATCCTGGGAGTATTCCTCCCACTATCACAATGGGACCGCCGCCAAATACGCCGACTCCAACCCGTACGGTTGATCCAAACGCGACACCGACACGGACTGGAACGCCAACAAACACACCGACGATTACACCAACACCCCTGCCGCCCGAATGCGAGGGCGAATGGAATGTCGGGTCAACTGCATCCACTATCTATTATGATCTGGCATTTACGAATCCAAATGACTACATCATGCAATTGACTGTGGTCTCCATTAGTTGGAATACCGATGGAGGGCGGCTGCTAGATCATATCGATTTCAAACCCTACGGAAGCGTCGATTTCACCCGTAAGTGGACAGGCCCCAGTAACGCTGGACAATTAACCTGGTACCCTGACCCACCGCTGTTCATCCCGTTTGGTGGAGAATCCATCCTGCGTTTTGTATTCAAGAAAGTGGATGTTACCGTAACCAACATTGACCTTACATTCTCCGATGGCACCAACGATTGTACTCTCTCATACCCCTAACCCGCGAGATGGACGATGAAGAAACCGATAACCAAACAATCTGAAAAAGGTCAAAGCCTGCTTGAGCTGGCTCTGGTGCTGGTCTTCCTCTTGATCCTGCTCGCGGGGGTGATCGACCTGGGACGCATGATGTACGAGTACCTGACCATGCGCGACGCCGCCCAGGAGGGCGCCGGCTACGCCGCGGTCTTCCCCAACGACTGCGCCCATATTGCCGCCCGGGTGATGCAGAACCTGCCGGATAACAACTACACGGTCAACATCGAGATCGGCGGCCTGGATTGCGCTGCGGCGTCTGCCAGCGATTACGCATCCGGGAAGACTGCGCCGGACTACGGCTGCGCCGGAAAAACCGCCACCATCATCATCGACCACACCACCGAGATCACCATGCCGTTCCTCGGCGAATTCATACCCGACGGATCCGTGCCCATGCATGTTGAAATTCAAGACCGGATTGTCCGGCCTGCCTGTTCATCTACTCCATAAGGAGGAGGCTATCATGAAGAAACGATATTCATCCGAAAGCGGGCAAATCCTGATCCTGCTGGTACTCGTTATCATCGGCCTGCTCGGCTTCACCGCCCTGGCCATCGACGGCGGGATGATCTTCGCCGACCGACGCTATTCGCAAAGCGCGGCGGATGCCGCCAGCCTGGCCGGCGCCGGCGCCGCTGCCGATATCGTCCAGGCTAACAACATTTCCATGCGCGACTGGAATTGCAGCAGTACTTCATTGGCATCTAGCGTCAACGCCGCAATCAACGCTGCAATTGCCAGCGCAGGTTTGAATGATTACGTCATCGCCGCCGATGGTGAGCTGGGCGTCCCAGGCCACGACCATGGAGTCAGAGTGAGTTGCTCTCAAGGCTCATCCGTCAATGATGACTACTTGGACGTGGAGGTGATGCTGTCCAGAGAGACCAATACCTCCTTCGTCCACTTGTTCACCGGCGGAGTTATGCGTAATACGGTCTATTCGAAAACTCGAGTTCGACCACAATT
This sequence comes from uncultured Anaerolinea sp., assembly GCA_964564935.1. GTDB lineage: Bacteria > Chloroflexota > Anaerolineae > Anaerolineales > Anaerolineaceae > Bellilinea. The sequence goes on along the minus strand of CAZMCF010000028.1, from coordinate 37,871 downwards.
AAAGGGGGGAGACTATGGGCCATTAGTAAGCCTTGGTGACGGTACTGACAAACAACTCGGTGGAAATAAGAATCCTGGGTGTATTTGGCTTGACTCGGCTTCACTAGAATTATATGCCAACGGAGCCTATTCAAATACTTGTGTAATAAAGAATAAAAACGCAACCACTTCACTTTCTGGGGAGGATGTAACATGCCATGAGGGTTATGAGGATAAGTGTGATTTCTTGCCTGAAGCATCTCTCGATCCCGAAGTTCACCCATTGACGGGTCAAGAACTGATCCCGAACATGGGCGAGCGTTGTATCGGTCTACAAAGTTACGGCTCTTCGGATGGCAATATCAATAAATCCACAGGGGAAGGGGAAATTTCCTACGGGAATTACACATCCTGGACTTTTGATGACCCTGTTCATCTTTTACCAGGATTGTACTGTGTTAGCGGCACTGTAAGAATGGGTGCTAATGGGGCAGTCTATGGCGAAGGGGTAACAATTTACTACACAGGTAATGATTTTACTATTAATGGTAATGTGGGAACTGATTTACTTGCACCAAACGCAGAGAGTGAACCACCAATTACTGCGCAGAATGGGGCTGTCGAAGACGTATTGCTTTATGTGCCATTGGGTGTGGAGGCAATCATAAAGATCAACGGCACCTCTGATAACACATTTGGAGGTACAATTTTTGCGCCTGATAGCAGTATCCATATCACTGGGACTTCAGATTCATCTAATCCGACCGAATTTACTGCATCGCTTATTGGGGCATCTCTCTGGTTTTCTGGTACTTCTGTAATAAACTTTAATTATCAGAAAGATAGTGACGCTGGCTGGCCATCGTTCCTTCAAGTTCAAAAGTAAATGGCCTGAATTCGGAATCTAAGAGCCGGCCTGCCCGGCTCTTTTTTTCGCTTGCAACAGGCTTTTCCAAGAGCCGCCCTGCTGAATGGCGGGCAGTGCGCAGGGCGGGCAGAGATGGCCGCGTCCTGGCGAAGGCCGCTGTCATTTCGACCGGCTATGCCGGGAGAAATCTTCACCGCACAAAAGATTCCTCGCTGCGCTTGGAATGACAGGGGGCTGGTCGTGAGCAGGCCGCGTGGAAAGTTTGACGGTACAGGCGCGGTTGAACTCCGATCACATCGGCGAACATACCTGACACCAGACCCGTAGTCCATACTCCTCCCGGGAACCTTTAACGGTCTTTGCTGCGCTCAGAATGACAGGGGGCTGGTAATGAGCAGGCCGCGTGGCAAGTTTGACGGTACAGGCGCGGTTGAACTCCGATCACATCGGCGAATAAACCTGACCCCTGACACCGGACACGTAATCCATCTCCCTCCCGGGAACTTTTAACGGTCTTTTTGCGTATATATTGTACAAGTAAGGTAACCGTTATTCCACGTCGGCGCCTGTCTGGACGATTCTTAACAGATTCATAAAGTTAAAACGCACCTTCGAACTGTATAATGAATATAGAAAACTTGCACTAAGTAAGGGGGCACCACAAGATTTACCGTACTTACTTACCGGCAAGGCCCCCAAGCGAAGCTGCAAGAATCTGCCGTCAGGCCGCCACTAAATTGCGTATAGAGGGTTAATACTAGTACCACACCTCTAGACAAGCGCAGCTTACCGGTTCCTTCAGGAAGAGGAGGTAGAAATGGCAGCAGTGGTATATCTGGTCGTGGCAGTTGTTGGGGTCGTCTTCATCGCGCTCTGTCTGGTCAGCCCGGAACCTTCTGACCGCAAGCGGTGAAGCGCGGCATGCAGCCCAACAATCAGCGCCAACTGGTACTGACCGAACGCGAGAGTCGCCCTGCTCAGCGTGAGGATACTTTTCTGCGCCGGTAGCCGGGTTCACGCGCCCGGGCTGCGGGCGCCGTTGAATTCTTCCTGAAGCCGTCTCCCGGGAGCATCTCGCTCCCGGGAGAATTTTTTCTCCATTCGCGCTACAATAAAGGGTGTTACCCGCCGGTGGAGGATCCATGGACGTTGACTTGCTCGCCATGCAAATTGCCGCCAGCCTGGGCAGCCTGCCCGGCGTGGCGGCGGTGGTGATCGGGGGATCGCGCGGGCGCGGCTCGCACCGCCCCACTTCCGATCTCGACCTGGGCATCTACTATCACCCGGACGAACCGCTCGACATTCCCGCGCTCGACCGCCTGGCAGCTTCGCTGGATGACGAGCGCCGCGCCGGCCTGCTCACCCCCATTGGCGGCTGGGGGCCCTGGATCAACGGCGGCGGCTGGCTGAAGGTCCACGGGCTGTCGGTTGACTTCCTCTACCGCGACCTGACCCGGGTTGCCCAGGTGATCGAAGACTGCCGCCGGGGGGTGATCTCCATGCACTACCAGCCCGGTCACCCGCACGGTTTTCCCAGCCACGTCTATATGGGCGAGGTTGCCCTCTGCCGGGTGCTCTACGATCCGCGTGGGGCTGTGGCCGCCCTGCGCGAGAAGACCGTCCCCTACCCGCCGGCGCTCCGCCAGGCGGTGATCGACGCCTTTTTCTGGGAAAGCGACTTCAGCCTGCAAATTGGCCGCAAGGGCGCCGCCCAGAGCGACCCGGCCTACGTGGCCGGCTGCTGTTTCCGCGCCCTCTCCTGCCTGCTGCAAACCCTCTTCGCCCTCAATGGGGTCTATTGGCTGAACGAGAAGGGCGCGGTCGAGCTGGCCGAAAACTTCCCGCGCCGCCCGCCGCAGCGGCGCGCGCAGGTCGAGGCGACCTTCTCCGCGCTTACCGGCGATTCGCGCGACCTGGAAGCCGCCGTGGAGCGGATGGCCGAGCTGACCCGGACGGTCGGCGAGCTGATTGCCGCCGGCTGACCCTGCGCGGGTCTTGCAATCTGAGGCCGGGGTCATTACAATAGCATGAACCCTGCCAGGCGGGGAGGAGGGCCTCGCTCAGGAATTCCGTTAACCTAGAAAGATCATTATGGCACCGTCCGCTTTTGACGAACTGAAATGGCGCGGCATGATTTACGATCATACCGAGGGCGCCGCCAGCCTGCTCGCCACCCAGAAGGTTACAATCTATAACGGCTTTGACGCCACCGCCGACAGCCTGCACATTGGCCATCTGGTGCCGCTGCTCGCCCTGGCCCGCCTGCAGCGCTTTGGGCACCATCCCATCGCCCTGGCCGGCGGGGGGACCAGCATGATCGGCGACCCGAGCGGCAAGAGCGCCGAGCGCCAGTTGATGACCCGCGAGATGATCGAGGCCAACGTCGCCGCGATCAAAGACCAGCTGGCTCACTTCCTCGACTTCGAGGTCAAGACCAACCCTGCGCGGGTGATGAACAACGCCGACTGGCTGCTGAAGCTGAATCTGGTCGAATTTCTGCGCGACATCGGCAAGCACTTCACCGTCAATTACATGATCACCAAGGAGTCGGTTCGCACCCGCCTGGAGCGCGAGGACGGCATCTCCTTCACTGAGTTCAGCTACATGCTGCTCCAATCCTATGATTTTCTCCACCTCTACCAGACCGAAAACTGCCAGATGCAGACAGGCGGCTCGGACCAGTGGGGCAACATCACCGCCGGCGTCGAACTGATCCGTCGGGTGACCGGCGGGTCGGCTCAGGCCATGGTCTATCCGCTGATCACCAAGGCGGACGGCAGCAAATTTGGCAAGACTGAGGCCGGCTCGGTCTGGCTCTCGCCCGAGCGCACCTCGCCGTACCGCCTGTACCAGTATTTCCTCAACACCGACGACCGGGATGTGGTCCACTACCTCAAAGTGTTCACCTTCCTGACCCAGGCCGAAATCCAGGAGCTGGAAGCCTCGCTGCGCGAGCACCCCGAGCGGCGCGAGGCTCAGCGCCGCCTGGCGCGCGAGCTGGTCCAGACCGTCCACGGCCCGACCGCGCTTGCCCGGGTCGAACAGGCTGCCCAGGTTCTCTTCGGCGGCGAGATCAACGGGCTTTCGGCGGCCGAGATCGAGGATATTTTCGCCGAGGTGCCCAGCAGTGAGCTGCCGCGGAACGCCCTGGAAGGCGGGATGACCCTGGTCGATCTGCTGGTTGCCAGCGGCTTCATGAAATCGAAGGGTGAAGCCCGCCGGGCCATCGCCGAGGGCGGGGTATCTCTCAACAACCGCCGGGTCGAGGAGGCGAATCAGGTTGTGCGGACAGGCGACCTGCTGGAGGGGCGCTTCCTGGTGCTGCGCCGCGGGAAGAAGACCTATCACCTGGTGAAAGCGGCGGGGTAAAGAAGAGGAGCGCCGCGGGCGGACATGCAAACATCCCCTGCTGGATCCATTGAAATTCAGCGGGTGTTCCCGGTTGCCTTTCGTTTGATTCGCTATATAATGATTACAGAGACGGCAGATTCCCACTCATAGCCGCTGCATTTTCTATCCGCCGTTTATTCTCCTTAATTCAAATCAGCGTTTATGGTTTTCGTTGCTGGTGAACGGGCCGCCTGCGCAGCATAATACCGGTACGCGTGGTGGGCCTGAGCATCAGGCACAGCTCCAGGCGGGAGCAATTTTGGTCAGCTATCGCCAAGATAAAATCCGATCCAGCCAGCCCTTCCTGATCGCCGCCGAGCGGCGCTGAATCAGGCTGTCTTGGCGTCCCTGCTAAGCCATGGAAAGGAGGTCAACGAAATCAGATCCGCCTTGAATTTATCCACAGATGATGTGCGGCGGTGAACCGCCAATCAAAAAATGAAGATCAAGATCAAAAGGGAGAGATGTCTTATGAAACGTCAATTATGGATTTCCATCATGCTGATTGTGACGTTGGCGGTGAGTTTCGCGGTTGTTCAGCCTACAGCCGCCATGCCACCTTATCCCGAAGATGAAGTGCAAGTCACCGCTCAGGATCTTGAGGCGCGGCTTCAATCCACGGACCGAGCTGCCTACTCCACCAGCGATTTGAAATTCCTCAACCAGCGCAATCCTATCGAGGTAAAGCGCATCCAGGAGCGCATGAAGCTCCTGAAAGAAGGCAAAACTGTTGAGGCCAATGCCCTCGCTAAAACCGCGGACGACCGCGTGCTGGTCGTTCTGGTTGAGTTTGCCGGCACTGACACATTCACCTGGGATCCCGTTAATTCTCATTGGGATCCCCTGGGCATCGCCGATCCTAACGAAGATGTTGGCGAAGGTAATTGTTCCGTCATCGCCGATAAGATCGCCGAGAAAATGGGCGTAGACGCGCTGACCGAACCTATTGATATCACGTATGGTCCTACGCTGCACAACGAGCTCCCGCGCCCGATCTCGGCCGCCGACCGCTCGGGCGACACGATCTGGACCGAGGATTTCAGCAAGGAATGGTTCGACGCCTTCATGTTCGGTGACGGGATTAAGTTTGACTACACCCGCCAGGATGGATCGGTCGTCTTTGAAGACTTCACCGGTAAATCCGTTCGCCAATATTACAACGAAATGTCTGGCGGTCTGTATGACATAGAAGGCGACATCATTGGCTGGATCCCCCTGGATCACTCGGCGACCTGGTACGGATCGGACGAGTGCCCCGGCCGCCGCTCGGTGTCAACCACCTCCTCCACCCTGATCGGCGCCTATGGCAACACCCCTGGGGCTGGTACGGCCCAGACCATGGTTTTAGATGCCTTAACAAAGGTCGAGGAAATGCGCGCCGCCGGCGAGCTCCCCGGATTCGACTGGGCCAATTATGACCTGGACGGCAACGGCATAATCGACCGGCTGTGGGTTGTGCATGCCGGCTATGGCGAGGAAGACAGCACCGTCCTGCTCAACCGCGTGGCGGTGGACTTCGATCCCGACCCCGGCGCAGTCCAATCCGGTTACGGCGAATCGGCTGTCTGGTCGCACTCCTCCAGTCTGCCGAATACCACCATTCCTGGCACAACCATGAAAGTAGGCCCGTACATCACCATGCCCGAAAACGGCGGCATTGGCGTTTTCGCCCATGAATATGGTCACAACCTTGGGGCTGTCGACCTGTATGCTTATACTGGCGGCGAGGCCTCGGCAGGGTTCTGGACGCTGATGGCCGACGACTGGACCGGTTACCCGATCGGCTACCAGCCGCCCGCGCTGGATCCAATGCATCTGGACTGGTTCGGCTGGCTCAATCCGCGCACCATTGTTGACCCCACCCAGGTTTATACCGTAAAACTCGGCCAGGCAGGAGAATTCCCGGGAGGCGAGGGCGTTTACCGCGCCGCCAAGATTATTCTACCGGAAGGCCGGGCGCCGCTCGGAATTATGCCCTATGCCGGCAGCTATATGTTCTGGGGCGGTAAAGCGCCGTTACTGAACTCGATGATGACCCTCAAGACGCCAATCGCGGTCCCTGCCGGCGGTGGTTCGCTCGAATTCGAGCTGGTCTATGACATCGAAGCAGAGTGGGACTTCCTTTGGGTCCAGGCTTCTAAGGATGGCGGCGCGACCTGGGACTTCCTCACCAGCCCGAACATGATCTGCACGCACGATCCAAACTGGATCGGATATCTCTACGGTTTGCCGGATGACCTCTGCGCGGCTGGCATCTACGGTTTCAGCGGCTGGACGGCATCGTACCCCAATTACGAGCTGGAGACGTTTGATCTTTCGGCTTACGCCGGGGAAAACGTTCTGCTGCGCTTCTGGTATATGACCGACTGGGGTACCGAATATGTCGGCCCGTTCCTGGACGAAATCAAGGTAACATCAGGTATTGACACATTGTTCTATGACGGCGCTGAGGCTGGTCCGGATAACTGGGACTTTGCCGACCTGTTCACGATCAACGACGGTTATAAGATTTTCGAGCAGGCCTACTACCTGCAGTGGCGCAACGTTGGTAAAAACGGCGGCTACGACAACGGCCTGGGAGACCCACGCTTCCGCTATGGGCCAACGAACACCGGCTTGCTGGTCTGGTACAACAACGGCATGTACGGCGATAACGAGATCATGAGCTACCTGACCGACTATCCAAGCTTTGGCCCGAAGGGACAAATGCTGGTGGTCGATTCCCATGGCGATCCCTACCGTGATCCAGACCTGGTTGCGCAGGGTTACCCCAACGAAGCTGCAAACCTTGTGCACCGCTCTTTGATGCGCGACGCGCCCTTCTCGTTGAAAGACTCGGTTGACTTCCTCTACGGCGGTAAGAGATACGCTGGCCGCCCACTGGTGGATTTCTTCGACGACTCGCTCGGCTATTACCCTGGGGCCGAATATGTCGACCGTGGACCTTTCCAATCTTGGGCTTGGATCACCAAGCAGTGGGACGCCAGCGCCGTGATCCCCGCCATGGATTACTACACCATCAATGCGCCAGGGTATGACGGTATGACGGCATTCCGCTTTGACTGCAGCCTTTACACCAGTGGTCCTTATGCCGGTTTGGTTGGATGCTATTGGTATCCTTCCGGAATCGGCTACATTGGCGGCACCGGCAACCCGTCGGAGTATGATGCCCAATACGGCTGGCGTGTACAGGTGGTTGAGGAATCCGCTGACGGCACCACCGCCACGGTCAAGATTTGGAACACCCGCTACAACGGCGCCTTCGCTCCAGACAAGACCCGCGTGAACATGAGCGAGACGGTAACCTACAGTTACAGCCTCCCTGGCTCCACGATGGACAGCTTCTGCGTTGACTTGCAGACCGACCGGATGACTTATGTCTCATCAGAGAACATGATTCCGCTGGCGCAAACCTGCGCGGAGGTCATCGGGCTCCCTGTCCGCGCCCTCACCGCGGGTGAGGTCAAAGCTTTAGCCTGGGTTCCCCAGATGCCGGGTATCGCCGGTCTCCAGATTTCTCCAACCATCTCCTTCACCGTCAAACCGACGTTGATGGAGACCCGCTTCAACCTCAATCTGGGGCGCTACTCCATGGGTAAAGAAGTGTTCACCTTACCGGCAAACACTGTGGTGGTGACTGCTGATAAACCCTTCAGTTACTGGATGCCCGCTCTCTTCAAGTAGCTCTCCAATCCAGTCAGAATCCGAACACTCCCCTGCCAACCACAGGGGGGTGTTCCTTTCTATCTGCATTTCATGCTCCCTCAAAGGCACTTCCCGTATCACAAAAAGTGAAGCTCTTGAGATATGAGCATACTCAAATATTCACCATGAAATTCCTCCTCTCTTTCAGGACATCCTGCACGTTTTTTTCTTCCAAATCGGGCGGATATGTTATAAGTAAACTGTCTTATCCCCTCGCCTGATTGCAGGTCCGAACGAAGACGTTAGATCCCGGGCGCCCGCCGCGCCAGGGGATTGTTTTTTTCGAACCAGGAGCGCCGCCATGGACTTTTCATTTATCGCGATCGTTTTGCAACTGATCTTCCTGGAAGGTATCCTCTCAATTGACAACGCCGCTGTACTGGGCGCCATGGTCTCCACCCTGCCAGAGCACGAGCCGATCCCGTGGCCGAAAGCCCTGAAGAGCGTTGGCAAGATCCTGGACAAACCGCTTGGAAAGCAGCGCATGGCCGCCCTGCGCGTCGGCCTGCTGGGGGCGTACCTCGGACGCGGGTTGATGCTGCTGATGGCCAGCTTCGTCATCCAGAATCCGTGGCTCAAACTGGTCGGCGCTGCTTACCTGATCCGCCTGGCGCTGGACGACCTGTCAGCGCACGGCTATGAGGGCGGCGACGAAGGCGCGAACAAGATTCAGATCCGCACCTTCTGGCTGACGGTGCTGAATGTCGAATTGATGGACCTGGCCTTCAGTCTGGATAATGTCGTCGCGGCGGTATCGCTTTCCGACAAGCTGTGGGTGGTCATGCTCGGCGTCTTCATCGGCATCCTGGTCATGCGCTTTGCGGCAGGCATCTTCAGCTACGTGGTCGAGCGCGAGCCGATTCTGAAAACGGCCGCCTATATCCTGGTGCTTAACATCGGCGTTGAGCTGCTCCTTGAAGACCTGGCTCACATCGAAATCGGCGACTGGACCCGCTTCGGCATCTCGATCGCCACCATAGCCCTGAGCCTGGCGTACGCGCACCTGCCCTTCCTGCGTTTTTTCCGGCCGCTGCTGGTCTGGCTCAGCCAGGGCTTTGCGCTGGTGAATGCCTTTGTATCCTGGGCGCTGGCGCCGCTGCGCGGAGTGCTCGGGCTGGTGATGAGCGTCTTCCGCCGCCGCCAACCGGCGGTTAGCGACTGACAGAATAATCCGGGAAGGCGGGCGCGCTTAACGGCCTAACCAAGAGGCCAGGCCAAAGAGAGGCGCGGTCTATTTTTACCCCCTCCAGCACCTCCCCCATTTTTGATTTTCGAAAATGGGGGAGGCCGGGTAGGGGTCGGCTCTCCAGTGGTTGGCCGGGCTAACCTGGACACGGTGAAAAGGGCATCCTTGCCCGCTGTTTTTCATTTCACCACAGAACCGCTAAGGACGCAGAGATTTGAATACAACTTCTCTGCGTTCTTTGCGCCTCTGCGGTGGATTAATATTTATCCAGTATGTCCGTTCGGGACTCTGGCAGCAAGAGCAATCTTTCCGGGGCTATAAGGGCTTTTCCATCCAGATCACCTGGGTGGTGCCGAAATAGTGCGAGGGCATGCCGGCGACTTTATAGCCCATTTTTTCGAAATATTTGGTCGTATTCAACCGCGACATGCAGCCGATGGATTTGTAGCCCTGCTCGCGGGCCAGGCGCTCGACATGGTCCATGAGCAGCCTGCCAATGCCTTTGTTCTGGTGGCGGCTGGCGACCGCCAGGTGCGAGACCCAGGCAACGCCGGGTTCTTTTTCGAACATCTTGACCACGCCCAAAATTTCCCCATTGGCGTCATCGACCGCCATGAAATGCTGCGAGATCGGCTCATAATCGTCCTTTTCGGTGCCGCGCGGCTGCCCCCAAGGCTCGCGGAGGACTTTATAGCGCAACTCGTAATATTGTTTGAAGTCATCGCGGGTTACCGGCGATTTGATCTGGATCATGACGGCTCCTATGTTGCTGGCTTGGGGTGGCAGGTGAATGCCTTTATTATAGACGAGCCAGGCCAAAACGTAAAATCGTTTTTTATCCTATCCGCGTGAACGCGGCGGCGTTGTCTTCCAGCAAGCAGAAAACAAAACGGTGCGCAAAGCGGTTTCTTCAGGAAATGCCCGGTGGATTTAAACAAAGCAATCTCCCGCCTGAACGGGAGATTGCCGCACCGGGGAAAAGCGCCCGGCTAAAGCTTACAAGGTCCTCTTCTCCCGGTCGTAATTCTTCCCGAGGAATCCCGGCGTGGTCGGCTTGCGGAACGAGAAGATCATCACCACAATCGTCGCCAGGTAAGGTAGCATCAGCAGGAACTGGTAAGGGATGCGTGAAACTGCCACCTGCACCCGGAAGGAAAGCACCTCGATCGCCGCGAAGAAGAGCGAGCCAAGGAAGATCTGCAAGGGACGCCAGCCGCCGAAGAAGGCCAGGGCGTTCGCCAGCCAGCCGCGGCCCTTCGTCATCATTTCGGTGAAGGTGCCGGTATACACCATTGGCAGGTAAACGCCCGCCAGGCCGATCAATGCGCAGCCAAGGATGACTGCGATGTAGCGGTTCCGGTTGACGTTGATCCCCAGCGCATCGGCGGCCTTGGGATTTTCGCCCACCGAGCGCATCGACAGCCCGGCGCTGGTGCGGTAGAGGAAGTAGTACAGCAGCAGCGAAATCACCACGGCGAAATAGACCAGGACGTTCTGATTGAAGAAAATATCGCCGAGGAACGGAATCTTGCTTAACAGCGGAATGGGTACATTCGGCAGGGTCGGGATCACCGGCGGGACGAGAGTCACGCCGATGACCAGCTTGGGGATGAGGGTGGAGATCCCAACTCCCATAAAGAACAGCGCCAGGCCGATGACAAACTGGTTCATCTTGAGCGTGGTGGTCATGTACGACATGATCAGCCCATAAGCCGCCCCCACGATGAATGCCGCCAGAATCCCATTGAGGATGCTGTTCGCCTGGAAGGCGACGATAAAACCGACCGAGGCCGTGGTCAGCATGATGCCTTCCTGGGCGACGACGAAGACCCCGGTCCGCCCGGCCAGCATGGTGCCCTGGGCCGCGAGGATGAACGGCACCATGGTCAGGAACATCTGTTTGAGGAAGTGGGTGAGTTCACCAGTGAATTCCATTGCTTATTTCCTCCTGACCACGTCAGCCATCAAGACAAATATCAGAATCAATGCTTCTACAATGAACACCACCTCGACCGGGATGCCCATGGTGCGCTGCATGGCGCTGGCGCCCACCTCAAGGATCGAGATAAAGAAAGCCACAAACGGCACGGCCAGGCTGCTGCCTTTGGAAATCAACCCGATGACCAGGCCAAGCGCCTGGAAGTTGGATTGCATGCCTTCGATCAGGTTGTGATGAACCCCGGCCACTTCGATTCCCCCTGCCAGGCCTGCCAGCGCGCCGCCAACGACCAGACCCAGCACGAACATCACCCGGACATTAATCCCAAAGACCGACGCTGCGCGCGGATTCGCCCCCGTCGCGACAAGCTCATAGCCGGCAGTGGTGCGGTTGGTGTAGAAATAGATGATTACAGCCACCAGCAGCATCAGAATGAGCCCGGAGTGCAGCGGCGGGTTGGCGACCAGCATGGGCAGCCATCCGCCTTTCCCGATTGGGATGGTGGTCGGGTGCCCGGCCGCCTGGTCTGGGAAGACTTCGGTGGCTACGTAGTTCAGCAGGGCAAACGAGACGAAGTTTAAAAGAACGGTCGTCAGGATTTCATTGATCCGGAAACGGTACAGCAGCCAGCCGGGGATCAGCCCCCACAATCCCCCGGCCAGGGCGCCAGTCAGCAGCACCAGCGGGAGGAGGAGGATTGCCGGTAAGTCTTTGAGCAGAATACCGACAGTGGTCGCAGCGATCGCGCCCACCAGCAGTTGTCCCTCGCCGCCGATGTTGAACTTGCCGGTCGTCAACGGCACCGTAAAAGCCAGCGCGATCAGCGTCAGCGGGATGAACTTCAGCAAGGTTTGGATAAACCCGTTCGGCGTCCTGAACGACACGGTGAAGATGGTCTGAAAGGCTTTCAGGACATCGTAGCCCATCAGGGCGATAAAAATCCCCGAGGCGATGAGCGCGATCAATACCGCCAGGGTGTAAGAAACGATGCTGTTATTCAGGATTTTCCTGAGGGTAAGGGGTTCTTTGGTTTGGGTCAGGTTAGCCATGGACACCACTCATCATCCGTCCAATTTCGTATTTATCGAACAGCTCGCGGTTGAGGATGCCGACCAGCTCGCCGCGGTACATCACCCCGATCCGGTCGCAAAGCAGGAGGAGCTCGTCGAGGTCCTCGGAGATCAGCAGGGTGGATAGGCCTCTGCTCCTGCGTTCCAGCATCTTTTTGTACACGAAATCCATGGAGGGGAGGTCCAGCCCGCGGGTTGGGCAGTGGGCAACGATCATCGACTCGCCGGCATGGGCGAAAGCGCGGGCGATCATCACCCGCTGGATGTTGCCGCCCGAGAGGTTCGCGGCCGTATCCTGCGGGCCGCCGGTCTTGATGTTGTATTCCTTGATCAGCTTCCAGGAAGCTGCAAAAACCGTTTTCCAATCAATGAACCCGTTTTTACTGTACGGCTGCTTGTGTTGGGCGCCTAAAATCAGGTTTTGGGCCACATTGGCTTTTGGCAGATAACCGTCCTCCAAACGATCCTCGGGGATATAGGTTACCCACTTTTCCAGCAATTCGGCAGTGACCAGAGGCTGATCTTGACCGCCGTAACGAATCTTGCCAGAGCGGAGCGGCTGGATGCCCACCAACGCTTCGGCCAGATCCAACTGCCCGTTACCGGCCACGCCGGCGATGCCAAAGATTTCGCCGGGAAAAACCTTGAATGAAATATTCTTCAGCCGGGTGATGCCTTCCTGATCCACCAGACTGATGTTCTCGACATCCAGCACGGGGGTCGTGCCTGGATCGATCTGTACGGAGGGGCGGTCTACCTTCGAAAAAATGACCGACGAAGTGACATCCATATCCTCGCCGACCATGCCCCGCACCAGGACTTCCTCGCTCGCCTGGCTGCGCGGCATGGTGGTCACGTTCTTGCCGTTGCGCAGCAGGGTGATCCGGTCCGCTACGCTGAGTACCTCGCGCAGCTTGTGGGTGATGAAGACGATGCTCAAACCCTGGGTCACCATGACCTTCAAAGTCTGGAAAAGGGCGTCGACTTCCTGGGGGGTCAGGTTGGTGGTTGGCTCGTCCAGGATGAGGATGTCGATGCCGCGGTAGAGAGCCTTGAGGATTTCCACCTTCTGGCGGGTGCCCATCGGCAGCTCGCCTACCTCAACATCCAGATCCACGCTGATCGCGAACCGCTCGCACAGCTCGGCGACCTTCCTCTTTTCTTCCGCGAGGTTCATCGTAAATTTTTCCTTCACCGGCGTCCCCAGAATGATATTTTGGATGACCGGGAAGTTGTTGATCTGCAAGAAGTGCTGATGGACCATGCCGATGCCGTGACGGATCGCATCGCCAGGAGAGGAGATGCTGACCTTCTTGCCCTTGAGGAAAATCTCACCCGAATCCTGGCGGTACAATCCGTAGAGGACGTTCATCAGGGTGGTCTTGCCGGCGCCGTTCCCGCCCAGCAGACCCATGATCTCGCGGCTGCCCAGCTCGAAGTTGACGTGATCCAGCGCCTGGTTGCCGTCGAACGCCTTGCAGATGTTCTTCATCTGGAGAATGACTTGATCTTCAGCCATCTGCGCGATCCTTCTTGAATAAAGTGAATGATTTCATTTTCATGGGGAATGATACATATTGATCAGGATGGATCGAATGATCCTCCCCTTTCCGCGAAAGTCGGGAGGTAAGGGCGGGCGAGCAACCCGCCCTTACCGGTTTCCTCTTTCCAACTGTGGATCAGCCCTGTGGGGAGGTTATCCAGGCTGTCCGTCCACAATACTACTGTTCGTAGGGGGCCGAATTCTTCTCGACGACGATCTTGCCAGAAATGATGTCGGCAATGATCTCTTCGGCTTTGGCCTGGACAGCGGGGTCGACGTTCTTCAAAGGCATCTGAATGTTGACGCCCTTGCCGAATTCGAGGTTGTAGTAGCCGCCCATCGTCCCGCCGATGACGGAGTTGACGATGTCGCGCAGCGCCGGGGTGTAATCATACAGGGCCGAGGTCACGTAGTTCTTCGGGGCGAAGTTGGTCTTGTCGATGTATTTGGCGCTGACCAGGATCGTCTTGGTGTCGGTGCTGGCTGCCTTGGCAGCCTCGAAGAGACCAAGCATGCCCAGGTTCATCGAGCCCATGATGAAATCCACGTCCTGCCCGATCATTTGATCGGCCAACTGGCGGCCCTTGGTCGGGTCGTTGAAGTCGCCGCTCCAGGCGCGGACCACTTCCACCGTCAGACCTTGATCGGCAATGGCCTGGTCGATGGCGTGGGCTTCCTGGTTGGTGAAGGGCATCGAAAGGCCGGCCAGGTAGCCGATCTTGCCGGTCTTGCTGGAAGCAGCGGCGATATAGCCAATCACATAGTAGGGAGTGTGGAAGTTGCGGTCGATCAGCCACAGGTTCGCCGGCTGGTTCTCGATCGGACCATCCACCTCGCAGATGAAGGCAACTTCGGGGAACTGCGGGGCGAGGCCCACCACCGCGCCGAGGAACTGGCCGCCGTGGGCGAAGATGATGTTGAAGCCCTGGTCGATGTACTCGCGCATCACGCGCTCGACATCCGGAACAGCCACCGCTTCGGAATAGGCGAACTCAACGCCGAGTTCGGTCTGAACGGCGGTCGAGGCTAGGTAGCCGAGGGTGTTGTAGTCAGCATCGGTGATCACGCCGGGGAAGATCGTGGCCAGCTTGTAGCCCTCGCCGACCGCTTTCTTCTCAACCTCGACCACCACGGTCTCCTTGACCGTCTGCTCGACGACCACGGTTTCCTTAACCGTCTGCGGCTCGGGGGTTGGCTCAGCCGGCTGCTGGCATGCGCCAAGCACCAGCGAGGCGATCACCGTGAGCGAAAGGAGCAAAGCGACAAGATGCTTCTTATTCATGATTTTCTCCTCCAATGGATCTATGAGATAGATAGGGTGACCTGGGTGGATACCCATACGGAATAAACGTACTTAATTTGTTAAGGGAATACAAGTTACAAATAGCACCTTTCTTCATTCACCTCCTGTTGATTAAGATAGGAATTGCTCCAACCGATACGAACGGATGCAATCCTCGCCCGGCAGGCCGGTGACCGCATCCCAGCCAAGGCTGAGATAGTACTCGTCTAGCTGGCGGTCGACCTCGGTCTGATCCAGATGGGCGCCCTCGTAAGGCCCGCCGTCGTTGGGAAGCTCGAAGAATCGCCGCGGAACGGAGTCGCCGCTGCGGTCAAAACCGCCCAGGCGGTGGTTCAAGACGCGCTCGAGGGCGTGGACGCGCAGGCCATGCCAGTGCAGCTCCGCCCCGCTGATTTTACGCCCGCTGGCCAGGGATTGCAGTTCGGCCAGCTCATCCAGGCTGGCAATATTGAGGTCGTACCAGCCGTAAGCGAAGTAGCACAGCCCCAGGCTGTCCACGGCGGCTTTTACGCCCTCGGTCCAGGCGGCGATGCGTCCCTTACCTTCATAGACAGCCGGTATACCGGCCTGAGGGTTTCCAAACAGGCGCAGACCTTCTTCGGCGGATATCTGCCGGTTTTCGATCTGCGGTGCTCCGCCAAGATGCCCGCCCCCGCGGTCGGATGTCATGATCCCGAGCGCCCAGGCCCGGTGCGAGCGGATGCCCTGCTCATTGATGCCAACCTTTTTTGTCGTCATGGCAAACGCCTGGCTGCCGTTGCCGATCTGCTCGGCGGCGCGGAAAGCGCCTTCAGCGAGCACAGCCCCCAAACCCTCGCGGCGGACGATCTGTTCCGCCAGCCTTAACAGGGATTCGCCGTTGCCCCACTCCAGCCGAACTCCGCCGGGTTGCTCCATGGATAAAATGCCATTTTCGGCGCATTCCAGGGCAAAAGCCAGAGAGGAGGATAACCCATCTACGTCCAGCCCATTTTCGTTGGCCAGCCGGTGCAGGCGCAGGATCGTGGTCGGGTCGGATACGCCCAGGTTGGGGCCGAATCCGCGCACTGAGTTGGCATGCATGCCCTCGATCCTGTCATAGCTGTGATCCCCTGCGGGGAGGTGATAAACGTGCAGGCACTGAATGACGCAGCCGTAGCAGCCCGACCGGCTGACCTCCCACCTTTTCAGCGCCTCTTCACTGATTAACCTGGCTTCCTCGAGGGGTTGATATTCACTGCGGAGGTTCTTCACCGCGGTGGGCACCTTGCCGGAGAAACCGCCCGCCGCCGCCATGCCGTGGGTGCCGGCGCGTTTCATTCCCTGCATCGCCGCCGAGGCAGCCAGCCTTTCGTGCAGCCGCTCAGCTTGACGACTGAGCTCTTTCGGAAAAGCAAACTGAACATCCTTTTGCTGGATGGCGACAATTGCTTTGAGTTGCTTGGCTCCAAAAAGCGCCCCGCTTCCGCCCCACCCGGCGGCGTGAGATCGGCCGGCCATCAGGCAGGCGATCCGCGCCTGGTTCTCCCCGGCCGGGCCGATTGCGATGAAGGCTGGCGCAGACTCCGGGTAGAGCTGCTCGAGCCTCGACTGAAGTTGGCTGATTTCCAGCCCCCACAGGTCGTTAGCGGGTAAGAGCTGCGGACCGTCTTTGCCAAGGAGCAGATAAACCGGCCGCGGGCTTGCCCCGCGAAGCACAACCGCGTCGTAACCGGCGGTCTTCAAGCGCAAGCCGATATCGCCGCCGACGTTTGAATAGCTGATCCCACCCGAGATCAGGTTACGTGAGGTGATCGAAGCGCGGGTCGCCAGAGGGATGGTGCTTCCAACCAGCGAGCCGCTGCTGAGAGCGACCGGCAGCTCCTCCGGCCGCTCAGAGGCAAGCTCGGGCAGCCGGGCGATTAACGCCAGACCGAGTCCCCGCCCGCCGATCCACTCGGCGTATTGTCCAGTGGGTTCTACGGCGAATTCCCCGTTTGCCAGGTTGACCCATAATACACGTCCCGCATAACCGTAACTCGTCATCTTAATTATCCAGTAATCGCGTGTCCGTTGCCGGGGAAAGGGATTTATTGATTCATTCCTGCCTGGCGGTCGAATTCCGCCTTCTGGAATGTAAGCATCGCCACATCCCCTGGTTTGTATTTGAAAGGAAGTGGTTTAAAAGAGTGAATCATTGAGCCGCTGGGGCGCTGGTTGTTTCCTTGGGGAGAACCGCTATCGGTGAAAGGAACGTCGTCGTCAATTTACCGGGTAAAGCGGCGCCTGGATCGGTCAGCGAGTTGCAGGCAACCGGTAAATCCACTTCTGCGCCAGCCCGCTGACAGGTTCACAACCGATGAACGCCGGTTCATCGACAAATGCCTGATTGGTAACTGCGTCAACCCTTGATGGGTAAAATAGTATCTACATCATACCCATTTATGGTTGTCTGTCAACTGAAATTAATTATTAATTTCTTGTGATGATTGTTACCGAAAGCCTCCATTGACCATCCATTCCGCTAACACCCGCCCGAACCGGCCAAAGTTGCAGAAGAGAGGTGTTTTTTGGTAAACTGAGATTGAGCATCTAACAAGGAGGTGGCACATGGCTGGTTTGATGCTGATCCTTGCCTATCTGCTCGGTTCGATACCGACAGCGCTGATCGTTGCCCGACGTTTCGCCGGCGTGGACATCCGCACCGTAGGGGACGGCAACATGGGCGCGCACAACGTTCACCGCATCCTGGGCTGGGGGCCCAGTATCCTGGTTGCCGTGATCGATTTTAGCAAAGGCGCGCTGGCCGTGCTGGTGATGAAAGCGGCCGGTTTTGGCCTGGCTTGGCAGCTGGCCGCATTGGCCTGCGCTGTGCTCGGCCATGATTTTCCGATCTTCGCCCACCTGCGCGGCGGGCAGGGATTGGCCGCCACCCTCGGCGGACTGACTGCCCTGGCGTTCCTGGAGATGGTGATCGGGCTGACCGTCTACGGTTTGATCTATCTGGTCACCCGTAACGCCAATCTCGGCGCGGGAATCGGCACCGGTCTGGGCGTCTTCCTGATGGGCTGGCGAGGTCAGCCGCTGCTGCTGATCGCCGGCGCGGTTGCGATTATTTTAACCATCCCGGCCAAGATGATCCTCGACCGTCCGCGGCGCGAGGCGATCTGTCAGGAAACCGCCAAGTAGGGTCATCCCGTGCGTCTGCCTGCTACAGGCGGAAACCGGCCCCGCCCCTACTGCCCCAATAACTTGCGGATGTGCCCGATGTGATCGAGCTCGTGTTCGACCGCCCGGCGGAGCACCTTGCGCGGACTCCACCACTCGCCCATCTTCCCGCGCACGCGCTCGGCGCCTTCCAGCTGCGGCAGCACCTCGACCAGTCTGGAGCGCACCACTTCCAGGCGGGCAAAGACGTCTTCCGGGAGTTGCTCGCGGGGGATGCCAGCCAGATCCAGACGTTCGAGGTACCACCATTCCGCGCTGGCGATGTGCCCGAGGATGCCGCGCAGGCTCCAGCGCTCGCCTGGACGCTCGCGGTCGAGCTCTTCGGTGGAAATTCCGCCAACGGCTTCGAGTAAATCTTTGCGGCTGAATCTCAACAGCTGCATGCCGCGCTCGATGTCCAGGCGGGTGAGCGGCAGCCAATCGCTGCTGAACCAGGCGTTGACTGTCTTGCCTCCGCTTTCGACCCGGCGGTAATCGCTGTCCAGAAGGTAGACCTCCCAAACCTCGCTCAGGCGCACCAAGGGCTGGTCAGCTCCGGCCAGCCAGGAATCTGGCGTGTGAGCAGCAATCCAGTCCTTATAGCGGATAAATTCCGCGGCAATGTTTTCCAGCGCCTCGGCTCTATCGCGTCCGTAAGCAAAGCAGCCAGGGTGTTCGAGCGCCCAGGCCAGGGTGCGCCCTTCATAACCATTTTCGAGACCGACCAGAATCTCCATCGCCTCATCTCCGTTGCGCCAGATGAAATTCCTCTCCGTAACTCATGAGTACCGGCAGTATATCACTACCGCGGCGAAGCGGCCTTGGGAAAAGTTGAATTATTAAGTTGACGGCAGCCTCTCGGGTTAGTATGATCAACATGATGGCGATTCCCGCCGTGGGAACTTTCATTCGACGGGAGTCGTCATAATACCCAGCGCAGACATCCAGTTGTGATGCGGTCATCGATATCGTTCGTTGCAAACGTAAAGGAGAACTATGGCTGAAGTAGAACTCGACCAGCTTGAGGCAGCGCGCCCGCGCAGCATGCGTCTGGATTGGGTCTTCCCGCTCTTTTTCCGCCCGGGGCGAACTTTAAAGAAAGTCGCCGAACAGGAACGCGGGGTGTGGATCGCGCCAATCCTGATCCTCAGTATCCTGGCGATCCTGGTCGTTCTGGCTGGTGGGCAGCCGCGCACCATCCAGGCGCAGACGAACGTCGAAATGCCGCCGGATTTCCAGTATTGGTCGCCAGAGATGCAGGAAGATTATTTGGCCAATCAGGCCAATCGCACCAGCGCGCTTTATATCTATATTTTTCCTACCCTTGGTGCCCTGGCAGGGGTGTGGATCCTCTGGTTCCTGCTGGGCAGCATCCTCCACCTGGTGCTGACGCTGAGCGGCAGCCGCGGGACGAACACCGCCGCGCTTAATCTGGTCGCCTGGGCCAGCCTGCCCTTCGCGCTGCGCTACATCGTCCAGGCGATCGCGATCATGAGCAGTAAACAACTTATCAGCGCGCCGGGGCTCTCCGGTTTTGTCGCCGCCGACGGCGGCGGGCTGATGATTTTCCTGCGGGCGGTGCTGGCGCAGATTGACCTGTACCTGATCTGGCAGATTATCCTGCTCCTGGTCGGGGTGGTGCCGCTGACCGGGTTGGTCCGCACCAAAGCTTGGACGGCGGTGCTGATTTCGGTGGTGATCATTCTGGCGCTGGGGGCGCTGCCTGCCCTGATCGGCAGCCAGTTGGGCGATCTCCGAACCTCGCCCTACTTCTAATCGTCTCATCTAAGGACGGAACAAACGCAAGACTTGTTTTTCCGTGATGATCGTGATGTCCTTATAAAATCATTGGAAGGAAGATGGACTCTGCTGCATATATTCAGATCCGCAACCTGCGGAAGACATACATCATGGGCAGGACCAAAGTGCATGCCCTCGACGGTCTCGACCTGGATATCCAGGAACAGTCGCTGACCGTAGTGATGGGCCCCTCGGGCTCGGGTAAAAGCACGCTGCTCTACCTGATCGGCGGGCTGGACCGGCCCACCGCAGGGCAGATCGCATTGGACGGCCTGAGCGTAGAAAAGATGGACGAAAACCAGCTGGCGTACTACCGCCGTAAGATGATCGGTTTCATCTTCCAATCGTTCAACCTCATCCCCTCCATGACTGCTCTGGAGAACGTGTCCTTTCCGATGCGTTTTGCGGGAATCCCGGCCCGCGAGCGGCGCAAACGGGCTTTTGAACTGCTCAAGCGGGTCGGGCTGGAAAAACGCGCCCTGCACAACCCGACCGAGCTGTCGGGAGGCGAGCAGCAGCGCGTCGCCATTGCCCGCTCGTTGATCAACCAGCCCAGGGTGATCCTGGCGGATGAACCGACCGGCAACCTGGATACCGCCACAGGCTACGGGATCATGCAACTGCTCTCCGAGCTGCACAACGCCGGTCACACCGTGGTGGTCGTCACCCACGACCCGCGCATGCAGCATTTTGCGACCAGTACGGTCTACTTGCTGGACGGAAAAGTCGTCAGCGAGGCGGAATTTCAGGCTGCCTCGACCTTTGAATTCGAAACAAAGTCAAAAGGGATGGAAGTATGATGAAGGCAAAAATCACAGCACTAGCATTATTCCTTGGATTGATTATTTTGGCGGCGCCGCTAACCCATGTTGTACAGGCACAAACGGATACCGAGACCCCCGCACCGTCCGCAACCACTCCACCCACATCGACTCCTACTTTACCGCCTGCGCCCGTTCGCCCGCTTATAGTACTCGATTCATACAACGTTGGAACCGACAGCGGAATCACCCCCGGAGAGCGATTCGAATTACGCCTGCGAGTGGTCAATATCGAGAAAACCTCGACGGCCTTCGCCCGTAACATCATCTTGACTTTCAGCAGCGCAGATTTACTCCCGCTTGATACTGGCGGGGTGATCGCTTTGAATGAGATGGATCCCGGCGAAGCAGTAAGTGTAAATCAGCCAATGCTTGCTAGCAGCTCGCTGATCGGGCAAAAGGTGGCAACCACAACGATTACTATGACTTACAGCGACTTTTATGGAGGCTCGTATTCTGAAACTTTCACCATTACCATCAACCTCAGACAGCCAGGCTCCTCTGGGCCAGCCCGGCCGACTGCAACCCCCACGGTAGTCAGCCGCCCGCAGCTGGTGGTGAGCGGCTACGGCACCGACGTCGACCCGCTCCAGCCCGGCACGATCTTCAGCCTCGACCTTGAAATCCGCAATCTGGGCACCAGCGATGCCCGCTCGGTGACCATGGTGCTCGGCGGCGGGGCGTCCTCCGGAGACGGCGGGCAAGGGACGCCTTCTCCCGGCGGAGTCTCCGGCGCCGGCGCCGATACCTCCGTATTCGCCCCGCTGGGCTCATCCAACCTGGTCTTTCTTGGCGACGTGCCGGTCGGCGTGACCGTCCAGTCCAGCCAGAAGTTGATCGTCAACACTTCGGCCAACCCCGGCGCCTACGCCTTTAAAATTTCTTTCGTCTATGACGACGCCAAGGGTGCCCGCCAGGTCAACGATCAGATCATCACCCTGCTGATCTATCAACTGCCCCAGATCGAGATCAACTATTACCGCGACCCGGGCATGTTCATGCTCGGCCAGCCGAACATGCTGCCGCTGCAGGTCACAAACCTGGGGCGTAAGACCGCCGTGCTCGGCAATATGCGCGTCACCTCGCCGAATGCGGACGTGACCAACAACGTCACCCTGGTGGGCGTGCTCGATCCGGGCGGGTATTACACCCTGGACGCCAACGTGGTCCCCATGCAGCCCGGTCCGCTGGAACTGCTGGTGGAAGTCAACTACACCGACGATTTCAACCAGCCGCGAACAATCAGCCAGACCCTGACGGTCGAGGTGATGGACATGCCTACCCCCGAGCCTTTCCCACCCGACGGGATGCCAACGGACGGCGAAACGCCGCCAGTGATGGAAGAAACCACCTGGCAGAAGATCCTTCGCTTCATCAAGGGCCTGCTTGGCCTGGGCAGCCAGCAGCCTTCGACCTCCCCGGAGCCGGTTATCATCCCCGAAGGGGAAACCCCCGGGGTGAAGCCCGGCGTGATCATCAACCCAGGCGGAAAAGGGTAAATTAACAGGAGAAATTCGTTCTTCAGACCAAGGCCAGTTTCCATCGCAGAACGTTCCTCCTTCAGGTGAGTCATGCGATTTACAGACCTGTTGAAATTAGTGTTCTTCAACCTCAGCCGCCGCAAGGGGCGCGTGGCGCTGACCGCCATCGGCGTGGTGATCGGCACGGCCTCGGTCGTACTGCTCATCTCGCTTGCCAGTGGCCTGCAACGAAGCGCGACCGAGAACCTGTGGGGCATCAGCGACCTGAAGCGCATCGACGTCTACCCGGGCTGGATCCAGGAAGGCCCGGGCGTTGCAGTCGATGTGGTGGGCGGGGGAGGCGGCGCGCCTCCCGGGATGGTCATGCTGACGCCGCAGACAGTGGAAGACATTCGCGCCATTCCCGGAGTCGAGATGGTCACTCCCAGCCAGGGATTAAGCGGACAGGCTGTGCTGCGTTATGGCAAGCTGGAAAACTATCCCTGGATGCAGGGCGTGCAGGTGGAGGATGTGGGTGTTTTCGAATATCCGCTGGCGGCGGGGACTTCCAAACTGGAGCGCGGCACCGCCATTATGGGCGGCTGGGTGGCCAAGCAGTGGTTCGATCCCAAGCTGCGTCCGGGGCAGGAGCCGCCGGCGCAGCCGGATATCGTCGGGCAGCAGGTCAAGCTGGTGTTGACCAAGTGGAGTCAGGACGGCCAGCCCATCAACAAAACGGTCAACTTAAAGATCGTCGGCGTGTTTGCCGAGGCCCGCGGACAGCAGGACAGCGTGATGTACGTCAACTGGGAAGACCTGGTCGCCTGGGAGGAGTGGATGCGCGGCACGCGGGTCAATTTCAACCGCGACGGCTACAACCAGTTGATCGTGCGCGCCGAGAGCCCGGATGTGGTGGTCGATATCGCCGATAAAATCAATGAAATGGGCTATCAGGCCAGCACGCCGCAGTCCTATGTGGAGAACATCAACAGTTTCTACGTCACCCTGCAGATCGTTTTCGGCGCGATCGGGGCGCTTTCCCTCCTGGTAGCGGCGATCGGCATCGCCAATACCATGGCCATGGCGATCCTCGAGCGCACCCGCGAAATCGGCCTGATGAAGGCAGTCGGCGCGTCCAACAAGGACGTGCTCAGCATCTTCCTCGGCGAATCAGCCGGCATCGGGCTGATCGGCGGGATCGGCGGGGTAGCCATTGGCTGGGTGGGCAGCTTGATCATCAATGACGTCGCCGCCACTTTCCTCTCCGGCCAGCCCAATCCGTACGGGATGGGCGGCGTGGCAGCCTACACTCCGCCCTGGCTGCCACTGTTTGCGCTGATCTTCGCCACGCTGATCGGGCTGCTTTCGGGGTTGTACCCCTCGCTGCGCGCCGCCACCCTGGTGCCGGTGACCGCGTTGAAGTACGAATAGCATAATGGTCGGGCGCGCCTGCCGGATGGCAGGTATACAATCTTTTCTGGCAACCTGCGCCCGTGATAACCACCGCGATCGCCCATCGTAGGGGCGCAGGGTTGAATCCCTGGCAACGGGCGATCATCACGCCCTGCGCCCTGACGGGCGGTTACCAGGTTTTGTGGCTTCAATCGGCTTTGGTATTGTGAATCGGTATAAACAACCCCCTCCTGCACCTCCCCCAAAATCTGTGGATTTTTGGGGAGGCCAGGTAGGTGTCAAATTTTTTTGATCACCCGGGCGGTTCTCGCGGCTGCCTCACACATTATGGCTTTGTTCGGTTGGGGCGGGTTCCTGCCCGCCGGTTTTGTGGCTTTAATCGGCTTGTTCCGGTTCCCTTATTCCCGGATGGACACCGGAGATTGTGGGGCGCAGGGGATCACGGCTTACATACCATCTGCGTTGCACCCCTGCGCCCCCACAGCTTACGGCGATGAGTAATTCGTAGGGCGGGCATCCCTGCCCGCCGGTTTTGCGGTTTTAATTGACTTGTTCCGGTTCCCTTATTCTCGGATGGACACCGGAGGTTGTGGGGCGCAGGGGATCACGGCTTGCATACCATCTGCGTTGAAACCCTGCGCCCCTACGGCTTACGGCGATGATTTATTC
>CAZMCF010000028.1:0-13460 GCA_964564935.1 uncultured Anaerolinea sp. | reverse complement strand
AAAAAACACCCGTGATCACCCATCGTAGAGGCGCAGGGATGGATCTCTGACAACGGCCGATCATCACGCCCTGCGCCCTGTCGAGCGGTTACCAGGTTTTGTAGCGTCCAGGCCGGGTAGGGGTCAGATGAATACCGTTCATCCGCGGCAGTCCCTAACCAATCCCGCAGGTATGTGGTATCAATCGGCGCCCAAGAATGGACGCCCCATAGAAAAAATGTCCGTAAGACGAACAACAAAGATATCACCGCATAGCCGTAAAGGGCGCAGAGACATAAAAATACCATCGTCTCTGCGTTCTCTGCGCCTCCGCGGTGGATTTTATAAATTCTATCCGCCCAGATCACCAGCGCTCCGCGCAGTTGATCTATTTCAATAACTCTTCCAAAATCTGCCTTGCCAGGGTGGGATCGGCCTTGCCGCCCATCTTGCGCATCACCTGGCCGACGAACCAGCCGATCAGGGTGGCCTTGCCGGCTTTGTAGGTGCTCACCTCGTTCGGGTTTTCGGCCAGCACCTCCTGGCATACGGCGCGGATGGCGGCGTCGTCGCTGACCTTGCCAAGCCCCTCCTCCTCGACAATCGCACTGGGCGGCTTGCCGCTGTCTTCCACCTTTTGCAGCAGACGCTTACCGGTCGAGGTGTTGATCGTCCCTGCGTCGACCAGCCGGATGATCTCCGCAAGGTAGGCTGGGCTCAGGCGCAGCTCGCCGGCGGTCTTCCCGGCCTCGTTGAGCATGCGCAGCACGTCGTTCATGATGTAGTTCGACACGCGCTTGGGGTCGCCGCCGTAAGCCTTGACCGCCGCCTCGAAGTACTCGGACAGGCTGCGCTCGACCGTGAGGATATCGGCGTCGTACTCGGGCAGCCCGTACTCCTCCGTGAACCGCTGGCGGCGTTCGAGCGGCAGCTCGGGCATCTCCGCCAGGATGGTCCGCTTCCAGGTCTCGTCCAGGCGGATGGGCAGCAAATCCGGCTCGCGGAAGTAGCGGTAGTCGGCCTCGGTCTCTTTGGAGCGCATCTTGCGCAGCACGCCGGCTTCTTCGTCGAATTCCAGCGTCCAGGCCTCGATCCGCCGTCCGGCCTCCACCTCGCGGATCTGGCGTTCGATCTCCTTGGCGATTGCGTCGCGCACGTTTTCGATCGAGTTCACGTTCTTGATCTCGGTCTTCGGGTTGAGAAAATCCGCGCCGGCCGGCCGGATGGAGACGTTGGCGTCGCAGCGCAGCTGACCCTTCTCCATGTCGCCGTCCGAAACGCCCAGCCAGCGCAACAACTGACGCAGGCGGATCAGGTACTGGGCTGCCTCGTCGGCCGAGCGCAGGTCGGGTTGAGTGACCATCTCGACCAGCGGCACGCCGCAGCGGTTGAAGTCGATCAGGCGCTGGTTGCCGGCGTTCTTGGTCTTGCCGGCATCCTCTTCCAGGTGCAGCTTGTGGATATTCACCCGCCTGACGTAGGCCGGGCGGCCGGGCGCAGCCGGCATGGGCAGGTCCAGATACCCGCCGAAGGCCAGCGACTGGTCGTACTGCGAGATCTGGTATCCCTTGGGCAGGTCGGGGTAGAAATAGTTCTTGCGGTCGAAGTAGGAGAGCGGGCGGATTTCGGCGTGCATGGCCTGGGCGAGCAGGACCGCCTTTTCGACCGCGGCCTTGTTGAGCACCGGAAGCACGCCGGGCATGCCGGTGCAGACCGGGCAGATGTTGCTGTTGGGCGGATCGTTCCACGAATCTGCCTTGCAGGCGCAGAAGATCTTGGTGGTGGTGTTGAGCTGGATGTGGGTCTCCAGACCGATCACGGCTTCGAATGCGGTCATAGGCGCTCTCTTGCTAGGAATCCATTTCGATCGAACGCAGCACCATCGGCCTGACCTTGCGCCAGGGCTCGTTCTCGGTGGCCAGCTCGTAAGCCCGACCGATGCGCAGCAGCAGCGCCTCGTTGAAATCCGCGCCGAGCAGCTGGATGCCGATCGGCAGCCCGTCCCTGTCCAGGCCGGCCGGCAGGGAGATTCCCGGCACGCCGGCGTGGTTGGCCGGGACGGTAAGCTGGTCGGCATACTGCATCAGCACCGAATCGCCGTAAACCGCGCCGAGCTTGAATGCAGTGGTGGGCGTGGTAGGGGTGAGCAGGGCGTCCAGGCGGTACTTTCCCTGCGGGTCGAACGCCTGCTCGAAATCGCGGCGGATGAGGGTGCGCACCCTGAGCGCCCGCTGGTAATACTGGGCGCTGTACTGGGCGGCGCTGACGTACATTCCCATCAGAATGCGCAGCTTGGGCTGCAGGCCGAAGCCCTCGTTACGCGTCCGCCGGTAGAGCTCTGGAAGATCTTTAACCGGGTGCGGGGTGCGGTATCCATACTTGACCCCGTCGTAGCGGTGCAGGTTGGAGGCAGCCTCGACCCGGCTGACGACGAAATAAGCCGGTACGCCGTAGCGGGTATTCGCCATGGGCACATCCTCGACGATTTCGGCCCCCAGACCGGCAAGCACCTCGGCCGCGCGGCGCACCGCCGCCTCGATCTCCTCCGGCAGCGGCTGCTGGCCGTACTCGCCGGTTGCGGGGTCGGGGTAGGTGATGCGGAAATAATCGGGCGAGAGACCGATACGCAGGCCTTTGACGCCCTCATCCAGGGCGGCCAGGTAATCGGGAACCGGCGCGTTGGCGGCGGTCGAGTCGCGCGGGTCCGGACCGGCAATCACCTGGAGCATCAGCGCCGCGTCGATCACATTGCGCGCCACCGGCCCGGGGCAGTCCAGCGAGGAGCCGAAAGCGATCAGCCCGTAGCGCGAAACCCGCCCGTAGGTCGGCTTGACCCCGACCACGCCGCAAAAAGCCGCCGGCTGGCGCACCGAGCCGGCCGTGTCGGTGCCGAGCGAGAGCGGGGCTTCGCCCGCCGCGACCGAGGCAGTCGAGCCGCCCGAGGACCCGCCCGGCACGCAGGCCGGATTCCAGGGGTTGCGCGGCGAGGGCTGAAAGGCGGAGGATTCGCTCGATGAACCGTAAGTAAACTCGTCCAGGTTGACCTTGCCGAGCATGATTGCGCCGGCGGCTTCCATCCGTTCGACGGGCGTGGCGGTGTAGGGCGCGGTGAAATTGGCCAGGATTTTCGAGGCGGCTGTCGAGGGCGTGCCGCGCACGGTGAAGATGTCCTTGACCGTGAAGGGAACGCCGGCCAGCGGTCCGGGGTCTTCGCCGGCAGCCAGCTTGCGGTCCACCTCGCGAGCCTGGGCGAGCGCCCGCTCGGGGGTGAGGGTGATGAAGGCGTGCACTTTTTGCTCGTCCTCGGCGGTGATAGGGCCGGGGTCGAGAGAGCCCGGCCGGCCGTCGACGGCCTCGACTCGCCGCAGACAGGATTCGAGGATATCGACCGCCGACACCCGCTTCTGGCGCAGCAGTATACTCAACTCATAGGCAGAGAGGTCGCACAATTCCATGACGGCCTACTCCAGGGTGGTGTGGGGAATATCCGGAACGACGATATAGCCGTCCTGGCTTGCCGGCGCCTGTGCGATGATCTCTGCCGGGTCGGGGTGAGGCCGCCATTCATCCTCGCGGGAAGGCGGGCTGGTTTTGTCGGTGTAGGGCACGCCGTGCGAGGTGATCGGCGTGGCCTGGTCCAGAGGGATGGCTTCCAGCTCGTGAATGGCCTCAAGCTGGTGGTTCAATTCGCGCAGCAGATAGTCGGCCTGTTCCTGATCCAGCTCGAGAGCGGCCAGCTCAACCAGATGGTCGAAGGTTTGCCGGGATATGGAGTCGCTCATGGGGTATCCGATCTGTCGGTAGAATTCAGGGTTGCCAGGATGATGATCATGATGTCAGCGGCGCGGTTAATCTTACCATAAGCTACGCCTGGCATCTTTATTCGGCTGTCCTCGAGAACCAGATATAGAACCCGCGAGGCATTTCGGCAGGAATAAATAAACAGCCCGTTTTCTCGGGCTGTATAGGGCGTTTCAGGTCGATTTATAATCCGGGGACATTATCCATAAAGGCCGGCGCCGGGGATGGTGGGGGTGTCGGTAGCTCCGGCGTGTCCGTCGGCGGCGGCTCCGGCGTGTCTGTCGGCGGCGGTACAGGCGTGTTGGTTGGCGGAGGGGGATTGGTCGGCTGCGGAGGCGGCTCGGTTGTCCGAGTCGGCGTCCGCGTGCGGGTGCGGGTGGGGGTGAACAGTTCTGTAAAGGTCGCAGTGATGGTGGGCGTGTCGCTTGCCGTTGCCGTCGGCAGGACGAAGCCGGTAAAGGTCGGCAGCGGCGTGGAAGAGGCCAGCATCGTCGGAGTGAAGTCAACCGGAGCGGGGGTAAAAGTCCAGGTGGGCGGCAGCTGGCGCAGAGTGGCGGTCGGGCTGGGCAGGACCAGCGCGGCGGGCAGCGGCGGCGGCGGTAAGGGATTCCACCCGCTATAGGGGTCGGCGAAGAGCATGCCGACCAGCGCGACCACCACGACCGTAGCGATCAGCACCAGAATGGTAAGGAAATTCCAATGGATATCCTTCATAGCCGTCCGTCAATTCCGGTAAATCCCCTGCCGTGCATTGCTCACTGAGGCGTCCTTGTAAGGAAGTATAGTCAACTTTAAGCAAGTGTCAACACATACGAGTTGTTTGCAAGGATGTTGCAAGTAACAAACCAGATTGCCCCCAATCCCTGGTAGGTTCACGGCAGCGGGAATACCGGAGGCTACAACCGTCCGCTCAGGCTGGCGGCGATCTCCAGGACTGCCTCGCCCTCCAGCCGGCTGTGCTTGAGATCAATCAGAGCCTCGTTGGCCTCTTCCAGCGGGTAGAGGGCGGTCGCGGCGTGGAGGGGGATTTCGACCGCCAGGCGGAGAAAATCCAGCCCGTCCTGGTAGGTGGCGTTGGCCACGCTGCGCACGGTCCGCTCGCCGTAGAGCAGAGCGTAAGGCATCTCCGGGATCGGGCTGAGATGGATGGCGTTGATGGCCAGGACCCCGCCCGGACGAAGCGCCTCGAGCGCCCTGGGCACCAGCCAACCGGCCGGCGCGAAGAGCACAGCCCGGTCGAGCGGCTCAGGGGGGCGGTCTTCGGCCGTCCCCGTCCAGGCCGCGCCGAGCTCTTCGGCCTGGCGGCGGTGGTGAGGCGAGCGGGTGATCACATAAACCTCGCAGCCCCAGTGGCGGGCGACCTGGATGGCCAGGTGGGCGCTGGCGCCAAAGCCGTACAGGCCGATCCGCTCGCCGGGCTGCACCTCGGCGAGGCGCAGCGAGCGGTAACCGATGATGCCGGCGCACAGCAGCGGCGCCGCCTGGAGATCGGGAATCTCGGCCGGCAGCGGCAGGAGGAAATCCGCCTCGGCCAGCATGTATTCGCCAAAGCCGCCGTCGAAGTGAAAGCCGGTGAAGCGCCCCCGCTGGCAGAGGTTCTGCTGCCCGCGCCGGCAGAACTCGCATTCGCCGCAGGCCCAACCCAGCCAGGCTGCGCCAACCCGCTGGCCGATTTGCAAGCCTGTTACCCCCTCGCCGAGCATCTCGATCTCGCCGACCACCTGGTGGCCGGGCGTGATCGGCAAAGAGGGCGGTTGAATATCGCCCTCCACGAGGTGCAGGTCGGTGCGGCACACCCCGCAGCAGAGCACGCGCAGCAACGCCTGGCCCGGGCCGGGGCGCGGCAGCGGCAGGCGGGTCAGCTCGAGGGGCGAATCCTCGGCGAGAGCGGGTTTGAATAAACGCATGGCTTGCACAGGGCGTCTCCTGAATACCTGTTGTTCTCGAGTTATTATAACCAACCTGTGTATCGATCTATCAATTTGCTGCTGAGACCTCAGAAAAATTATTTCTCTCTTAACGTCCTGTGCGGGTCTATTGCGATTGTTCTCTCCCGTGTTAATCGCGAAGCCCCGGATCGCGAATGGGGCGTCCGGGGTTTCGCAGCGTACATGCTGACCGTAAGGGCAGACTACATTGGATGGGAGTTGCGCGGGTGTGGCAGTCCAGCGGGAACTGGCCCGACGTGATACGGGCGCATCATCTCGTTGTCCTCATGATCGACGATGTGGCAGTGCCAGACGTACAGGCCAGGCAGGTCGAAGCGCGCCTTGATACGGGTGATTTCGCCCGGGTAGGCAATGACCGTGTCCTTTTCGCCAGTTTCCCAAATCTCCGGCGGGCGAAGGCCGCCTCCGCCGATCAATTCCCGGTTGACCACCTGGAACATGACCTGGTGCAGGTGTATCGGATGGGCATCGGCGGTAAAGTTGAAAATCTCCCAGGTTTCGATCGCGCCGACCGCCGGATTCTCGCTGAAATCGTCGCTCCAGTGCAGATGTACTCCAACCGGATTGGCCGGATCGCTCAAATCGACGGTGCCGAGCAATGCCTCAACAGGACCGTCGAAACCGGGGTACATCGACATCATCTCGTTAAGCGAAACCTGGCGGGTAAAGGTCGGCGCCAGCGGGGTAATTGCCGGCAGAACCAGCGCGCCGGGAATCGAGGGGTCGGCGCTGGTATCGGGCGTCTGGGCTGGCGAGCTGACCACGAACTTCATCACCTGGCCGGTGGTCTCTGGATTAGCCCAGTCGAAGTCTACGCCCGGAATGCCGCCGCCGAAGGGCTCATCGGGACCTTCGTTGATCAGGTAGACCTCAGTCCCGACCGGCAGGCTGGTGAAATCGACGATCACATCAGCGCGCTCGGCCAGTCCGATCAGCAATGCGTCCAGGCCGACGGGCGCCGGCAAGAAGCCGCCCTCGCTGCCGATTTGCCAGAAGGGCAGCGCCGCAACTCCCGGGCGGGCAGTCGGGTCGTGGGTGACCATCTTGAGGATCAGGAAGCGCGAGTTGCAGCCGTTCAGGAAGCGGAAGCGGTAACGGCGCTGCTCGACGTTCAGCACAGGCCAGGTTTTACCGTTGACCACCATGGCGTTGCCGAAGAACTCGGGATTCCAGATCGGTGAGACGTCAGATACTGGGATGTATGGTCCGGCAATGCCGTCGAAGAACTCGCGCGTGTCTGGGAAGAAGAGCGATCCGTCGCTGTTGAATGAGCGGTCTTGAATCGCGATAGGAATTTCGTAATATTTCACCCCCGGCGGGTCGCCGAGCGCTGGAGCGGGACCGGGCAACACGCCGGCAGGCAGGTCGCTGCGGCCGCCGCGGAGGAGGTAGAACCCGGCCGGACCAGCGTAAACGTTCAGGCGGGTCATGCCCAGGGTATGGTCGTGGTACCAGAGCGTTGTGGCGCGCTGGTCGTTCGGATATTGGAATACGGCGGTCCCCGGCTGCCAGGGCCCGTATAGGCTTTCGGCTTTGGACTTGAACCAGTCGTAGAAAGTACCGGTGACAGCGTAACCGGCCGGATTATCGTTAGCCGCCGGCAAGAACCAGGCCTCAGCGTAACCGTCGGACTCTTCGCCAACGTGTGCGCCGTGCACATGGGTGACAATAGGCACTGGCCCAGTGTATGGACCGGGGGTCTCCATGAAATGAGGGCGCGAGTCGCGCTGCATTATCCCGCCAGGCGGGTTAGCCCAGTGCAGGGTCGGGTCGACCGGCAGCAGGTGCGGCAGGAAATTCCCGTTGGCGTCCTTGAGATCGTTGATCCACTTGACCCGCACCGGCTTGTTGACCTTGGCCTCGATGGTGAAGGCCGGATAGTTGAAGCTGGCCGGGTGATTGATCGAGCCGTAGCTCCACACCTTAGTGGCGGGCATGCCGGTGGGCAGAATCTGCTGGTAGAACTCGCGCACGGCGATCTCATAGTAGTCGATGTTCTTAGCGCCTTTTACTTTAACTTTAGTCGTGCGCGGCATGGCAGGCGGTATGACCAGCCCATCCACATACTTGCTCATGCCGGTTGGGTCGAGCGAGGGCATCATGGCTGCCAGCACGCGGGCTGACACCCTGCTCAAATCGATTTTGAATGGCAGTAACAGGCCGCCCCCGGCCAGGGCAGCAATTTTCAGAAATTCTCGACGCGTAGGCATTTGTCCCTCTTTCCCTATTTGAAACGTTAATCGTACGCTAATATGGAGTAAGTGTTCAAAATCATTAACGTTTACATCGTAAAACCATACTCTCCTCCTACCAGCAAGTCATTCATTCCCGTTTTGTCCGCCTGTTCAGTGAAAAGTTGAGACGCGCATTCCCCCGAAGTTAATAGAGCAACTAATATCCAATTTATCGGGTTATCGCCTTGTTACATCGTACCAAAAATCGAAGCGAGAGTCAATGTGATTGTTTTTCTGTTTGGTGATATATGACTTCAATGCAGATTCTTCCTGCGCGGCAATCCGGTTGACCGGACAACCGGACTGC
The DNA here is from genome assembly GCA_964564935.1 of uncultured Anaerolinea sp. Classification (GTDB taxonomy): domain Bacteria; phylum Chloroflexota; class Anaerolineae; order Anaerolineales; family Anaerolineaceae; genus Bellilinea. The sequence continues at coordinate 5,190 of CAZMCF010000028.1, read as the reverse complement.
CGCGTGGCGAGGTTTTCCTCAGGGCTCAACCACAAACCAGACTCCGCCGACGCCATGACCGGTCGTATCGCCAGGTTTGGCATCCACCGCGTAATAGTAAAGCGGCATATCGTTATAAGTCACCTGGCGCGAGCCGTCCGCGCGGACAATGACCCCCAGCCTGCCAGTGACGCCCTCGCCAGCGATCGGGTCGCCATCGGACAGCAGCGGCGGCCAGGCCTGCAGACAGCCGCCAGAGCAGTTGCTCACTCCGGGCGTGTCGTTGGTGAACCGATAGAGGGTCATGCCCTTGCTGTCCACCAGAAAATTGCCCAGACCCGAATTGCTGGAAACCATCACCGTGACAGCGCTGCTGGCAGCAGGGGTGCTCTTATTCTCTTCCATGCTCTGTTCCCCATACAGGTCATCCATGGAGCCGCCGCTGCCGCTCGAGCCCGATTTACCGCTGATCCCGCTGACCATGAACGCCGGCGAGACCATCTGCCCGTTGACCATCGCCGGACCATCCGCGCCGGGGAACTCATAGGCGCCTACCGTGCCGGCATCCACGTGAAGCATGGCGTAGAGCACCGGCGTGGCTTCTGAATCGTCAATCATCACGGCCACGTTCTGGTTCAGCCCGTCCTTTACCGGACTGTATCCGAGCACCGGCCCGGGTTTGCCGCTGCTATCGGCGTGGATGACGATCCAGCCGGGACCGGCGCTGACCACTTCGGCTACCACCAATTGCCCGCCATCGACCGACTGGTCGCTGACCTGGACGGTCGGCGCGGCAGAAGGGACCATGGTCGCCGTCGGCTCGACCATCGCGGTCGGTTCGGCGGCAGGGGCGGCGGTCGGCTGGCAGGCGGCAAGGATCAGCGCGGACGATGCCAGCAACGCGAAAGCTGCGGTTTGAATACGAATTCGTGCAAACATCCATTCACCTCCGTATGTACGTTGGATACGATCTATGCTTAATATTACGCAGACGAAGGCAAATCGGATTTATATTGTCTGAATTGACTGTTTGGATAAGCTCCTGCCAGTGCCGGTCGGGCAAAAAGTGAGCTTGATTGTGTAAAGATTTCCAGAAATACCCTATTGACATTTTCAGTGAAACTGTTATAATTACAGTAGTACTGTAAATTAACTGTTAAATTATGTTTGCTGACCATATTGTACAGGATCACTAATTATGCTTGAACTGTTGACCATCGAAGAACTGGCTGAACGAACCGGGCTGTCGATCCGGACGATCCGCTTCTACATCACGGAGGGTCTGCTGCCTCCGCCGCATACCCGCGGGCGGAACTCAGCTTACACCCAGGAAGCGCTCGACCGGCTGATTCTGATCCAGCGCCTGAAGGATGCCCACCTGCCCCTTAAAGAGATCCGCGATCAGCTCGATGCGCTCACCCCCGAACGAATCCACCAGCTAGCGCAGGAGCAACACCAGAATCTTGCCGTCCAATCCGAAAAAATCAGCCCGCAATTTTCCCAGGTGGAATCCGATTCAGCCCTGAACTACATCACCCGCATCCTCGATGCGCGCAGCGCCTACCGCACGGGCGAGCCGCCGCTCTCCTTCGCACAATTAGCGCCGCCGCCAACCCCGCCAGAATTACAAAAAAAGGAGCAGGCCGAAAGCTGGCGGCGGATCGAAATTCTTCCCGGCATTGAACTTCACCTGCGCGAGCCCATCGACCCGCTCATCCAGAAAAAGCTCGCCCGGATCGTCGAAATGGTGAAAATTCTATTCCAATAAGATAGGAAGATCAAAATGAACACACCCCTTAGCTTCAAATTACAGTCTGACTGCAACCTGATCGCACGCGAGGAACCCAGCGAGCGGATCGTCGAAATCAGCCTTTCCGCTCCACCCTCGCGCAAGGCCGCCCAGCGAGCGCCGCTCAACCTGGCTCTGATGATCGACCGCAGTGGTTCGATGTCCGGCGAAAAACTCGATTACGTCCGCCAGGCAGCCGCCCATGTAGTCTCCGCATTGAGCGAAACCGATTCGGCCGCGCTGGTTGTCTTCGACGACGAGGTCGACCTGCTCTGCCCCAGCGCCCCGGTGACCGCTGAACACCGCGCCCGCCTGCTTGAAGCCATCCACTCCATTCACTCAGGCGGAACGACCAACCTCTGCGACGGATGGCTTCGCGGCTGCAAGGAGATTGCCGCCAGCGCCAAACCAGGCCAGCTTGTCCGCGCCCTGCTGTTGACCGATGGGCTGGCCAATGTCGGCATCACCGACCCTGAGGAACTGGCCGGCCACGCCCGCGAGCTGTTTGCCCGCGGAATTTCCACCTCGACCTTTGGCGTCGGTCTGGGCTTCAATGAGCATCTGTTGGAAGCCATGGCCAATCAGGGCGGCGGCAACTTCTACTACATCCAAACCCCCGCGCAGATCGTCGATCTGTTCAACAGCGAGCTGCAAGGCCTGCTGGCGGTGACCGCCCGCGCGGTAGAGGTCCGTCTGGATCTGCCGACCAGGGTCAGCGTCCAGGTGCTGGGCTCCTGGCGCCACACCGTCCAGGGTAGCAAGGTGGTCATCAACCTTGGCGACCTGAACCAGGGCGCCACCCGCGAAGTCTACCTCAAGCTGATTTTCCCGCCTGGCGAGCAAATCAAGCCGCTGGTCCTTTCTGCGCAGGTGTTAGCCCGGGGCGAAGATGATGAGGTGCTGAGCGCAACTGCCATAATCGCTTTCCGACGCGAGAGCGCTGCGGTAGTCCGTGCCGCAGCCCGCGACCAGCAGCTTCTCAACCGCTTCGCGCTAGTCTATATCGCCGACGTCGCCAGCCGGACGCTCAAGCTCGAGCGCGAAGGCCTGCGCGAGGAAGCTCGCCGCCTGCTCGAACCGGCTGTGCAGGAGTTCGGCATGTACCTTGACGAGCAAAATTCCAGCCACTACCGCGCCTTGAGCGACCGTCTGCGCCGCGGGCTGGATGAGTTCGAGCGCAAGAATTTCCAATACGTAACCTACCTGCAAAAGCAGAGCCGCCCCGACCCAAAAAGCAAGCCCTGACGAATCGTTCACTTTGACAACGCCATTCGGAGCGTAGGGGACCGCTCCAGACACTTTCAATAGCTGCGCGGCGGCTCAACCGGTCAAGGCCCCGCGCAGCTCAACCTCACTCCCGCCCTGCGCGGCTGAGCCCCGCGAGGAGTTGCCCCACCACAGAGAACACAGAGGACACAGAGAAGAAATGAATAAATCCTCTGTGTTCTCGTTTTCTCTCTGCGCCCTCTGTGGTTATATAAGAGAAAGTCGTGAAACCCGCCGCGATGGCTCCGGGCGCCTGATTTCCTGGCTACAATTCCCCGCTCAACACCTTCTCGCCGGTGGGGCCCGGACTGCCGCCAGCCGGTTCGATGGTCACCCCAACGCTCTGGAAGCTGTCCAGCGGGCGCTCAGATTCGATCACCATCGCTCCATAACCCCAACTGTCCACCGAAAAGACCCCGCCGCTGGTGCGTTGTCCGTCCTGGATCAGCCAGAGCTGGTATTGCCGCTCTGGACCGAGCTTTGGCAGCCCGTCGACTACCAGCGTGCCGCTGCGACCGTCGCCGGTCAGCACCATCAGGCCCTTCGCCTCCGACATGGTTTCGCTGCCGACCAGCGCGACTGTGCGCAGAGGCGTCTGCGTCTGCTGCGCAAGCTGGCGCACCTGCCCCCAGAGAAACAGATTGCTGGCCAACAGAAGCAGGATCAGAGCCGCGGCGGCCAGCAGCCAGGCCGGCGAAGCGCTCCGCAGCCAGCCGCGAAGTCGCCCGAACCAGCCGGCCCGGGCGGCAGTCCTGCGCGCCACTGGCGTATTGATCTGGCGCAGGATGGCCTTCTTCAGGCGGGCAGGCGGCTCGATTGGCGGCGCGGCAAGGGCCAGCCAGCCAGCGGCTTCCTGCAAAGCCTCCCGTTCCTCCCGGCAGACCGCGCAGCCGCTCAAATGCAGCTCGACCGCGCGCTGCTCGACCGGGCTCAGGTTTCCGAGCAGGTAATCGGCTAACTGATCCAGAACGTGTCCCTTGTTCATTCAGGCATATTCTCTCTATCTCTATTAATACGCACTAACCGACCGCGTGGATTTACTTACGGCCGATTTCCTCGCTTTCGAGCAGCTGGCGCAGCTTTTGCAGACCCAGGCGCAGGCGGGTTTTGACCGTGCCGAGCGGCTCTTCCAGGCGTTCGGCCAGCTCGCTGTGCGAGAGGCCCTCGAAGTAGGCCAGCAGCAGGGCGCTGCGCTGCTCCTCGGGCAGGCTGGCCAGGGCGCGCTGGACCTGATCGCGGGCTTGCTCCAGCTCGGCCCGCAGGGGAGGCGTCTGCTCGTCGGCGGCCTTCAGCGGCTGAGCTTCCGGATCCAGCTCCTCCAGTTGAACCGGCGGGCGGGCCTTACGCCGGCGCAGCGCGTCGATGGCCCGGTGGCGGGCTATGCTGACCAGCCAGGTGAGCGGGCGGCCGAGCTCGGGGCGGTAGGTGGAGGCTTTGCGCCAGACCTGGACGAAGACGTCCTGGGTGATCTCCTCGGCCGACTCGTCCTCGCCGACAATCCGCACAGCCAGGCTGAAGACCAGCCGTCCGTAGCGGTCGTACAGCTCGCCAAGCGCCTGCGCCTCGGCGCGGGCGATCCGGCGCAGGAGCGCCTCATCCGAGGCGGGCAAGGTTCAGCCCTCCGGTGGGATTTGCCATACTCCTATTATACCCACCCCCTGACCCCCTATGTACCTGGCAAGAATCCGGCGCCTGCACCACGCAGCGGCGGCTTAACCGTTCAGGGTGTCAATCCCAGGCGCTGAAGTCCCAGCCGGCCAGGAGCTGACGCAAGTCCTGGCGGCGGCGCAGGCTGAACTTGACCAGCACGTTGCGCACGTGGGTCTTGACCGTCTGCGGCGAGATTTCCAGGCGGGCGGCGATCTGGCGCGAGGTGTACCCCAGACAGATCAGCGCGGCGACCTGCTGCTCGCGCGGGGTGAGCGACTGCCAGCTCAGCCAGCCCTGCTCCATCTGGCGGCGCTCCTCCAGCGCGGAGTGGATCAGCCGGGCGGCGACTTCCTGGGGGGGCAGGCGCTGCTGCTCGGCGAGCAGCTGCAGCGAGCGGCGCAGTTCGGCGCTGAGGTTGAAGGCGCGCGGCTCGGGCGGCTGGAGGCCGAGGCGGGAGAAGAACAGCTTGAGGATGCTCATATCTCTATTGTATAGAACATTTGTTC
>CAZMCF010000027.1:0-41833 GCA_964564935.1 uncultured Anaerolinea sp. | reverse complement strand
GGTAATCCATCGTATCGATGATGAAAGACGTGAGGATTTTGGGAACAGTTGCCTGGACCTCGGCGGCAATTTCATCCAGGCTTTTGCCGGCATCGCGTAAATCCGCTGCCTGGAGGGCGAGATAACCAATTCCGGTGGAAAGGTTGAGCGAATCGATGATGCGGATATCTTGTCCATCGAGCTCCGCCAGCGCCAGCCGGCTGGTTTGAATGGTTGCCGAAAGTTGCGAAGAGATGCCGATATAGATGCCCTGTGCGGCAGGCGAGAAAAAGTCGATAAATTCCTTGATGGACGGCGCAGAAGTCTTGGGCAATTGCCCTGTTTGGCTGACCAGGTCGAACAGTTCCTGGATGGAAAGGTCGCCGTCATGAATATTTTGATTGTTGATGAATATTTGGAGCGGGATCGAACGAATTTGATGTTTTTCGAGCAGTTCCTGACTTAAATCGGCGCAACTGTCGGTCATTATGTGGATCATGATGTCACCGTCTTCGAAGTAGGATGGCAGAATTATACATTAGAACTGGAGAGATCAATACCAACATGGAAAATTTCCCCTTGCAGCCTGGATGTTGATTGGCTTGCAAGTATTATTTCTTAAACCCTAGAAACAATCAATGGCCGGACCGCCGCGCAGGGCGGTGATTACCAGGTGATTATGTGTTTATCGGCCGGCGCCCACTCCGCTTGTTCCATGAATCGGCGATTCCACCAGTCCGAGTTGATGTCAGGCTGCCGGTTGGGTTAATCCCTTCGGCAAGAGCGCAGCTTCATACCCGGTAAGTGCTTTTTAAAGCAATAAAGCATATTGGAACACTGCCCTGGAGACGTCAATATTTATCGGCGGGTTAAAAACTAGCGTTGCTCCTGGCGGGTTGTTCGCCGCGCGGATTTCCACTCAGCGAGTGAGCCGCCGGTTCGAGCGCAGCGTAGGAGGGATCGGGAACGTATTCTGGCTCCGGGCGGCCTGGACGCTGCTGTGGTTTCGGGCGCGGTCGAGCCATGCTGGGCAGCGGGCTGGGGCGCGGCGGAACGGGCGCAGGGTGTTCAACCGAAGGGCTGCGCGGGGCGCGAGCCATCGAGTTGATGTTGTCTCCGGTCTGAGCGGTGCTAAACAGGCGTGGTCCGGCGATTGAAAAGGATCCAATCAGCAGAATGCGGGTAAACCATACCAGCAGGGCGATGAAAACCGGGACAACATCGAGCAGTTTTTCCTGAGAGAGGATAGCCGTGCTTTGCAGGCTGCGATTGACCAGTCCGAGTGAGACACCCCACCAGGTTAATAAAGCGTTCATCGTGGCGGCCAGCAGCCACGCGCCAAACAGGTACCAGGTGTCCTTCGAAACTTCAGATGCCTGCTCCTCAGGGATGAACAGGCGTGCGATGCCGGCGAAGTCGATGCCGCAGAAGGCAATTGCCAGAATCGTCGCCCAGGATACGCCGGCAAAGGTCAGGCCGCCAAGTAAGTCCATCAGCGCCACCTGAGTGGTGCTGAAGTTGAAGGATTCGAAGCACAGCAGCGCAACCAGTAAAATGACTCCCAGCAGAATGCCGCGGTAGCCAGGCAAAGCGCGGTTCCTTGGATATTTCGACGGACGTGGGGTTAAAGAATTGCCGTTCATGTCAACCTCCGTACATAAACACGGTTCGGGTTGACTTAATAATAGAACAAATATTCTATTTTGTCAAGGGTGATTTTATTTCCACCTGATCATTGCGAATATCCATACCTTTGCAGGGTTAAAACCATTTACGGGATTTAAAAAATAGTAGCATGGCTGCGGCAATAGAGATAAAAATCACCCAAACCATGGGGTATCCAAACTTCCAATTGAGTTCAGGCATATAACGGAAATTCATTCCGTAGATACCGGCGACGAAAGAGAGCGGCAGGAATATGGTCGATACAATGGTCAGGGCTTTCATCACCTCGTTAAGCCGCACCGAGGTGGCGTTCAGGTAGACCTCGAGGGTGCTGGTCGCCATGTCGCGGATTACATCGATCATCTCATAAATGCGCACGAGGTGATCGTAGACGTCGCGAAAGTATATCCTGCTCTGCCTGTCGATCATTGGGTAATCATCGCGGCTGAGATTGTTGACCACCTCGCGCTGGGGTGCAATCACCCTGCGCATCGCCATAATGAAATGTTTGATCTGGGTCAGCTTGGAAAGGTTGGTCGGATCGGGCTTTTTCAGAACCTGGTCCTCCAACTGTTCGATTTCGTATTCTAGCGAGTCGAGATGGGGTAGGTAATCGTCTACCAGGTAATCGAGCAGGGCGTGGCAGAGGAAATCTGAGCCGTTGTTATAAAGGCGCTCATCACGGGATAGTCGCTGCCAGAGTCTGGTGACTGGCGGCATTTCCTCGGCATGGAAGACACTAACCACATAATTCTCGCCGAGGAAGATGTTCAATTCTTCGGTACGGAAGTCATCGAGGGTCGTTCCGGCTGAAAGCGCCACGGCGACCATAAAGATATACGTCCCGTAATCATCGATTTTTGGAGTCTGATAGCCAGCAGACTGGCAATCCTCTATCGCAAGGGGGTGGAAGTGGAAGAGGTTTGCCAGCACGGACTGGTATTCTTCCTCGTTTGGCTGTTCCAAACTTACCCAGAGTAAGCCATCAGGGTCTGCGAGCGCAGAGCGTAGGGCTGACAGGGGCAGATCGATTTGCGGCGAACCGGTCTTCGGGAAATAAATATTCCGGATCATAATTATCCCCTTCGAGTATAATTGAGCAGACAACCAGGGATGAAATCCTCAGGCTAAGTAGATTATATGCCAATTGATCACTTCGGAAAGCTTGCGCCGTATTACGAAAAACTGTTCAGGCCGCGTTTCGATGAGGCCTGGTTTCGCTTGCTTTCCCTCCCGGCCGGGGGAGCGCTGCTGGACGTCGGCGGGGGAACCGGCAGACTCAGCCAATTCTTTTCCCGTCAGGTTGACCAGGTGATCATCGTGGATGAATCAACCGGGATGCTGCGGCAAGCGCGGACGAAAGGCAATCTCATCCCGCTGCGCGCGCACGCTGAAAGACTGCCGATCAGCGACGACGCTGTGGATAGGATCATCATGATCGATGCGCTCCATCATCTCGAGAATCAGGCCTGGGCGGTGAGGGAAATGGCGCGGATCCTCAAACCAGGGGGGCGGCTGTTGATCGAAGAGCCGGATATCGGCAATTTTATGGTGAAATTGATCGCAGTAATGGAGAAAGCTCTGGGAATGCGTTCCCATTTTCTGCGTGGAGAAGAAATTCTGATGTTGTTTCATGAATTACCGCTGAGGACCCAAATGGAGAGCAAAAGGGGGATTCTCTGGGTCGTTGGGGAAAAGCTGTGATGAGGTCTCCAGCGGGATCTATACTTCGTGTAGTCAATTTTAATGTTTATCAAAAGGAAAAGCATGAATGACCAGGTAACTATTCAGGACTTGATGGACCGGTTGGCCGATTTCTTCCTACCCGAAAGAGCCGCAGGCATTCAGGCCGTGGTGCAGTTCGAGCTGAGCGGGGAACAGGGGGGTAAATGGATCGTTCGGATCGGTGAAAATTCCTGCCAGGTGGCGAAGGGAAGCGCGGAATCGGCCGATTTGATCTTTCAAGCATCTGCGCAGGATGTGCTGGACATCTTTTACGACCGTCTGGAACCGATGAGCGCCTACATGCAAGGCCGGCTGCGTCTTAAGGGCAATATGGGCCTTGCATATAAAATCTTTGGTTTATTTGAGCTGGATTCAGATAAGCTGCATAAAATGCGTAAACAATAGAGAGTGGTTCAACCCTCATGTTCAAGCAGCAGTTAAGCTGTCCTCGGGTTAGTAAAGCCCCCAGTCCAGGTCAACACCCTCTTCCATCATTGAGAAATCCCAAACCTCCATGCCGAGCTCGATGGCGACCGGCAAGCCCAGGCCTTCTTCCGCTTTCTGGCGGGTCAGGTCGATCAGCGCAGGGCCGTAAGGACAGAACGGAGTGGTAAGGATCATCCGGATTAAAGCCTGCCCGTCCTCGATTTTAACATTTCGGATCAGGCCGAGCTGGATCACGCTCAAGCCAATCTCGGGATCCATCACCTGGCTTAGGGCTTCGCGCAGTTTAGCGACTTTTTCCGGATGGGTTGCTTCAGCATCCCAATTTGGGCGGTTGATTGTCTGGGAATCGGTCATGTTTGGTTCTCCGCGGTCTGCCTGATTGGGATCACATAAGTACAATGATGGTCGCCGTTCAAGATGCAGTTGATTTTATGGGCTGGTATAGCCAGAATCGTCGAGATTAAGGTCTGGTCAACCGAACAGACTTCGGGGTGGGATTGCCCCACATGGAAATAGGGGCAGGTGATTTCGTTGATGCGTATTTCGTCGCTGTCTATTTCCCATTCGACCGCAAAGCCTTCCTGCGCGAGAAGATTCTTGAGCAGGGCCAGTCTGGCATCCAGGGGCAAGTTTTCGGCATCCGGGGCGTGTTTCTCGGCCAGCTCTTTAGCCATGTTGGAAAACAGCCGCTCGACCGTATCAGCCGGAAGGGCTTCTTTAACCTGATCGAGCAGGCGGTTGGTGAAGCGGTAATAGCGGGTTGGGAATTTTTCAACGCCGGTTTCGGTTAGAAAATACACCAGGCGCGGCCGGCCGACTCCATGGCGCTCCTCCTCAGAGCTGACCAGACCTTCAGCGAGCATGCTGTTCAGGTGATGGCGCACTGAGATCGAATTGATCCCGACCGTTTCAGCCAGCTCATTAATAGTAGAGCGCGGATGATTCAGCAGCGTGTGCAAGATCCGGTCTCTGGTACTTTTCATCATCATTTCCTATCTGTTTTCGATGCGTTCATAATCGATTTCAAAAAAAGTATACCAAAGGGTAATAAAATTGTCAATATTTAAGAATATTATATTAAATATTGACCCTTTCAAGCGGTTGTGATATAATCTGCGCGGTAACCAGAAAACCACTGGACTTCAAAGAGAATCAACAAGTTTGATCTTTGAGTCCAGGTTATTACTATCGCAAGGAGCTGCTCTTCGATGTCTGAATTGATTATCCGAAACCTGCGGGTTGGGATCGACGGTAAAGAAATTCTCAAAGGGGTGAATCTGACTCTGCCGCAAGGCGAAGTCCATGCCATTATGGGACCAAATGGGACCGGCAAATCCACCCTGGCGTATACCCTGATGGGACATCCAGCCTACGAGGTGATCGACGGCGAAGTTGTTTACAAGGGCGAAAACATTCTGGAGCTGGCACCGGACGAGCGCTCGATGAAGGGGATTTTCCTCGCATTTCAATATCCGGTTGCGATCCCCGGGGTCACGGTCGCTAATTTCCTGCGCACGGCGGTCAACGCCCGGCGGCGGGCTGCCAACCCGGAAGACAAGGGTGTTGCCATCCCTGAATTCCGCAAGCTGCTCAAAGCCAAGATGGATTTACTGAAGGTGGATCCATCCTTCGCGGGGCGTTATCTCAACGAGGGCTTTTCCGGCGGGGAGAAGAAGCGCGCCGAAATCCTGCAAATGGCGGTTCTTCAGCCGGAAATCGCAATTCTGGATGAAACTGATTCCGGCCTGGACATCGACGCGCTGCGGATTGTTTCGGAAGGAGTCAACGCTCTGCGCGGTCCCGAGCTGGGCGTTATGGTTATTACCCACTATCAGCGCATCCTGAATTACATCAAGCCGGATGTTGTCCATGTGATGATGGATGGGCGGATTGTCGAAACTGGCGGTCCTGATCTGGCTCTCCATCTCGAAGAACACGGCTACGATTGGGTACGCGAAAAAGTGGAGAATGGTTCGGCGGCGGCCTGATCTCCCTGGCCGGATTGCCGTTTACTGCCTTGAGGAGAGAAAATGACTACAGACCCTAAAACAGATTTTCTCGAAGATTTGGGGCAATATCGTTACGGATTCCAGGATCCGGACGTATCGGTTTTCAAGACTCGCAAAGGCCTGAATGAAGAAGTGGTCCGCCAAATCTCGGCCATGAAGGGCGAGCCGGAGTGGATGCTGGAATTCCGCCTGAAGGCGCTGCGCCACTACCTTCAACGCCCGATGCCCACCTGGGGCGCCGACCTTTCCAGTCTTAACCTGGACGAAATCGTCTACTACGTCAAGCCGACCGAGATGGAAGGCCGTTCCTGGGACGACGTTCCCGATACGATCAAGGATACTTTCAATAAGCTGGGCATTCCAGAGGCTGAGCAGAAGTTCCTGGCAGGCGTCGGCGCGCAGTACGAATCTGAGATGGTGTACCACAGCATTCAGGAACACCTCGAAAAGCAAGGCGTGATCTTCTTGAGCATTGAGGAAGGCCTTCGTCAACACCCTGAGCTGTTCCGCGAATACTTTGGCACGGTGATTCCCATAGAGGACAACAAATTCGCCGCTTTGAACAGCGCTGTCTGGTCGGGCGGCTCGTTTGTCTATGTCCCTAAGGGAGTCAAAGTCGAATTACCATTACAGGCCTACTTTCGATTGAACATGGCCAATATCGGCCAATTCGAGCGCTCGATCATCATCGCTGATGAAGGCGCTCAGGTGCACTACGTCGAGGGCTGCACCGCGCCGACTTACACGACCGATTCCTTCCACAGCGGCGTGATCGAGATCGTGGTTAAGAAAGGCGCCCGGGTGCGCTACACCACTATCCAGAACTGGTCAACGAACGTCTATAACCTGGTGACCCAGAGGGCGCTGGTGGAAGAGAACGGCACGATGGAGTGGGTCGATTGTAACATCGGCTCGAAGGTCACCATGAAATATCCATCCTGCTATCTCAAGGGACCCGGCGCGCACGGCGAGATCCTCTCGATGGCCTTTGCCGGACCCGGGCAGTGGCAGGACGCGGGCGGCAAAGTGATCCACTTTGCCCCCAACACCAGCAGCAAAATCACTTCCAAGTCGATCAGCAAGGGCGGCGGACGGGTATCCTACCGCGGTTTGTTGAAGGTCTACAGGGGCGCCGATAACGTCCGCTCTAATGTGGTTTGCGATGCGCTGCTACTTGACCCGCAGTCGCGCTCGGATACGTACCCGTATATCGAAATTGACGAAGATGATGTCACCATCGGGCATGAGGCATCGGTATCCAAGGTGGGCGAGGAACAGCTCTTCTATCTGATGAGCCGCGGGTTGAGTGAAGAAGAAGCCACCACCATGGTCGTCTCAGGCTTTATCGAACCGCTGGTCAAAGAGCTGCCTATGGAATATGCGGTTGAAATGAACCGCCTGATCCAGCTGCAGATGGCCGGTTCGGTCGGCTGATAGCCGAGAAAAAGAAAACGAAAACTAACAGGTATAAACTCGATGACCAAAGAAACCCCCATCGTGATCACCCGCGCAGGACGCCGCGAAACCGCCATCCAAAGGGATTTCAAGTTCACCCAGGCGATGGTTCGCACGGACGGGCTGAGCGCGTTCATTCAAAAATACCGTCAAGAAGCCTGGCAAACCTATCTTTCCTTGAAAATGCCGACCAACCAGGATGAAGCCTGGCGGCGAACTGACCTGCGCGGCTTGCCTGCTGACGAATTCCAACAGCCGGTAAACGACCAGTACATGGATCTTGCTCCGCTACCTGACGATTTGAAGAAACCAATAGCCGACCGCGAACACGGCGGGGAGGTTGTCTTGCTCCCGGGGGGCGCGCATTCCAGTATTTCGAAAGAGCTGGCCGAAAAAGGCGTGGTCTTTACCGATTTGCGCACCGCGGAGCAGCAATACTCGCAAATCCTCGAAAAGGTAATGGGCAGGATCGTCAGGCCGGATGAAGGTAAATTCGCCGCCATGGCTGCTGCTCTGGCCCAGACCGGGCTGCTGTTGTATATCCCGCGCGGGGTTGAGATAGACCAGCCGCTGCACAGCATCCTCTGGGGACCGGGAGCAGGTCTGGCTCATATCTCTCACCTGATGGTCTGGCTGGAAGAGGGCGCTTCAGCGACTTTTGTGCATGAATATGCTTCGCCGGCCGAAGACAAAGCAGCGTTCCACGCAGGGATTTTCGAAGTGTATGTTGGCGCGAACGCCAGTCTGCGCTTCGTCGAGCTGCAATCCTGGGGCGAGCACGTCTGGAATTTCACCCATGAACGAGCCAGGGTTGAGCGGGATGGACACATCGACTGGGTGTTTGGCGCAATCGGCGGGCGTCTGACCAAGAACTTCGCCGAGCTTGATCTGGTCGGAACCGGCGCGGTCGGCCGTATGTCAGGCTTCTATTTCACCGACGGCGTTCAGCACCTGGATTATGACTCCCAGCAGAATCACCTCGCGCCGCACACGACCAGCGACCTGCTCTTCAAAGGCGCGTTGATCGATTCAAGCCGGGTGGTCTGGCAAGGGATGATCTATGTCGCTCCGGGCGCGCTTAAAACCGACGGCTATCAGGCCAACCGGAACCTGGTGCTGAGCAAAAATGCCCGCGCCGATTCTATCCCCGGGCTTGAAATCCTGGCGGATGACGTCCGCTGCACTCACGGCGCAACGGTCGGAAAGATCGACCCAAACGAAGTGTTCTACCTGCAAACCCGCGGCATCCCGAAAGTGGAGGCCGAAAAATTGATTGTGGAGGGGTTTTTCGACCCGATCATGCAGCGCATTCCCTTCGAGGGTGTCCGCGAGCGTTTTCAGGGGTCGATCCATAAGAAGATGTCCATTTACCATGGCTAATCGTTCTACGATTGAATGGAAAATTATGGAAAATTACTCCAACAGGACGAAGGTCAATTAATATGCCTGTGATAAAATTAACAGAATCTGAATTTCAAAAAACGGAAAAACGCCGGGAGGGAAACCTGCCAATGACCAACATCCCTTTCATGCACCCGCCTGAGCCTGAATCGACCTATGAAGTCGGCGACACGGTGGAGGTGTATTGCGACCATGAAAAGGGCGGCCAGCGCGTTCGCGGCTGGCTGAAGGGGATCGTGGTTCAGGTGGATGCGAAAATGGTCGCGGTCCAGTTTCGTACCAACGTTTTCCTGACAGACGGCTGGATGGTGCCGGATCACATCCTCTGGTACCCGCAACATTCCGCTCATATTCGCTTCCCGGATAAGAAATCCTCGCGGGCAGGGCAGCCCGATAACGCTGAATAGGTCTCGTTGCGGGCGCAGCCTGTACAGGTACAGCCAATGAATGCTTCGAAGATCAACTTGCTGGATGATCAGGCGATTCGCGCAGATTTTCCAATATTAAAACGAGAAATCAGGCCCGGCGTGGAACTGGTCTATCTGGATTCCGCCGCGACCTCGCAAAAACCCCTGACCGTCATCCGCGCAATGGATGCTTATTACGAGCGTCATAATGCCAACATCCATCGCGGGGTTCATACCCTCGCAGAGGAAGCGACCGGCATGTACGAGGACGCGCGGGCCAGGATTGCCAGGTTCATCGGCGCACGCTATTCTCATGAAATCATCTACACCCGCAACGCGACTGAAGCGATTAACCTGGTTGCCTGTTCCTGGGGACGGAAATTCTGCCAGCCGGGCGACCTGATCGTCCTCACCGAGATGGAACACCATTCCAACCTGGTTCCCTGGCAGATGCTGGCGGAGGAGAAGCAACTCCGCCTGGAGTTCATCCCATTAAGCGAGGAGGGATTGCTCGATCTCGAAGAATATCGGCGGCTGCTCGCTCTGGGTCCGCGGCTGGTTGCCTTCACCCACATGTCAAATGTGCTGGGGACGATCAACCCGGTTCGAGAGATGGTCAGCCTGGCTCATGCTGCCGGCGCGCTGGCGCTGGTCGATGGAGCTCAATCGGTGCCGCACTTGCCGGTCAACGTAATCGACCTGGATGTGGATTTTTTGGCCTTTTCGGCCCACAAGATGCTCGGGCCGACAGGAATTGGCGCTCTTTATGGGAAAGAGGAGCTGCTGGAAGGGATGCCGCCCTTCCTTGGCGGCGGGGATATGATCCGGAAGGTTCATCTGCGCAGCTTCACCCCAAATAACCTGCCGCATAAGTTCGAGGCCGGCACGCCGGCGATCGCCGAAGCAGTCGGCTTTGGCGCGGCGGTCGATTACCTCACCGCAATCGGCATGGAAAATGTCGCCCGTCACGAACGTGAGATCATCCATTACGCACTGGAATCCCTTTCAGAGATTGATGGGTTACGCGTAATGGGTCCGCCAGCGGAATATAAAGGGGCAGTAGCGGCGTTTGTCCTGGAGGGGGTTCATCCTCACGACGTTGCTCAGATATTAGACCGCTCCGGCATCGCTGTGCGGGCGGGTCATCACTGCGCCATGCCATTACACGAACGCTACAAGGTTCCCGCCTCGACCCGGGCGAGCTTCTATATCTACAATACCAAATCTGACGTCGATCTGCTCGTACAGGGTCTCGGGCAGGTCAAGAAACTGTTTGGATGAGCCAGACTGGCATGGACGACTTATACCGCGAGCTGATCATCGAGCGCTACAAAGAGCCATATTTCCGCGGCGAGCTGGATCCGCACGATATTTCTTTCGAAGACGAAAATCCGCTCTGCGGCGATCATATCCGCATCGACTTGCGCGTGGACGAGAATCAGGTCGTTAAGGAGGCTGCCTTCAGCGGGCACGGCTGCGCGATTTCACTGGCTTCCGCCGACCTGTTGATCGAATCGATCATCGGTAAAACCCTGGACGAGGTCAAGGCGTTGACCAAGCAGCATGTCCTGGATCTGATCGGGATCGAGCTGGGACCGGTGCGGTTAAAGTGCGCGCTGCTCCCGTTGAAAGTGCTCAAAGCGGGGGTCTATGGATTAGGCGAGGCGAGCGACCGCCTGGTGGAGGATTGATGGGATGGGGAATCAGATCGATCTGTCGGATTATACTTTTTATGCAATAGCGAAGGTCAGCGAGCTGCCAGAAGGCGAGCGTTTATTCCTGGAGATTGGCGGCGAGCCGATCGTCATACTGAACGTGGGCGGCAAGATCTACGCGATCGGGGATGTTTGCAGCCACGATGACGGTCCGGTCGGCGAGGGAGAAATCGACGGCTGCGAGATCATCTGCCCCCGACACGGTGCGAGGTTTGACCTCCGGAACGGCCAGGCAACCCGCCTGCCGGCGGTGGTCGGCATCCCGAGCTATCCGGTGCGCATCAGCGAGGACGATATCGAAATCGGCGTGCCGAATCGATAATTCAAAAAAGATGTATATGGTAGGTCGAGCACCGGAAATGGTTTATCCGGCCCGGTTATTAGGGATGCAGCCAAACGCCCCGACGATGCGCAGGATATCGAACCCCTCGGCATAATGCCGCTCGCAGATCGCTCCGTGGCGAACCAGCGTTGCCCGGGTGACCTCGGGATCGAAATAATAACGGCTGGCGTACGTCTTATATCTCGCCAGCGCTTCGATTTTCTTCTCGACGTCTCTTTCGCTGACTTCGACCAAAAAGCTGGGGAAAAAGCCGTAGCTCGAGCGGATCACATCATAACCGAGGACAGTCGTTCCCCGGAAGGCGCGCAGGGCTTCCTCAGTCACCGTCTGGTGATCCTGATGGATGTCGGCCTTGGTGTGGACGAAGACGATATCCGGCTTGAACGTCCGGTTGATCTGGATCATATATTCGAGGATTTCCTGGCGTAGGTGGGGGAAACGCCGGGTTTCGAAGCCGCCCAGGACGATCTTGTCTTTTGGAACGCCCAGGACTGCCATCGAGTCGTAATGTTCTTCGACCAGGTGAATCAGCTCAGGATTTTTCTGATTATCCGAGAGCGTTGCGCAGAGAACCTCGGTCTGGTTAACGATGTGGGCGATCAGCGCGCCGCAGCCGATCTCAATGTCATCCGGGTGGGCGCCAAGGAACAACACCCGTTGACCGAAGAAAGTCATGTCCTGTTTAGCCATGGCTATTTCGTCGCAAGAATCCCGCCAACGACTTTGGTCATGACCAGCTTGCCATCCTGCTCCAGGCGCCGTTTGGCGGTTACTTCTATCTGGGTCATGATTTTGTAGAAATCGGACTTGTCCTGGAAGAAGCTCTTCCAGAGTTTGCGATCCTCGGAGAGTGAAGCCCGGGTATATTCGACAAACGGTTCGACGGTTTCAAAGGTCAACGGGTTTTCGAAGATGTGCAGCTCGACTTTAGCAAAGCGAGACTCAATTTCAGCGTAGATTTCACTATCATAACGCGAGGAGCCGGGCATTGGCGGGATGGGTTTGCCGGTGGCTTCTTTTATGATGTCATAGAACACTTGCTTGTTCGTCCGCATCGGGCCAGTGGTGAATAAACTCCCGCCCGGTTTGATCACCCGGTGCATTTCGCGAATCGTGAAGGGAATGTCTTCGGCGTAATAAATGGCGAAACAACAGGATACCAGATCATACAGGTTGGATTCGTCCGGGAAGGGTTTATTGAAATCCAGCGATTTGAATTTGATGCTCGCGCCGCGCTTTTGATTTTCCAGACGCGCCTGGCTGAGCAGATCATGGTTCACGTCCGCGCCGGTGATCTCTGCCTGACCTTTCAGGTGGTCGTAGTAAGAAAAACACTGCTTCCCTGCGCCGCAGCCGACATCGAGAATCTTCGCGCCAGGCTTCAGTGGCAGCAATGCGAGCATCCATTCATCGATGTTGTGGCTGCCGAATTTGGCGTGGATATCGATTCTTTTCAACAAATCGCTGGTGGTTTCCTTGTAATCGTATTTCATATTCCCTCACTTTGCTGGATGGTCAGCTAAGTATAAAAGGTTGCACTGGAATGTCAAGATTTGATTGAACCCAGGTTTCGTCTTACCTGTGGGGATGATCTGGTAAAATCAGAAACTGTTATTTGGGAGAATTTCTGCTTGAAACAACGCTCAACGCGAATCATCCTGCGCACCGCCGCTCTCCTCATGATCCTGAGCGCAGCGGGATTATGCGCGCTTCAATTCGATCAATATCAACGCGCGGCGGAATTCTTTCCGGCGGGAACGACCTGGGGAGGGGTGGAGGTCGGCGGGCTGAATCGCGCTGCGGCAGAGGAGCGCGTACGTTCGGCTTATAACCGTCCGGTCGAGTTGCGCTACCAGGAGGCGGTCATCCACTCTTTAGCGGAAGAGCTGGGATTGCGCATAGATATCCAGGGGAACGACCGTTTTCCCGTTCAATCCTTCTGGGACTATCTTTGGAACCGCCCGGCAGCCGCAGCCGCGCTCCCGCTGACGGTTCAGGTTGACCGGAATATTCTTAGGACATACCTGCTTGAGCAAGTTGCAGCACGGTACGATCAAATTCCAGCCCCGCCGCTGCCGCTGGCGGGAAGCACCCGTTTCGAACCCGGGCAGCCGGGCCGACGCCTGGATGTGGATGCGTCCGCCGAGCGGATCGCAGCCCAGATTCAATCACTTGAGGACAGGCGGATCGATCTGGTCGTGACCGACCTGCCTCCCGCGATGCCTGACCCGCAAAATCTGGAGATCTTTCTCAAGCAAAAGATCGACCAGGCGGGATTTGACGGAATTGCCGAAATATCGCTGGCGGACTTGAACGGCGGTCCCTCGCTTCACTTTGCATACCGCGGAGGTCAGGAGCTGGAGAAGGACATCGCCTTTTCGGCTGCCAGCACGGTCAAAATCCCGATTCTGGTTTCAGTGCTGCGCAGGACGTCCGAGCCGGTCCCCGCCGAGATCGACGACCTGGCGCTGCGCATGATGGCCTTATCCGAGAATCCCCCGGCTGATCAGTTAATGGAGCAGGTCATTGGAGGCGAACTCGCCCCGTTGAGCGTTACAGACGATATGCGCAGGCTTGGCCTGCAAAATACTTTTCTGGGGGGATATTTTTATCTGGGCGCGCCGTTGTTGCAAGTATTTGAAACGCCAGCGAATCGACGTCAGGATGTTACAACCTCGCCGGATATTTATAACCAGACCACCGCCGGTGACATGACGGTTCTGCTCCGGGCAATCTATGAGTGCGCCGCGGACGGGAGCGGCCTGCTGGTAGAGACATTCCCCGGGGGAATGACGCAGTCCAAGTGCGAGTACCTGCTGGGGGTCATGGCACAGAATAAGATCGGGGTTTTGTTCGAAGCCGGCTTGCCCGAGGGCGCACGGGTCGCCCACAAACACGGCTGGACTGAGGAAAGCGACGGCTACCTGCACTCGATCAGCGATGTCGGGATTATTTACGGGGAGGAAACCGACTACCTGCTGATCGTCTTTCTATACGACGATCAACAACTGCTGTTCGATCCGGCGAATAAGTTAGTGGCCCAGCTTTCGCAGGTCGTCTATAACTTTTTCAATCCGAACCACCAGATCGACTGGCATTTCGGGTCGATTGATTACCGCTAGCCTGACCGTTCAGCAGATCCGCGGGAGCATCTCGCCGGCTAGCATGTCCAGGATGCGCGTGCCGCCGATCGAGGTGCGCAGCAGAACCCGGCCGGGCGGGTCGGGCGAGACCTGACCGATCATCGCCGCGTTTTGGCCGTAGGGGTGTGATTGCAGCGCGGCCAGAGCGGTCTCGGCTTCTGCGGCAGGGACGATAACAATGACCTTGCCCTCATTGGCAATGTAGAGCGGGTCAAAGCCGAGCATTTCGCTGGCTGCCCGAACCGCAGGCTGGATTGGAATGAGTTTTTCATCCAGCAGAATGCACACGTTGGATTGCAGGGCGATCTCATTGAGGGTGGTCGCCAGGCCGCCTCGGGTCGGGTCGCGCAGGACATGGGTATGCGGAGCCGCCTCGAGCAGTCGCTCAATTAATGAATTGAGCGGAGCGACATCGGAGACCACCTCTGTCTCAAATCCGAGATCTCCGCGCTCAGCCAGCACTGCAATTCCGTGGTCGCCGAGCGTGCCGGAGATAAGCACGGCGTCGCCGGGCGCGGCCTGGTCGCCGGTTATCCTGCGCCCATCAGGAATCCAGCCGATTCCGGACGTTGTGATAAAGACTCCATCAGCTTTCCCTTTTTCGACGACTTTTGTATCCCCAGCGATAATTTGGATCCCCGCTTCTTCCGCCGCTGCCTGCATCGATGCAAGGATTTTGACCAGCGAGAGAACCGGAAAGCCCTCCTCGAGGATGAAGCTGGCTGTCAGGTAAAGCGGACGCGCGCCGGACATGGTAACATCATTGACCGTACCGCAGACTGCCAGACGGCCGATATCTCCGCCGGGGAAGAAAAGCGGTGATACGATGTGGGCATCGGTCGAAACGGCCAGGCATCCATCTGTCGGGAGAGAGGGGAGGCTGACCCTGGCGAAATCGTTGCCCTCGCCGAGAGGGGGACTCGCGAGGTAGGGTTTGAAGATTTTTTCGATCAAATCCCGGGTTAACCGCCCGCCGCTGCCGTGTCCGATGACGATCTGGTCATCGTGGCGGAGCGGGATCGGGCAGACCGGTCCTTCCATGCTGGGAAGAGCATCCTTACTGCTCATCGATTTCTTCTCCCTCTATCCTGCTTTCCGGCTGTAGCGGAAATAAGCTGAGCAGGCGCCCTCGGCGGAAACCATTGGCGCGCCGAGCGGGGTAGTGGGGGTGCACAGCGTGCCAAACGCGCTGCAGTCGTGCGGTTTTTTTAGCCCCTGTAAGATTTGCCCGGCGATGCAGAGGGGCGACTCCTGGGTCTGGATGTGCTCGACCTGGAAGCGTTTTTCGGCGTCGTATTGCTCAAACTCCGGGCGCAACCCCCATCCGCTGAGTGGAATCATGCCAATTCCGCGCCAGTTGCGGTCAACCGGCTGAAAGACACGCTCGATGAGCTGTTTTGCCGTAGGGTTGCCTTCCGGTTGAACCACCCGCGGGTAGGCGTTTTCCACTGCGACCCGGCCGGATTCCAGCATTTTAACCACCACGAGTATTCCCTGAACCAGGTCGAGCGGCTCGAAGCCGGTGACCGCCATCGGCACCCGGTACATTTCGGCGATGGGGACGTATTCCTGGTATCCCATCACCGTGCAGACGTGCCCGGCAAGCAGAAAGCCCTGTACGCGGTTGCGGTGCGAGCCGAGGATGGCGTGCATCGCCGGAGGGACGCACACCTGTGAGACCAGTACGGAATAATTCTTCAAACCAAGAGAATGAGCCTGGAGCACGCTCATTCCGTTGGGCGGGGCGGTAGTCTCGAAGCCGATGGCAAAGAAAACCACCTGCTTATCCGGGTTGTCACGGGCGATCCTGACCGCGTCCAAAGAAGAATAGACGACTTTAACCGTACCCCCAGCGGCGCGGATCGAGAAAAGGTCCTTGTGCGAGCCGGGAACACGGAGCATGTCCCCGTAGGAGCAGAAGATTACGTCCGGGCGCGAGGCGATTTCGAGAGCTTTGTCGATCAGCTCAAGCGGGGTGACACAGACCGGACAGCCGGGACCGTGAACCAGCTCGATCTCCGGCGGGAGGAGCTGGTCCAATCCGTATTGCATGATCGCGTGGGTCTGCCCGCCGCAGATCTCCATCAACACCCAGGGGCGGGTGACGGTACGGCGGATTTCTCTGATAACCCCGCGCACCAGCTCTTCGTCGCGGAAGGATTGGGTGAATTGATCGATTTGCATGCCCGGCCTGGGTTAATTGAACACGCCCGGATCGGATCCACCCTGCTCAGCCTCGTCGAACTCAGCCGCCAGGATGCCAACCTCGCGCATCAGAGAGAGGGTCTCCAGCGCCTCTTCCTCGCTGAGAAGGTTGAGGGCAAAGCCGGCATGGATAATCGTATAATCGCCAACTTTCGCTTCAGGCAGGAAGTCCACACAGGCCTCGCGGATCACACCGCCAAAGTCTACGCGGGCCATATGAAGGCCTAAATTATCGTACAGTTCAATGATCTTTCCGGGGACGCCCAGACACATGGTACACTCTCCTCTCTGGAGGGGGTTATTCAGCCGCATATGAAGCAATCACTGCCTGCCCAAGGGCGATCCCGCCGTCGTTGGCAGGTACCTGGCGGTGGGTCAAGACAGTATAACCGGCTTTTTCCAATAACGGGACGGTTTTGTTGAAAAGGGTCATGTTTTGCCAGACGCCGCCGCTCAGACAGACGGTACTAATCGCGGTGGCGGCGGTGATCGCCTGGCAGACATCGAGGACCAGGCGAGCGACGCTGTTATGAAAGCGGGCGGATATGACCGAGGCCGGGGTTGAAGCACGAAGGTCGGTCAGAATCTCACGCCATAATTTGGCGGGGTCGATTTCGCCGTCGTGAAATTCGAAAGTGTACCAACCGGACTCATGAGGATCGACGCAATTCTCCAGTTCGATAGCGGCCTGCCCCTCGTAGGTCGCAGTCTGACGCACGCCGATCAGCGCCGAGACCGCGTCGAAGAGGCGGCCCATGCTCGAGGTCGGCGGGGCGTTCAACCCTTTTTCGAGCTGATGGAGGAGCACCTCCGCCTCTTGTCGGCTGAACTCGGCCAGTGGAATCAGGTCAGGCTCCCAGGGGATGCCTGCAGCCCAGAGATGAGCGAGAGCCATCCGCGAGCATTTCCGCACGGCGGCGTCGCCGCCGGGCAAGGGCACGTACTTGAGGTGGGCGAAACGCTGAAACCCTTTAAATCCGCCGATGAGAAATTCGCCGCCCCAGATCGCCCCGTCGGTTCCGTAGCCGGTGCCGTCCAGGCAGACGCCGATTGCCGGCTCGCCCGTCGGCCAGCCGTTATCCGCCAGACAGGCAGCCAGGTGGGCGTGATGGTGCTGCACCTGGAATACCGGCAGGTTCTCGCTCTCGGCGCGGGCAAGCGCATAACGGGTCGCCAGGTAATCAGGATGCAGGTCGCAGGCGAGAATTTCGGGTTGGATTCGGAACAGGCGCTCGAAGTGAGCGATCCCCGACTCGTAGCTGCGCAGGGACTCGTAGTTTTCGAGGTCGCCAATGTGATGGCTGAGGAAGGCATAATTGTCGCGAGTCAGGCAGAATACATTCTTCAGCTCAGCGCCGGCGGCGAATACCCGTTTGACCGGCACTGAAAGGCGAATTGGATCGGGAGCGTATCCGCGCGCGCGGCGGATCGGGTAGGTCTGTCCGCGGGCGGTGCGCAGGACGGAGTCATCCGTGCGCATGTAGATTTCTCGGCTGTGGAGCAGGAAGCCATCCGCCAGGGTGGACAGGCGCTCGCGGGCGTCCGTATCCAGGTAGGCGATCGGCTCTTCGGCAAGATTGGCGCTGGTCATGACCAACACATCCGGAAATCCGGGCGCTTTTTCCATCAGAAGAAGGTGGAGCGGCGTGTAGGGGAGCATGAAGCCGTACGCGCGCTGGTTGATTGCGACCTGCGGGGCGAGAGGGGCGCCTGGCTTACGCTCGAGCAGCAGGATCGGCGCCTTCGCATCGCTAAGCAGGGATTTTTCCAGATCGCTCACCACGCAATAACGCTCAATGGTTTCCAGGTCGGGCGCCATCAGTGCAAAGGGCTTGTCGCTGCGCTTCTTGCGGGTACGGAGCAGCTCGACCGCCTGTGGATTGGAGGCGTCGCAGGCGAGATGATATCCGCCTAGCCCTTTAACGGCCACGACTTTCCCTTCGCATAGCCATTGTCTGGCAAGGGCGAGGGCGTCTTCTCCGTCCGCAAGCCGCGAGCCGACGGCTTCGAACCAGATCTGCGGCCCGCAGCGCGGGCAGGCGACCGGCTGGGCATGAAAGCGCCGGTCGAGTGGGTCGTGGTATTCGCGCGAGCAGTCTGCGCACATGGTAAACACGGCCATGGTCGTCATCGGGCGGTCGTAAGGAACGTCTTTAATGATTGTAAAACGCGGACCGCAGTTGGTGCAGTTGATGAACGGGTAGCGGTAGCGCCTGTCACCGGGGGTGAAGAGCTCGCGGCGGCAGTCGGCGCAGATGGCGACATCTGGCGAGACCGGGATGAAATCGCCGGGATGCGGCTGACTCTCGATGATTTCGAAGCGCTGGTAGTGGTCGGGCGTTACTTCCTGAGCGTCGAGCCAGTCGATGCGCGCCAACGGCGGCGGATGATTTTTTATTCCCTCGACGAAAAGATGCAAATCCTGGGGTTCGCCGTTGACCTCGATCTCGACGCCGGCTGAGGTGTTGCGCACCCAGCCGGTCAGGTGGTACTGGCTGGCCAATCCATAAATGAACGGGCGAAAGCCAACCCCCTGGACAATGCCGCGCACCTTGATCCTCAGCCCGGCGAGAGCTTCGCTCATGTTGTCCTATATAGATGAATCCGCTGGCTGATCCATTCAGCCCAGGCAGGGATGCCTTCACCGGTTTTACAGGAAATCGCGAAGGTGGTTAACCCGGGGTTCAGGATCTCGACTCCCTGGCGGAAATAGTTCATGTTGAAGTCAATATAGGGAAGTAAATCGGTCTTATTGATGATCAGAACGTCCAGTCCCCTGTAGATATTCGGATATTTATAAGGCTTGTCGTCCCCTTCGGGGATGCTGGCAACCAGCAGGTTGAGGTGAGTGCCAAGGTTAAAGGCTGCGGGACAGATCAGGTTGCCCACATTTTCGACAATCGCCAGATCGAGTTCCTCAAGGGGCAATTGAAGAATGCCAGCCTTGAGCATGACCGCGTCTAGGTGGCATTCCCCTCCTGTATTGATCTGCACGGCGGGCATGCCGACGGCGCTGACCTTGTCCGCATCAATCGTGACGGGAGCAGTGTCACCTTCGACAACTCCGATTTTGTATTTCGGCGAGAGAGCCTCGATCGTTTTAAGAATGAAGCTGGTTTTTCCTGCGCCCGGAGAAGCCATCAGGTTAATCGAGAAGACACGGGACTCATCGAACAACTGCCGGTTGAGCTCGGCGACCTGATCGTTGGCACTGAGGATTTTTTCAATAACGGGAACGCGGGTGACGGGCATGCTGCCTCCTGTGATTAATTTTCGACCTCGATGCTTTCCAGGAAGAACTCTTCCCCGGCAATGACCTGTAAACTATAGCTCTGACAGGCCGGGCAGGGATTCAGGCGCTGTTCCATTTCAAATTCCTGGCCGCAATTCAAGCATTTCATCCGGGCAGCGACGCGGTTAAAGTGCAGCCTGGCGCCCTGCGCAATCGTGTTTTCGGAGATCATGTCCCAGTAGAATTGGACTGAATCATCGACGATGCTGGATAACTGCCCGATAACAAGGTGGATATCGGTCACCCGGCTGGCGGCAGCCTGTTCGGCGTGCTTGAGAGTAATCGCCAGGATCGATTCGGTCACTGCCAGCTCGTGCATGGGGCTATTATAAACCAGAAACCCCAAATCAGACCGGTCAGGTCTGGATTGAGAATTTTTTCTCAGACTGGCTCGGAGGTGGAATGCAGAATTCGTTCCATTAATTGCAGTTTCATGATCAACATATTACTGGCGACGATGTTGGCCAGCCGGCGGAAGATAACATAGCCAACGTGATGATCCTGTTCGCAAAACTCCAGCAGTTCATCTCCGTGGATACAAAGCAGTCGTGTGTTTTTGAGAGCGGTGATGGTGGCGGTGCGCTGCCTGACGACCGGCGTCAGTCTCGACCAACCGACGATGTCGAGAGCCTCGGCTACGTAGATACGTACCGGGCCGCGGGTGGGCACGGACATGTCCACGCCGACCTCGCCGTCAAGGATGATGTACATATGGTCGAGCTGGTCGCCTTCGTTAAATATAACCTGACCGGCCTTGTACTCGATCACCGATGAAAAACTCGCCAGGGTTTCCAGTTGGCGGTGATTGAGATCAAGAAACCAGGGAATGGATTTGAGGATATCGATAATTCTGGTTTGGCTTACCATGTCAAGTTCTACTATTAGCGGTATAGTGCTTCTTTTATATCATTACACACGCGCGGCTTGAAGTGTCCTCCGTCATAGAAGGGTTTAGCTTATTGTCACCTAATTTATTAACTTTTCAGACTCAGATTCTTGATCACGCGGTCGAACATCATATTGTTTCACTTTATCCGCTGAAATTACTAAAAACTCCAAATTAATGGACACTTATCATAAAACTTAGTGACATTTATTGTGAAATATTTCGCAAAGAATGGTTTATCATTGAAATGCTCTGCGAAAAGGCCTTAATTCTCCGTCCAGGTCCTTATGAGGCCAATAGCTGCACTAAAAGGATCGACGCATCGTGAGTTGTAAGGGTAACCGTCATGCCAGGTACGAATTCTATCAGCCTGATGCGATCATGTTATCAACTGTGCCTTCCCGCCCTTGAAAATAAAAGGATCCACCAATAATTTCCTTACATCCTTTTGAGGAAAATTATGCCGAATCCGAAAAGTCAAATCAAACCTGTATCTCCAGAAGTTGCGGCGGTTGCCGACCGTTATGGGAAAGACCCTCAAGCTGTTCTCGAAATATTGCGCGAGCTCGACAACAGGCAGGGCGGCCTGACGGCTGATACCGTCACGGACGTCGCGAATGCGCTGAAGCTGCCGCCAAGCCGCGCTTATGGCGTGGCGTCGTTCTACTCCATGCTATCGCTCAGGCCGAGGAAAAACGTCGTGCGGGTGTGCGACGGTCCGGTATGCTGGCTGAGGCGCGCTTCAGATACTCGCTACGCGCTCGATTCCATCCTTGCTGGAGAAGCTGATTGGACTGTTGAGCGGACCAGTTGTCTCGGCCTTTGCGACCGCGCGCCCGCCGTGCTGGTCAATCAAGATCAGGCCGGTCCCATCCCAGCTGCCGAAGCAGAAAGAATTTGCCAGGGCTGGCGGGGAATCCCAACCGATTATTCGCATCCGCGGCCGGGCGAATTACGCGTGATGATGGCAAATGCCGGCAAGATTGATCCCGATTCGATCCAATCAGCACTTGAATACGGCGCTTATCAAGGCCTAAAACGGGCGCTGACTTTCTCCCCCGAACAGGTGATCGCGGAAGTGGAAGCATCTGGGTTGACCGGGCGTGGCGGAGCAGGATTCCCGGTCGGCCGTAAGTGGCGCTTTGTCTTTCAGGCGCCGCGGACGCCCAAATACATCATCTGTAACGCAGACGAATCCGAGCCGCTTATTTTTAAAGACCGCGTATTGATCGATACCCATCCACACCAGTTGATCGAGGGCATGGCGATCGCGGGTTACGCCTGCGGCGCACGCGAGGGAACCATCTACATCCGGGGTGAATACGCCCACCAGGCAGAGCGATTAGAGCGGGCGATCCATCAAGCCAAAGAACACGGCTGGCTTGGTGAGAAAATTCAGGGCTCAGATTTTTCATTCGATATTCACGTGCATCTTGGCGCAGGGGCATACATCTGCGGTGAGGAAACCGCCTTGATCGAATCGCTGGAGGGCAAACGCGGGGAACCGCGGATCCGCCCGCCTTATCCGCCTTCCGTCGGCTATATGGGTTATCCTTCGCTGGTTAACAACGTGGAATCCTACTCGGCGGTGCCCGCCATTCTGGTCAATGGCGCTGCCTGGTATAAGGGATTGAGCAATTACTCAACCTCCGGCACAAAACTATACATGATCCTGGGTCATGTAAACACTCCCGGGCTTTTTGAAGCTCCGTTTG
This sequence comes from uncultured Anaerolinea sp., assembly GCA_964564935.1. Lineage (GTDB taxonomy): Bacteria > Chloroflexota > Anaerolineae > Anaerolineales > Anaerolineaceae > Bellilinea. The sequence goes on along the minus strand of CAZMCF010000027.1, from coordinate 19,446 downwards.
GACTGACCTTACGCCAGGTCATCGATGAGTTTGGCGGCGGAATGCAGCCGGGCTCTACTTTCAAGTTCGCCCTTACTGGCGGCGCTGCCGGAACAATCGTCCCACCCTCCCTCTTAGATATCCCCATGGATTACACATCAGGACAAAAAGGCGTTGGGCTTGGCGCGGGCGCCTTCTTGATCTGCGACCAGTCCGTTTCGGTAGTTGCATTTCTGCGGGAAGAGCTTCGTTTCTTTGCGGCAGAATCCTGCGGGAAATGTACTCCCTGCCGCGTGGGCACCCAGCGCTCGTTCGACATCCTTACAAGGATGGCGGAAGGCAAGGGGCAACCGGGCGACATTGCCGATCTTAAAGCGCTTGCGGATGTAATGTGCGATTCGTCATTTTGCGGGTTGGGACAGTCCGTCCCAACACCGATGACAACCGCATTGACCCATTTTGCAGAGGAATTTGAGGCCGCGGAGAGGCGAGGCATGTATGAAGGATAACCTGGCCTTAACGAATGCAATGAGGAGCATCTTATGACCATCAAGATTACGATTGACGGTATCCCCATTGAAGCCCGCGAAGGGCAAACGATCCTCGAGGCTGCGCGCGAACACGGGATCCGCATCCCGACGCTCTGCTACCACAAAGATCTCTCGCCAACTGGTAACTGCCGTATCTGCGTGGTGGAAGTAGCCAAACAGCGCTTTTTACAGGCTGCCTGCGCCACCCATGTATGGGACGGCATGGAAGTTAACACCTGCAGCGAGCGGGTAGTGCGTTCGCGAAAAACGACCCTTGAATTAATGCTGGCTAACCATCCGCAGGATTGTCTGGTGTGCGACGCCAGCGGCTCTTGCGAGCTTCAGGACCTGGCCTATGAATACCAGGTCGAGGTTCCTAAATGGGGCAGCAAAGGCACGCGCTATCCGGTCGACAGCGACCCGAATCCATTTGTGCGCGTTGATTTTAATAAGTGCATTTTGTGCCGCCGCTGCGTTCTGGCATGCGCGGAGGTTCAGGTCCGCAATGTTTGGGGAGTCGCCTACCGGGGCTTTGAAGAGAAGATCGTTGCCGGCGCGGATACGACCATGCTCGACGCTCGCTGCGAGTCGTGCGGTCAATGCGTCGCCTACTGCCCGACGGGCGCATTGAGCGACAAGATGTCTTACGCCAAGGGGCGGGCTCACCAGGTGACGAAGGTCAGGACCACCTGCACCTATTGCGGGGTTGGCTGCCAATTTGACCTGAATGTAAAAGACGGGAAGGTTATAGGAGTAACCTCCAATCCGGATGCGCCTGTCAACGGTATGGCTCTGTGCGTGAAGGGTCGATATGGATATGATTTTATCCACCATCCTGACCGGCTGACCAGGCCGCAAGTGCGCCGCTATCTTTTGGAAGGTGGTCAGAAATCCATCCACGGCGCAAGGTGGGAATGGGTGGAGACGGACTGGGAAACGGCTCTCAATCTGGCAGCCGATAAGATTCGAGGCATCCGCGATACCAGCGGTCCAGATTCGATCGGTATATTGACCAGCGCGAAGTGTCTCAATGAAGAAAACTATCTAATGAATAAACTCGCCCGCCAGGTGGTCGGGACAAACAACGTTGATCACTGCGCCCGTCTTTGACACTCCAGCACGGTGGCCGGTCTGGCCACTTCCTTTGGCTCGGGCGCGATGTCAAACTCGATGGAAGACGTCGCCAACGCAGCGCAGGCAGCGCTGATCATTGGGTCCAACATCACCGAGCAGCATCCTGTATTCGGGACGATGCTTCGCCGGGCAGTTACCAAACGAGGCCTGAAAATTGTTGTTGCCGACCCGCGCAAGATTGAGATGACCGAGTTCGCTGTATTGCATCTGCGGCATCAACCAGGGACCGATATAGCGCTTCTGAACGGCTTGATGTACATCATCCTCGAAAAAGGATGGGAAGATAAAGCTTTCATTGAAGAACGCTGTGAAGGCTTTGATCAATTCAAAGAAACGGTGTTAAGGTACACGCCGGAAAAAGTAGCCGAGATCACCGGAGTGCCGGTCGAACAGCTATACCAGGCTGCTGAGATCCTGGCATTGAACCGCCCGTCGGCGGTCATCTGGGCAATGGGGATCACCCAGCATACAACCGGCGTCCGCAATGTGATGAGTCTGGCCAATCTGCAAATGCTGCTGGGGAATATGGGCAAGCCTGGCGGCGGGGTGAATCCGCTGCGCGGGCAGAATAATGTCCAGGGCGCCTGCGATATGGGCGGCCTTCCCAACGTCTACCCGGCCTACCAATCGGTGACCAATGAAGAGGTCCAAAAGAAGTTTACGGAGGCCTGGGGAGCGACATCGTCGTGCAAGGTTGGCTTGACCGTCACGGAGATGATCCCTGGCCTGGCTGATGGCAGGGTTAAAGCCCTATATATTATGGGCGAGGATCCGATCATGTCGGATCCGGATACGAATCATATCCGTCATTGCCTGGAAGCTGCCGATTTCATTGTTGTGCAGGATATTTTCCCCTCTGAAACCTCACGGTATGCAGATATATTATTCCCAGGCGTGTCGTTTGCTGAAAAAACGGGCACTTTCACCAACACCGAGCGCAGAGTTCAAGTGGTGCACAAGGCGATCGAACCTCTGGGGGATGCCCGGCCGGATTGGTGGATTACTGCTGAAATAGCTAAAAGGATCATCGCGGGCGGCGGCAGACAGATCGCCCCGGCACCTTACAGCAGTTGGGATTACCCGGATACCAGCGCCATCATGGCTGAGATCAACGCGGTAACGCCTTCCTATGCGGGAATCACTCACGCTCGTTTGAAGAATGGCAAGGGATTACAATGGCCATGCCCGAGCGTGGATCATCCCGGTACACCGATCTTGCACACCAAGCAGTTCTCGCGCGGTCGCGGTATTTTCATGTCCATCGAGCATGTCCCGCCGGCTGAACTGCCCGATGATGAGTATCCCATGTTTCTGAACACCGGGCGGGTACTGTACCACTATCACGGCGGTGAGATGACCCGGCGGGCAAGCGGGTTAATGGCGATCTACAGCCACCCGCTGGTAGAAATCAATCCTCTGGATGCTGAAAAGCTGGGTATTAATGGGAAGAATCGGGTAAGGATAACCTCCCGGCGCGGTTCGATCGAGGCAGAAGCCTGGGTGACAGACCGGGTCCCGCCAGGGATGGTTTATGCGAATTTCCACTTCCCAGAAGCCTCAGCAAATGAGCTGACGATCGCGGCGTTGGACCCCGTGGCAAAGATTCCTGAATATAAGGTTTGCGCCGTAAAAGTGGAATTAGCTGATTGATGATGGGAGAAGCCATGGATATCCGAAAGATTTATGAGTATGCCCTCCAACGCGAACAGGAAGGTAAACGCTTTTTCGAGCAGAATGCCAAAAGGTTGAGCAGCGCAACTGCGCAAGGCGCATTCAAGAAACTGGCCGCCGAGGAGCAAAAGCATATTGAATTTATTGGAGCCCAACTTGCCTCACTGGCTCAAAGTGGAGGATTCAATCTTAAGTCGGGAATCGATATGGAGAATGTCGGCTTCTTCTCCCAGCGGGCAGCCACCGAGGATATCGATGTTACCGTCGCCGAATCGATGGTGTCCGATTTGCCTGTCCTGCGAATGGCCTATTTAATCGAGAGAGACTTTTCCGAGTTCTACGAAATGGCAGCCAGTAAAGCCGAGGGAGAGGCCAAGGCTGTGTTGGAAATGCTCGCTCGATGGGAACGCACGCATGAAGCGTTATTCAAGAAAATGCACGATCGAGCATTTGAAGAATACGCCCAAATGCCCTGGGGCGGTTAGAAAATTTTATGAACAGGAAGGAAGAATTGAGCATGTCTGAAGTCATCCCACCCATTTCGTTTGACGCTCTTTTACCCCCCGCGATGGCAACCAAAGCTGAGGATCTTGGCGTTAAAAAAGCCCAGATGAACATCGTGAATATGTTTGCTTTGGCGATCCTGGCGGGAGCCTTTATTGCGACCGGCGCAATCTTTGCGACGACCGTCAGCGCTGGAAGTATGGCGATCAATACACCGGCCGCCGAGCTGGCCTTTAAAACAGCCCTCCCATACGGTGTAACTCGCCTGCTTGCAGGTCTTGTCTTCACCGTAGGCCTGATCCTGGTCATTGTGGGCGGCGCGGAGCTGTTCACCGGCAACAACCTGATCATCATGGCCTTCATGAGTGGGAAAGTTCCGTTCGAATTGTTATTGAAAAATTGGATTGTCGTCTGGACCGGCAACCTGTTTGGATCGATAGGAACCGCGCTGATTGTGTTTCTTGGCAAACAATACTCTTTTGGTGGTAATGCTGTCGGTTTTACTGCACTTGCCACCGCGAACAGCAAGTGCGCGCTGACTTTTCTTCAGGCCATAGCGCTGGGCATCATGTGCAATGCCCTGGTGTGTCTGGCGGTCTGGATGTGCTATAGCGCCAGGACAACGACCGATAAAATTCTGGCGATTATTCCGCCGATCTCGTGCTTCGTCGCCGCAGGCTTTGAGCACAGCATCGCGAACATGTACTTCATCCCGATCGGGCTTTTTATCAAGTACTTCGATCCAAACACATATACAACAATCGTCAATACCCTCAACGGCGGGAAAGATTTCGCAAGCCTGACCTGGGGCAATTTCCTGGTAGGCAATCTCCTTCCCGTGACGATCGGTAACATCATCGGCGGGGCTGTCCTGGTCGGCCTGGTGTATTGGTTTGTTTATCTACGGAAAGGGAGCTTCAGAAACAACGTAAAATGAGAATCTGCCTCAATAACTTTTCATGTTAGCAGGAACAGCGAGATTAGAACAGGCCGGTCAATCTCAGCCGGCCTGTTAAATTTAGGCTATCGAAAAAATATTAACGCTGCGGCTGCCCTCGCCGCGAAAAGCTTTCTTCATCTCATCAATAGATGGGTTTTCGAATTTAAACTCAATTAAGCCAAGCAAATCATCCAGGCGGTGAGCGTCTCCACTCTGGATGAATGTGTATCCATTAATTTGGGGGAAATTCTGCCTGGCCAGGTCTGGGGTAATTTGGGAAGAAATTTCCAGCGCCGGGAACGGTATTTCCTCAGGGATGTGGCCGAGGGTCGCAAACAGCCCGTTTGGGGTGCGATTTACGTGGGCAGGGATAGCCAGCCCTCCCAGGGCATCGACCTTCTGCCAGGTTTCCGCGACCGATAAATCGGTGGATACCAACAACGGGCGGGTTTCTCTGCCAATAAAATCCCCCGAGGCATCGACAACGAACTGATCGCCAAAGGATCCCAGGTAATGATGCTGATTGGGAAGCGACCGGTCAACGATCTGCTGCCAGGATCGGATTTGCTCGAGCGTATCGAACAGACAGAGGATATGGATATCTTCTCGGGTTTGGAGTTCCATACCCGGCAGGACGACCAACCCGCTGCCTCTGGCTGCATCCTGAACAGCGGCTACATTTGCGCTGGCATTGTGATCAGTTATGGCAATTAAGCCAATCCCGCGTGTAAGGCATTCCGCGACAATCAACGGCGGCAGCATCTCCAAATCCGCGCATGGAGAGAGCACCGTATGGATATGCAATTCGGCTCTAACCGTGATCAAATTTCCTCTCAGCAATCGTTTCGCATGGATGATTGGCTGGGTGACGCAAGAAAAACCATCAGCCCGTTATAGTTGGATAAAGGGGGTTCCTATCGAAGACTGAGCCAATGAAAGTTAACATACGTAAGCAGAAAATTGAAGTGCCAGACATCCCTATTGTATGATGAATATGTCATGAGTGGATTTGGCAGAGAAGAAAGAGTGCCATCTTGTTTCGCATAGCTAACCAGAAAAATCCTTTGCAGTGATCGTTCTATGTTAAAATTCATCATCACCTCCAAAACGAAAGATAGAGACTATGGGCAAAATCATACCTGCAGTTAAGGGCACCAGAGACTTTTACCCCGAGGATATGGCTCTGCGGAATTGGATCTATGCTAATATCAAGAAGGTCTCGGAATCTTTTGGTTACCAGGAATACGACGGTCCTTTTATCGAAAAAATCGACCTGTATGCTGCCAAGTCAGGGGAAGAACTGGTCAAGGAACAGGCGTTCGTGTTTCCTGACCGCGGCGGTGAGCTGATCACCCTTCGCCCGGAGCTGACTCTTAGCCTGGCCCGAATGGTTGCCCAAAGGCAGCGCCAATTGAATTATCCGCTGCGCTGGTGGTCCTTTGGTCCCTTCTGGCGCTATGAGCGCCCGCAGAAGGGCAGAACCCGGGAGTTTTTCCAGTGGAACGCCGACCTGATCGGAGTGACTTCGCCCGAATCAGACGCGGAACTACTCGCCATCTGCGCCACCTTCTTCCGCGAAGTCGGGCTGAAACCCGACCAGGCGGGAATATTCGTCAACGACCGCCGATTAATGGAAGCCGAGTTGCGTCAGCTCGGGATTGACAGCCCCGATATGCGCAAGCAGGTCTTCCGGTTAATCGACCGGCGCGAGAAGCTCTCTCCCCAGGAGTGGGTGGACTACGCTCGAGGGCTGGGACTAACCGATCACCAGACTGGCGGATTAAAGGCTATCCTCGAAAATCAGCAATTATGGAAGAAATCCCCTCAACTGACTCGCTTCTTCGAGGCGGTCGCAGCTCATGGCGTGGATGAATACATCCACTTCCATCCGGAAATCATCCGCGGGTTGGATTATTACACGGGAATCGTCTTCGAGGCGCGGGATATGGACCGCGAAGGAAGGGCGATCCTCGGCGGGGGGCGTTACGATAACCTGGTCGCCGACGTTGGCGGAGATCCTCTCCCAGGAGTTGGATTCGCCATGGGTGACGTGATGCTGGCAATCGTCCTGGAAAAATATGGGCTGATCCCTGAATTTCGTCCCACGCCCGTAGAGGTTCTGGTAACCGTCTTCGACGAAAGCCTGCTGCTTCATTCGCAGAAAATCGCTGCACGCCTGCGCGCGGAGGGATTCAAGGTCGCCAGTTTCACGGAAGCCTGGAAACTGACCAGACAGCTCAAGCACGCCGATAAGATAGGCGCTGGTTTTGTAGTCATCATCGGGCCGGACGAGGTGGCCGCCGGACAGGTGACGATCAAGGACTTGCAGCGCCGCCAGCAAGCGACGGTGGTGGAGAGCCAGGCTGGCGCCGCCATCCGTCAAATGCTTGCGCAAGCATGAGGGTTGTGATAGAATTTTTCTCGCTTCGTGGTGGGCGTAGCTCAATGGCAGAGCATCGCACTGTGGATGCGAGGGTTGTGGGTTCGACCCCCATCGCCCACCCTGCCCTAAAAATCCTGACCGTCCTGGCAGGATTTTTTCATTTCAGCTAGAGCGCCGATCTTCATTCGCTTGCATCCAATCCCTGAACAGTGTCTCCAATTGAAGGATTAACCTGTCATCCGGCTGATGGGCTAAATATGAGCAGCGGTATTGCGTATAGGCTTCGAGGATTACCCTTTCCAATTCTTCGGGCAATTTTATCAGGTCTGCGATTAAGGCAGAATTCAGGTCATTTGGCTCGTACTTGATCAACCCATCGCCGTACATCCGCCGGTTGCGCCGAATCAACGAGTGGGCCAGGGGAGTGAGAAGATAGGCCATCAGCAGATCGGCTTTGGTTTCCAGTCCGGGGCGCAGGTAGATGGAGTGAAAGCAGGTCAGATTGCGCACGCCGGCTTCATTGCGCACAAAGCGCAATTCCTTGCGGTGGAAGGTGGTCGCCAGTATCGGCGCGGGCGGCCGGCTCTCCAGCCGGTACCAGGGTGAGCGGCTGCGGGTTAAAAAGCGTAAATGACTGCCATTCCCCTCTCCATGTTGTAGATAAGCCTTAACTGCAGGATGATCCGGGTTCTGAATGGCATCCAGGAGAAATACTGGTTTTCCCGCCTCTGCAAGCTGGTCGAAATCCTCCCAACGAAAGAATGTTTGGGCTGCCTGGGCTGAGCGGGTCAGGCAGGGTAGAAAGAAGCTCGATGGGATGTCAGAGCGGGTAATTTTTTCCCGGTTGAATGTGAAAAAGTGGTTATCGCCGCAGGCTATTCCGCGCATCACCCGTCCGATCTGCGAAAAGGGGACAAGGTGATGGAACTCGCTGCTTGAGGTTGGATCGTAGAAATATCGGCTCCATTTATCTTCCGGCGAAATTTCGCTGGGTGAAATCACTGCCAGCGGTACCGGCGATTCATTCAGGCAGCTGATATCGCGGGAGAGCGAAGCGAGGTCAGACGGACTGCGGATGGTGATAAATGAGACAGGCTGCTTATTCTTCTCATGCGCAAGGAGCAGAATGCAACTGGTCGTAATCGCATCCTCGAACAGACTGTCAACCTGATCGAATATGATCAAGTGCCTGAGCATTCCACTGCTCAGCAGGAATGCTTTAACTGGCACGCCGAATCCGGAATACAAAAATTCCGCGGGGACCAGGATAGCCGCGCGCCCGCCAGGAGCGAGCGCCTGGGCGCAGCGCAAGATAAAAAAAGCGTAGAGATTAGTAGAAGGACTCAGCGCGATCCCGCACAGCCTTTCGGTCTGGCGCAGGAGCTGTTCGCGTTCATGGATGGCTTTGTAGCGGAGGTAGGGTGGATTGCAAAGGACACCGTCAAATTTATGATCATTTGCCGTGAACAGGAAGTCGCTATCGCTCAGCGACAGCCTTTGCGCGGCTGAACCTGGCAGGAGATCTCGGAGCCGGGCGAGCATGGCAGCATCGACGTCGAAACCTACGAACGAACCGGAGTATTTCGGGTTGACGTCCAGCAGGGCGCGAAAGAAAATCCCCAGTCCGACGGCTGGATCCAACACTCGCTGGAGAGAAGCGGCCTGGTTGACCCATTCCGCCATGAAACGAGCAACCGGAAATGGGGTGAAATACTGACCGAGCTTGCGTGTCCGCTCCTTTGAAGCGGATCTGAAATAGTCTCTTTCTGGGAGATCAGAACAGATGAAGTCTCTCGGTGCGGCCATCTTTGTCATGATACCACTGTCTGCCGGTACGATGATAGCATCACGACAAAAGCAGCAGAATCACCCTAATTCTGCCAGGGCAGGTCAGTGGTCGGGATTTTGGGCGGGTTAAGCCAGGCCAGCCATCCGGTCTGGTGGCGCTTCGCGGGAGTATATTTTTCCAATCCGACCAGCAACACGCTGGCGCCGACGAATAAGGCTCCGATCGATTGTGGGATCGAGAGGGTTTCCTGCAACCAGATTTGGGCCAGGACGATGGTGACAAGCAGCTCCCCGAGCCCGAGCAAGGCGGTCTGCATGCCGCCAAGTTTTTTCACCCCGAGGAAAAGAGTCAGCCGCGAGAGAAATGTAACAAACCCCATGCCGAGCAAGGGCCAGGGGGAGGCCGTCGAGGGAGGAATCTGGCGGTCGAAGATCAGGTAAGCGCTGAGGACGGTAAGGCTCATCGAGAGCAGGGTATAAAATGTAACCGTAGGAGCGGGAACTTCGTATAAGACGCGTTGATTGACGATCAAATGTAAGGCGTAGAAGATCGCAGACCCTAGCATGCAGGCTGCGCCGAGCAGATCAACCCGGTCATGCCCAGTCTGGATCAATAGGATGACACCCGGCAAGGCCAGGCCAAGGCGTAAAATGGTCAGGCGGCTGATCGCGTGCCGGTCGAGGAGCAGCCATCCGGCGACGAAGAGGGGATAAAAACTGTACAACAGCTGCCCGACACCCGCTCCAATTCGATCCAGGGCAAAGTAATAAAGAATCGAGCCAACACCATTGATGAACCCGGCCAGTGCGCAGCCGATCAGACCGACCGGATAAATGTAGAAATATCTCCGTTGAAACAACATGAACCCGAACAACAGGGTGGCTGCTAAACCGCTCCGGATGGTCACCACAGACAGGGGTGAATAGCCCATGAGTAGCGCCTGCTTGCCAAATATCGGGATCAAGCCCAATAACAAGGCCGATGTCAGGGCGGCGCCGATCCCCTGGGAGCGAAGTCTATTTGCCATTCCACTGAGCTTTGCGGATGTAATCATTTCAGCAGCATTCGAACCTCATCCAGCAGCTCGTCGCTCATGAAATCGCCCTTTTGCAATAACGATTGAATATGACCGCGCAGACGATTTTTTTCCGCCGAGGTTAACTCCTTAGCAGTGACCACAATGATCGGGATATCAGCAATAGCAGGGTCGGCTTTAATCGCATCGATCACGGCAAATCCGTCAAGCTCCGGCATCATCAAGTCTAGAATAATCAAATGCGGCCGCTCGCGTTTGATCAGCTCGAGCGCTTCGCGCCCATTGGCAGCCTCGAAGAGGGTATAGTTGTCCTGCGATTGTAGAATTCTGCGAATCAGGCGGCGCACATCCGGATGATCGTCGATGATCGCGATCGAACGGTAGTTGTCAACAGCTACCTTGCTGATTGCGGAGAGCAAACCTTCCTCTGGTGTTTCAAGGGTTGCTCCGGAGGGAAGGATGACGTCTTTTGCCCAATCGCTGCCCAGAATGTTCCGCTCGACCGGCATGGTATGCCCGCTGATGTTAATGACCACCGTTTCTTCTGGTTTGATCACGTTGGCATGGATCAGCTTGATTGCTCCGGCGAGAGCAACCGCAGCAGCTGATTCGACTGATATGCCTTCCATTTTTGCCAGGTAGTGGATTGCCCGGAAGGCTTCTTCGTCGGAAACGCTTTCCATTACACCGCCGGTCTTCAGAAGAGAATCGCGCAGGATCGTATAAGTCCGCCCTGGATCGCCGGTTGCCAGGGTGGAGATATGGGTGCGCGGGGTTCGCACCGGCTCGGCGATCTCACGGCCTTGTTTCCAGGCAGCAACCATCGGCGAACAACCAGCCACCTGGATGATCCCAATTTTCGGGATTTTCGAGATCAACCCCATCGTGTACATTTCGCGAAAGCCCTTATAGACGCCCAGCGGCCCCATCCCTCCGCTGACTGATTGGATGTACCAATCGGGAGCTTGAAACGAAATGCCTGGGGATTTGGATTGGCGCTGTCGGTCGGATATCCCTAATTGAGCAACCTGTTCGCATATCTCGAAGGCCAATGTTTTCATCGACTCAATGCTGGCAATGTTGCGCGCGCCCTGATCGAAATAAAGACCGCGCTGGCGGGCGAATTGTGCGGCAACCAGTTTGGCCTGATCGTATGAACCGGTTACTTTGATTACCTGGGTGCCGTAAAGCGCCACCTCGCGCATTTTGTCTGCAGGGACCATGCTGGTGAGGAAAGCCCAGAGTTTGATGCCTGCCCGGGCGGCGTAAGCAGAATAGGCAATGGCAACGTTGCCGGTCGATGCAATGACTGCCTCGCAGATACCAGCTTCCTTGAGCATGGGAATGTTGACCGCTGCCTGCCGGTCTTTAAAGGATACGGTTGGACCACGGCGTTCATCTTTGAAATAGATCCGCTGGTGGCCGAGGATCAAACCGAGGTTGAGCGCTTTCATCAGCGGCGTCCCGCCTTCGCCAAAGGTCAAATCGAGCGGTACGTTGGTTAATGGTAACAGTTGGTGATAGCGCCACATATTGAACGGCTTGTTCGCGAGTTCTTCCGAGAAGATTGGCGCCAGACTATGGTAGTCGTATTTTGCCTCTCGCCACGCGCTGCCACATGCTGGGCAGACGGAATCAGCCGGGTTGAAGGTGGTTTGGTGACCGCAGTCTCTGCATTGTATATAGAAATGATGGGTCATGATGTTTAGTAACCTTTAATGCAATGGGATGGGGAATCAGTGGAGCGGAGAGTCTTTTCCTGGTTCTTGTACATCTGCAGTGGTTTGGGGCGAGTCGGTTTTTATCGGAAGGGCGAAATAGAAGGTGCTGCCCTTGCCAACCTCACTCCAGAGCAGGCCGATGCGCCCCTTATGCATCTCAATAAAATGGCGGCAGATCGACAGACCAAGCCCGGTGCCGCCTGTTTTACGGGTCGGTGAATCATCTACCTGAGAGAACGGTATGAACAGCTTATCCCGGTCTTCGGGAGCAATTCCCCCACCTGTATCGGTGACCGTGACCAGGATTTCCCGCTCGCCGGTTGGTCCAAGGGTTTCGATTGCCTTGACAGTGATCGAACCCTCATCGGTGAATTTGGCTGCGTTAGACAAGAAATTAAGTAAGACCTGCCGGATACGGGTCGCATCTGCGGAAACGATCGGCAATGACTCAGGCAGGATGGTGCCGAGCTTGATCGGCTTATCCTTGACAAGACCGACAGCCGTCGACATGACCGATTGGATAATGTCGATCAGGTTAACCTCATCGAATTGCAGCTCCATTTTGCCGGCTTCGATCTTGGAGAAATCAAGGATGTCATTGATCAACCCCAGCAGGTGCTGACCAGAATTGTAGATCGAGGTCAGATCCTGGCGCTGAATATCATTGATCTCACCGTCGATGCCGCGGAGGATGACCCGGGAAAAGCCAATGATGGAGTTCAGTGGTGTGCGCAGCTCGTGGCTCATGTTTGCCAGGAACTGACTCTTCATGTGATCCGCCTGGCGGATATCCTGGTACGCTTTTTGGGCCAGTTCGTAGGACTGGGCGCTCTCAATGGCGGTTGACAATTGCTCGGCGACCTTTTGGACGAGGTGCCACTCATCTTCGGACCAGCTCCGATCGACATTGTCATCGATGATCTCGATCATTCCTTTACCCTGGGCGTGAAGATCGATGGGGATTTGAATGACCGAAGCCCGCTTTGGCGGGGTTTCCAATTTCGATGCATCCGAAACCACCGGCTCGGTTCCTGCCTGAACCTCACCCCTGGCAGGTTCTGACGTTTGGGCAGCCGGTTTTACTGGAGTTTTATCTACCGCAGCGGTCAGATCGGTAATTTGACCGCTGGAAAGAACCTGCGCGTATCCACGAAAACCCGGTTTGTTGCCATTTTGCTTTGGGCGGAGATGAATGCTCAAGCGCACCAGCACATAGGCGCCTTCCGGTGATTGGAAATAGACGTCCAATTCCGTCGGAAAGGATCCGCGTGAGAAGGCGGTGCTTAAAGGCTGAATGGATTGTGGGGCGATCGCGTATTGGGTGAATAACTGACCCTGAAAGCGAGCAGCCGGGATGCCCAGGCAATCGAAGATCTCATCATCACAGCCGGTGTAGCGCAAATCCCCATCGCATTCCCACCACCAACCCAATGGCTTTTCGATCTGGGTGCCATAGATTGGCTCGACCAGGGAATCGAACTCGGAGAAAAGCGAATCAAGCCGGCTGTGCAGTTGTTTCTTCGACATATTGCAGAATCTCCTGAGCAAGCTGCCGGTATTGATGAGAGGAGCGGCTGTTGGGCGAGTGATAGATGATCGGCATGCCCGCGATGGTGCTTTCCCGCAGTTTGGTGTCCACCATGATGACCGTCTGCAGAACACCCTCGGAAAAGCTGTTGCGCAATTGCTCACTCAACGAGCGGTGGATGCGGTTGCGCCCGTCAAACATGGTCAGCAGCAGGCGGTAAGAAAGATCGGGATTGGTCTGAGCGCGGACGCGGTGAATCAATCCCATCATATTTTTCAGAGCATAAATCGAAAAATACTCTGCTTGAGTGGGGATGAGGAGTAAATTGGCTGCGGTGAAAGCATTCAAGACGATAGCGCCCAGGAAGGGCGGGCAGTCGAGCAGGATGTAGTCAAAATCGTTTGCGCAGCCTTTGCGAAGCCCATCTCTCAGCAGGGTTTCGTAACCCGGACGGGTGGGCAGGGATCGTTCGGCATAGCTGATCTCGTGGTTAGACGGCACCAGCGATAATCCCGGCAGGCCGGTTTCAAGAATCAGCAAATCCAATGGTGTGCCCTTGAACAGGTTGGCAGTGGTTTTCTCCACCTTGATAGGGTCAAATCCGAGGGCAAGGGTCAGGTTAGCCTGCGGATCCAGGTCGATCAGCAGAACCTGTTTTCCGGCTTCGACCAGAGCGGCTCCAAGTGATAAGGTCGTCGTTGTTTTCGCGACGCCGCCTTTCTCATTCGTTACCGAGATCGTGAATGCCATACGGACCTCCCTTTCCTACGGGTTTGACTGGCTGGCAGTTTTTACAGCCAGCACTTTAAGCTCGCCGGAGGAATTGCCATCACCGTTTTCTTTGAGGACGATTTGCACCCGCGAGGCTTTCAAGGTTCGCTGCAATTCTTCGAGTGCGATTTCCACCATCGATTTAGGATCGTTGGTCGTACGAATCTTCCCGGTGATTTCCAATGCTTTACGGTCTCTTTCGGCGCGCCGGATTGTCTTATCCAGCAGACGCGCATTTTCGAGAGCTAGGCCGACCTGGTCGGCGACCGCCGAAATGGCGAGGATTTCATCCTGGTTCCATTTTCGATTTGGGATGGTAGTATCTTTGAGGTGAATAACGCCGAGGATCTCGCCGCGCAGCTTGATCGGTACTGCGAGGACCGCCGGTTGCGCCGGTCCGTCAGAAGACTGGATGACCGGTTGACCCGATTCGAGTATGCGATGAATCTCAGTCGCTGAACCTGCTTCTTGAGGGGTTGTGCCTTGAGGGGTATACAGATACGCCCGGGTTTGCCTGGCGTTGATTTCACTGGTCCATTCGCGGCGCAGATACTGGCGGTGGATGCGCTGAGCTTCTTCCAGCGCTTTGACCGTTTCGTTGAACAACTGATTGTTGACAATCGCGATGGAAATCTGATCTGCCAGAGTACTGAAAAGCTCGATATCCTCCTGGCTGAACGCATTCGCCTCGGTGCTCTGCACGTCCAATGCGCCAATGATGCGGTCATTGGATTTCAAAGGCAGCGCCATTTCAGAACGGGTCTGGGGCAAATCCGGATTGTTGAAGTAGACCGCATCCTTGCCCACATCCGTGGCGATGCGCGGCTCTCCCGTGGCGGTCACGTAACCGACGATGCCGACCGCTCCGACCTTTAGCTTGTGCTGCCTGGCCAGCATCCGTTTTCCTCCCTCTGAGTTCGCAGCCCGCAGAACGGCGTACTCCCCCTTTTGATCCAGGAGAAATACCCCAACGTGGTAGAAATTGAATCGTTCACTGACCAGGGTGGTCACCTGGGTGAGAAGACCTTCGAATTCACGGGTCGAAATGATGGTGCGGGCAACGTCGGACACCGTTTTAAGCTGCCGCCCGCGAAAGATCAGGGCTTCATTTTGCGCCGCCAGTTCCTTGGTGCGCTCGAGCACCCTGTTCTCCAGGTCACTGATCAGTGTTCTTAATTGCTGCGTCATGTTATTAAAAGCACTGGCAAGGCTGCCAATTTCGTCGTTACTCTCAACGATCGCCTGCGCGTCCAGGTCGCCGGAGATGATTTTTTCTGCGGCATTGTGCAGGCGGATGATCGGTCGGCTGAAACTCGTTGATATTCCAGTGGCAAACACGCCGACGATCCCGGCAATGAGGGTGGCGATTAAGGTGGAGGTTTTCGCCTGTGATTGCACCAACGCCGCCAGTGAGGTTTCCTCTTCAACGAAAATCAAATACCAGGGCATGATGGTCAGGCGAGTGACGATGCCGGTTTCCAGGTGACCAGCGTCGTCCTCATGCAGCTCTGCGGTGAAATACGGATTGGTCAGGTAGTTATCGATAATTGGCTCAAGGAATGTATGATTGGTATCCATCCTATAAATGGGAATATCCGGCAGCCGTTTATGGCGGACCAGATATGCGATCGAATCGGACGGGAGTGGCGCGAGGAGCCGATAAATATTCTTAGGCATGAGCGTATCGGCCAGGCGCAGGTGGTTTTCATCCAGTAAAATCGGATATGATCTGGCGCCAATCAGATTGACCTTATCCTCGAGTAGATTCTGTAAAACCAGCGCATCATATTTGATCCGCAGCACGCCGATGATCTGTTGGCGAGGATCTTTAATCGGGCTTGAGAAAAAAATGTAACCCTCTGTCCCATCCGCGGAAAATTCAATTGATGAAATCTGCGCCTGACCGGTCGAGACTGTCATGGAGTAATAGTCGTCAGACTGTTCGTCCTCGCCGATTTCCAGCGGGTTGGTGTCATAGACGATTACCCCGCTCATATTCACCAATGCGATCGAGCGCAGGAAAGCGGGCTGCTGAATGGTAAGCGAATCAAGGGTCAGTTTGACTGCATTCTCTTCCTCGCTTCCCATCCGCGCGTCTGGCTCAAGGGCAAGGTAATTGTAAAAAATCGGACTCTCGGCCTGCCGCGAGGCGAGATCCCGCATCGAGGTCAGAAAGGATTCGACTGACGCAGCGGATTCCTCAGCAGCCAGAAGGAGGGCCTGATTGGTCTGTTTCTCCAGAGAGTTTTGAATAAAGCGCGAATCGATCAAGGATAGAATGATCAAGGGGAGGATGGCAATTGCCAGTGAAATGGTGAGTAATTTGATCCGCAGGTTGGCGGTGACGTATTCCATGCTGAGCATCACCACATAAATCATCAAAAGGATGCTCAAGACCGATGGCAGGTATACATCGAGTGTTGCAATACGGATTTGCGCGACCGGTGAAAATGTGCCAAGTAGCGAGGTGGCCAGCGCGCTGAAGAAGGACAGGTTAATCGCCGTATCGCGGCTGCGCCCCTTCAGCGTCCCTGTAGCGAGGATCGTGCCGTAGACAAAAATGACCAACGCGAGGATAAGCGCCAGGCTTTTTACTAAAGCTGCCGTGATAATCAACGGGATGGTGACCGCAGGAGCAAGCAAGAGGATCTGGCTGCTCCGGTAGCGCTTTTTTGCAATGAATGTAGTGACAAGGGATACTAAAAATCCCAGCGTAAAGAGCATCGCAAGCAGGTGAACCTGCCAGAGCCGGTGCTGCATGGCTGTCAGCAGAAAGATGATCGCTGAAATTCCAATCACCACGGCGGAAGCGGCAGTAATCCGGTTCGTGAGCTGTCGCCGGCGCAGGTCTTCGGCTTCCTGCCGACCCGGTAATGCAGGCGAAAGGCCGGTGGCGATGGCGGTCATGATTCCTCCAACGGAATGGAAACCGGATCCCCACCATCTGGTGAAATCAGCTCGACTACGACTTCCGAAAAGCCAAGCGTTGCCCCAATTTCTTGGGCGGTTGTGCGCAGAATCGTCTCGACATCTACAGACTGGCGGATCTTTCCGCTGATATCGAATAGTTTTTGCTGCAATTCCATCTGGTTGCGAATCTGGATCAACAGGCGGATGTTGGCGATGACCACGCCAATTGAATCGCCCAAGGAACTCATCATCTCCTGGTCCGTTTCGTCAAACGCCATCGGACGGGAGGACTCGAGCGTTAACACCCCAAGCAAGTCATCGAGGTAGAGAATTGGCACGGCAAGCACAGAGGGGATGTCAGACCCATTTGGAAAATCCGTGCTTTCCGCAACGTTCTGAAGATAAAGAACTGGCTTCCGAGAACTGGCCGCATTGCCGATGATACCCTCGCCGAATTTGATTTGATCTGCCGGTTTATGTTCGTAATCGTAACCAGCTGAGGCGCGGATTTCGAGCGTATCAGCCACGCCGGTGAAGTAGACTGACACCCGCGTCTCCTCAAGAGATTGATTCAGACTGGCGACGATATTTTGCAGGGCTTCATCCAAATCGGAGGCAGAGGATGCCGCCAAGGTGAGCTGCCTCAGCAGCTTTTGCTTGGCAATCTGATCCTGGGTTTTACTGAAAAGATTAGCGTTTTCCAGGGCGATGGAGAGCTGGTCGGCGAGAATTTCCAGGGTGTGGGTATCTTCCGGCGAAAACGCATTGATCCTGTTGCTTTGCACATCCAGCGCACCGAGCACGCGCGATCCGATTTTCAACGGCACGACGATTTCTGACCGAGTTTCCGGCAGCAGCGGGTTGGGGTAGTAATTCGGGTGCGAGGGGGTATCATTGACCACCACCGGTTTTGCTTCAGCCGTGGCCCGGCCGACCAGCGAGGAAGAGCCGACCTCCAACCGGTGGCCGATCTTTTTCATCGTTTCTCCAACTTTGCCGGAAGCTTCTTGGAGGACAGCATAACGACCCGTAGGGTCGATCAAGAAGACGGAGGCGTGATAATAATCGAACCGCTCGCGGATCAGATTAACCGCATTTCTTAATATTTGGTGGGTCTCGAGCGAGCCGGTGGTATCACGGGCGATCTCGGAGGCAGTTTGTAACTGCTGGGCGCGGCGGCGAGAGAGCAGCTCAGTCTTCTTGAGATCGGTGATATCCTGGGCAATCCCCAGCAGGCCGGCAGGCGCGCCGGCGCTGTCGAAAAGCGGAATCCGCGAGGTCCATTCCCAGGTTGTTTCTCCGTTTCTGGTCTTCTCTTCGATCACCCCGATGGCGGGCGTCGTCGTAGTAATGATGTCCATATCCCACTCGTGGTGAGCCAGTCCCTCTTCACCGGGGAATAAATCCAGGTCCGTTTTACCATACACATCACCGCGCTGTTCGGGCGGGAGCTGCTCAAGCCAGGACTTACTGGCCCGAATATATTGACCTTCCGCCGCTTTGAAATAGACCTTTTCGGGTATGTTCTCGAGAAGCGAATTCAACAGGAAGCGCTCCTGATCGTATTTCTGCAAGGTCAGGGTCATCTCGTCCAATAGTTGAGCGTTACGGATTGCAATTGCGAGTTGAGGAGCAAGAGTTTCTAGAAATTGCCGGTCTTTTTCAACAAAGCGCCCCTCGCTCTCGGTATCCTGGACAATGATTGCGCCGAGCGCCTCTCCCATCAGAATCAATGGAACACCGAGCCATGATTTGGCGGATTTCCCAACCAGTTTCGCCCCGAGCCGCCTGGATTCTTCTTCAACATTTCTTACCAGCAAGAGAGATTTTTTATTATTGAGAAGATATGAAGTCAATCCTTCACCCAGCGGGAATGGATCGAGTGAGGTGAGTTTTCCTCCTTCATATAAATATGGAATGCGAATATGTTGGGAATTGGGGTGATAAATGGCGATCGCAAAGCTGATATCCTCGCCAAAGCGGGCGCTGATTTGTTGATGGATCAGCTTGTAAAGGGCTACCAGGTCGGTTTCAACCGAGATTGTCTGATTCAAAGCAGACAGAGTCTCCAGCCCTTCCAGCCTGGATTCCATGGAACGGTGTTTTTGAACCCTCTTTAAGCCCTGACTGGCCAGAGCGGCCAGCGAGCTGTACAGGTATAAGTCTGCTTCTGGCGGGGGTTCAGACTCCGAGAAACCAAGAATGATCAATCGGATTGGGCCTTTTGCATTATGGATTGGGAAAACAGCAACGGAGCCAAATTCCAACCGGTTGTAAAAAGCCATCAACCGGGTAAAGGGTTCTGGAACGCTCTCGGGAGATAACAGGATGCAATCCTGGCCTGTGAAGACATCGGGCGCGCCAGGAGTGTGAATAGACGTCCCCATGAAATGCAGCTTGAGCTTTTTTGCTGATTTCATCGGATTGATCAGGCGGATATAATCCGGGCTGACGTCAAAAACGGCGCACTCGTGGACTGAATCCTCCAGGACAGCTTCGACCATGTCGAAGATAACGATTTCTTCTGCAGCTCGCCCAATCTCCAATGCA
>CAZMCF010000026.1:0-42156 GCA_964564935.1 uncultured Anaerolinea sp. | reverse complement strand
GTGACAGGCCAAAGTCGGCTGCGTACAGATATTGAACATCAAACCAGTATCCGTCCTGCGGTTGGGCATTAACCTCAAAAATCCTCAACCCCATTACCAAAATGAGGATTGCAACCATGAGCAGGCTTGCGAGGATTGCCAATGGCGAGGAATTTCTCTTGTATTTACCGAGGACAGCTAATTGATTTTTCATCCGGTTTTTATGAGTGAACGCTGCTCAAGGTTTGCCCTCCAACAAAGCGGCTGGCAGGCGCTTGCTCTTTGCGGTAGAACAGAATGGTTGTTATCAGGTGTATGGCGGCCATGCGCAGGGAATGCTGAGGGAGAAACCAGCCGTAATAGGATATTTTTTGCTTGGGCGTAAGCGTGATGGTATCCAGCGGATACCCAAATGCCTCCATATAGGGTTTCGTAAAACCCTGAATAAACTTCAGCTCGAACGGAGTCAGCACCTGGCGGTATCTGCCGATCGGCTGAGTGGAGATGGTGCCAGGCTGGATCTTCTCGAACGAGCTGTTGCCGCCGCTGTTGCGGTATTCGACTTCGCCCTCCATGCTCAGCATCTCGGTGGTGAACTCTTCGCCGATGAAATCACAGATGATCCGGGCGGTGTCTTCTGGATTGGATGCCAGGTCCTCGAAACGGACCATCAGGTATCGATCTGGATATTTTTTCAGGTTTTTCTGAGCCGCCTGCATCGATGTCAGCCAGCGCAGGGTGGCGCCGGCGACGCGGGGGTTATCCCCGCCAAAACGTTTGCGCACCGAGGCGTAACGATCGCGCGGATCGCGGGTCATGTGGATAATCTTTGCCTGGGGAAAATTCTCGAAGACGATATCGGCGTAACGTTCCGTGTGCAGAGATTTCTCTCCCCAACGGGATTTGCCGATTCGCTCCGCTTTATGCCGCATGAACAACGCGAACAGTCTGGCATAGCTCGGCTCGCCCTGATAGAACTCGCGCCGGATGCGCTCGCCGTCCGGTTGGATGCGCTGGATGCGCTTGTAGTCGAGCAGGCGATTAAGCAGGCGTTCGAAGTTTTCTTGATTTTTCAGGTCGCCGTATCGCTGGTAAAACCAGCGCCAGAAGTTCATCCTCCGAACCATTGAGATGTTCGGGTGCGATGCCAGCAGCGCGTATAACAGCGTGGTTCCACTGCGGTCAGGTCCGGCAATAAAGATTGGACGGTCTTCCATCATAGTTTGGTCATTCTCCTGAGATCGGCACCAGCCGCCGGGTCCGGCTGGATTGGATTCTCTCGAAAAGGGCGAGGTACTCCTTCGCCTGGGTCTGAGCGCTGAAACTGGTTTCAACCCGCCGTCTTCCGGCCGCGCCCATGGCATCCGCCTGGTCCGGGTTTGACAGAATTTGGTCGATCGCCTGGGCAAGCTGGTCTGGATCACCGGGCGGGACCATCAGCCCGGTTTCACCGTCGACCATGACTTCGCGGGTGCCGGAGACATCCGTCGCCACTACCGGCAGTCCGCTCGCCATGGCTTCGATCAGGGCCATCGGCATGCCTTCCCATAAAGAAGGCAGCACGAATGAATCGCTGGCGGAAAGCAGGTCAGGGATGTCCTTGCGCGTGCCAAGAAAGTGAACCTGGCTTTCCAGATGCAGCTCGCGGGACCGATTTTCCAATTCCGGGCGCAGCTCGCCGTCGCCGGCGATGAGAACGTGCAACTGCGGGTGCTTCCCGGCGACCTTTGCCAGGGCATCGAGCAGAACGGCGTGACCTTTCTGGGTCTTCAGGATGGCCACCACCGTCATCAGATGCTCCACATCGCCAAAGCCCAAAGCGGCGCGGATCTCGTCCCTCCGGCGGCACCTGCCATACCGGGAAACATCCACCCGATTGGAGATCACGCTGATCTTTTCCGGCGGGATGCCCGGCATGGCGTCCAGAACGGCCTTGCGCACATCCTCCGATACGGCGATCAACCCGCTGGCTATCCGGGAGCCGAGCTGATAAAAGAAATGATGGGCCGCGCGCTTGGGCCTGAGCAGCCATTTATGCTTATCCAGATGATCCTCGCGCAGGTCGAAGAGGGCGTTGTGGAAGGTCCAGAACACCAGCGGGCCTGCCCGGGTCTGCAGGGAAAGGACAAGGAAATCCAGGCTGCGCAGCAGATGAGTCTGGATCACGTCCACCTCATATTTCTTGACCAGCGCCGCCAGCGTACGGCGGGTGCGGATCATCTCTCGAATAAAGAGCGGGAAAGCGATTACCGAATAGCGCCGCTCGGGGAGGATTTCGACCGGGATGCCATGCCGTTCGATTTCCGCTCGCAGCGGGCCGTCGGAGAACGAGCAAACCACCGAAACGCAGCCGTTGCGGGCAAGGAAATCTGCCAAGGTGCGAACCACTTCCTGCGCTCCGCCGACCTCCAGGTTGCTGACCACCTGCATCACGCTCATGGTTTTCATCGCGCGTCTCCGCGGTATGCGCTCAGGGGGTCGAAATTTGCCTGAGCCCAGTCGGCCTGCAGGATTTCATCGCGAGCCGAGAAAAGCTTGCGCGCTGGACCGTTCGTCTCGAAGAATGAAATCCAGTATTGGACGGCCTTGGTCAGTTTGTAATATTTCCACACCAACGGCAGCCATTGCCATTCCTCGTCCGGGATGGGGAATTCGCGTTGATATGCCCGCAGGAAATGAGTGATGCTTTCCATGTCATATCTTTGGGAGACATAGCGAAACTTGCCAACCACTGAAACGACGTCGCTCAAGCGCCAGTCGAGGCGAGCCAGCTCGAAATCGACCGGGATAGCATGGTCGAGGTCCAGATAAAGCAGGTTGTGCAGGCCGTAATCTCCATGGATGATCAACCGGGTAAGATCCACTCGGGACAGTTCCTCGTCCAGTCTGGCAATCTCCGCCAGGACCGCGTCGGCGCGCTCGACCAGCCAGTCTGCCTGGCTGCGCAGGTGCTGATCCTCCAGATGCCGCGAGCGCTGGCTGAGATCTGCGGTCCTCTCGGAGAACCAGTTCACACCACGGTGGCGTTCGCCGCTGTACCCGGCGAATCCGAGGTGGTGACGCCCGGCGGGGAGAAATCCCTGCAAAGCGCGGTGGAGCTGGGCCAGGGTTGCGCCCGATGTAGCCATCATCCGCACCCGCTGCGGGCGGAGCAGGAAGCTGCCCGAGTAATTCCTGCCCGCCAGAAAATCAAACACACAGTAATGCCGTCCGTCGATCTGCACCCAGGTCTCGCCAGCAGGCGTGGCTGCCAGACGCGGAGCCGGAAAGCCGGTCTCAGCCAGGCGGGTGAGGATGCTGTGTTCGAATATGATCGTTTCCGGATTCCAGTCAGCCCGGTAGCGCTTGACCACCTTTTTCCCGCGGGTCGTGTGCACGATCAGATTCTGGTTGCGGCGCGTGTTAGGCATATTGCGCGTCCCAGACTCCAGTTCCAATTGATACCGATCCAGGATCACATCCAGAGTGGCCGGGTTGACATCCGGCGGGCGACGGGCAGCTTTGATGCTCTCCGACCAGCGGCCGGGTCGCGGTAAGTGAATGATCGGGACAGAAGAAAAAAGCACCATCAGGTTGTAATCTCGTCCTTCTGATCGGCAGCCACCCAATGGGTCAGCTCCGCCTGCAGCTCAAGGCCAACGTTTTCCAGTTCCCGGCCGTCGTTGCTGATTCGTATCATCGGCCAGCCGCTGCTTGCCAGGTAACCGGCGGCTATCTCCACCGCCGCCTGCGAGCGCTCAAGGAAGCGGATCGTTTCTGCTTCACTTTTACGCTGAAATCTCTCCCATACGCCCCGCTCGAAAACACGCTGACGGGAGGCTCCGGCAGAGGCAGTGACATAAATCAGCAGGTCGGGACGGGGGATCGCGTCAAGGTACTCATAGATTCTGTGAGGCTGCAGCTCTTCAGCCTCGGAGGCAAACAACTGCACCACCCGGTGAATAAAGCCTTCATCGATGATCAAGACTTCATCCGGCCGTAAATAAGCTTTGAGGAAAGCATATGAGCCGGTCAGATGGAGGAACCAGCGCAGTACATGACGGCGGTCATAGCCTGAAATCGGCCGGCTGTGTTGGTAGGTCACCACGCTTTCCACCAGTCCGCTGTTTTGCCGGCTGAATTCCCGCCGGTAGCGCTGGCAGTAAACGTAGTAAAGCTGCCAGAGTATGAATCTATTCAGCCGCCCAGCCGGCAGGCGGGCAGCCAGCCGGCCTGCGGGAGTACGGGCAGCCGCCGGACGGGCTGCCTCGACGACCAAGTAGGCCCGCAGCCCGCGCCGGTTGAAGAATTCCTTCGCAGCGGGCAGCAGGCTGGTCTTGCCAGCGCCGGGTGCGCCAAGCATCTCGACGATCATAGCGCCTCCCAGATGGCGCGCTTCGCCGCCAGCAACACCTCTTCCATTGGTCGGCTCGCGTCGACCGCGACCCACTTCCAGGGGGAACCGGGTTGCTCCAGGCTCTCCTTGAGCGTGGTCAGGGCTTCGTGCTTTGCCTCAATCACCTCCTCAGGGTGATCGGGCTTGCGCTGCATGGATACATCCGCCGGGGTATCGAGCAGGAGCAACAGCTCAACCGGCTGGAAGCGCGCGTACAGCTCCTGTTCGCGCCGGGCAGCGCGGGCCAGGCGGCGCGGGTCTTCGGCGGCAATCCGCCCGATTTCCGGGCCGTCCAGCGGAGCTTCGAAGGGGAAGCGGTCGAAGACGACGACCGATCCGCCTGCAGCCAGGCGCTCGCCAAGACGATAGCGGCGGTAGCGGTCAGCGCCGATCGAAAGGTAGTGCCAGGCGATCAGGCGCTGCTTAACTCTGCCCGCAAGGCGGGCGAGCAGATGGTCTGATCCCCAACGCCTGCTGATCTCGGTCTGACTGCGGCGGGCGATGCGGAAGAACCAGTAGAGGGCTTTGCTGCGCTTTGACGGCTGCTTGCTGCCCAGGTAGAGCAGGTGAGAATCGATCTTCCAACTCAGCCAGGCAGTCAGAGCCTGGCTGAGGGTGGTTTTGCCTGAGCCGTCCACACCCACCAGGGCGATCCGCTTGCCGCCGCCGGGCAGGCCCATCTGCCGCTCTCCACGCCCCGACTTACGCCAGAGCGCCTGGAAGTAGGCCGCGGCGGCAGCCGACCTGCCGCGGCGCTGGTAGCGGCGCAATTCACGCCGCACGGCAGCCCGCAGGCGCAGCAGCCTCCAGCCGTCCCGCGGCTGGGTTTGGATCAGCGCCAGAAATTCCCGGATAGCCTCCGCTGGAATCATCTCGGAAACCGACGTTAAAGTCTTTTCGAACCCAACCGGCGAGATTTGCTCTTGCAGCCAGGCCAGCTCGGCCATAATGTGCGCCGGGATGCCAGGTGAACGGATCCCAAGGATGTCCTTGATTCCGTCGCGGTCCCGGTATTTGAGTAAAGCCCGCAGCGCCAGGACGAGGAGCTCCAACTCGGGCGAGGGCGTCTTGACGCCGGAAACCAGTCGAACCGAATCGAGGAATTGTCTTTCCAGAGGGAGAAGATAATTCTTCACATACTGCTCGCCAAGCACCAATTGGAAGTGGACGTGGAGGTGAATCAACCGGCCTGTCTGCCAATCGAAGCCGAGCTGATGCTCCAGGCCGGGGAAACTCTTCCCGGGCGCGTCTGCCAGCGGCTTAAAGCCCTGCTCGCTCAGTATCCTCCGGAAGGCCTGCTCGTCCTGTCGGTCGACTAACAGATCCAGATCGGTGCGCCCGGCCAGGCCATCCGCCAGTCGGAGATTGCTCTTCCAGTGGCAATAACGGACGCCGGCCTGGTTGAGCGCGTCGATAAATCTCACGGCGGCGCTCAGTGGGGCGTCCGTTTCCACGGCGGGAGGTAGCACGGGGGCGAACTTTTCCAAAATCATATCCGATCAAAACCTTCTCTATGCATACGCGCTCTATACAGCCTTGAAGCTGTATCCCTGGAGGAAATCATATTTTTGGATATTGGATTCGACCATCCGAATCCATTCAGGCTGCCAGTGAACCATGTTGCGCTGCACGTCCGGCTCCGCCCGCAAAATACTCGCGCAGGCGCAGATCCAATCCTGCAGAGCGTCAACGCCGAGGAAGGCAGCCAGCCGCTCCAGGTGATCTTCCGGATCGCGGACGAACTCTTCGTAGCGCACGGAGATTAAGTTTTCCGGGCCGATCTGCTCTCGCAGCTTGCTCAGCATTTCGCAGCTGGTAAAGTAATGCCCGATGGAATTTTCGAAAGTGCGTTTGCCGCGGACCATCATCACGCTGATCGGGTCGAACGGATTGCGAATGGTCTGGATGAAACGCAGGTTCAATCCGTCCATCTCCACCTGCAGCCGCTTGAGAGCGCCCGGATTGAGCCCAAAAAGCTGGGTGGTCGAGCCGGCTTTGCCATCCCCGATCACCCGCAGGCGGATATACCTGCCCTGATACTGTCCGGGGACCTTGTAGGAATACGGTACCAGCCGGCGGGCTGTCACCCGACCTTTGATCTCCTCGCGGCGCGAGCCTTTGACCAGCAGGTGGAAGATCTGCTCGCGCTTGAAACCGGCCAGCAGGTAATTCAAGGCTCCGACCTCATCCGCCAGGATGATCTCTGGATGGGCATCCAGCAGCGAACCGAGCAGGCTGGTCCCGCTCTTGTTATGTCCAATGAACAGGCAGAAGGTTCGGACATCGCGAAACCGGTCTGGGTGGGTCCGGACTGCCAGCAAAGAACTCAAACGGTTTTTCAACATGCTGGCTTGCCGGTAGAAGCGGCTGTGGAAGAATTCAGACCCCACACCCTCACGTGAAAACCGGCGAAAAGCCCGCGAATCGAGCAGAGAAACCCAAAGCCTTTCGAGGGCGCTGCCCTTGTCCATTTAAATCACCACTTTCCGCGAAAAAACGATCGAGGCGATCAGGCCCAGATTCAGCCAGTACAGGCCGAGACCCCAGACGACGACCATGGGAGAAAAATTATTGACGATGACGTAAGCCAGAACGACCAGCCAGAGCAGCCAGAGGAGCCGGCGGCTTAACCATCCCTGCCTGGGCAGGAAGCGATATTTTTGAACTGTGTGCCAGCCCAGCACGAAAATCGGCAGCAGAAATAGAGACGTTCCGATCACCCCCTGCTCTGCCAGCAGGGTCATATATACGTTGTGCGAGGTTAGATCCTTTTCGACCGGGTTGGCGATGTCGCCAAATCGCGCCTGATAGCGGCGGTCGAATCGGTCGAAATTGTCGTAACCCCAGCCAAAGATCGGCTTATCCTGGAACATGCGGTAAGCTGCGACCAGCACCGGCAGGCGGCTCAATGCAGAATTTTCCGCCTCCTCGGATTCCAGACGCTGCCTTGCCCATTGCACCTGATCATCGAAGATAAACAATCCTCCGATCAAGGCGAGCGGTACCAGGATCACCATCACCCGGATCACGAACCGCGGATAGACGAGCAGTACGCCCATCAGCATCACCGCGCCCATCAGCCAGCTTGCCCGTGAATAGGAAATGAAAACACCGTAGATCATCAGCAGAAAAACGCCGATCAGCGCGCCGCGTTTCCAGCCTGAGCGCATGTTCATTGCAGTGTGCAGGCTGATGAAACTGCCAAAGACCAGCGTTGTGGTGAACACGCCGGGATTGTTAACCGAGCCGGTCGCCCGTTCCCCGGCATAGCCCAGCCAGGCGGAAGGCAGAAGGCCGGGGCGGATCCAGGAGAGGATTCCAATCCCTGCCTGAGTGACTGTAATAAAGACTGCCAGAGGGATCAGCCACCTGACCAGACCTTTTCCCGGCATACTGATCCGGACGATTCCGTACAGGCACATTGGAATAATGACCGCGTCATAGAACCGGATCAAAGTCTGCATCGGGTCGTTGTTCTGCAGCAAGATCGACAGGATGCTGACCAGCAGATAGCCCAACATGGCGAACTCTGGCAGGCGCAAGCGGGGCAGTTCACCCTTGCGGATATTCAAAGCAGAGGACACGATCGCAATCCCAAGGGTCAGCACCGGCAGTCCGCGATGAATGATCCAATAAATCTGCCGGCTGGAGGTCGTTACAGTCTGCATCAGGAACGGCGCCAGCAACATCCAGACCACCACGCCCATATACGGGTAACGGTGCAAGACGAGCAGCGCAGCCGGAATAAAGATCATGGCCGCGGCAATATGCCAGTTCCCTCCGACGACCATGTAGGCAGCTACAGCCGCAAGCAGCGTTATGCCGCCGCTGATGACCAGGGGGTAGAACACCTTGTTTGACACCACCCGCCGCGTGCGCGTCCGGGGATAAGGTGTGGGAACGGCCTGTGCCTGGCTGCTCAATGCCTTCATCCTTCCACCCCGGCTCTGACCGATCCGGGTTCCTGAACAATTCGATAGGAGGGAACCTTCCGCCCAATCCAATTTAGCAGCGCCTCGCGGATGTACCAGAACACCATCCGCGCCAGATTGAGCGGCAGATCCACCAACACAAAGCTGACCAACTGGCTGGCTTTCAGCCGGACCGGCTCGAGCGGATAGCCGTTGGCGATCATCTTTCCTCCCGTAAAGAGTTGTAGAAAAGCAATCTGTTGTTTGCTGAGCACCTGGCGGAACTTCCCAACCGAGCTGGCGGAGATCTTGCCCGGCTCGCGCTGGCCGTATGAGCTGTTCCCGCCCTCCTCGCGGAACTGCTCAGCGCCCTGCATGCCCAGCATGACCGGTGTGTACTCTTCGCCAATGAATGCGCAAATTTTTTGCAGGGTCGGTACGGTCTCACTCGCCAGGTCTTCATAGCGGACAATCATGTACTGACCGGGATAGCGAGCCTGATTGCGCTCCGCCAGGCGCTGCGAGCTCAACCACATGGCCGCGCCGAAGCCTACCCCGCCGCGCATCACTTTCCAACGCGCCAGCGATGAGGCAAATCGGTCGCGCGGATCGCGGATCATGTGAATCATCCGCGCCCCGGGATAAGCCGCGATGATTTCGTCAGCGTAGCGTTCAGTGTTGAGCGATTTATCGCCCCAGCGCGGTTTGCCGCACTGTTCGGCGAAATGCTCCTCGAGGATGGCGAACAGGCGGGCATACGTCCTTTCACCCTGCAAGAACTCGCGGCGGATGCGCTCCGGGTCGGGATTAAGCTTGAGCAGGCGCTTATAGATCATCATCATCCGCAGGCACCGCTCGAAGTTTTCCTCTTTGGACAGGTCGCCGTACTGGTTGTAGTAATGCGTCCACATATTCGTCCGCCGCGACATGGCAATGTTGGGATGCGAGCCGAGCAGCGCGTAGATCAGGCTCGTGCCGCTCCGCTCCAGTCCGGCGATGAAAATGGGTCCTTTCATCATGAATGCAATCCTTCCCTGTCAGGCAAACAATCCCTGATTCTCGACCACCCAGCGGTAGAGGCGTTCGACGCCCTCCTGCACCGGGATGCGAGGCTGCCAGCCGAGCTGTTCTCCGGCTTTGCGGATATCAGAGACGTAGATGCGCTGGTCGCCCGGGCGCCAGTCGCCGTAGCGAATTGGGATTTTCTCTCCTTTTAGTTTTTCGAGCATAGGCCCGAACTCGCTCCAGACCGAAAGCATATTGGCTGGCCCGCCGCCAATGTTGAAGACGCTCCCGGCGACTTGATCGATGTTGGCAATCGCCAGGTCATAAGCGTCCAGCAGGTCGTCCACATAGAGCACGTCCCGCACCTGCTTGCCGTCGCCATAGATCGAGATCGACCGGCCGGTCACCGCGGCGATGGTGAACCAGGCCAGCCAGCCCTGATCCTCCACGCCGAACTGACGCGGTCCGTAGATGCAGGACTGGCGAAAGACAACCGTGCGTAATCCGTAGATGCGGGCGTAATCGCGCACGTACTGGTCGCCGGCGCCTTTGGAACAGCCGTAAGGCGAGTGAAAATCGAGCGGGGAGGTTTCCGGCACGCCCAGGGGAAGGTCCATGTAGCGGTAACCAGTCTCGGTCTGCTCGATGCGCACATCCTCCATCCCGCCGTAGACTTTGTTGGTCGAGGCGTAAAGC
The DNA here is from genome assembly GCA_964564935.1 of uncultured Anaerolinea sp. Taxonomy (GTDB): domain Bacteria; phylum Chloroflexota; class Anaerolineae; order Anaerolineales; family Anaerolineaceae; genus Bellilinea. Next base: position 32,190 of record CAZMCF010000026.1, on the reverse strand, counting down.
ACCAGCGGCTTGCGCGGCGAAAGCCGGGCGGCTTCCAGGACATTGAAGGTGCCCAGCGCGTTGCACTCAAAATCGTCGCGCGGATTGGTCACCGAGGTGGTCACCGCTACCTGGGCCGCCAGGTGGACGATCACATCAGCCGTCGCCGCAGCCTGAACCAGCCGGTCAGCTTCACGAATATCGGCTTCGATCAGTGTGAACGAGGCTGGACCGAACTCAGCCCGCAGCCAATCCAGGTTGCGCTGGTTGCCAGCCCGGGAGAGATTGTCATAGATCGTGACCTGCTCGCCCCGCCTGAGCAAGCAGGCAACGTAATTCGCGCCGATAAACCCTGCGCCGCCGGTAATCAAGATGTTCATCGTCATGCGGTTCTCATCTCCATTCGAATTTTGCTTGCGTCTATCTTTTTCTGGCGGAGCATGCCCGAAAGGGCAGCTCCGGCTGAATTGAGCGGGTAAGCGAGCAGGACCAACGTGAGCCAATCGACAGGCTTCAGCCGCTGCGGGACGGCCTGGTAGCCCAGGGCAGCCATTTCCGGGTCAGCCCAACGAAGAATAAAAGCTCGCTCCGCCGCCGAAAGGTGGGGTCGACCGTTGTCCGCTCCAGCGGTCGGGTAAGCCGCGCTTACCTCGCGGAAGTCGTATGGTTCGCCGAGAAAATCGCAAATCTCGCCGAGGACGCGCTCAGGTTCGGTCAGCATCGCCTCCCAGGTGACCAGCCTGTAGTTTTGCGGGTATCGCTGGCAGTTACGGATTGCCCAGCGCGCTGAGAGCTTCCACAGAGCTGTTTCCCAGCCGACCTTGCCCGGGCGGCGGGATGAGGCCGCCAGGCTCTCCGACACCCGCTCTACCGGTGAACGAATCACGTGCAGGATGCGCGCGTCAGGCATCTGGCCGAAGAGTAGATCAGCCTCGCATTCGACGAAACTCTGCTGCACACCCCAGCGCGACTTGCCCAGCGATTGAGCGTTCTGGCGGTGGATGATCACAAACAACCGCGAGTAGCTCCTCTCGCCCGCTTCGAACTCTCGCCGGACGCTTTCCTTCTCGACCTTGAGCGCCTGGACCGGTTCGGATGCAAACAGTGCCGCCAGGCAGCGCTCCAGATTCTCAGATCGGTTCAGGTCGCCAAAGGCGTTGGTGTATTTCCGCCAGAAGTAGGTCCGCCGGGTAATATGGATATTGGCATGGGTGTTGAGCATCAGGTGTAATTGGGTCTTGCCTGAGTAGCTCACACCGGCGATGAAAATCGGTCCGCTGCCCATCGCTTACCTCGCTGTCCTCTCGACTACCTGCCAGCCGATCAGGCTGGCGGTATTGAACAGCCAGTCGAAGCTGGAACGCAGCCAGTTGAAACGCAGCGGCTCAGACTGGTAGCCGAAAACCTGCATCCAGCGCCCGGCGCGTTGCTGGATGAACGCGATTTCAAAGGGCGTTAATTCCTGCCGGTAGCGGTCAACGTATTCAGTAGAGAGAGGGGAAGAGATCCCGTCCTTGCGCTCGCTGCGGTAAACAAAACGCCGCTCGGCGCGCATCTCGACCATTTCAGGGTAAAATTCCTCGCCAATGAACGCACAGATGCTCCGCAGGGATTCGAGCGGGTTCCTCACCAAATCCTCATAGCGCACCACCCGGTAATTTTCAGGGTAGCGCCTCAGGTGTCTGGCTGCCAGTGCGGCTGATTCCAGCCAGCGCGCAGTCGACCCACCCAGGCTGCCCTCGCCCAGCGGAGAACGCTTCCCCGCATCACTCAGGCGGCTCCTTTCGAGGATCGCCTGATAACGGTCGCGCGGATCACGGATCAGGTGCAGGAATTTCCCCTGAGGGAATTTCTCCAGGAGGAGCGCGGCCATTTTCTCCAGTCCTTCGGTCTGATCGCCCCAGCGAGTCTTACCGTTAATGGCAGCGTACTGCTCGTGGATCTGGGCGAACAACCGCTCGTAGGTCCTCTCACCCTCAGTGAACTCGCGCCGCAGCCGCTCAAAATCGAGCCCGAGGGCGTTAATGTGTTTAATCTGAGCCAGCGCAGTAAGGCAGCGCTCCAGGTTCGCCGGCCGGTCCAGCCGGCCGTAGCGGCGGTAGTACCGCGTCCACAGATTGATGCGCCGCGAGATGATGATCCGCGGGTGGGCCGAGAGCATGAAGCTCAGGTAGGTCTTGCCCGAGCGATCCATCCCTCCGATGAAAACAGGCGCGGCGTTCATCGTTTACCCTCCGCCAGTTTCACCGTTTCACCCGCCGGGGCTGCAACCAGCATGTTCGCGCCGGGCTTGCGCCCGAACAGCTTGGGAAGGTGGTGCTGTACGGTTTCAATCCCAAGCCAGGCAGTCAGACGGATCAGATTCACCGGGAACGTCTTGAGCAGGTATTCCCGCCGCTCCCCGCCGCTCAACTGGATCCGATCCAGGCTGTAGCCGAACCGGCGCATGCGCCCGCCAAGGATGGTCTGCATGAAGACCAGCTCGGTTGCTGGAATATCCTTACGATAGATGCCGATAAATTCGGTCGAGAGCGGGCCGGCGTATGGGTCGCCATGCGACCGGCGGATCATTTTTTCGCGTTGCTCGGGCGCGCCTTCCATACTCAACATGCGCGGATCGAATTTCTCATCCAGAAAAGCGCAGACCGTCCGCAGGGTCTTCTCCGGCTGGGCGACCAGATCCTCGAAGCGGACGACTATATAGCGCCCAGAGTGCTTCTTCAGATTGCGCTGGGCCAGTCCGGTGGTGTACAGCCAGCGGGCAGCTGCCCCGCCTGCGCGTGCCTTACCGCCGGGCCACAATTGCAGCGAGCCGGCGTAGCGGTCGCGCGGATCGCGAAGCATGTGGATCATCCTCGCATCCGGATAAGCGCTGAGAATCTGATCGGCGTAGCGTTCGATCAGCCCGGTCTGGTCGCCCCAGCGAGGTTTTCCTTCCCGCTCGGCGTGCTGTTGTTGGAGCAAGGCAAACAGGCGGGCGTAGGTGGCTGGACCCTGGCGGAAGTCCCTGCGCAGGCGCTCCCAGTCAGGTTCTAAAAAGCGAATCTGCTTGTAGCGCATCATCGCTGCAAGGCAGCGCTCCAAATTACGTGAATCGGCCAGGTCGCCATATTGCTTGTAGAAATACGACCACAAATTCGAGCCGACCGCCGGAATCGAGAAGGCCGGGTGCGACTGCAAAAAGCCGCGCAGAGTTGTTTTTCCGCTGCGGTCAAGACCACCGATGAAGACAGGACCCTGGCCCATTGCCGCCTACCTGTTTTTCTTTCCCGGCAGATATCTGACGAGGTTCTTGATCATCGCCCACTCCTCGGCTGACAGGCCGAGCAGCAGATTGATCCCGCCATAAACCAGGAACAATACAGCGGCCTGGATGGCGGCGTAGACCAGGGTTAGCTCGCTTGGAAACAGCGCTCGCATACCCATCACCGCTCCCAATGCGGCGAGAGTGGCGGCCAACGGCTTGAAGAAACTCAGGTTGTATGGCAGCATACGAAAGATCACAAATACCTGCAGCATGCGTAAGAGATTGACCATCCCTTCGCCAGCCAGCACTGCCAGCGCCGCGCCAACCAGCCCCCATTTCGGGATGAAGAGCAGGTCGAAGACAATGTAGAACACCAGCCGGATGCCAGAATTGACCAGCTTCAGGCGGGTGTAACCGGTCATGTCGATGATGACCCCACCCATGCCGGTCGCGGTATTCATCAGATCGGCTGCAGCCAGGATGATCAAGGCAGTCGCCCCGCCGGTAAAGCTCTCGCCGAAAATGGAGAGCAGCGGACCTGGCAGCAGCACCATGACCAGAAAGATCGGTAGTTGGACCATCATGACGATCTTGTTGGTCATCTGATAAATGCTGCTCATCTGAAGATGATCATTCCGTTCGTGCAGCTCGGCGATGATCGGCTTGGAAGCGGTGTTGATCGAGGAGGAAAACTCGCCGCTGACCATAGTGATTTGGTTGGCGACGCTGAAGATCCCCACCCCGGCGATTGTGCCCATCGAGCCGAGGAAGAAAGACTGAATATTGCTCTGGAACCTCGCCATTAATCCCGAGAGCCAGACCGGGAAGGAAAACCTCATCAGCTCACGGAAATCTCCGCGGCGGATGGCAAATGGACGCTTCAGCCCAAAATGTTTTTGCAGGTAATAGATCATGACGCCTGAAGCGGTCAACGTGGCAAGACCGTAGGTCACCACCGCCCAGGCAGCGTTCATACCCACCAACGCGAATATGGCAATTAGAACAAGCCTGGTAATCGGCTGAATGACAAACAACGCCAGCGAGGACCATTGTATCTTCTTGAACCCTTTCAACGCATTTCCCAACATGTCGTTGATGACCATCAGGGGTATGAAAACGCTGGCGAGCTGAAGCAGATAGGTCAAACGAGGCTCGTCGAATAAATGGATGGCTACCGCCTGAGCGAAGGCGAACAGCAGGGTGCCGAGGACGGCGCTGGCAAGTAATGAGACGCCCAGCCCGATCTGGATGGTGCCCCATACGCCGGTCTCATCCTCTCTCGCCGTCTGGACCGCGATGTAGCGGACAACACCAGCGTCCAGCCCGAAGAGAGCAATACCCATTCCCAGCGTGAGCGCGCTGGTCGCCAGACTGTACAGCCCGAGTTGGTCTGCGCCGAGCAGGCGCGCCAGCCAAATCGCCGTCACGAAGCGCAGGGCGTTCATGAACAACTTGCTGGCAAAGGTCGCGCCGCCGCCAGCCGCCACCACGCGCAGATTCCTCTCCAATCCTCTGCTCTGAGGCGGATGGACGGCGCTGCTGGCTACGGCGCTATCGACGGGCGGCGTGCTCATACCTTGCGGGCCTTTTCCAGATCAAATGCCGGCTGGTTCGGTTGAATTGGCAATGGCCGCTTCCAATGAACGAATCGCCTGGTCGATCAAACCTTCTCCTGCCACCAACTCGCTCTTGAACGTCGACGTGCTTGAGTAAGTCTGCAGGGTGTACTGGTTGCGATTGGGCAGCACTTCTTTAGCGATCGACTTGATGTTTTCTTTCAGCGTCTCGGCCAGCTTGGCAGCCTTGGCGTGCTGCATGTAGGGGAAGAGAATCGCAAAGGTATCCCCGTTTAGGCAGGCCAGGATGTCGTCCTCACGGATGGTTTTCTCGGCAAGCACTTTGAAGACACGCATTGCTTCACGCCGCTGCCGCTGAGTCAGCGTTTCGCCATTCAAATCGATTTTGATCAAAACCAGGGTGAGAGGGTAGTTATTTCGCCGGGCGCGGTTGATTTCCTGCCAGGCGCGTAACATGAAGTATGATCTGTTGTAGGCGCCGGTGTCGCGGTCGATGATATTAAACGAATCCGGCTCTGTGTACGGCGACTGCACGTATTCGATCAATAAAGCCGCTCCGACGCCGATCAACAATCCCAGTACCGAACTGATCATCAGATTCAAGGCCAGATTGGGGCTCACCGGTTTCGAGGGCAGGGTGGCAGTATCCAGTGGCTGCAGCTCGAAGACATCGTACAGCCCATTGGCGTATTCAACCGTCGCCTCGCCGACGGCGTTGGCGAAATCACGGACGACCGCCGGATCGGGGCCGGCGGCTGTAATCGTCAGGATGTTCGTCCCGCCAACTACTACCCCGCTGACCGATAGCCCGCGGGTCTGATCCGGGGTCAGCCCCAACTTTTCAACGGCTGTCTGGCGGATCGAACGGCTGCCGCTGACCTCCGCAAAGGTGGTGTTGATCTCAACCCGCCGGCTGACGATATCCAGCGCCTGGACGAATTCCTTATCCACCACCAGCGAAGTCCGGGGGCGGATCACGAAGGTGGCTTCTGATTCATATTTCGGCGACTGGCGGGATGTCCAGATGGCCGCGGCTGCGGTTGCGATCGACAAACCAAGCACGATCATCCACCAACGCTTTAACAGAATGGAGAGATAGGTTTTTAATTCCATAGGTCATTCCTTCAAGTTAGGGCTTATCCTGCGCCCGAACGGTCCAGGATAATTTGCACGGTTTGCCAGAGGATCCACATATCCATTTGGAGATCCTGATAGCGCGCATAGCGGATATCAAAGCGCGCAATCTGATCAAAAGTGATGTCGCTCCTGCCCATCACCTGCGCGAGGCCGGTGATGCCCGGCAGCACATCTAGACGCTCATAATGCCACGGCTGGTAAGCGTCCACCTCCCAGGTCACGTTTGGCCGCGGGCCTATCAGGCTCATTTCTCCGCGTATCACATTGAAAACCTGGGGGAGCTCATCCAGGCTGGTCTTCCGCAAGAAACGGCCCACCCGGGTCAAATCCTCCTGGCGAACGGGCTTGAACCGGGCAACCTTCCCGTTCCGCCCGTCGTCAATGGTAACCTCGCCATGGATGTATGCCTGCATAAATGACTGGTCGCGGCGTGAGTCGTGGTCCTTCCACATCGAGCGGAATTTATAGATCTTGAACCGCCGCCCGTTTATACCCACCCGCTCCTGAACGAAGAAAGGAGAGCCGGGCGAATCCAGACGGATAATGACAGCAATCACCGCGATCGCTATGAGAATGAAGGGCAGCAGGCCCAGGCAAATGACAAGGTCGAAAATTCGCTTAATTCGTTGGTACTGCCGGCGGGTGAGCCGGACGGCGCCCGGAAATCGTCTGCTTCTTACGAGTTGATACGGAATCTCTTGTGCTACCACTATAGATTACCTCCTGCACCTGACCGCTGGCTGCCGATGTAGCCATAGCGAGGACCAGGGCCAGCGCCTTCATAGAGTCTCGGCAGTTCGTGTTGGAAGGATCCTGCCTTTTAACCTTCAAAAGGAACGATTCCAATTCCGCCCGCAAAGGTTCCACTCGTTTCAATGCAAATTGAGTGATCGAGCCTTCACTGACCCCGCGCAGAAGGCTTAAATGATTCCATTCCACTTCCCTTGTATCTGCGTTTTCGAAAAAGAACAAATCCTGAGTGAGATAATTGACCCGAAACATGCCGCGCTCGCCAGTGACGTACAGTTCGCGGATTTTCGTCGGCGTCAACCAGTTGACCTCCAACAGACCAATCGTGTTGTTGTAAAAGCGAAGCGTACCAATGAACAAGTCCTCGCAGCAGTTGTGCACGGTTTTCTTGGCCTCGGCGTAGACCCGCTGGACTTCGCTGTCTACAAGATAGCTCATGATATCCAGGTCGTGGATGCCGAGGTCCATCAGGATGCCAACATCGCTGATCCGCGCCGGAAACGGGCTGAGCCGGCGGGCATGGACCTGAAAGACTTTGCCCAGCTCATTGCGCAGCAGCCGGTTTTTCAACTCGATGATCGCCGGATTATAGCGCTCGATGTGTCCGACCATCAGCACCCGCCCGAGGCGTTCAGCCATCTGTATCATTCCATCAGCCTCATCCAGCGTTGATGCAATCGGCTTTTCGACGATCACATGGCAGCCGGCTTCGAGCAGATCCAGCACCACGGAATAGTGCGCCTGCGTTGGCACAACTACAGAGACTGCCTCGGGGCGTTCCTTTTCAACCATTTCGTGCAGATCGGTGTAGTACGGAATTCGGTAAAGATTTCCGATCTGTTCTGCCGCCTGGATGTCGCGATCGACAACTGCCACCAGATCAGTATCCGGAAGTTCCCGGTAAACTCGCGCGTGATTTCTTCCCATCACCCCTACACCGACGACTGCCACTCTTGTTCTCATAGCTCGTTCACTTTCTCGACAATCCGATCCAGATCCTCGGTGGATAAAAGTGGATGTACGGGTAAAGACAAGACCTGCCGGGCGGCTTCTTCGGCTGCGGGGCAGTGGACTTCGCCAACCATGGCGGCGATGGATTTCTGCCGGTGGGCGGGGATAGGGTAATAGATGCCCGTGTCGATGCCCGCCTCACCCAATTGCTTCACCGCCGCATCGCGTTTTTCCTGATTGGCAAAGCGGACAGTGTATTGATGCCAGACATGAGCCGATTCCAGACGCGCGCTGGGAGTTCTCACCGTATGGAGGCGCGCGTTCAAATAGGCAGCGTTCTCACGGCGGCGGCGGGTCATATCCGCCAGCTTGCTCATTTGCGCCAGCCCAATCGCCGCCTGGATGTCCGTCATGCGGTAATTGAAGCCAAGCGTGTCGTGGTAGTAGCGCTGCTTCATGCCGTGATTGCGCAGCATGCGCGCCCGTTCGGCGACCGCATCGTCGTTGGTGGTGATCATGCCGCCTTCGCCTGTCATGAGGTTTTTCGTTGCGTAGAAGCTGAACGTGCCGGTGCCAAACCCGCCGGCGTAGCGTTGACCGTCGTTCGCCAGAACCGCCTGGCAGGCATCTTCGATCACCCGCAGCTCGTATTTTTCGGCGATCGCCATAATTCTGTCCATGTCGCACAACTGCCCATAAAGATGGACCGGCAAGATCGCCCTGGTTCGCGGAGTGATGGCAGCTTCGATCTGGTCCTGATCGATGTTGTAGGTGTCCTCCTGGATATCGACAAAGACAGGTCTGGCGCCGGTAAAGAAGATCGTGCTGATCGTCGCCATGAAGGTAAACGGGGTGGTGATGACCTCGTCTCCGGGTCCAATCCCTTCCGCCATGAGGGCGATCTGTAATGCGCAGGTGCCGTTGGCGACGGCAACAGCATGCCTGACGCCAATCATCGCGGCAAAGCCCGCTTCGAATTCAGCCGTGCGCGGTCCTTGGGCAAGATGTCCGGATTCCAGCACGGCCATCACGGCGTCCTTTTCAGCCTCGGTGATATTCGGTTTCGAAATAAAGATGCGATTCATGCCCGCACCTCTTTGAGCGTCTCCAGCCGGTAGATTTCACCACAGGCGGGGCAGCGATAGGCGCCTTCCCCGGTTTCTACCAGCTTCGTGGCGCAGGTGCAGACGTAACCCACCAGCCGGGCAGGGTTGCCAACCACCAAACCGTAGTCCGGTACATCGCGGGTGACTACCGCGCCCGCGGCGACCAGCGCAAAGCGCCCGATAGTGACATCCGGCAGAATGATTGCCCCCGCGCCGATGGATGCTCCATAGCAGACCAGAGTCTTGCCAACCACCCAATCGTCATTGCCTTTCAGCGTGCCATCCGGGTTGACAGCCCGCGGTCGTTTGTCGTTCGTGAAGATGACTCCCGGACCGAGGAAAACCCCCGATTCGATCGTCACGCCGTGGTAGACGTAGACCCCGTTCTGAATCTTCACCCGATCGCCGATCACGACCGAGAAATCGATGTAGACATCCTTGCCAAGGATGCATTCCTTGCCGATACGGACATCCTCGCGAACCTGAGAATGGTTCCAGATCATGGTGCCTTCGCCGATGATCGCTCGGTCCGATACGCTGGCGGTAGGGTGGATTCTGACGCTGTCTGGATGCATAAAAACCCCGATCTGCGATGGTGAGTCATCGCCTCCCAAAAAATAACTGCAACGATTTGACTTTGTAGTTTCGCGCAATCTGCTGGCTGTGCAGATCGCACTCATCGGTGGATGAATATGAGAGGAGGATTTCTGCGCCCCGCAGCCAGGAAAGGCCGCTTTTCTATGTTCCAAACACTCTATTCATCATGTACTATATAATTTTTGACGTCATTAGTACTTAATTATATAGTCGCGAATATGATTATTCAAGTAGCCTGCAGACGTATCAATTCTTATAAACTTTATAGAATTTATGACTATTATTGTCCGATAATACCTTTGCCGCCCGCGCCCGCCCCTGTAACGATCGTATTCCTGACCGCCAGAGAAGCCGTATCACCGTCGTTGAACAGATTTCCCCCGGTTTCAGACCCGCTGGTGGAATTTCCATGGACGGTTACGTTCAGGAGGGTCGTCGAGCTGCGGTTTTGCAGCCCGTCGCCGTTGTCGCTGGCGCTGTTCTGGCTGAGGGTCACGTTGGTCAGGCTCAGTGTGCTCCCGTTGTGGTCGATACAGCCGCCGGCCACCGCCTGGTTGAAAGCCAGTGTGCTCCGTTCGAGGGTCAGCGAATCGCGCACGTCCAGGTCACCGCTGGCGGCATGCTCCTCATTTTTCACCGCCAGTGAGAGAATGAAGGTCGCTGGCAGAGGGATGGCGAGGTCGATGAGGGTCGAATCCTCGCCGGCGCTGCCGGAGGGGCAATTGGAGTACACGCTGTTGGTATTAACGGCGATGACAGCCTCGCGCAGCGAGCAGAGACCGTCGTTGGCGATGACGTCCGGGGTTGTCGTGACCGTGATCGGGCTGGCGGCGCGGGCGGGCGCGGGAGACCCACCGGCGGCAGTTATCAGCGCCAGGAAAAGGATCGTTCGAATCATCTTACCTGCCACGTGCATGCTTTCCCGCCCTTTGGGCAGGCCGACTCCCCTTCAGGCAGAGAAGTCAGCCTGCGCCGGGTATCGATTCAAAATCAAGGTTTGACAACCGTAAGGCTTACGCCGTCGCTGTCGCCGTCCGGCTCGTGGTTGGCCGTCTGGAGGTAGACGTACCCGCTTCGCGCCGCGTCGGTAATGCTCAGGGTGAGACTGGCGAGCGAATTCGGGAGGCTGCCGGAGCTGAGCTTGCATGCGCCTTTGCGGTCGGTGACGCAGGAACTGTTGAACGAAACGCCCCCGCTCCAGCTTGCATAGACCGTCACGCCAGATAGCGCCTTCTCGCTGCCGTCGTGCACCCTGACCGTCACGGTCGCCGACCATGATTTCCGGCTGAGCGAGGCGGAGCCGTCCAGGTCGCCGATGTGCAGGCTCGGGAGGGAAGGGGGCGGCGTCGGTGTGGCAGTTTGGATGGGCGTCGGCGTGGGCGTCGCCCCCCCGCCGTTATCCAGCAGCCATTGATAGGATGCCAGCGCGTCAAGGCGGCCAAAGCCGGTGTCGTTATCCGCTCCGGAGGCGCCGAGGTCGACCGCTCCCTGGATCAGCGCGCTCTGCTGCTGGTCAGCGCTCAGGGAGGGGAAGGCACCGAGCAGCAGCGCCAGCGCGCCGGATACGTGCGGCGCAGCCAGCGAGGTGCCGCTGGCGGCAGTGTAAAAGCCGGCCAGGTCGGTAGTGAAAATGTCCACGCCGGGCGCGACCAGCTCTGGGTAAATCGATTCTGCTTCACCACAGGCGGACGGCCCGCGGCTGCTGAGGGCATACAGCCCACCGCTGTTGTCGACCGCGCCGACGGCAAACGCCTCGGGGTAGTTAGCCGGGCTGACGCTGCTGCCCGCCCAGGGTCCATAGTTGCCCGCGGCGAAGACCGGCAGTATGCCGGCCGCCCGCAGCGCCTGCAAATCGAGCTGAAATTCCAGGTTGCAGCCCGGCGAGCCGAACGTCCAGGAGTTGTTGACCACCTGTGGGGCGTCGTCGCTGGCCGGGTTCCCGTCCGGGTCGAGCAGCCACTGTAACGCCAGATGGATGGCGGTGGCGGTCGCGGAGCCGGCGTCGTTGAAGATCCTGGCCGCAATCCACTGCGCCTGCGGGGCGGCACCGATGCTACTGCCGGACAGGTCGCCGCCGAGTATGACGCCTATCGTCTGAGTGCCGTGACCGCTCAGGTCGGCTGGAGAAGCGTGCTGCCCGTAGGGATCGTACCAGCTATTGGCGCCTCCGCGCCAGCGCCCGCCAAGGTCGGGGTGTGAGGCATCCACGCCGGTATCCAGGCTGGCGACTACCACGCCCTGGCCCGTCAGGCCGAGCTCCCACAGCGCCGGCGCGTTGATGACCGACAGGTTGGGCTCAGGCGAGCCCAGCGACATCAAAGTCGAAGGCCGCACATCGATCTGGTCAGGGGTAATCAATGCCACCTCCGGCATCTGTTCCAGCGCCAGAATGGTTTCGGCATCGGCGCTGAGCGAGAGACCGTTGAAGATCCAGAACGGAGTCACCCCCGCTGCTTTGCCCTGGCTGACAGCTCCTTCGAGATACGAGCGTATCGAGCTCTGCGACCTGGCGGAAACCTCCTGCAAAGCGCGGATGACGCCCTGCAGTCGTGCAGCCCGGCTGGCCCCGGGGATCAGACTCAAATCCGCCTGCTCCACCAGGCTGACGATGACCGTGGTCATCTCCACCGGCGCTTGCTGAGCCAGCGCCGCCTCCAGCTCAGGGGCGATTTTTCCGCCCGACGGGCTGGATTGCGGGACAAGCGGCGGCATGGCTGAGGCGGCCAAGCCGGATTGAACCAGCAATAACAGCAGCAATAATAACAGGGATAATTGCATCCATTTCTTCAGGGTCTTCATCATGCCTCCTCGACCGGTCGAGCCGGTTACAGCGTTAAACCACGCGGCTGGAATGCGGGCTCACTGCGCCGCTATGGGCTCGAGCCGCAGGTCGCCAAAGGTGATCGTCACCGGCGTGCCCGGTCTGACGGCGCCACCGCGGTTGGGGAACAGCATAAAAACGATCCCGTCCTTTTCCAGCGCCAGGCTGTCCAGGTCAGGCGGCCGGGTTACCAGGACGGTATTCCCGGCGATCAACCTGGGCAGCATTTCCTGATTACTGAATATCTGCGCCGCTTTGACCGGGTCCAGGATTTTGAAGCGCACATCCAGCATGCCGCCCGCCGCGGTGACGCCGATCAGCCGTATGCGCACGCCGTAATCACTTTCCAGTTGTGCGGCGCTGATCTGCTGCACAGACTGAGCCGGTGAGGGACTGAGCGAAAAAGAGATCGCCTGCCATACGCCGGCGACCAGCGCCAGCGCCGCTGCGATCAACAGCCAGGGGGATCGCCGGCTGCTGCGGATGGCTGGATTCGGGTGAGGGGTGGCTGTTTCCATCGATTTTTCTCCTGGCCAAGTTGGCTGCCTGGAGGCCTGGGGCACCCTTTCGGATGCCGCCAGGCCTCTCGAGTGTTTATTTATTCGGTTCTACGGTCCGATGTACTGCGTGCGCCTGGATACGAAGTCATCGAAGTACATCACGCCGCTGGCCGAGTTACCCAGCGCGCCCGCCGACGGGCCAAGTCGGACGCTGGCGATCTTGTAGGCGTTGGTATTCAGCCCGGTAAGCGACTGGCGCAGCACGCCGTCGACGTACAGGTTGACGGTGGCGGCGGTATTCGACGCCCAGGAGACCTCGATCGAGTGCCAGGCGTTGCTGATGGTGTACCAGCCGGAGTTGCTCACCCCGCCGGCGCGGGCAACCGACAGGCGCACCTGGTAGGTGCCGCCGCCCTGATTCTGCCGGCGGAACTGCACCTGGAAGGCGGTCGCGCTGGCGCCGTCCAGTCCGGCGAAGATCGTCACGCCGTTGGAGTTGTTGTTGACCGGCAGTGCGCCGTTAGGATTGAAGTAGAAGCGCGCTTTGTAGCTTGGCTCCAGCAGGGGTGTGTCGTCCGTGACATAACCGAAGGCGGCGCCGGCCAGGCTGGCCCGCATACCGAATGAGCCCGTCCGGGCAGCCGCGGCGCTGACGCTGACGATGCCGGTGCTGGCGCTCCAGGCGCTGAAGTCGCCCGCTTCAAAGCCGTCGCTGAAGATCTGTTGCGGCAGGATGGTGAAGGTCGCCGAAGCGAGCGCGCCCCAGTTGCCGGAGCTGTCCTGCCCGTGGACGTATACCGTGTGCAGTCCTTCCGACAACGAATTGATCGTCGCCAGCGGGATGTTCGCGTAAGCGCCTTCGGCCTGCTCGTCGAAGAGCCCGTCGCGCGGGATCAGCGGGAAGCCGCTGCCGTCCGCTCCGACCGTGTCGATAAAGCCTTCGGCCTTCTTGATGAGCGAAGCGGCGCCCGGCAGATTGACGTCGGCAGTGACGGGCGGATCGGACAGGCTGGCGTCGACGCGCACAACCGCCCGCGTGTAGAGCAGCTCAGGGGTAGCGCTCACTGAGGTGGTGTCTGGCCCGGTCTTGTCGATGCCCAGCGCGCCCATCCCGTGCATACCCCAGTTACCGAACACATCCTGAGCCATGACGTGGAGGGAATGCTGGCCCTCGACCAGGGTTTGCACAGTCGCCGCCGGGATGACCGCCGAGAGGCTGGCAACCGGCGCAACCGGATCGACCATCATCATCTCACCAGGCGCCATCATGTCGTCGATCATGTACATGGCGGTGGTGACATTGCTGTTGCCGGACATGCTGTCATCCGCGGTGGCCGCGACGGAAACGGCGGCTGAGCCGTTGCTGGGATTGGGCGAAGTCAGCACGCCGCTGACCATCGGCCCAACCTTATCCAGATGCAGCACGGCGAAGTTGAAGGCACCCCAGTTGGCGCCGTCCGTCCCGTGGACGTAGAGGGTGTGGTCGCCGCTGGCTAACGGGCTAAGCTCCGCCGCGGTGATCAGCGCCGACCAACTGTCGCCGCTCGCCGCGGACATGGCTGTACCGGTACCGCCCACGCCCTGAGCGCCGATGAAGAACTCCGCGCCGGTTGCGCCCGGGATCACGGCTGTCAGGGTGACGTCCACCGCGCCGCCGGTTGGATTCGGGCTCAGGCTGACTGAGGTAGTGACCGGACCGACCGAGGGCGGCGTGACCGTACCGAGGTTGATGAAGGTAAGCATGCCGCCGTAGCCGCCTGTGCTGCTGGTATGCAGGATCATGTTGCTGTCATAAAGGGCGAATTTACCGGCAGCGCCAGGAGGAACGACGACCAGCGCATCCTGGGTTTCACCCGGGGCGATGTTCGTCGCCACGCTCCGCCGTATATATGTGTAAGGAAAACCATCCTTCGCGATCAGGCGCTGATCCAGGCCCAGCAGGCTCAGCGTATGCGGCTGCAGGCCGGCATTGATGTAGCGCAGCAGCAGAGCGTTGCCGGCTGTGCTGGCGATCTCAGGAATGACCGGATGGACGGCGCCGTTGATCAGGTAGAGCAGCGGCTGGTAGGTACGCATATCGAAGGCGGCCGGGTCGACTGCGAAGTTGAGCGATGGGTCGAGCTCGCTGATCACGACCAGCGCTTCGTCCTGAAAGGCCGTCGTCGGACTGGCGTAGGCCTGTCCGGGCAGACCGGCCGGACGCACAATCAACGCGCCGACCATGCCCATCGCGACCTGATGCTGCGCGTTCGGCAGCGGCGCGGCTTCGTAGAGGAACGTGCCGGCGGACAGGCTGTTGATGGTGTAGGTTTTCATCCCGCCGGCTGCCACGCCGGCCAGATCGGGCAGGATCGCCTGATCCTTGAAGGACAGGCCGGTGGTTTCAGTCAGGCCGTTGTGCAGGTTCACCACCAGGGTCTCACCCTCATTGGCGATCAATGCAGGGCCTGGCAGCGTGGCTGCGCCGCCCAGAGCAGGATCGACCAGGCTGTAGCCCCAGATGGGCACCGCCGGCCAGCCGGGCAGGGAGATCATGCCGGTGGTCGCCCAGAGATCGCAGGTGCGGGTGTTGGTGTCAATATCCAGCAGGCAGCTTTCGGCGGGCAGCGTCGCCGCCTGGGCTGAACCCGTCTGGAAAAATGCCGAGCCGAACAGCGCCGCAATCAGCAGGAGCAGGGCGCCTGCGCGATATGTTTTACGGTTCATCGTTTTCATTTTCATTCCTCGCTTCCTTTACGGGCAGTTGTTCGGCAGGGGCGGGTCGACCCTCAGGAAGGTGATCGGCCCGGTCATCACCACGCCCCAGGAGGTGATCTGATAAAGGGCATGGTTATGCGAGATGATGTAGAACTCGCCGCACTCGTTCATGCTCGTCACGCCGACCGGGAAGGGGCCCTGCTGACCCAGGTACGGGCTGCCACTGTACATGGCGCCGTAAACCAGGTTTTGCACGCTCGGGACCGTCACCGGGACCGGATTGGTATCCGGGTTGTATCCTTCCTCATCCCTGTAGCGAAAGAGGCCATCGTAGGTTTGCCCGGGGCCGACCGGTACGGAGAAGTTTTCCCAGGAGAGGTCTTCGCCGAGCTCACCCTCGACCGTCCGTCCGTCCTGGTTGATGATCAACGCGTTCTTGGCGTGCGGGTGCATCGGGACGATCTCGCTGCCAACATTGAGGAACCGCTCCAGGGCGGGCAGGTAGTTCATGTCCGGCCCGTCCGGATAAACCTGCGCCAGCGCCCCGTACGGCTGCGAGGGCAGCCAGGAGGCGAAGTTGGGCGCGATTGTATCGGGAAAGCCGCGCCCGTTGATCAGCCAGTAACGCGGTTTGTAGGTGTCTAGATTGAAATCCTGGCCCAGCTCGACTGCCTGATTCAGATAGGGGTCGATCTCCGAAAAGAGCACCAGAAATTCGTGCCCCATGGCGAACTGGCTGTCAGGTCGGTTGTTGGCGAAATCCTCGCCGAGGTTCGGGCGGACGACGATCGCGCCAAACAAACCCATACGCACCTGAATGCCGGGGTTGGTACCGCTTTCATAGATGAAGGTGCCGGGCTCGTTCGCCACAAAGCTGTAGGTGATGCTGCCGCCGTTGGCCGCGGCCACGTTGGTCAGCGAGGTCAGGTTGCCGTTGATATCATATTGAGGAGCCGCCGGGGCGCCGTTCGCCAGCACATCGACCTGCCCGGGGAAGACGATGGAGATATCCACCGGCAGGTTGTTCTGCAGGGTGATGGTGACCGTGTCGCCCTGGTTGACGCACAGAATCGGACTGGGGTGCTGGAAGGGATTGCCTCCTTCCGAAAAGCCCCACATGAAAACCACGTTATCGTCCGGAGTACCGATATAGCCCGTCTGGGTGGTAAGCGTGAAGGTCGCATCCGGGCTGGTCGTGCAGACGAGCCCGATCGAGCCGCCCATCGACATTTGCGCGGACACATCCTGCGGTTTGCTGATGACCGTGGACGAGGCAGCCAGCACAATGACCAGCAAGATCGCCAGGCTTAATCGGATCCGCTTGAAGTACTGTTTACGCATTGGAATCACTCCTTTTCGTGAGTTTCTCACTGGTCTAGGTGTTGGGCAGAAGCTGCGGAGCGATCGTTCCGGACGGATAGACGCGCACCTCGGTCATTTGTCCACCGAACCCGCCCGCATCCAGGTTGCTGGAGCGGTTCAACGCCCGGTTGTAGAGCAGGTAGGTATCGTAGGACGGACCACCCGAGTGCGGCGGCGCGGTGAAGATCGCATCGACGCTCTCGCCAGCTCCGAGCATGACTGTGTTGGTCAGGTAGGAGGTGTCCGTCCCGTCGCGCCCGCGCAGCAGTGTGGCGTCTTTACCAACCACCCGCATGGGGATGCCGGTCAGGGTCATCGCCGCCTGCTTGAAGCCAAGCTGGGCGAAGCGCAGCAGCACCCGCTCGCCTGCGTTGCACTGCACCAGCGATGAGTAGGGCTGGTACTGCAGGTGCTCATAGGGAGCCGGCGGGATAGGCAGGTCGCCGTCCGATTGCAGAATCTGGTTGAAGGGATCGACCGTGCTGCTGGGCGCCAGCGTATCCGGGTAGGCGCGGCCATTAAGCAGGGTGAAATCGGGGTGGTAGTCGCTCCACTCGGGAAGCTGGATGTGCGAATCCGCCCAGTGCGATTCTGCCCAGACCTCGGTCAGCAGCATGGCGTATTCGCGGTCGTATCCGGTCGATCCGTCGCCGTCATTGTAGGCGAATTTGATGAAGCCGTTGATCGGGGTGCCGTCCTGTTTGGGACGCACGAAGACCAGACCGGTCATGCCCATTGCGACATGCTCGACATCCTCGACGTGGCAGTGATACATATAGGTGCCCGGCTCGTGCGCCCGGTAGACGTAGATGATCTCCCGACCAACCGGCACGGAAACCGAACCGTGCGGCTCGCCGTCGAAGAAGGGAATTGCATTGCGAAAGCCATGCCAGTGGACCGTATGCGCGTCGGTCAGGTCGGGGCGGACTTGCAGGCCCAGGTTGGTCAGCTTCAGACGGAACTCGTTGTTATGTGGATACCCGCCCAGGGCAGGGTCATATTCCTTGACCCAGAATAGCGGCGCTGAGTGCTGCGCCTTCATCTTCTGCCCCTGGATTTTTACGTCGGGCAGCCCGGTCACATTGCGAAAGCCGAAAATGTAAGTGTTGAAGGGCGACGGCGCCAGGTCGTCGGGGAAGAAGGGCGGGATTGCCGGGCTGGAGGGCGGCATGGCGATCCAGCCGTCGGTGCCGGCGAAGAACAGGTCGAACGGGTCGCTCGGGGCGGCCTGGACAGCCCCCACCGGCTGAAGCAGCTTGCGCAGACCGGCCGGCAGGCCGTACACTCCCGCCGCGGTGACCAACACGCCGCCCGCCAGCTTGAAGAAATCGCGCCTGCTGATCGATTGCGATCGATGTTTGTTTATCATCTTATCTCTCCTGATGATTATTCGGTGGCGGGGCTGCAGGCGCGGACGCGCCTGCAGCCCCATCATCCGCGAATGAGTTAGGGCGCTTCGTCGGCGCCGATATCGAATCCGCCGAGGAGCGGTCGCAGGTCGCCGTCGAAGTCGAACCCGGGCGCGCCAATGCTCGTACCGGCATCGATCGCCGCAGAGCCAGCAGTCAGGTGGTAGTCTCCCAGCAGATTTGCATCCGCCAGCGCGGTGACCATGAGGACATCCACGAAGCGCGGGTTGCCGCGCCAGGGCGCCACCATCACAGAGGTATCATAGATCTGAGCCACCATCGGATCCACGCCGACGATGTTGGAGACATCCGGGTTGGCGCCGAAGTCGGTCTGCAGCAGCGAGAAGGTCGGCGAAAGCAGCCCGATGGTCGTATCCTGGATGCCCAGGTCCCAGTTGAAGATCGGATTGGGATCATCCGGCAAACCGATATTGGCGACGCTCGCGCCGGTGAACGTGCCGGCCCGGTTATCCCAGAAGATGTTGTTGAACAACAGCGGGTTGCTGAAGAGCGGAGCTCCAACCGGCAGGGTAGCCTGCAGCAGTGTGCTGTTCTTCGAGGTCGACAGGCCGGCCGGCGCGGGCTGACCGTTGCTGGTCATCGCCGTGGCGGTGGTTATGTTCTTCATGATCGTGTTGTTGAAGACGCGCACGTCGGGAGCATCGTTGAGCGAGACGCCGCCGCCTTCATGGGTCGAGATGTTATTGGCGATGATGTTGTTGTAGACGTTGTAGGTAAAGTTGCCGGCCATCAGGAAGCGCAGTCCCCCCCCGTCGTCGTTGGCCAGGTTGGACTGGATCAGGTTGTTGAACACGTCTACCGGACCGGCGCCCGGGGTGAGCATGCTCGGATCGGGCTGCAGCTCGCCGGCGATGATGATCCCGCCGCCCTCATCGTAGGAACGGTTGAAGTAGATGCGATTGTGGTGGATGCTGCCGTTCGGGCTGAATCCGTAGTGGCTGATGCCACCGCCGTACTCCGCCGAGTAGTTGCCGCAGATGTCGTTGTAGGCGACTTCGTAAGCTTCAGAGCCGTTGAACAGGCCGATAGCGCCTGCCAGGTTGGTGCCGCCGTTGGCCAGGATGCGGTTGTGCGCAATGCGAACGAAATCGTTCTGCGCGTCGCCCAGGTCGCCGGGGATGTGCGGCGTGCCGAGGCGGATCGCGCCGGCATAGGCGCCGCCATTCGACTGGAACACGTTGTTGGTGATCTGCAGGTAGCGGGCGTAACCGTTAGCAAAGATACCGCCGCCCTGCACCGCGGCCTCGTCTTTCACCGTCGGGTCCACCGGGGCAAGGTTGTTGGGGAAGCCCTGCTGATCGCCGCCGGTGATGGTAAAGCCGTCGATGGCAGCGTTGAAGGACGACTCGAACTCGCCGTCTTCAGCCACGATGTAGATATCCGCGCCTTCGTAAATGGCCTGCACACCGCTCCAGGGGATACTCTGCAGCTTGACGCGCCATTCCTCGGCGTAAGCCGTATCGGCAGCCACGCCGCGCCCGTCCAGGACCGTGCCCGGCACGTAGGTGCCGTCCGCGCGGAAGCCGCCCGGGCCAACGCCCTGCAGCTTGACCGGCGCGTAGACGATCAGGTTCTCAAAGTAGGCGCCGAATGGGTTCCACTGCTCCGCCAACCCGGGGTAGACCACAACCAGGTCGCGGTCAGGGCTGGCGGCTGCAGCGTCCAGCGCAGGCTGGATGGTGCTGTACGTCTTCCCGGGGCCTACCTCGTAGACGGTCGGCGTGTAGGCCGGATTGACCAGATTGCCGCCGCCGAAGTCGTCGAAGCGGGCGTCTCTGCCGCCGTTGAAGTTGCCTGCAAAGCGCACACCGATCATCCCGCCGCCGGAGATGAGCGATTCCGGCCAGGGACTGGCGCCGGCGCTGATATCGACCGAGCCGATCAGCACGCCGTTCTTGAAGACATTGACCATGCCATCAGATAAGACGCGCGCGCCAAGCTGGTCGCCGACAGCGAAGGAAGCCGCGAAGGTCACCTGCGTCGCTGCCTGATTGAGATTTTGCCCGGCAACCTTGGTGCGCACCACCACGTTTTGGCTGACGCCGTTGTATGCCACCTCGACCGCTGTTCCAGCGTTGCTGCCCGGATTGCCGTTGACCTTCAGCAGCAGCCCCTGCTCAGTCGCGCCCGTGCCAATCTTTACAAAGGTGAAGAAGGCTTCCTGATCCGGGCCATACTGACCTGGCAGCCACCAGGTGTTGCCGGTGCCGCGCACCTGCACCACCCCGTCGGTTAGATCAGGCGAGAAGTGCCAAATACGGTAAGTGCCCACGGTATTGCCGGCGCCGCCCCAACTGGCACCCAGACCGCCGTTCGCCCGATCGAAGTTATCCAGCAGGGCGGTGCTCGGGAACGGCGCTGAGCCCAGCACGTGCATCGTCAAACTGTTAACCGGCTGCTTGCCGTCAGCAGTGATGATCTCGAGCTGGTGCGCGCCATAAGGCGCCCCGGTCGGGATGGTCAGATTGATCTGTTCATTGATCCAGTCGTCAACCTGCAGCGGGAAGCCGTCCAGCAGCACCTGTCCTACGGCGTCGCCAAAGCCGTCGCCGCCGATGACCACCGGCGTGTCAACGCTCCCGTCAACCACCACCGGCGAAGCGTTGAACAACTGCGGGCTGGCCGCGTCGATAAAGCACTGCGGCGGGGTAGCGTATTGCGATCCTGCCGCCAGCACGCCCGGCACGATTTCCGTCGGCGCAAGGTCGGAGGGAATCAGCAATCCGGGGTAGACTTCGAAGGAAGTGCCAATCGTACGGAACTGCGGGTTGTAATTCGGGTTCAACGCTCCAGGCTGGCCTGGGTCGTTGCCAAGGATGTAGTAGACATTGGCGCAGACACCCGACGGCGTCGGGCAGTTCATCGTGTATGTCGAGGGCAGCAATATCTCGTAAACGCCGTTGGGATCCGAAGTCATCGTCGTGACCAGCTTGTTGGTGAAATCATAGACGCCAATCGGCGCGTTGGCCATGCCGGCCTTTTCACCGAAGTTCAGCTCTTGCGGGTTGGTCGAAACGGTGAGGTCATTGATAATGTAGCCCTTCCAGCGGCCGGGGATGGGAACATTGGTGAAGAGGTTGAACGCCGGCGCGATCGATTTGCCGCTGGCCAGGTTGACCAGCTTGACGTTGCACAACGGTTTCTGCATTCCTTCGTACGGGCTGCCGCCAGCTTCGGCGAACGAAGGATTTATCACTGCATCCGCTCCGTCGGCGCCGACGCCAGCCACATCCACCGTGTGCAGCGGACCGGCGCAGGATGGCGGAGGCACGGCCGGGACGAACTGGTCGCCGCCGAAGACGTTGATGTCCTCTTCGCGCACCACCTGGTACATCGGTTTGCCCAAAGCGTCAGTGGGGATGACCACCTCGACCAGATAGTCGCCGGCACCCATCGGGAACTCAATCGGATCGCCAAAATCGTCGACGATCACATTTCCAAACTCATCGTATTGCCAGACGCCGCCAAAGCCCCAGTTGCCGTCCAGCGAGGCAAATCCGGATTGGATCTGGGTGCCCATGAGCGGGGCTTCCAGGCAGCGCTTGCCTGGATCCTGATTGCCGGAGCCGTCCGTCGGCAGAACCTCTTGATCGGGCGCGCCCCATGGCAGCGGGTCGCCGTTGGCGTCGCGGGCGATGCAGCCGCCTGGCTGCTCCCAGGTTTCGGTGATGGTGGAATTAAGCAGGGCGCCCTTGGCGTAAGAGCCGTCAGCGGCCAGCTCGTATTTGTAAGCGGCGTCACAGGCCGCGCCGGAATTCGTCCCGCACGGCACAGGCGCCCACAGGTTCATCTCCAGGTTTGGGATACCCGGCGCCCAGGGCTCGACCGCCTGGTACTGCGGGTCGAGCTCGTTGCGGGTGGTGTCATAGAACACCGAGCCGACAATGCCGCCGTTCGTGCCTGGCTCGTAAGGGTAGATGCCCCAGTCCAGACGCGCCGGCTGGCCGAGGATCGGCAGAATGCCGACGTCCACGCCGTTGCCGAGCACCGTGGTCGCTTCGGTCTGGTTATCCACCTGGTAGGTGATGCCGGTGGTGTAATAGCGGTCGTTGTAGGCTTCCAGCACCATCCAGGAGCCCATCGGATAAGCTTTTTCGAAGACATAGTAGCCGTTCATGTCGGTGGTCGCCGCGATGGACATGCGGTCGATTTCACTGTTGTCGCGGTCCTTCAGCACCACCAGATAGTCCGACTTGCCCGGCTCACCCGGATCACGTTTACCATTCTTATTCGAGTCGATGAAAACGTACCCCTCGACCTTGGTGAACCAGCCGGTCAGCATGGGGGTGCCCATATCGACAACCCCGCCGTTGGAGACCGTCACCTGCAGCCAATCCAGGATGAAATGCAGGTTATAGTCCCACCAGGCCACAAAGTAATCGCCATCGGGCAGGCCGGTGACCAGGAACGATCCGTCTGGGTTGGCCGGGCCGACATAAACCGCCGTATCCCCCTGCTGCAGGTCGGAAATGGCGATCCAGCCGTCGGTGACCGGGCCGGTTACCCTGACGCCGTTGAAGCCGGTCCAGATGTCGCCCACATAGGGCAGCCCGCCCTGCTGCGGCAGATAAACCGAGGCTTCGATCAGGTTTCCGCTGACGCCGCCGCTGGCGCCGCTCATCGTATCATTGAGAGGACAGCGGTCGGCGGTATTGCCGAGCTCGCAGGGAGACACAAAGCCGAAGACCGTCCAGGGGAACGGCTCGCCGGCCACCACAAACTCGTTATCCAGGCCGGTGCCGCCCTCCTGCAGCCAGGTGTCCCAGCTCCAGCCGCCTTCCAGGGTGGTCGTTTCCAGCCAGACTTCGCCGTCGGGCGCAGAAACGGTCACGTCATAGCGCAGCGGGCCTAAATTGGGGACGACGACGTCTCCGTTATCATCGCTGATCAGGCAGGCATCACCCACCTGCTGCCCGGGCGGCAGCGGCTCGCCATTGCCGTCGTACAGCGTGCACAACGGGTTGCCGAACACGTCTGTTGAGACCTGACCGACCGTGTCGTTTATGATGACACGGAAGCCGGCCAGCCCGTGCTCAGCCGGCGCATCGAACATGCCGTTCGTCGGCGAGATATCCTCGAAGACCTTGACCCGCAGCGTGGCGGGGGGCAGCGGGTGCGGCTGCAGCTCCACCTTGACCTGCCCTGGCTCTTCCAGGGGAACGGTGAAGTGCGCCCCACCGAGCTTATAGCCTTCCGCCATGACCGAGATCAGGTACTTGCCGTCCGGTAGGGTCAGTCCTGTCAGCGCGTTTAAATCGACCTCGCTGCCGGAGGCATATATCGGCGAGGAGGACGGCACTGAGCGGATGGAAGGCCAATCGCACGAGTCGGGATAGTCGGGATCGAGGGGTGAACAACCCGCATCGCGCGGCTGGTTCGGATCACCGGTGTTGTCGATGTTGATTAAAAATTGATAGGCATCGATTGGATCACCGGCCGACACCGGTCCGCCGGGGGCGTTTGGCTCCGTTCGCGCGCTGACCACCGCCAGGGTGAGGTCGTTGGTCTGCGCCTGGACGGGGGAAGCTCCGGGCAAGGCAGGCGCCAGCGCCGCCAGTGCGAGGAGCACCGTCATCAGCCTAAATAAGATTTTTACAGGCCTTTTATTCATAGCGGGTTTTCTCCTTTTTCAAGACGAATAATGAGCATGCGCAATCGAAACACCGGCGCGTTCCAAAAACAGCTATGGTCGTGCCTGACTGCATTTGATTCATGTCACCTCCCATTCAGGTTTCATCACTCGTTATCCTGAGTACAGTTAGGACTGTTCCAGTCCAAATCTGGTGAACTGCCATCTTCCTGCCTGACCAGCTCGGACATTTCCTCCCAGGCGCCGATCAGCTCCAACACTTCCGGCAGCGCTTTAAGCGTCCCATAAGGCGATTTAGCAACCTGATCGAGGAGGTAACGGATATCGCAGCCGATTTCGTTTGGCAGCGACCGCCATTCGCCTTCGGGATCAGGCCAGGACGGGATCGATCTTTTTCGGTTGTAGCGCTCGTACCAGTGCGGTCGGGCGATGCCGCGCAGCCAGTGAGGTTCCTCGATCGCCAGCTCTTCCAGGGTTGAGAACATCGCATCCACTACCCTCTCGATATGACTGGCAATACAGATTGTCCTGACCACCTCTCTGGCGCCGATATGTATACCGGGTTTCGCGCAGAATAACCCCCGCTCTTTCAGCCTGTTAAGCAATTTTTGGAAGATCTTCAAATCCAATGGATCGGAAAGTAAATGACTCCGAAACTCTTGAAGGCTCTGCGGTGAGATCCTCAGGGTTTCACTAGCGAGATGGAGGGCGTATTGAATATCCAGACGCAGAGGCACGGCTTCGATCAGTCGCTGATCGGGGAATTCCTCTTCATACTGAACTGCGGAGATCAGAAGATACAGGCAAAAAGCCCCCCCTGACTGATGATCCAGAAAGAGCTTCTCGCAAGGGATCAGCCCGCTCAGGAGCTCATCGAGGGTGTCGCCGATGGCGAGGTAGATATGACCCTTGCCATAGATTGCCCGCGCCTTCTTGGCAATCCCATCAGGAATAGAAGGATATTGAATGGTGTTGACCATGTAATAGTTTGACCTCGTACCGTGGCTGTCGGATTCGAGACCTGTATGAACAATGTATCGTTTTCATCGAGGATCTGTAAGCGAAGAAAGTGACTGTTTTTAATCGGATATTAACAGTACAAATATACGTTTCCCACTCCGAAAATAATGGGGGGGTGGCGTAGAAATTACGGATGAAATCAAAAAGTAGACCGCGTAATATTTACGCGGTCATGGATAAAGCCAGCAAAGATCGTTGCAGTAGATCAGATGAAAGTGGATCTCGGGCTATTTTTCGAGGATGCCGTGTTTCTCGGCGAAATTGATCAAATCTACCCGGCTGCGCAATCCCAGTTTACTGACCAGGGAGGAGCGGTGACCTTCCACAGTCCTCGGGCTGATGCACAACTCTTGAGCGATCTGTCGGTTGGTATGACCGCGGGCAAGCAGTTTGAGAACGTCGATTTCGCGCGGAGTGAGGGTCTCTTGCTCCACCTGGCTGGCGGCATCCATGGGCGAAAGATCTTTAAACAAAGCCCGGGTCATGGCAGGAAAGACATACACATATCCCTGGCTGACTACCTGAATGGCGTTAATCAGGTCAGACTCAACTGCACGTTTGATGATGTAACCGCTGGCGCCGGCTCGGACCATCTCGCGGAGCATGCTGTCGTCCTCGTGGACGGTCAGGGCCAGTATGCGGGTGTTCGGGCAGACTTCTTTCATCCGGCGAGTGGCTTCCAACCCGCTCATGCCGGGCATGCTGATGTCCATCAAAACCAGGTCCGGCTGTAATTCGCCCGCCAGGCGAAAGGCCTCTTCTCCATCCGCCGCTTCGCCGATGACGCAGTACTCCGACCTGTTCTCAAGTAGGGCGCGCAAACCGGCGCGAAAGAGACCGTGATCGTCAACAATCAGGATATTAATCGCCATTTGGAATCTCCACTACAACAGTTGTGCCGCCGCCGATTTTGCTCTCGATTCGTAAGGTTCCCCCGGCCATTTGCGCCCTTTCCTGCATGCTAATCAGACCCAGTTGGCTGCCTGAGCGCGCCGAATTCAGATCATACCCCACCCCGTCGTCTTCGACCATGGCAGTAACCTTTTTATCCCGCATTTCAATAATGACATCTACGTTATTCGTCTTTGCATGGCGAACCACGTTGTTCAAAGCTTCCTGGACGATCCGGTAGACCGTGGTTTCCAGCTCGATGGGCAGCCGGATACCCTCTGTAAAGCCGGTCGCCTTGAACTGTATGTTCATTCCATAATGCTCAACATAGTCATTGACGAGTTGCTCGATCGACGCCACCAGGCCGAGCAAGTCGAGCGCGGCCGGGTGCAGGTTGACCGCCAGGCGGTGCAGATTTTCCAGCACCCGGTCGATCGCCTCTTTCTCTTTTCGGATCCGAACCCGTAAAGGCTCGGCCAGGTCCGCGTCCTGCTCGAGCAGGCGCAGGCTGATCATCGTGGAGGCCAGGGCCTGACTGGTATCATCATGCAACTCCCTGGCGATATGACGCCGTTCGTTCTCCTGGACATCGACCAGCCGGTGGTAGAGGGTTTGCAGGCGTTCGTGCCCGGCTCGTACCTGCTCAAAAAGCCAGGCGTTTTGCACGGCCACCGTCGCCTGGGCGACGATTGCCTCCGCCAATTGAATATGCTCGCGGGAGAACGGTTCCGGGGTCATTCTGGCGATGGTCACCAGACCAATTGCATTCTCATTGGCGATCATGGGGATGGCCAGCAGGGCGCGTGCGCCTTGCGAGAAACGCCCGTCATCCCCGCCGGAACGCATGTCGGCGTCAGAGATGACCAGGCTGCTTTTCGTCCCCACGGCCGAACGCAGAAGAGGCTCGTCCCACAGCTCGAGCTTATCATTCAGATCCAACTTCCCGTCGGCAGCTGTCGGTTTGGCAAGCAAAGCTCGCACGGTCAGACGATACTCGTCGTCCAGTAGGAAGATATGGGCGGCGTCGAACGGCACCAGGCGCTGAGTGTAATCCAGGAGCGTGCCCAGCACCTCATCGAGCTCAAGGCTGCGGGTTAATGCGAGACTTGCGTCGTAAAGCGTCTCAGCCACCTGGCGGGCGCGCTGCTCGGCGGTATACAGGCGTGCGTTATGAATGGCGACCGCCGCCGGGGCAGCAAAAGCCATCAGCTGATTGACCATGCCTTGGTTAAACGCTTCCGATTGATCGCTGCTCAGATCGATCACCCCGATCACCTCGCCGCCGGCGATCAAGGGGGCGGCCAGGTAAGCGGCCACCCATTCCATCCCCGCCACCGACGCCCAGCCAGGCTTCGAGCTGGTGCAGGCGATCAGGAGCGGCTGTTTGGTTTCGAGGATATGCTCAAGCTCGGCCGATCGATTCAGCGGATATTCCTGGCGAAAGGTGGTGTTATGCACAGGCGAAACCGTCGTGCACCAGTGGTGGGCCATGGTTAATTGCCCGCCCTCCAGCAAGAGGATGTTGGCCGTCCGGAAGGGAATGGTCCGCTGCAGCGAAAAAATGATCTCATTCAGGACTTCAGCGAGGTTCAGGCTAGAGCTGACCGCCACCGAGGCGCCGACCAGCGCCTCCGCCAGTTCGCGCAGGCGGCGTTCGGTTTCGCTCAACTGCTGCAGGGCGACGTTTTGCTGCTCCAGCATGAGCTCGGCCCGCTTACGCTCGGTGACGTCGACCAGGCTGAGGACAACGCCCTGCACGCTGCCGTCCGTTCCGTGGACGGGTTGCAGCGCCCAGTTCCAGTAGGTCACCCCGCGCCTGGGGAATTCGGCATATTCGAACGGGTGTTCCTGGACGTGATACGGCTCGCCGGTGTCGACCACCCGCTGGAAGGTAGCCTGATTTTCCTCATGCGGGTAAAGGTCAAAATGGTTTTTTCCGATGAAGAATTCAGGAGGGTGACCGGCGGAACGCGCGTAGGAGTCATTGACCCGGATGAAATTGAAATCGCGGTCCATGTAAGCGATCAAGGTATCGATGCTCGAAAAAAAACGTTCGCGGAGCTCGTAATTCTGGATCGATTCTTTTTCCAGTTGTCGGAGTGAGGTGATGTCCTGATTGACGATTACCGCCCCTAGCAATTCCCCATTTTCAGTGTAAAACGGCGCGGCGGAATTAAGGATGATCTTGTGCATCCCTGTAAAATCTTCTATTTCGACTTCTTTATTAATACTTGTTTCCCCGTGGAGAATCGCCCGGGTTGCGCCCCATTCCTCAGGCTCGACCAACTTGCCGCTGCCTGGCCACCAGGCCTTGAACTGGCCATACTCACTGATGCCCACGCTGCGCGACCCGGCCCAGATCGTCCGGGCAGCCAGGTTGCCGTGGCGGATTTTACCCTCCCTGTCGACGATCCACACGCCAACGGGAAGGTTTTCGAGCACCTTGCGGAGAATCGCCTCGGTGCGCCGCCTTCTTGCCACCTGATCGGGGAATACTTTATAGGCAAAATAGTAAAAGACTGGAAAAATTACGAAGCCGAGGACAAGCGCGTCAATCAGCGAGTCGAGCCATAACGATTGTGGCTTGATCGTATGGACAATCGCCATAACCGTCAATTCAACGATGACAATGCCCAGGATGCCGATGAGGAATAAGCGCAGCGGCGTGGGCTCTTTCTTCCCAGGTAGTTCGGGCAGGAAATCATCCTGGATTTCTTGTTGTTTGTCACTCATTTAAAATATATACCTGAATAATCCCTTCCCATTCCATCTTCGCAAAAATCGACAGGTTTGTCAATTGCGAATTCGATTAAGTCTAATTCCAGAGTTTGCATGAATCCATTTGACATTCGCTTTATTCCCGGAGGTTGACCAGTACCCCCTGCGCTATAATCAGGCACCTCTCGAGCAACTCCCACGCCTGGATGATCTTCGCGGCATACTAACCGGGTCTGCCTTACTTTGAGTCGCTTCTGCCCCTGAATTCCAGCCTGCTCGGCGCCTGTTGGTGTCGGCTCGCGCCGCAATCGGGGTAAGTGACCGAATCCCGAGGAAAAACCTCGTACTATCCCTTGTCAGTCACAATCCGGGCATTCCTCCATCCCCCTGCACAGGATTCGGTCCGCAGGTATGGCGCGGGAAAGCAGCTATTAATAGACAATTTTAATCTATATAGTCAATTAATAAAAATATACAACAATCCTTATCCAATTTCAAGTGTCAGTTTGGATCAAGGACCGCTCGGAGGATGGCGCGGCACCGCCCCTCACCTCCGGATTAGGCTGAATCCTCCGACCAGAACGGCACCTTCTGTCCCCCCCATCATTCTGGGATATTCGGCGGTTCCCCCGACCCTTCACGGCGTTCGATATTTCGATC
The DNA here is from genome assembly GCA_964564935.1 of uncultured Anaerolinea sp. Taxonomy (GTDB): domain Bacteria; phylum Chloroflexota; class Anaerolineae; order Anaerolineales; family Anaerolineaceae; genus Bellilinea. The sequence goes on along the minus strand of CAZMCF010000026.1, from coordinate 3,157 downwards.
GATCAGTAATCATTGGAATCAGGCGAAGGCCGCAATCGTGTGGATTGCGGCCCCTTTCATTTTTTATTCCGGCAAGTCGACCGTTATCCTTGCCGCCTATTTTACTGTGAATACTCCGGACGTCGCCGAGACCACTTTGGCCAGATCGGTGGTTTCGACAGTCACGACCCATTTCTCTCCGGCTTTGGCGCTGGTCGGCAGGGTCAGCTCGACCCGCAGGTAGCCGGCCGAGTCGGTTTTCCCGTCCTTGACCACGGCGGGGCTGCCGCCCTGAATGCCAAGTTTGACATCGACATTCTGGCTGGCAGGGAAACCATCGGCAACCACGATAATCTTCGATCCGGGCGCCCCGCTGACCGGGATGACTGCCACTGCGGCGGACTTGCCGGACGGGATCTTGAGCACCTGTCCCGGGTAGATCAGGTTGGGGTCTTTGATCGATGTGTTGGCGGCCACAATCGCGGCTACGGTGGTGTTAAACTTGTTGGCGATCTTGCGTAGCGTGTCGCCGCGCACAACGGTGTAGCTGGAAGTGTCGGCAGCCGCGCCGCTGATGGTCAACGGGTTCGAGACCGCCTGGATCGCAGCGTCCTTGACTTTGACGACGAACACATAGGTTTTGCCGGCCTGCGCAGTGCCCGGCACGGTCACCTTCTGCAGGATCGCGCCGTTGCTGTCGGTGGTGGCATTCCCGATCACCTCAGTCTGGTCCTTAGTCAGGCCAAAGCGGATTTCCACGTTCACCGAGGCATTGAAGCCGGTCGCGCCAAGGGTGACCGTATCGCCGGGCCTGGCCTTGACGGGGGTGACACCGGCGGTCAGCACCTGGGCGGTGCCTTCCGGCAGCTTGATCTGCTGCCCGGCTACGATCTTGTTAGCGTTGGTGATCGAGGGGTTCGCCTTGAGCAGGTCGCTCAGGGTGACCTTGAACAGCGAGGCGATCATGCTCAGGGTATCGCCGGGCTTGACGATGTAGATCGCGCCGCCGGTGATCGGCACATTCTGACCTTCTTTTGGCATGACGAGCACCTGACCGGGGTAGATCAGGCTGGGGTTCTTGATCGAGGGGTTGGCGGCCAAAATGGCCGAGACGGTGGTGCCGCACCTGTTGGCGATCTTGACCAGATAGTCACCGCGCTGGACGGTGTACTTCTCGCCGCAGGTTGATTCGGCTGCGGCTGCCTGGACGCCGATCGTCGAGGCAAGTAAAACTACTGCAAAAAGGGCAATTAGAAATTTCTTCATGGCTTCTCCTATCCATTGAGCCGTATAGCGATAACAGGTAAATGCAGATATTAGACGAATCGCCCAACCATAATGTTCCAGCCTGGCGCGTTTTTCACCAGGCTGGAAAGGAAGACGGGCTGTAAGCCAGCGGTCAATCGCGGACGGTTTGTTTGATCAATTCCTGTTTGAGATCCCACAGGCGCTGGGTGAGCGAAACGTGATAGGTATGCGGGTTCATCAACCGGCGGACGCCGGGATCGAGCGCGCTGCGGTCGGCCAGCCGTACCTTGCGGATCTCTTCCAGGGTGGGCAGGTTGTAGACCAGTTTTCCATCGCGCAGCACTTCCACCAGAAGCGGCTCGATTCGGGAGATCTCACCCTGCTCGAGACAACGGTGGGTGTGCATTTCGATCGGGTGGCGGAGGATGATCCGCTCCATCGTGCGCGGGTCTTCGTCCTCCAGGCTGAGCAGATCGGCGGTGGCATAGCCGCGCAGGTCGTAGATGCGCCAGACGTGCTTGTGCCCCGGATTGGGAATTTTGGCCGGGTTTTCCGAAATCTTGATCGCCGGCGCCCAGGCGCCGTTTTTCTCGACCGCGACCAGCTTGTAAACTCCGTCCAGGGCCGGGTCGCCGGCTGAGGTGATCAGGCGGGTGCCGACTCCGAACACCAGCCGGTCGATCATCTTGTCCGGATCGACTCCGTAGCGCCCGGCTTCTTCTTCAATCTGGGTGATGATCTGCCAGATGACCAGCTCGTCCAGTTGATTGGATAGAACGATAACGGTATCGGGAAAGCCGGCTTTATCCAGCATGGCAGCAGCCTGGATGCTCAGGTGGGCCAGGTCGCCGGAATCCAGGCGGATGCCGACCGGCTGATGGCCCTTGCGGCGCAGCTCCTCGAAAACACGGATCGCATTGGGCACCCCGCTCTCAAGCGTATCGACTGTATCCACCAGCAGCAGGCAGTCGTCCGGATAGATTTCAGCGTAGGCACGGAAGGAGTCCAGCTCGCTGCCGCCCAGGGCCATATAGACCTGGACCATGCTGTGAGCATGGGTGCCTTTGGGCGTCAGACCGAGCACGTGCGAGATACCGACATTGGAGGAGAAATCGGCCCCGCCGATCAACGCGGCGCGGGCGCCCGCATTGGCTGCGGTACCCTGCGCCCGGCGCAGGCCGAATTCGAGCAGGGTCCTGCCCCGCGCGCTGGAGCGCATCCGCGCAGCTTTGGTCGCGATCAGGGTCTGGTAATTGAGCATATTGAGCAGCGGGGTCTCGAGGATTTGGGCAATCGCCAGCGGGCCCTGGACGACCGTCAACGGGACGTTGGGATGGACCACCCGCCCCTCTGGGATGGCGTGGAGGGTAATACCGTCGAACGCGCCGTTCTTCCCCAGCCAGGCGAGGAAATCCTCGCTGAACAACGGCTTTTTGGTTGAAGTCGTTTGCGAGCGCAGGTATTCCAGGTCGCGGGGGCGGAAGCGGGCTTCCGCCATCCAATCCAGCAGCCATTCCAACCCGGCGTTGATGCAGTAGCCGGCCATGTGGTCGCCGTAATGGGGGTAGCTGCGGAAGAAATGATCGAACTGGGCTTTCTTTTCATGGAGGCCCATGCGGAAATAGACCTGGGCCATCGTAAGCTGGTACTGGTCGGTGAAGAGAATGCCTTCGGCAGTCGAACGGTCGGATGGTTTCATTGCTACGCCTTCCGGGCAGGTTGAAGGAAACGGTTGCCTGGACTTATTATTATAAGGCGAATGGGCGCGGTGGACAGGGAAAAACGGGAAATATTGACTCTGGTCGACCTTAAGGTATAATGGGGACGCTTCAGGCTCACTAGCTCAACTGGCAGAGCAACTGACTCTTAATCAGTGGGTTCAGGGTTCGAGTCCCTGGTGAGTCACCTAGATGTGGCGGGGAAACACGCC